>CAMZZN010000005.1 GCA_947345935.1 uncultured Ruminococcus sp.
GGTGACGTTGTAAACCTCACAGATGCTGACGGTGATGTAATTAAGTCGTACACTTATGATGCTTTCGGTGTTGAGAAGAATATTAATGATTCCGATGCTAATCCCTTCCGTTACTGCGGCGAATATTTTGATGCTGAAACGGGTACGATTTATCTTAGAGCGAGATATTATGATCCGACTACTGGTAGGTTTATTAGCAGGGATTCATATGCTGGCAGGAATGAAGATCCGCTGAGTTTGAATCTTTATACCTACTGTGCTAATAATCCTGTTATATTCATCGATTCAAGTGGACATAGTTGGATTGATAAATTTTTGGATTTTATTTTTAATCCAATGACAGTTTATGCACCATCTGATGAGAAAAGCTATGTATTCTATTCAATTTATGAAAATGATCCTGCTGAGACAGATCGAAACAAAAGACAAGCTGAAATAATTCAGAAAGAATATAGTGGTACTTATGGAGGATGTGAGGTTATTGGAGTGAATTCGGCACAAGAATTTGTTGACCAATGGAATAAGCTTCCTGATTCTGTAGGAGCAATCCAGGTTATATCACATGGACATGTTAATTACAAGAATGAAAATGCTAATGATTATCTTAATGGATATATTTTCTTTAGTGATGGTTCAAAACTGTATTCTAGTTCTTTTAATGTTATGGGATCTAATGATAGAAGTGTTGATAATTTAAAGACCATGTCTGCTAATAAGTTGTATTTTAGCGCTTGTAATACTGCAAATAAAGATTTTAAAACAAATATAGCAAAAGCTTTTTATGAAAAAAATAATATATCACAAGTTACTGGTTGGGATGGCGGCGTTACATTTATTTTTAAATCTAAAAATCCATTCTTTAAAGTTAATCGCGATTATTCTGTTGAGGAAGGTGGAGATGTCTTTAAGGAGTTGTGTAAAGATGGTCGCGAACCGGGAAAAATAACTTATGGTAATCGTTCGGGATCTCATGGAGGTGGTGGTAGTCATCGTTAAACACTAAAAAAATTTGAAAGTAACTTTTAATAATTAATGCCTTAATAAATTACTTGTATCCGCAAAACTCATTTTTATAGAGAATTGATTTCCTTGTGTTAAGTAAGCGATTTGTACCTTATGGCACAAAAAGTAGCTCAAAATAAACGTGCGACTTAAATCTATTTAATTTAAGTTTTGCGGATTAAGTATATTACTTTAAGACTTTAGAATTCAGTAAGTATAATGTAATTCAACAGAATACTATTAACATTCAGTATGATTTCTATTAATAGATTTTATACAATTAAAAATGTCACCATGAAATCTATCATGAAAGGTTTTATAATAGGTTAGGAGATGATCCGATTATTGAAGCAAATTAACAAAAGGTATCTGTTAACTTTATTCGTGATAATCATAATAATCATAGTAATTATTATGATTATCAAAAAATATAATTCACAACCACCTAAGCTTGGTGATATATCATCAATTCGTGTTGAATATAATCAAAGAATAGCAAAACAACTTTCGTTAGTCTCTCCGCTTGAAATAAACAATGTTGAACAAATTAACCAATTAGTAGATTGTTTCAATGCAAAGTCTAATTATGGAATAGGTTGTGATTGTCCATCACATGACATAATTATTAGTTTTATATCAGAAAAAAAAGTATATGTCTATAATATTGGAATTACTGGAGATGCACGAATACAATACTCAGAGGTTCCTGATAAAGATATATTTGGAATTGATATTGATAGCATTATAAATATACTCAAACAAAACGAAGGATCTGAGAACTTAGAGTATCCCATAGGGTAATATAAGAATATATTTTTACTATTAATTTTAATTCGATTACTGTCAGATTAATTTCAAGAGATAGCTGTACTAGAAGAAAATCCGCTTCTTTAATCCTTAATTTGCACAAAAACAAAAATCAGTTTAGTTCAAAATGCTGCACTTTCATCACTGGGGTGCAGCATTTTTTACCATTCAATGTCAAAAAACGACATTTCAGTGCAAACTTATTGAAGTTACCTCGGATTTATGATATATTGAAAGTACAAACTCTCGAATAAAAAGAGAATTTGTATTTTAATTAAAAAATTGTAATTTTGAGAATTACAGCGGATTATTAAAGGAGGGGCAGTATGTCACAATCAGGAAAATTAGCTGCGGATTTGAGCACCGCATTAAGATGCAGCGAACTTGTAAACGACAGCAGCATTTACTCACGGGGAAGCAAGTACAGAAACAAATTTATGTCGGACAGGGATAAGATAATGTATTGCAGAGCATTTCTGAGACTTTCCGGTAAAACACAAGTTTATACACCAAGCAGTGGATCAGATCATAGGAGGACAAGACTTACTCATACGCTTGAAGTTTCACAGATAGCAAGAACGATTGCAAAGGCTCTTGATCTTGATTGTGATTTGACTGAAGCCATTGCCTTAGGACATGATATCGGTCACACTCCTTTCGGTCATGCTGGAGAAAGGATATTGCACGAAATAATGTCTCCGCCTAATATTGCGAATCTTCAGATTCCCAAAACTACTTCAACTTACAAAATATATGAACAAAACAAAGATGATCTGGATGCCCTTGAAGATTCCAAAAACGAATATGGATTTAAGCATAATTTACAGAGTGTAAGATGTCTGGTTGAGGATATGGATATGAGAGGAACTGAATTTGGTTTAAATCTTACCAATTATACATTGTGGGGTATTATGAATCATTCAAATATCAGTTATAAAGCGAAACGTGTAAGCACAAATTTTGTGGAGCCTCTATTCTATAAGCAGTATGAAAAGTATTGTTCACATAAAGACGGTATCCCTGCATGGACATTTGAAGCGCTGATAGTACGAGAGGCAGACGAAATTGCACAAATGCATCATGATCTTGAGGATTCAATTAGAAACAAGGTTATGTCTTACTGCAAGGTTATTGAACTTATTCAGCCTTTTTACGATTCTGATTTAATGAGCAATGAGGATAAGAAAAGGTTTGATGAATTGAAATCAGAAATTCAAAACACTCGTAAAATATCAAAAGAGCATTTTATTTCCACTATTTCCAAAATAGTTGTAAATACATTGGTAACTGTTCTTGTTAACAGTTCTGAAAAAAATCTTGTGATACTCGGCAGAAAACATAATTTTAATCTTAGTCGAATTTTTTCTCTTGATGTAAATGGTGATGATATAAAAAACGCTGTATCATATGACACATATGGCAGTAACCAAAACAAAGAAATCATCGACAAATTTAAATCTAAAATGTCGACCCTTGCTCTGTATACACATGATGTTCAGAGAAGTGATTCTAAAGGTAAGTACATTATCAAAAACTTATTTGAAGCCTATTATACGAATCCACAGCAGCTTCCTGATACGGTCATAAGAAATACCTACAGGACATTTCATAAGAATGAAAAATCAGATATAGACTATATGGGAGATATCGGTGAAATTCGCCACAAATTTGAATCCGATATTACTTCCTATCGCGGAAGCGGACAGGATAATAAGGATATTTGTTTAATGCGAATGATCTGTGATTATATCGCTGGTATGACGGATAACTTTGCTATCAGTGAATATGAGAAGCTATATGGTTAATATATGTCATACCAAAATCTTATGGATTACAAGCTAAAAAATATAAATGAACAGTAAAGTGGAAAAAATAAACGATGATCTATGCAACTGATTTCGGTCAGTTCATATCCGAAAAGAGAAAGGAGTTCTCATTGACATCAACTGAGTTAGCGAAAAAAATCGGTATTTCAACGGGTTATCTTTCTCAGCTTGAACGCAGCAAAAGGGTAAATCCCGATATTCAGCTTCTAAAAAAAATGATTATTATATTCGAACTTGATGAGGACGAAATCGTTTGCTTTTATGAATTGTACAGTAAAGTATCAGGAGTATTTTGTCCAGATATATCGGAATATATTCAATCAAGAGAAGCTGTAAAAAATGCGCTGAGATATGCAATGAAAGTTGACGCATCTGATGAGGACTGGAAGAAGTTTACTGAATTTCTTTCCCAAAAATGAACAATAATTTTGCGGTATAAGCCGCAAAATTATTGTGATAAATTTTAGCTGTTCAGCTAAAAAGAGGCGATAAGGATAATGTGAAAGAAAAAAAGCAGAAATCGCAGTATCAGGTACGCTGTCCGATATGCAGCGGCAGATTATTTGATATTGTTATAGATGAAAATTTGATAAATCGGCATAATGTATCATGCGTAGTTATGATAAAATGTTGGAAATGTCACAAGGAAATTAAAATAATATATTCTGACTTAGTACAGACACCACGTATATGAAAAAATATAGAGTAGGAGTTTGACAAGCAGCTTTTAAAGCTATATTGTCGACTCCTATTTTTTGACTCCAATTTGCTTTAAAAGCAAATTGGAGTTTTTTATGTATATTTGCAATTTTTGGCAATGCTTTATTGCCGAATATCCATAGCCTTCGTTTGATTTTGAATCGAACGGAGGTGAAAAGATGAAGAAAAACACAGTGCGTGTTTACGATACGATATCGAAAAAAATCGTGGAAGTTGAGGTGAGCGATGAAGTTTTCACTCAATATAAAAGGACAAAATGGTCTATTGAAAATAACAATAACTCATTTTATGATCACGAAATACAGTTTTCGGCATTGATCGGTGGACATGAAAATGCATTTGAAAACTTTAAAGAATTTAAGACTGATTATAATGTTGAAACGGAAACAGACCGAAAAATATTTGTTGAGAAACTTTATAACAGCCTTGAATTATTATCAGATTCAGAACGTGAGCTGATAACTATGCTGTATTTTCAAAATAAAACAGAGCGTGAATGTGCTGAATTTTATGGTATCAGTCAGAAGAATATCAACAAAAAGAAAGCTAAAATTTTGTGCAAACTTAACAAACTTTTAAAAAAATAAAAATTTAGGGGGTATCAAAACGTCTGCATCTTACCGTATACAAGCGTAAGGAAAAATAAATCCTTTTTGAAACTTGAAAATTGAATATCAACTTTACAGGTACGTTAATCACACGGGCGGTCTATAAATCGTCAGCTACAGAAGCCATACGCCAGGACTCCAATCGGACGAGCGATAAATATGCAGCTTCAAAATTCGAAATAGCTTTTTGGAACGGCAATGAAACGTGTGAGGATAATGATACTTCCGTCCAGCCACAGACTCAAGCAATGGGGGCGGCTCTATGAGAACCATAGGGGGATGAGATTTCCATGAGATCGGTAAGCTGCCGATCGCCTGTAAAGCTCCGCCATGACGGATATTGAGAATAAATATCATGGATGATCGTCTGAAAATCAGACGAAGGCAAAACAAGTTATTACTGCGGTGTGCGTTTGGCAGACCGCAGTATTACATAAAACTGGAGGAGATAAAATTAATGATCATAAAACGTGGTGATGTTTTTTATGCTGATCTTGACCCGATTATCGGCTCGGAACAAGGCGGTGTCAGACCTGTTCTGGTAGTGCAGAATAATGTGGGGAACAAGTATAGTCCGACGGTAGTTGTGCTGCCAATTTCATCGGCAAAAAAAATAAAAATGCCTACTCACATTCGCATTTGCGGATCTAAAATGCTGTCTAAAAATTCCATTGTACTTGCCGAGCAGATACGCACGATCGATCGTAACAGGCTACAAAATTATATAGGCTCGGTAGGTTTGGAAATTATGGAGAAAGTGGATAAGGCAGTAAAAATAAGTATAGGGGTGAGTGTTGATGACTAAATTCGGACAGGCAGAATTTGCTGAATACTTAGCCGAAATCTTTGTTGAAAAGCAACTTGATAAAATGCTTGAAACAGCGGAAAAACAGAATTTCAGCAGCAGAAATACAGAGGATATTTACAAAGAATTCCCGTCCGCAAAGGACGCTGCGTAGGAGGATAAAATGTTAGAATTTATAATAGGTTTAATGGTTGGCGGAACAACAGGAGTGGTTGCAATGTGCCTTTGCACGGCTGCCTCAGACGCCGATAAATGTATAGATCGCACAGATTCCGACAAGTAATTTTGTCGGGTTTGGTGATACCATTTTGTGAAGAAATATGGTATCATTGTTGGTGAAGCGGAGGTGAGAAAAATGCCGACAGTAACAGTAATACAGCCGACAATAACAAAAGAAAAAAGCACTATGATTCGCTGTGCAGCGTATTGCCGAGTGAGTTCCGACAGCGAAGATCAGCTTAATTCTTTCATGTCACAGACAAGGTACTACGGTCAGATTTTTGAGAATTCAGATACGGAAACTTTAATCGACATTTATGCCGACGAGGGTGTAACAGGTACTCGCGAGGACAAGCGTGAAGAATTTTTGCGTATGATGAAAGACTGCCGAAAGGGTAAAATTGACAGAATCTACACAAAGTCAATAAGCCGTTTTGCCCGAAATACAAAGGATTGTTTAAAGAATGTAAGAGAACTGAAATCTCTTGGAATTACGATATATTTTGAAAAAGAGAACATCGACACTGCCAATATGACTGATGAAATGATGATAACGATCATGGGCGGACTTGCTCAGGAAGAATCAATTTCAATATCACAGAATATGCGCTGGAGCATAAAAAAGCGAATGGAAAACGGTACCTTTAATCCGGCTCAGCTTCCATACGGATATGAAAGAATTAACGGAAAAATTGTTATAAACGAATCGGAAGCGGGAATTGTAAATTACATTTTTTCAAAGTATATCAGCGGAAACGGCATGGAAAGCATAGCAAAGGAACTGAATACGACACAGATAGATAAAGGTGAAAAAGGCTATATATGGTGCAAAAATACGATCAGATATATTTTGATGAACGAAAAATACACTGGCAAATCAATTTTTCAAAAGTTTTATACCACCGGTAGTTTTCCGTACAGGCAAAAAGAAAATAAGGGCGAATTAGAGCAATATCTTGTTCAGAATACAATGCCGATCATAATATCCGAAGAAATGTTTGAAATAGTGCAGAAATTAATTGCAAAACAAAAAGAAAACAGCAAATTTTCCGAAAAAACATATACTTTAAGCTGCAAAATAAAGTGCGGAAAATGCGGCTGTTCATTCAAAAGAAAAATGATCAATAAAAAAGTATGCTGGACTTGTTCAAAGCATAATTTAAATGCGTCAGACTGCGAAATAAAGCCAATTTCTCAAGAAATGATTTACAGCATATTTATTAAACTTCACAACAAGCTCTGGCACAATTACAAACAAATACTACTCCCCTTACAGACCGCATTACATGAGCTGAAAATCCGCCAATTTAATGGTAATTCCAATGTTATGGAGATTCATAAGGAGGTTGCAAAATTAAAGGAGCAGACTCATGTACTTGCTCGGCTGAAAACAAAAGGATTTCTGGACAATGTCAAATATCTTGAACAGACCACTGAACTTACGGCGAAAATAAATAAGCTGCAATCAGAATTGAAAAAACTTACTCGCTCCGATGACGAGGACGAAACTTTGGAGCAGCTTGAAATGCTGATAGATCATTTTAAAAAGCAAATCGAGCCGATAAATGAATTTGACGAATCTGCGTTTGAAAATATCGTTGAGAAGATTGTGGTCGTCAATCAAAACGAGTTAGAGTTCCATATGATTGGCGGATTAAAATTTAAGACCTGCAAATAAAAGTCAAGCGCTAAAGAGCTGAATTTACAAATAATTCACAATGATAAAAAAGGCATGACAAAAAGACCGCTTCATATAAAAATTTTGAAGCAGCCTGATGAGAATGTAAAGTCTGAAGTTATTGCGATTCCATAACCTGATTTACTTTGGCGTAATATATTCTCAGAAATTTGTTTGCAGCGGCGATCCTGTAAGAATAATAATGCTTTCCCTCGGAACGTTTCTTGTCAATGAATTGATATATAGGTTCGTTTTCAGGCTTGTTCAAAATGAAAACTTCGGTTATCTGAAAAAGAACCTTTCTGAGAGCCGCAGAGCCACGCTTGGAAATGTGCCTTGAAGCTACATCAAGCTGTCCTGACTGGTACGGCGGAGCGTCAAGCCCGGCGAAAGCGGTAATTGCTCTTCTGTTTCTGAAACGTCTGGTGTCACCGATCTCGGCTATGAGCTGAGGACCGTACACCTTTCCTACTCCGAACATAGACATTACAGTGTCGTACTCGGGCAGCGAAGAAGCAATTCTGTCCATTTCTTTTCGAATAGAAGACGCAGTTTCTAGAATGGCGTTAAGCTGCATAACAGAGTGAGTAACAAGTAATTTCACGCTGTCATTCAGCGGTAGAACAGCGATAATTGACTTTGCGAAAGCATGTATTTCTTCTGCTTTTGAATCAGAATAGTTGTATTTGTTTTTCTTACACCAGCTTTTGTATTTTGTCTTGAAAACAGATAAATAAAGTTCGGCAATACAGTCTTTATGAGGAAAAGCATTTAAAAAATCCACCCACTTCTCATGACCGTCAGACTGCCTTTCCGGTGATGTAAAGATTTTATTAATACCCGGAAATACGGAATCGGTCAGCGAGATAAGATTGTTTTTCATCATGGTCTGAATTTTATTGGATTGATTGTACTGCCTGTTGAGCATCTTTAATGTTTTACGCTGTTCATCGGCAGGAATATATTCATCAAGTTCAGTCCAGCGGTCAAGAGCATAGGAGGCAAGCTTCAAAGCGTCTTTCTTGTCCGTCTTGACCTTTCTTAAAGAGTTTCCGCCATAGTTATGAACTAAGAGAGCATTGACTACGGAAACAAATATACCGTTGTTATGGAGATATTGTGCTATTGGTTCAAAATATGTACCGGTGTACTCCATAACAACCTTTGATTCACCCGGCAATGATCGTATAAGCGCAACAAGGCGATTCAGGTCACTGTCGTTATGGATAACATCAAAAGGTGAAACCGCCACCTCTCCGAATGGTCTGAGCACCGCAACAGTGCTTTTGCCTTTGGAAACATCGATACCTACCGCGTTCATTTAACATCACTCCTGTTTGAATTTGTAATCGGAAGCCACGCTTTTTTCTCATTACCTATTCAATCTGTTGGGTGACACGAACGCACCGATTCGGCGGCTCAACCTGCAAAAACGAACACTGCAATGAAAGCATGGATGACAGTCTTAAATACGGGCGCTTTGTCCCAAGGAGGTGAGCGTCATTCCAATCACTGCTTTCATTGTAGCTCAGAAATGAGTGCGTGTAAACCATGGCTGGCACGTCATGGTTTTACCGACTATTTATATTGTAACAGGAGCTGATATAATGGCAAAAAATCGAACAATACCGTTTGGCTACTGTATGCGGAACGGCAAGATCACAGCAGATTTTATGGAATCAAAAGCGGTTATCAGAATATTTGAGGAATATTTAAACGGCAGCAGCTTATTGCAAATTGCAAAACTTATGGAGTCAGAGAAAATCCGATATACCGTCGATTCTGAGCGTTGGAATAAAAACATGGTAAAGCGAATAATCGAGAATGAAAAGTATCTCGGAAACGGCAAATATCCGCAGATTATCGACGAGGAAACTTTTAAAATTGCGAATAAAAAGCGTGTTCAGAAAGCAACTTCTGTGTGCGTAATTTCGGAAGAATTGCAGGAAATCAGAAACCGTACATACTGTTCTGAATGCGGTCATAGGCTTTCACGAATCGGCGGTAACTGCCGCTGCGAAAAATGGGACTGCAGAAATCCTGACTGTTACAGACTTGAATATCAGTTGACAGATCAGATGATTATCGGAGCAGTTCTGACTGTTATGAATGCAGTAATTGCGAATCCGAATTTGATTGAAAATAACAGCGAGATCAGCACATATTCTCCTACCGCCGTTGTAATTCGCAAACAAAATGAAATAAATCAAATGATAGATTCCGTACAGATAGATTTCGACAGAATAAAATCTGAAATTTTCAGACTTGCACAGATGAAATATGACTGCTGTACTTACGATGAAAATCCGCAGAAAACAGCGGAAATCAAGGCTCTGCTTGAAAATCATGAACAATTAAATACGCTCGATATTGGCTTATTCAAAGCGTGTATTTCACGAATTTGGATAAGCCATTTTTGTACCGTTGAAATTGAATTTATCAACGGTATCGTAATAAAAAATACAACAGAAAGGACGAATGAAAATGCCCACAGCATCGAACGTAACGATAATTCCTGCGAAAGTACAAACAGCGGAAAACAGGGATAAATACCACCAGTTGCGAGTTGCAGCGTACTGCCGTGTCAGCACTGAACAGGAAGAACAGCAGAATTCATATCAGGTGCAGATCGCATATTACACCGATCTGATCAACAGAAAAAAGGAGTGGTCGCTTGCCGGAATTTTTGCCGATGAAGGAATCAGCGGTACTCAAACGAAAAAGCGTACTGAATTTAACCGCATGATCCGAATGTGCAAAAAGAAAAAAATTGATCTTGTGATAACAAAATCAATCAGTCGATTTTCCCGAAACACCGTGGATTGCCTTGAATATGTAAGACTGCTTAAAGAGCTTGGAATCGGTGTGATTTTTGAAAAGGAAGCAATAAATACGCTGACAATGACGTCGGAATTTATGATCGCATTATATGGCAGTTTTGCTCAGGCAGAAAGTGAATCAATTTCAAAAAATGTATCATGGGGCAAGGAAAAAGCCTACCGTGAGGGCAAGGTTCAGTTTCAGTACAAGTATCTGCTCGGTTACAAAAAGGGCGCTGACGGTAAGCCGGAAATTGTTCCCGAAGAAGCAGAAATCGTTCGGTTGATCTACAAGCTTTTCCTTGACGGATACAGCATGAGAAACATTAAAAATCACCTTGAAAATAAAGCAATTTTGACAGCGCAGGGCAAAAAAATCTGGAATGAATCGCTTATCAGCAGCATTCTGAAAAATGAAAAATATGTTGGTGACTGCCTGCTGCAAAAAACTTACACGCTTGATTGCATAACGCATAAAATCGTGAAAAATAAGGGCGAGCGTCCAATGTTTCTGGTGACGGATCATCACGATCCGATCGTTGATCGTGACACGTTTAATCGGGTTCAGCAGGAGCTTGCAAGGCGTTCCAGTAAGCGAAAAATCAGCGATAAAACGACTACCGAGCAAGGCAAATACTCCAGTAAATATGCACTGACGGAGCTGTTGATATGCGGTAATTGCGGCTCTCCATACCGCAGAACTACATGGGCTGCGAGAGGAAAAAAGCAGATCGTATGGCGGTGTATCAGCCGACTGGAGCATGGTAAAAAATACTGTCCTGATTCGCCGACGATAAAGGAAGAATCGCTCCACAAAGGCATAATTCACGCAATAAATAATTACTACTCCTGCCGAAATGACATTGCAAGAATTTTAAAAGCGAATATCGGAACAGTTTTGGAATGTCAGGGGCAGGAGGAAATTATCAGCATTGAAAACAGATTAAAAGAAATCGACAGAGCAAGAAATGATCTTGTAAATTTAATAGCATCGGGCGGCTGCGATGAGGACAAGCTTGACAGCGAATTTGCAAAGCTATACAGCGAGGAACAGCAGCTTACCGAACGGCTGGAAATACTAAAATCACAAAATAAAACTTCCGCCGAAACTCAGGCAAAGCTTGATAAAATTATGGATATGATCGAGCATGAAAAATTCGAGTTGGAAACCTTTGATAACGTTTTGATACGAAAATTAATTGAGTGCATAAAAGTGCTGAATAAAGGTGAAATACTGGTGATTTTCAAGGGCGGATACGAAGTAAAAACTGATATTGAATAATAAAAAATTCAGCTTGTAAATTTAATTTTACAGGCTGTTTTTTGTGAGGGAGATGATAATTTGTCGGGTAATTTTGAGGGAATAAAAACTCAAAAATTTGGAGTCGAAGTAGAGTGTACAGGCTTGACAAGGGCCGCTGCAGCAAAAGCGATAAGCAAAGTTTTAGGCGGTTCGCCGGAGCATTTCGGCGGCAGTTACGATCGCTATGACGTTTACGACAATCAGGGACGACGTTGGAAAATAATGTCCGATGCAAGCATTCGATGTACAACAAAGAATGGCGAGCCTGCGTCAAAGCTGCATTCTGTGGAGCTTGTAACGCCAATTTTAGAGTACGAAGATATGGCTCTGTTGCAGGAGGTTGTGCGCTCCATTCGGCGAAGCGGCGGCGTTTGTAATGAATCAACAGGAATCCATATTCACATCGATTTTGAGCCTTATGATCCGCAAAAGCTGCGTAATCTTGTTAATATTTTCGCAAGTAAAGAGGATATGCTGTATCAGGCTTTGCAGGTCGAATCCGATCGTGAAAGTACCTATTGCAAAAAAGTTGATAAGCGATTTTTGGAGGAATTAAATAAGAGAAAACCAAAGGATTTGCAGACGATAAAACGGCTGTGGTACGGCGATAATGCGGAATATCACTCCCATTATGATTCGTCCAGATATCGATGTTTGAATTTACATCCGGTGTTTACTGATAATAATATTGAAGTGAGAGCGTTCAACAGCAGCCTGAATGCAGGAGTACTGAGAGCGTATATTTCACTGGTACTGGCAGTCAGCAATCAGGCTCTCACGCAGAAATCAGCAAGTCCTCGTGTGACGCAAAGTGAGAATCCTCGGTACACTTTTCGATGCTGGCTGATTCGCATTGGACTGAACGGTGACGAATTCAAAAATTGCAGAAAACATCTTCTTTCTCATCTTGAGGGCAATATAGCGTGGCTGCACCCGGAAGATGCGATAAAACAGCGTGAACGTCTGAAAGCCGAGAGAATCGCCGCTCGTGAGCAGCGTGTAGAGCCTGTAAGCGAGGTTAGACAAGGAATTGAAAATGTACCCGATGAGGTCGTAGAACCCCAAGAAAGCGAGCGTGAGGCGGTTTTTGAGGATGAGAATCCGGAACAGGAAGAAGCACTTGAAATGAGTATGTAACGGAGGTTGAAAAATGAGTAAGAAACAGCTATATATAGCCTATGGCAGCAATATCAATTTGGAGCAAATGGCATATCGGTGTCCCAATTCAAAGGTTGTGGGAACGTCTGAGATTAAGGGTTATGAATTAGAATTCAGAGGAGTTGCTACGATAGTGCCGAAAGAAAACGCAAGCGTCCCCGTTCTGATTTGGGAGCTTGATGAAAGAGATTTGCCCGTTTTGAATCGTTATGAGGGGTGGCCGCGGCTTTATAGGCAGGAAAAAATGCAATTTGAAATGGACGGAAAAACCTATAAAGGAATGGCTTATCTGATGAATCGAGGAACAATTTCTCCGCCGAGTCCGCAGTATTACAACACGATTTTGCAGGGTTATCAAGAGAACGGATTGGATGAATCGTATCTGGAAACGACTCTGGAAAATTCAATTTATCATGAGCAATCAATGGAAGAAATCGATGAAGATTTTGACTTTGACGATGATTTGCAGATGAAATTTTAGGAGGGCGACGTTATGAAATATAAAGGATTTTGGGTGAAAATCACTCCCAATAACAACTTATCAAGAGAAAATAAGGACGGCGAGATCGTTGCCTGTGAGGGCTTCACAATTGAAGTTTTTGCAGACGAATCCGAAGAAGTAGAAATTGATGTTTTCTCTGCTGCAGTTGATTTTGAACTGGTGAGAAATAGCATTGGGGAAGCGGAGCAGTTCGCCAAAGATTACATCGACTGCGAGGAAAAGGAATATCAGAGGATGATCGACGAGTTCAACGGTAAGTCTAAATAAAATTTGTCTTTGGTACTTGATTTTGTGTGTAAAACATGATATACTTATTATAAAGAAAGATTGGGGGTGCTGTTTATGGGAATTTATCTGAATCCAAGTAATGTGGATTTTTACAACGCTGTGAATCACTCGCAAATTTATGTGGATAAAACGGAACTTATTAAATATACAAATAAAGTTCTATTTGGAGAGCAGAAATTCATTTGTGTCAGCCGTCCAAGAAGATTCGGAAAATCAATGGCAGCTAATATGCTGACGGCTTACTACAGCAGCGGATGCGATTCAAAGGAAATGTTTAGCCAATTGAAAATTGCAGATTCGGAATCATTTGAAAAGCATCTGAATAAGTATAATGTGATCCGCATTAATATGATGGATTTTTTCAGCGAATACGATGATACGACGGAAATGCTCACTAATCTGCAAAAGGAAATAATGTTTGAGATTATTAAGGAGTTTCCTGATGTTAGATATTATGATGAAACAAAGTTAATACGCTCACTGAAAGATGTTTTTGAAAAATATCAGGTGCCGTTTATTTTTATAATCGATGAATGGGACTGTGTTTTGAGAGATAAAAAAAATGACAGCATGGCACAAGAAATATATTTGAAGTTCCTATCTGCCCTATTTAAAAATCAAAGCTATCTTGCTCTTGTTTATATGACCGGAATCCTGCCAATAAAAAAATATGGCGGTCATTCAGCGATAAATATGTTTACAGAAATTGCTATGACCAATCCTCGTGAACTTGCGGAATATACTGGTTTTACTGAAACTGAAGTTAAAATGCTTTGTGAAGAATATAAAATGCCATTTGATGAAACGAAACGTTGGTATGACGGATATAATTTAAAGGGCGTTTCAATTTATAATCCTCGTTCCGTTGTAATGTCTATGACAGGTCATGATTATGACAATTACTGGACTTCAACTGAAACTTATGAGGCGTTGAAAATCTACATTGAGATGAATTTTGACGGATTGAAAGATACCATAATTGAACTTCTCGCAGGAGGAAAAGTTGTAATTGATACGACAACGTTTACAAATGATATGGTCACATTTGTAACAAAAGATGATGTTCTGACGCTTTTGATTCATCTCGGCTATCTGACGTATGATTTTTATACTAAGGAAGTTTCGATACCCAATTATGAAATTTCAGAGCAGTTTGCAAGCACGATAAAAGTAATGGGTTGGTCGGAAGTTGCGGATTCACTGAAGCAGTCCGATGAACTGCTCAAAGCAACGCTGAACTATAACGAAGAAAAAGTTGCAGAGCTGATAGATAAGGCACACAACGATAACACATCAATATTAAAATACAACGATGAAAACTCGCTGTCCTGTGTGATCTCGCTTGCATATTATTCTGCAAGAAAAAAATACACGATCGAGCGGGAGCTTCCTGCTGGAAAAGGTTATGCAGACTTGGTTTTCAGACCGAGAAAAAACAACAGCAATCCTGCAATGATCGTTGAACTCAAATATGACAAATCAGCCGAGGGAGCTTTAGAACAGATCAAGAAAAAGCAGTACACGGATTGTCTGAAAGATTATTCAGGAGAAATTTTACTTGTCGGAATCAATTATGATAAAGACGATAAGTATCATACTTGCAATATTGAAAAAATTAATAAATAAAGAAAAATTTTATGCAGGGAAGCCGTAAAGTCGGGGTAAATTAATGTCATCTATTTTATAGTCACAAGACATTGCACAAACTCTCAAATGACGATATACCGCCATTTGAGAGTTTGTATTTTGTCTAAAAAATGAGTTTGTACGCTATTTGTACGCTACTCATATTTTTTAGCGTACAAGCATCGCTTTTTTACATTATTCCCTATGCATAAAAATGAATATTATTCATTTAGCTTTTATTACACAAAATAAGCTCGCTGTCTGTTATTCATCAGATGTCAGCGAGCTTATTTTATACTATACATTCACTGCATTATTTTGAGTCTGTATCTCCCTCCTGCGGCAGAAATGCAAAAGCTTTATCCATTGCTTCCGATACTCTTGCCTGTGCATTCTGAAACATATGGGAATAAACATTCAAAGTGGTTCCTGAATTACAGTGACCTAATGCACCTGAAACTGTTGTAACATCAAGGCCTGCTGAAATAAGCGAACTTGCTGCAAAGTGTCTGAAACTATGTATACCGTAAAAAGGCATATCATTCTTCTCGCAGAACTCTTTCAGCCAGCCGTAAGGAGTCTGGTTGTTCATGGGTTCTCCGTTCCATTTCACAAAGAGCCTGTCGCTCTCGACCCACTTGTCTCCGAGTCGGAGAGCTTCTTCGTCCTGCTCCAGCTTATAGTCTTTCAGTATCTCCATTATATACGGAGATATTTTCAAAACTCGCTGGGAACGTTTTGTCTTTGTGGTGTCGGTATATATACCACGCTCTGCGGTATAATTTGAGGTCCGCTTAATGGTAATGATATTGTTCTCAAAATCAATATCCTTCCATTCAAGTCCGAGCATTTCACTTCTTCTGAATCCGCTGTAAGCTATCAGAAAGAAAAATGCCTTATACTTCAGAGGCTCTCCATTAATAGCTGTAAGCAAATGTGCCATCTCTTCCTGTGAATAAATCTGTTTCTCCTTAACTTCACCTTTTGGAACCGTGACTTTTCTGCACGGATTATCTGAAAGCAAATCCATTTTTACTGCATAACTGAACACATCACTGATAAAGCTGAGATTATGACGAATAGTCTTCTGCGCAAGAGGCTTGCCTGTCTTCTCATTTGCCCCCTCTTTGGCGAGAGAGTTCACAAAACCTTGCAACTGCCTTGCTGTGATTTTATCCATTCTCAGATGTCCTATTGCATTATAGACTCTTTTACGGAGCTGAAGCATCCTCTCGTAAGTTGTACTTCTCAGATTAAGCTTTGCATACTCTTCAAACCATTCCTCTGCAAAGTCCTGAAATTTTACAGCCGTAGTCTTATATCCATGACTTACCTGTTCTTCAAAAAGTACTGCCTGACGTTTAAGTTCCTTTTCAATCTGCCTTTTACTCATATTTTCATTAGGTTTCCACGTCATTGACTGTTCCTTGTGATTACCATTTATATCGTAGCCGCAGCTCACTCTGATGAGGTAGCTTTTGCCACGTTTCTGTATTGTAGCCATATATTTCCTCCATAAAGAAATATGACCTGCCTTTCGGCAGGCCACGTTATTTCATGATGCAAAATAGCTTAAAAGTTCATCCTTTGAAACGAGGATCTTTCCGCGAACGCCTGCACCACATCTCACACTTTTTATCTTGCCCTGAAGCACAAGCTGTCTAAGGGTATGCATGGATAAACCGGGGATAATATCCAAACTCTCCTTCAGTGTGAGCATCTCAACAGGTTTCTTGGGCTGCTGTATAGGCATTACATCAGACGGCACCTCTCCGGCTGATGTAAGTTCAAAAATGATTGCAACAAGCTGTTTAGCAAGCTCTGCTTTTCTTTCCGGTAACATTAAATTTCCTCCTTAGATTTTGTAGCAGTACTATTGACCTGCTCCGTTATTTATCGTATAATATAGATGTATGGTAGTGCCCCGAAGGGCACACCACAGTCTTAGAACTTATTCTCGTCATAGCTCGGCATCGGTGGATACATACCACCTGTCAGATCAATGTCGAAGATAGGTCCGGCATAGACCGACACATTTGACGGATAACCATTCTGCTGACCGTACTGCTGCATAGCTAATGCCAAATTAGCAGCTTCACGCTGATGTTCTTGTGCATATGCAGTGGTTTGCTCAACAAGCTCGTTAAAACCTGCAAAGTTAGACTCCGGAGTACCCTTGATACGGAATGTGGGACCAGTTACTACATTGGTGTTGGGATAGCTATTTACCGTTGTTTCGACTGTTGTGGGAACAGATTCAACCGTAGAAACAGGAGTGGAAAACTCCTGTGTCTGCTGTGGCATAGAATCATTTGAAGAAACGTTTGCTACTGTGGGTGTGGTTACAGGCATAGCCTGTGTCTGAGGCATATAGGGCGTGTAGTTTACATTATTCATAGAATTACCTCCATAATACTTCTTATTATCGCAGCTGGGATAATCCCAGCCGCTGAAAAGAATTTTGTTTGTAAGACTTACGGAATCAGTGAATGATGATATCTCCTCAACCGTAGCTTCGGTTATGAACGTAGACTCATCCAGCTCAAGAAAGTCGAAACTTTCTTCCTTTGAGTAGTCAGTATGGTCAACGAAGTCATTAGCACTCGCTGTGATTATCTCAAAGCCATACTTTTTGAGTAAATTATTAGTCTTTTGCTTAACTCTGTTAAGGTCAGCGGGGCTCTGTGAAAATTTGTGTCCTGTCACAGCATTTACGGCATCAAGTACAACGTGAAAATGCAGATACACGCTGTCTGTGTGACCGGCGATAATCGCCATATTTTCGGGATAAATTGTTGACACAATTTCTTTGACAACCCTGAGAACCTCTAAAGGCGACTTGCTTTCACCGCATGGTGCTAAAGCAAGTACAAAATGCTCACCTTGCTTTCCGTGTGTCTTGTTATGCAAGAGCTTATTTCGCAGCATATCTTCAAGAGGATGATTTTTAGAACAACCATGTGTTGCCACGAGATTACCATTATCGGTCTTTGCCGAATCTGTAATATAATCATACACTCCCTGCAAGTATTTCTTATTGTTATTACGTCCGTTTATAAACTTGAGAACAGCAGCAAATGTATTAGGCTTACTCATCTAAATCAACCTCCTCGCTATCAGTGCGGATATCCGTCAGTTTTGAAGAAACTGTATTAAGCTGTGTGGATACATCATTAAGAGCTGCTATTATAGCTCTTAACGACTCTTCTGGAATACCTCCGTTGCTACGAAAGTATTCGAGGTCAGTGTGAATCAGGAAAAGATTCTTAGCGATCTCTGAACCTTCTGAGAGAAGCACCAGCTTCTCCTTGCCGGATAAAAGTGAACGAATGAAGTCGCTCATGCTCAAGCCGACTTCATCAGCACATTTTTTGTATTCTGCTTTTTGGTCAAGAGAGCAACGGAATTTGATCTCTGACTCCTTAATATCATTAGCCATTTTAATGGCCTCCTTTCGTTTATAGTTGTGGGGACAGCTGCTAATCCTGTACCGTTCATTCCCACATAATACACTTGCTCCCACACCTTATGGTGCAGTCGAATGAATACCTACACCCCGGGGCCGGAGCCCCAGGATATAGATACTTTTTCACTCCTCAGATTCGTTGTCAGGCACCTGACTCTCGCCTCCGACGAGCGATAGTCCAATGAAGCCCTGAACACTGTTTCCAGCGCTGTCAGGAGCTCTGCCATCAGTGATTGATGCGTCGTAGTTTCTGACCTTGTCGTAAAATCTGTTTCTGCCCTCTGGTTTTAATGCATTAGCTTTACAGAAAGCTGTATACGCCGCATAGAGTGCAACCTTTGATACCTTTCCATTATCTGAAAGCTTACACTTCTCATCAAGGAAACCCTCCGCACTATGGATAATGTGTCTACGGTGATTTATGTGTTCTTCGCCAAGTTGTGACATCTTGAAGTCGTACTTGTCCATGATAAGTCTTTTCAAGCTATCAAGAGCAAGCGAAAAGATAACATCCTTCTCTGCAAAAAGCTTTTCCTCAAGGTCAAGATCTATCTCATTTTCAGGAATAGTGCGATTGAAGATAATATAAACCAATCTGTCGATGATAGCATCGTCCATATAAGTGAACTCCACATCGGAATTTCCAGCAAAGACAAAGCTGAGAGTAGCAACGAAATCACGCTGTTTCTCATACTTCTCTGAGCCTGTCGTGTACTCGCACGATATCAAGGACTTGAAGCTCTCCTCATTACTATTCGGTCTTGTACTTGTCTCACGGCTGATATTACAGCGTTTACCCTCATAATGAGCCTTCGCTCTTTCACCACTCATAGTATGAAACGGTTCATGGGATACCAGGCCTCCGCCGATTACAGCTTCGAGAACATTGAGTATAGTGCTCTTGCCCGTCCGACCGATGCCGTAGAATACGAAAGCCTTACGTCCTTTGGTTAAGCTGCTTATGCAGTATCCAAGCACCCTCATAAGGCACTCATACTGCTCCATTCCTACGCTGGTTTCGATATAATGCTTAAAATTAGGCGCATCATCGAGTTTGCAATGAGGGCGGTAACGTATGTTTATCACATAATCAAATTTGAACTCGCCACGAACCGGAACAAGTTCCTGTCTCAGAACATCATATACACCATGTGACAGGTTGACTAACATTTGTCCTTTCCAGAACTCTTCAGTCAGGTCAATCTGTAATTCAGGCATGTAGCAGAGACGTTTCATTGCTTCTTTGATCTCATTGTTTGGAACAATGCATTTCGCTTTGTCATCAAGAAGACCGAAAACAAGCGCTTCTGCATCAGCTGAATTCAAACGTTGATAATACAGCGGCAATTTGAGTACGGGTGCCCTGTTGTCATAAAAGAGTATTTCTCTTTTAACAATCTCAGGAACGATCTCGTCTGCTGCATGATCAGGATCAGCTACCGGTATCCTCGGGATATTTTTAATTCTGTTAGTTAAATCTTTAATTTTCAAGTTGCTTGCACCTCCTTTTGGAAGCACATTCTTCCGCAAATGGAACTTCAGAGTGTGCGAGCGGACCACAGCGCAAAACAGTGTGATCCTTGCGGGCGTGGGCACGCATGCGTTCTTGTCGACATCACTATTATACTATACCCACAAAACAAAGTCAATAGATTTAACTAATTATCTTTTTATACGTGCTTTGTCACAAATACATCAGTTTGTTCCACTATGCTTTTGTTGTAATTGAATTATTTTTATCGATAAATTCCTAAAAAGATAATTGGATAATTAAGTTAGGAGCCAGGTACTTATGGAGTATAAAGACTTTATCAATAAGCTTTACATTAAAGGAGCAGGGATCATAAAAGCCAAGCTCACAAAGTATTTATTTCTGAATGCTGTAAATGATACTTCGATTATAACTAACAATCGCATCTCTGATGAGTCGTACAAAGGATACAACCGCGGTAACTCTATCAATCGTATCGCATACGATGTGATTAATAGCTTAAAGCAGTCAGGAATAGAGTCGTGTATTGAAGAGTACTTAAACAAAATGCAGGATAAGGAATCCGAAAATGTCCAAAAGATTTGTTGTAAGTTCAAAGAAGACATTCCTGATATAACTCCCGAAAATAAATGTAAGAAGATTGCAGATTTTTTTATTGACGAGGTATTAAGACCAGCTGCAAAAGAATATGAAAAGACAATTTCAAGAACTAAAGATATTTCAACCAGAAAAGATCCTGCTTCTGTTCAAGGGTCCCCAAATGCTGAAAGTGCCATTGATGGTTATTCCGAAGACAATAGCAATAATATAACCAATATAAGCACTACCAATATCAATGAAACAGTTGTTAGTTCAATGATAAACAACACGACACTTATCAACGATAACAGAAGCAATACTATCGTTATCAATACATTGTCAAAAAACGCAAGTGAGCTTGAAGGGCTAAAGGCTCTTATCACTGAATTAAATACAATCTTTATGAATCTAGATGAAATAGGTCTAATACTTCATATGTCATCTTGGCTCAAATCTGATGATGAGCAGAATGAGAAAGAACAGCAATTTGAAGCTCTGAAAGTCGATTTTATTAAGGAACACAATAAGCTACGCCGTTATTATCTTAGCTTTTCTGAACTCAGAGAAATGTTTGATGAGTTACGCTCACTGTCACATACATTGACATTCTGGTATGGATACAGGAACGATGAACAGAATAAAACCAGAATAGAATGTGATCATCAGATAGAGAAATACAGAAAATGTATAGAAGCGGTGTGGAATGCACTTTCTGAGTGATGTAAGCTTATATATTTCGGAATACCATTTTTACCACTTTTTTCACGCAAAAGATTTTTTAGCCTGCCCCACGAAGGGGCAAACCTTATATTTACTTTTGATTTTTATTGTAAAGCCTGTAGTAGCATGAGCGAGATATGCCAAGCTCTCGCATTGCCTCGACTGGCTTTTTCTTTCCGCAACGGACTTCAGCCATCACTTGCTGCCAATTCTCCGGTAGAGGTTTTGATGGTCGCCCGAAGCGGACGTTTTTCTTTTTAGCCGCCTCTATCCCCTCACGCTGACGAGCACGGATTTTATTACGTTCATTCTCAGCGATAGCTCCAAGCACTTCGATAAGGATAGCATTTATCATTTCAAGTACCCAAGCCTGCTCCGGTGGAAAGTCTGTGAGAGTTGTGTGGATATCGAGTATCTTTACACGGACTCCAATTTTCTTGAATTCTTCCAGCTCACGTTTGATATCGGACTTGTTACGACTCAACCTATCAAGCTCTTTGATAATGAGAGTATCACCGCTGCGGAGGATTTGACGTTTCAGATACTGATAGCCTTCACGCTCAGTATCTTTACCTGACGCTTTGTCAATGATGATATTCTGTTGAAGAACTCCGAACTTAGTCAAAGCTTCAAGCTGCCTATCCTCATTCTGCTCACGACTTGATACACGAGCATAACCATAAATTCTATTATCCATACGACCTCCAATCTGTCCCAAAAAGTGGTGGTGACTTTCGGAACGTCCCAAAAGTCAAAACACCACTTTTCGGAACAGTTTTTTTGCTGTTTTTCGGCTGTGCCATAAAGTATACTTTTCAGAACGCTGAACAGTATCCCTCATAAACACTTTCACACTCCTCAAACCTAATAGCCCTGAGCGTTTCATGGAGCAGGTTTGTATCGACAAGCATATCCTCAACCTCATCGGGAGTATAGCCGTAGTCAAGGAGAAGTTCTACATCAGCACTGTCTACACCATAGCAACCGCAATATGCAAGAAGCAGTTCTTCGTGTATGGGATAATAGTCAGCGGAGTTATACCAACTGAAATGACTTGAAGCTGTGAGGTATTCAAACTCTGCTCTTGACACAGTTCCGTTTTCATCGATTTTGAGAATGTCACCCTCAACGACCTCAACCTTTTCAGCATCGAACTTATGGAAGCCAACTTTCTTCAAGGCGTTCTTCATAATAGATTCAGTTGAAGCGTAAATGTAAATTCCTAAAGCTTCAAAGTGGAGCAGGCACATAGGATTGCTACCTTTTATAATGTATAAGCGGTTGTGCTGGTCGAGAGCCGTGAAAGTGAAATTGTCCTCAACGGTTTCAGCCATATATTTTAAGCTGTCGAAGTCAAGTTTTCCTTGCTGTTCGATAAGCTGACAAGCTACATAACTATCGGTTTCAATGTGGCTTTCAGGCACTAAACCTTTCTTGCGAAGTTCTTTATCATTCCAGAGAACTCCGTTATGGGCAAATGCAAATGCCGTATCTCCAGCCACACAAGAGAACGGATGATTGTTATAATTGTGCTTTTTATCGCCCTGGGTAGCCATGCGGGTGTGACCCATGATAGCTTTTGTATCATCAGGAGCATTGAATCTGATAAGATGTGCCGCCCTCGGACGTTTATAAACCGTAACCTTGCCGTCCTTAATGTATGAGATACCGGCGGCATCCGTGCCACGTTCCTCGGCTGCATTTGCCAAAGCCTGTGTAAGTTTTTTCAGTATTTTTTTCGGAATGATTCCCTTGTAATCGAGCCAGCCATAAAGTGCACACATTCTAATTCTCCTCCTTGTAATTAACGTCTAAAAGTGCCTGATTTCCGTCGTTTAATACTTCCATTACGACTTCTCCGATTTTGTCAACAAGAACTGTCGCAGCAATCAGAGCGGCTAATTTAAGCACATCACCGACAGGATTTCCAGTCGGTACAGCCTTAATAAAATCAATTGGTTTCATCACATTTCCTCCTGTATTTCAATTTCCTCATTGATGTAAAGCTTTCTTTCCTTGAGATACTGGATAAGTTCAGTATCTTTAATGTTTGATACAAATTCCGACCATGAAAGCTTCTGCAAACTCTCGTCAGACATAGAAATAGCCACATTGCAAATCTCATTTACGAGCTGCAATGTGGCTATAAATGTATTCAGCTTAAGCGTTCCACGGAACAGGCGGAACTCTATTGTGCTGTAGTTGCAAAGATTGACAGCAGCATATCTTCCGAAGTTTCCCTTTTTCGCCTTATCCATTATAGCTTTTGGTGAATTTTCGTAACCGTAGCGAGCAGCCCAGCGATTAATCGTATATTCAGAACGACGGCTGAATTTAAGTAGTTCATTCCAATGGTGTTCCACAAAGTAGAGAACACGGCTTATTACTTCATCCTGCTCCTCTCTTGATTCGCCAAAACAAATTCTGTTTACATGGATATGAAGCCCACAAGTTGAGGTTTGATGTGAACGATAACCAAGTGATACAGCCTTTTTCATGATTTCAGACCAGCAATAATTCTTGTGATAATCCAGCGTCATAGGGTGGCTGACAATCTCCATACCGTCATCAAGTGAACCGTCTGATTTTATGTAAATATGCTCATTATCCTCATTGCCAATATCAAGGATCTCTCTCGCATTGTCGCTGTCTTTGCCTGCTCCGTCAATTTCAAGCTCAACGCCGAAATATCTCGAATTATCGCCGTAAAATACCGGTTCAGGCTTGTAACCATATTCCTTAATTGAACTATTCTCATTGGCGATATCATGGTAACATTCAGAGCAGTAATCTGAATTATTGTAGTGATATGCGTCATCAACGTGTACGAGTGCATCACAATTTTCGCAACGGGTATAATAATTATCGTAGCAGTAACGGCAAAGATTCGTATATTCGTCACCATAAGCGTCAGAGTCGAATATAGTCGCACCGCATCTGTCACAAGTGCAACAGTAGCGTTCTACACAGTCAGAACAGACAATTTGTCCGTTTACCATACTATAGTCATCATCTGTAATTTCATTTCCACAGTGTGAGCAAATTAATTTTTCTTCCATTTTGATTTCCTCCAAAACAACGTAAAATAGCCGCTCCCGAAGGAGCGGCATTGTCATTAATATTCTTCTGCAAGCAGCATTGTTGAGTGGTCGCCGTCGTCGATTATATAAATCTTTTCGGCAATCGGCTTTTTTGACGGAATAAGATATTCCATTTTATATTCGGGATTTTCTGATGTGTGGGTGATTCGCTGCATTTCTCCAAACGGTTCAAGCTTGAATACCTGCAAGTAGTCCCTTTCAGCAGGCAGTTCATCAACACAGTTCCACAGGAATAACTGCAATTCAAGCGGTATCGATGAATCTACGCCACAGGTCAGATAGCGGTTATTATTGAACATTTTTGATTTCTCCTTTCGCAGTAATATTAATGATAATAGCTATCATCAATTAAATAATATATATACGTAGAAAGAGAAAAATCGGGAATTGGCTATATGAAGGAAAAAATAAAAGCTTTTATTATGATAATAATTATTATCATAATAATTATATATATTTACAAAATCAAAATAATAGGAATTCCACTTCGAAAGTTTAAATAATTTACATTTTATTGTACTACAGTATAATGAGAGCGTAAGCGGCTTGCTGTTTTAGAAATCAAAGTATACCAAAAAAGGTTGAACCATTAAAGTATACCATTGATAGAAAAGAAGTAAGAATAAACTGATATTATCCTATCAGAATAAATGAATAAAGGAGTAATTACAATGAGCGATTACAAATTCAAAAACAAGAAGAAGGAACACATACGAGCAGAGTCAGAGCGTAGAGATAAGGTCACATCCCTACGATCATCTGAGAACGAACTCCAAAAGATTAAGAAAAACGCTAAAGATGCAGGAATGTCCGTAAACAGTTTCCTCAATAACGTAGGAGCTAACGGAGTGAAGCTGCTAACACCTGCTCTTATGGTGGAATTGCAGAATCAAACTAACTACGCCTGTTCTGTAGTTGAAAAGTATGCGCCTGATGAGGTTGAAACTATGCAGGAAGGGATGGATAAATTATGGCAAAAATTGATATAATTCGAAACACCTATGGTGGTCTGGAGTATTTGCTGAATGCGCTGGCCTATGTGTCTGATGACCGTGCATTATACAGAAGCGGCTTTGGTGTTGATCCTTATGACTATAAAAAGGCATATAATCAGATGCTTATAGTACGAAAGTGGTTTAATAAAGTTAGCGGAAATCCTCTGGTACATATAGTTATCGCGTATAACGACCAAGTGAAAGATATTGCTGTGGCCGCCATGTACGGTCAGAAATGTGCTATGTATTTTACTGGTAAATATCAGGTCTTGTACTGTACACATCTGA
Organism: uncultured Ruminococcus sp.; assembly: GCA_947345935.1. GTDB lineage: Bacteria > Bacillota > Clostridia > Oscillospirales > Ruminococcaceae > Ruminococcus. The sequence continues at coordinate 26,003 of CAMZZN010000005.1, forward strand.
AGGATACAACCTGCGGCAGTATACACACCCATATCATAATAAATGCCGTCGGTTATCAAAGTGGTCAGATGATTACCACAGGCTATGAAGAAATGGCTTTTTTCTGTGATTACGTAGCTAAGGTAACTGGTCAGAAGTGCTGGTTCTATTACGATAATAAGGCTATATACAACAGTTGATACTGATAATTCTTACGACATTCTCTCGAACAGCTATAATGATAAATTGTGCCTCCCCGTTATGGGGAGGACGACTGTTTGCTGGTGTTTGAGGATATGAAGAGTGTGAATATCGAAAAAGTTATCGCTGCTGCGACCAACTGATTGAGAAAAATTATTAACAAGGAAAAGATTAGTATGACAATTGACTGATTATGTGTTTTATGCTATAATTAAAAATATACTGGGTTATTATACACTTTTAGGAGGTACAAAATGGCGAACAAACTTGAACTGACATGGTATGGCAAGGAGAAGGAGATTTCCGTTGAGCCGCGCCTGCTGATAGAAAGACCTGAGCTGTCAAATACTGATAACGATCCCGATACAGAAAATATGCTGATTCACGGCGATAATCTGCTTGCTTTGAAGGCATTGGAAAGTAAGTATGCAGGTCAGGTGAAGTGTATCTATATTGATCCGCCATATAATACTGGTTCGGCGTTTGAGTATTATGAAGACAACTTGGAGCATTCAATATGGCTTGACCTTATGAGAGCTCGTTTGATTATTTTACGTAATCTTCTCTCGATTGATGGGACTATTTGGATTCAAATAGATGATGAAGAACAAGCGTATCTGAAAGTATTGTGTGATGAGGTTTTTGAACGCAGAAATTTCATTAACATGATTTCTGTAAATATGAAAAATATTGCCGGAGCATCCGGCGGTGGTGAAGATAAGAGATTGAAGAAGAATTGCGAATATATCCTTGCATATGCAAAGGAATATTCCGTTTTACCTTTGTTCAATGGACCATATACATACACAGAAATGTCCGAACTCATCCAACAATATATTGACCTGGGTAAAAGTTGGAAATATACCACTGTACTCATTAATCCTGGAGAAAAAGAGTACTATGGCTCGACTGTTGATGGTGACGGTAACGAAATTAAAGTATACATCAGAAAAAATCCAGAAATGATTTCTGTAAAACAAGTCGCAAAACGTGACGGTATAACAGAGAAACAAGCCTATAAGAAATATGGTATCTCCATATTTCAAACAACAAATGCACAAAGTTCGATTAGAACACGCATTATGAAATATCGTCAGGAAGAAGGAATTAGTAATGACCTAATTTCGATTGAGTATATTCCCAAAACCGGAAAAAATCGTGGTCAGGTCTATGAACAATTCTACAAAGGAGATAAATGTCGCCTTTTTGTATGGCTCAGAGATACATCAGAAGTAATTGACGGTGAACTATACAAAAAGGATTTACAGGGGACATACTGGGATATGAATGCGTGGATGAAGAATGTGGCAAAAGAGGGAAATGTAGATTTCCCATCCGGAAAAAAACCAGAGCAGTTAGTAGGTCAGATAGTAGATATGACAACTCACATCGGTGATCTCGTTCTTGATAGCTTCCTTGGCTCAGGTACAACTGCCGCTGTTGCTCATAAGATGGGCAGACGGTACATCGGCATTGAAATGGGCGAACACGCATATACCCATTGTAAGAAAAGACTGGATTCTGTTATTTCTGGAACTGATAAATTGGGAGTTACTAAATCTTTAGATTGGCAAGGCGGTGGCGGATACCGCTTCTACGAGCTTGCACCGACGCTTATCAACAAAGACGAGTTCGGAGAATATATCATCAATCCCGATTATAGTGCCGATATGCTTGCGGCGGCTATGGCTCTGCACGAAGGCTTCACTTATGAGCCTGACAGCTCTGCGTTCTGGAAGCAGTCTCACGGAAATGAGAAGTCCTATCTCTTTGTTACCACCCGTCACTTGAACGCTGCCTTTATGGATTCTATCATCGGCAGTATGGAAGATGACGAGTATCTTGTTATTGCTTGCTGTTCGTTCGATAAGGGTATGGACAAGCTAAATTCTCATATAACAGTCAAGAAAATTCCGCAGATGCTTCTTGAACGCTGCGAATTTGACAAGTCTGACTATAACCTAAATATCATTCATCCGCCTATATACGATGACAAGGAGGAATGCGACGATGAAAGCTGATTTTAGTCTTTATACAACAGAATATATCAGCGGAGTCATGTCTCTGCGTAAACCTCAGAAGAAGTCGCTTGAAACACTTCATGAGATCGTGAACAGCGTCAATCTCAAAAAGGGGATGAATTTGCAGGCTGCCCTCGATGCAGTCAAAGCTCTTTGCCCGACTTGCACCGACTTTGAACGTGATTTTATGTCGCTGACCTTTGCTCTTGCAACAGGTGTCGGCAAAACAAGGCTTATGGGTGCATTTATTGCATATCTTTATACACAGCATAACATCAAGAATTTCTTTGTTGTTGCACCGAACACGACCATATACAACAAACTCTGCCGTGATCTTAGTGATAACAATAGCCCTAAATATGTTTTTCGTGGGTTGAGCTGCTTTTCAAATTTAAAACCAAGAATTGTTACTGGTGAAGATTACAGAGAAACAACCATTCCCCTCTGGCAGAGCAATGTGAAGATATTTGTTTTCAATATCGATAAATTCAACAAAGAAAACTCAAATATGAAAAGTGTGAATGAGCATTATGGAATGCCGTTTTATAATGCACTCGCTGAACTTCCTGATCTTGTAATGATAATGGATGAATCGCATCATTATCATGGAGAGAAGGGCGAACAGGCACTTAACGAGTTGCACCCTCTGCTTGGTCTTGAACTGACTGCAACACCGCTTACGGTTAAGAAAAGCAAGGGTAAGCAGATTCCGTTTAAGAATGTTGTATATGAATATCCGCTTTCAAAAGCAATAGCGGACGGCTATACAAGAACACCTTTTGCTGTTACCCGTTCCGATGTAGATTTTTATAATTTTGGTGATGAGCAGATAGACAAGCTCATGTTACAGGACGGTATTATCTGTCATGAGCGTATCAGACAAAAGTTAAAAGTCTACGCTGCCAATAATGGCAAGCCTATTGTAAAGCCTTTCGTTTTGGTTGTCTGCAAAGATACGTCTCATGCTAAGTGGGTAGAGGGATATGTTAAATCCGATGCTTTTATGGGCGGAGCATACCGCAATAAGGTCGTAGTGGTACATTCCAAGCAAGGAAGTGCTGAATCCGAAGCTAATACAAAAATGCTCCTTGAAGTCGAAAAGCCTGATAATATTGTTGAGATAGTTATTCATGTTGATAAGCTGAAGGAAGGCTGGGACGTAAACAATCTCTATACTATTATTCCACTCCGTACAGCCGCTTCAAAAATACTGCGTGAACAGATGGTCGGCAGAGGTTTGCGTCTGCCCTACGGTGAGCGTACAGATGATAAGGATATTGATTCTGTTATGCTGACAGCTCATGACAAGTTTCAGGATATACTATCAGAAGCACAAAAGGGTGATTCTATCTTCAAGGCTGGAAATGTTATCAAGGTCGAGGAGATAGAGCCGGAGGAAGTTGCTGCTCCACAGCTTGCATTTGAATGGGAAAATGAACCCGATGAAGTGCTGTCTTCTGCTTATGAAGCAACGGGCATAGAACGTTCCGAGCAGGCGGATACAGCTTTGCAGACTATACAGGAGACTGTAAAGAAAGAGGTATATCAGACTATACAGACTGCTCCGACGCATACGGTAACGCCGACTGCAATCAAGGAAATTGCTCAAAAAGCGGTAAGTGTTGTTACAGGGAATACTGATCTTGCACAGACATTTCATGAGAACAGTATCCCAGCAATTATCCGTTGGACGGAAGAACATACAGAAAAGGTACATAGGGCTGCTGAAAAGAAGTTTATACCTATCCCTCAGATATGCATAACAGATGCAGGTGCGGAAGAATACGTGTTCATGGACTTTGATATTGATCTGTCCGAATTCAATCACGAACCGCTAACAAATGAAATGCTGGTACAAAACCTTGAAGATCAGTCGGATCAGGAACGTATCAGTGCAGGAGCTATTGACTTTGAAGGCTATGAGCCGAAGCGTGTTATCCTCGGTGAGCTTCGCAAGAAGCCTGAAATAGACTATAACAAATGTAAAGCGCTTCTTTTCAAGCTGATGACACAAGTGACTGACAAATATGATGATCAATATGGCACTAACGGTATGCAGAATATCGTTATGATGAATAAGAGTGATATAGCTGAAAAGATTTATAAACAGATGATGCAGCATTTCTATTGCGACAACGGGCTTATTCAAGAGGAAGTTGTCGGTACTCGAAAGTTCAATCTTCCGACAAACTTCTCTTATCGCACTTCAGTGTCATTATATGACAACTTTGAGGGCAACATCAGGTCTGTACGTTTCACAGGAATCAAAAAAGGCGTATTTGAAGAAGTCAACCTTGACAGTGCCGAGGGAGAACTTTCCTTTGCCCGTATCATCGAGCGTGATGAAGATGTCCTGAATTGGCTGCGCCCCTCGCCAAAAGAGTTTAACATCACTTATAATCACGGCAAGAATTATGAGCCTGACTTTGTTGTTGAGACTGAGGATACAATATATCTTGTTGAGGTTAAGGCTAAAAAGGATATGAACGATCCTGATGTTATCGCGAAAAAGAAGCGTGGTATTCTATATTGTGAAACTGTTACACATTGGAGTGAAGCAAATGGATATAAGCCGTGGAAGTATTTGTTTATCCCTGCAAATCAGATATATCCAAACTCGACATTTATTATGATTGCAAAAAGATTTGTGGTTACAGAATAGGCGATGGCAATGAGTATATACTTTTCTAATATTTTTCTAATATAACCTCAATTTCTGAGTGCCGAGCGAAAGTAGGCGTTGAAGTTACACTCGCCTATATTTCGCTGAATATTCAACATTTCTGGTTCAAGCCAATATGCTCTAAAACTACCGTGTTACGGCTTGTGGTCTCGAAGGCCGTGGAGCATACAAAATCAAAGCTGTAACATTAAGCCGCCAAAAACTGGCGGCTTCTGCATATCTAATAAGAAAAAGCAAAATCATACCACTTATACCACTTTTTTCAAGCAAAAGATTTTTCTGAAACAAAATAGCCCTCACAGCCTGCCGCATTTACATGGTATCAAAATAGTCTTATTCGGGCTGCAATATATCTGTTTAATGAGAATTAAGCTATCTATAAAGTCATCATTTATAATTACTTAAAGATATTGACATTATTGCACATTTGTGCTATACTATTTAAGTAGCTATTGCACATGTGCAATAATATGCAATAACGAGTAATGATAAAATAATGGAGGTGATGAGATGAATATCGGATTCAAAGAGGGGCTGACTATTGAATTTAAGAGTGATAAAAATAAGTTGCCGGATTCTGATTTGGTTGATGCAGTTGTCGCTTTTGCAAATACTAACGGCGGTGATATCTACCTCGGTATTGAGGATGACGGTGAGATCACCGGACTTCATAAGTCTCATCAAGATATCACACAGCTAGCGGCTTTTATTGCCAATAAGACAGTTCCACCAATTGCTGTCCGTGCAGAAAAATCCGAGGATAAGCAGTATCTAAAGATTTCTGTTCCAAAAAGCAGAAGCATAGTTGCATCATCTTCTGGTAAGATTCAGCGCCGCCGCATCAAAGCAGATGGAACACCTGAAAATGTTCCTATGTATCCTCATGAGATAGCATCTCGTCTAAGCGATCTTAGTTTACTTGATTATTCCAGCTTATGCGTACCAGATGCTAAGTACAGCGACCTTGACCCTGTAGAAAGAGAACGCTTACGTAGTATTATTCGTATGAATCCTCAAGGCGAACAGAATCTGTTAGAACTGGATGATGAAGAACTTGATAAGGCTCTTCGTCTTGTTGCAGATAACAACGGTCAGCTTACTCCAACTTACTGCGGTATGCTTTTGATAGGTCGTACAGAGAGCCTTCGTAGGTGTGTACCTACGGCAGAGGCGGCATTTCAAGTGATGAACGGCACAAATGTAGTGTTGAACGAGTCATTTATTTTGCCGCTGTTGGCAGCATTTGAGAAGATGGAAACATATATGAATGCAAGAAATTCCGAAGCAGAGATTGAAGAAGGCCTGTTCCGTATTTCTGTGCCTGATTATAATAAAAGAGCTTTCCGTGAAGCATTGGTCAATGCGTTCAGCCACCGTGATTACACAATGATGGGACGAGTACGTGTCCAGATGGACAACGATGGCATGACTATCAGCAATCCTGGTGGATTCATTGAGGGTGTAACTATTGAGAACTTGCTGACAGTGGAACCACATGGAAGAAATACAGCACTTGCTGATGCAATGAAACGTATCGGCTTGGCGGAACGTACTGGACGTGGCGTTGACCGAATATTTGAAGGATCGCTTCTCTATGGCAAACCACTTCCGGATTATTCAGAATCTACTAATGCAATGGTAAAACTATTTATTCCTAAAAGTTTACCGGATTCGAATTTCACAAAATTGATTTCAGGAGAACATAGGACTACGGGTGAATCTCTTCCTATCAATTCATTACTTGTTCTGAATGCTTTAAAGCGAAGCCGCAGAGCAACAGTAAACGAGCTTGCAGATTTTGCTCATATTACCGTAGAAAAGGCACGAATTACAGCTGAACGTCTTGTGGAATCAGGTATGCTTGAACCTTCAGGAAATGGAAAAGGTCGTTGTTATACGCTAAGTGCAAAGCTGTATCATGCTGATAACAACATAACAGGTTACATCAGGCAGAAGGGAATTGATAATGTCAGGTATCCCGAAATGGTGATGCAGTTTGCCAAAGAAAATGGCGGTACAATAACACGTGGAGATGTCATGGAATTGCTTCATCTCACCAAATCACAAGCATATAATCTTTTGAAAAAAATGGTGGATGATGATAAATTAGATTCTAAAGGTACAACACGTAATGCGTATTATAGATTAAAGGAATAATGTTAAAGAATAAATAAAAAAGCCTCCGCAGATGCAGAGAGCGATTGCATAAAATATAAAATTAATGGATAAATATACAGCTCCATTTTTGTACGCTATTTGTACGCTATTGTTAAGAAAAAGCACTAAAAAACAGAAAAAAGCGTTTTCCGTAAATTGCTTCAAAATTGCGTAATACAGGCAAAATCTCACAATTGCAAGAAGCAAGAAATCGTCTGTTTTGATTTTCAATTCCCGTACGGGTCACCATACATGAAACTTGATAAGAAAGTAATTGATTCTGGAAATTCTGAAATAGATTGTCTTTTAAATTACAAACTACGTAATATAGAAGAAATGAATATAAAACTGGAAACGAAGTTTGCGCTGCCACATGAATTGTTTATTAATGTTTTTGATATTAACATTGTTTTAGGAAATTTAATAGACAATGCTCTTGAGGCATTGAAGCAATGTGATGAAAGAGAATTGATCATTCGTTTGACTTATAGCAAGGGCGTGATTTTCATAACAATAAAAAATTCTTTTTCTGGCAATATAAAAATTGATAGTAATAATCAAAAATTATTTACAACGAAAAAGGATCTTAATAATCATGGTTTAGGTCTCCAAAGTGTTCAATATACGATTGATAAATACTATGGAACTATGGAGATAGAAACAATTGAGAAAATGTTCATAGTAAAAGCTCTCATGTATAACAAATAAATGAATATTTTAATGCCTCTGTCATTTGGCAGAGGCATTTTTATACTATTTTTTCCAGAATAGCATATTAATTTTACCATATAATGAATTTTTTATGTTTTTTGTGGTATATTGTTGCTCGACATAAATGTCAAATAAAGTGAAAGGAATGAGAAAAATGATGAAATTCATAAAAAAATTTGCATTCAGATTTGGTGGTACATTTGCGGCTTTAGCTGTTATGATTACTGCAGTTAACGCAAATAGTTGCTGTGCATGGTTTACTCATCAGGAGAAGATGCCTGAATCAGCAAAGAAACTGCGTAAGTTCTGATGTTTTCTAAGTGCTCGGAAAAAATAGCAGATAAACTTCAGTGTAACAATATTATTGACGATGAAAGATACGAAATATGTAGATATGGAATAAATCAGCTTTTTAGTACAATATTGGATTTTGCAACAATTCTACTTATAGGTTTCGTTTTTAATATGGTTCTGGAAGGAATTATTTTTACCGCTACATACATACCTATCAGAATTTATGCAGGAGGATATCATGCAAAAACTCCGCAGCGATGCTGGCTGTTTTCGGCGATAATGCTGTTAATTGTTCTGTGTATAATAAAATATACTCCGAATAATCCGTTTTTCTTTTGGATATATACAGTATTATCGCTGATTTCCTGTGTTATTATCTGGACTTTATCACCCGTTGAGGATAAAAACAAGAAATTAGATGAACAAGAAACCATAGTATATCATCAGAGAACAAAATATATTTTATATGCAGAAATAAGTTTATGTGTAGTATTATATTTATTACGTTGTTATTCAATAGTAATGGTTTTAGAAATGGTTTGGTTCTCATTATCAGTTATGTTAATTTTAGGAAAAAAATATAAATAATAATTTTACATTGATTAGAGTTTATCTGATAAAAATCAAATATTATTTGTTTAGAGCCTGTTTAGTATCTTGTCGAGCACATCTTTTTGGTAGATTTTCCATCTGAACTTCGTCGAAACTAATTTTCTTCTTATTAGTTGAAAAAATGATCGAAAATCTGTACACATTGAGATACTAAACAGGCTCTTAAAATCCATATATTATTTAATATGTTTTAATTATATATAAATTTATTATGGAGGTGTTTATGGAAATTATTAAGCGATTATGTTCAGTAGTGTTATCATCTGCAATTTTGCTAACCAGTGCAGATTTATCGTCATTTCTGGCAAAATCAGTGAATGTTCCGCAAAATATAATTGTAGATGGGAATGAATCGGTTTCCGAAAACAATGAAGACTATCAGTTTATTGATGAATCAGAAATTGAAAACTATGAAAATTTTGAGGATTGTAAACTTGATTTTTCTGGAGAAAAAATAATTTTTGATGGTACAAATGAATCGGATATTATAGGTTCTGATGAGCAGTCTATTTCTAAAAATGACTTTAAGTATGAAGAGGAACCGGTAATTATTCCGGAAACTGTGGTTGCATATGATTTAGAACCGATAATTACTCCGGAGGCTGAATTTGCATACGAAGAAGAAATGGTGATTTTTCCAGAAAATGAATTCGCATACGAAAAGGAAACAGTAATTACTCCGGAAACTGAATTTGCATATGACGAAGAAAAAGTAATAACGCCGGAGACTGAATTTGAGTATGAAGAAGAACCGATAAATTATCCGGAAGATTCAATAATGCCTAATGAATCGGTTGAACTTAACACATCCGATAATTCTGAGTCCATTGAAGAGTCTCCTATCGATTTATCGGAATACAATTTTGATAATGTTATTACAGGTGATACTACAATAAATGAATCTGTTACTATAAATGGGCAAACTGTTCTTTATGAAGGAGACCTTACAGTAGCTGCCAATGTAACTTTAAGTAATAATTCATTGGTTATTGTTACAGGAACCATAAATATTAACAGTGGATGCATTGTATTGAATAATAATTGTCAAATTATTTCAATCGGCGATTTCAGAATCCAATCGAAGAAAGAAGACGGAACGTTCGGAGACTCCAACGGATTCGTCAGACTGCTTGATAACACGAAATTAACAGTATACGGCGATTTCTATACACAAACAACTAGCTATGAAGTTTTTGGTTATGGAAGTTCGTCTGCTCCCTCGATATTGGAGTTTCACGGCAACTTCAGTCAGATAGGAGCAAATACGTGCTACAGACATGGCAGCGTTTCATATCTGACAACAATTTTTGCAGGAGACGGCGAGCAGCATATTTCATTTGACAGATACGACAGCGATGCCGATCTCGGAAAATTCGAAGTTCTGAATGCAGGACAGGCAATTTACCTCGATACGCAGATGTATCGGCTTTATCCTCTGAATGATTTCAATATAATTGGAAATGTTGAGGTTCAATATTTAAACGGAAGCGACAATTATCTGAACATTGACGGTTCGCTGATTGCAAGATATCCGCTTTCAATTAATCATCAGATTAACATTAAAGGTGACGCGATTATAGATGCAGATGTTTATCTTTACAAAGTAATAAATATCGAAGGTGATCTGCGTGTGCAAAAATTATTTGCAGACGGCAGCTACGGAACAACTTCGGCCTGTTTTTCAGTAAATGGCGGCGCATATATTGCTGTTAACGGAAATACATATTTTCAAACAAATTCAACAAATTATTTTGGAAATGGCAGCACTTCAAATCCTGCTGTCATCGAACTCAAAGGAGGTCTATATCAATACGGTTTAAATAATAATTTCAGAAATTACGAACCCGGTACAGTAATGATTTTCTCAGGGAATAGTGCACAGCAAGTAAGTTTTGATAATTATGTGCAAAGCTCTCTTGGAACGATTGCAATGATCAATTCATCTGATCTTATATTCCTGTCGAGAATTCATTCCTTTACAGCGGCAAGCGATATTACAGTTTCAGGATTAATTGATATTTATAATATTAATTTCAACGGTTTTTCTATTCATTTTAAATCCAATGCGACTTTGGCAAAGGGCAACCTTATGGGCGGTTATTTGAGATGTAGCGGCAGTCTTGACGTCACGGAAAAAGTTGATCTTAATTATGGCAGACTGGACTGCAACAGCGATCTTTTTGTAAATGGAGACCTTTTAGTAAAATCCGCTCAGACATTTATAAAAGGTGATACTACCGTAAATGGAGAAATGATAACAAGCTCAGGCGGCGTAATTTGTGATAAACTTCTTACAATTAATGGCTCTTTCGATGTGCGTGCCGGTCAAGTTTATGTTAAAGACCGTGTAATTGTAAATGGAAGAACTTATATTGACAGAGAAGGAGCCTTGCTATGTGAGGGCAATCTGAATATTTTCGGATATATGACAAACTCTTCTGGATATATGATGCTGAGTGGCAATATATATGTTAGCTCAGAAGGAGAGTTGGATTTATCTGGTTATAGCAATGAACATGGTCTTCTTAGTTGTGATGGAAGTCTGACAGTCTATGGTAATGTTAAGATACATCAGGGCGAAGCATATATAAAATCAAACGTCACAATTTATTCAAGCGGAAATCTGGTAAATAAGGGCTTTCTCAATAGTGAGGGAGAACTGATGGTTTATGGTTCAGCTGATATTGAAAAAGGCATCTTGTCTATTGATCAAAACACTGTTATTTTTGGGAAATTGGAAGTCGAAGACGGCGGATTATTGAATTGTATTAATGACCTCTATATCCATGGGGAAGCTTCTTTATTTTCCGGAAATGTACTGGTAAAGGGCAACGCTATTATCAACGAATTGGGAACTCTTAAAGTTTCAAGAGGAGGATTGCTGAACAGCGACAGAAGTCTTACAGTAAATGGAATTGTTGATTTGAGTTCCGGAAATCTCTATTCAAACGGTTCTGTTATTGTTGGAAATTATGGTAAGATAGATGCATACAGCAGTTTTTTGGCATGCTTTGATTCATTTACTTTGAATGGTGAACTTGAAAATATGAATGCGGCTGTATTTGTTCAAGATGACTTTATTATTAATGAAAACGGAAATTTTGAAATGATTGACTATTCAAGCGTACTTCAGGTTCGCGGTAATTTCATTAATAATAAAGCCGGAGGACTTAGTCTTGATTTTGGATATTTGGATCTTAAAGGAAATTTGTATAACAATACAAGCATTTATACGGGTCCTGATATGTTCGCACAATTTACCCGAAAAGAAGGATATCATATTATTTATACAGAATCAGCATCGACGGTCAAATTTGAAAATCTTGGTTTCTATCTCCAAGGTGATAGTAAATTTGATGTGTTTGTTGACCGAAATGATGGCAATGGATATTGGATTAGACATTTGATTGATGAGCTAGAAGAACATTGCTACAATCTTTTTTGTACAGGCAACAGCTGCGATGACTGCAAAGCCAAACAGCGCAAAAAAATATGGACAAATCTGTACTGGCCTACAAACATGCCCAAATTTCCAGATGCAATTGAAAACGAATTTGAAATACCAGAAATACCGGAAATGCCCGAAATGCCTGAAATCCCCACAGCAGAAGTACTTAAAACACGCTATTTCGGATTTAACGGCGTACATTCACCGACAGGCAACTACTCTACCTCGTTTACAGATATGACCGTCTCTACCATACTCGGCGATCTGACATTCACACGTACTTATAATTCGCAGGATTATAAGGTCTCCAATGTAGGTAAGGGATTTACTTTCAGTTATGACATGAAGATGGAATTTCTGAGAGATACCATAAGCATCATAATGCCAAATGGTTCAAGGAGCAACTTCAAGTTTGAGAACGGAGTATATACAGCGCTTGATTCCAGATGGATGCTTTATATGGAAGATGGCGAATATATTCTGGAAACTTTGGATCAGATGAGATACATATTCGATTCTTCAGGGTATATAAAATATGCAGAGGATTGTAAAGGAAATCGAATTACAATCGTCATTGACGCAAATGATGGCAGAATTCTGTCAATTTCAGATCCGACAGGCGCATCCGTATCATTTGAATATGCAGCTGGCAAATTGACTGAAATTACAGATAATAAATCAGGCAGAATCGTTACATATCATTACAATGGTGATCTGATGGATTATTCCTATGATGCCTCTCGTATGAAAACGACTTATTCCTATACGCCGGACGGTTTCTTGGAAGAAGTATGGGATGATACCGGACGCAGATTGCTATATCTGACATATGATGATACCGCTCTTTTCGGCGGAAAAATCCATACAGTGACCGATGTTACAGGCAACTGCTTCACATATACATACGATGAAATCAATATGCAGACAACCATAACGGATCGCAACGGTCGCAGCACAGTACAAGGATATGGATACGATCTGGCAGTGAGCTGGACCAGAAATGAACTCGGTCTTACAGAGCGTGTAACGTATTCACAGGTTGACGGTCAGAACAAGTACAATGAGGTTGAAGCATCAACGGATATGTACGGAAATACGACCAAATATGAGAGGGACGGCAGGGGCAATGTTACAAGGATCACGTATCCTGATGGTTCTGTTGAATTTTTCGGCTTTGATTCTCTGAACAATATGATAAGCCATACGGACAGAAATAATGATACCACATGGTATATTTATGACGGCTATTATCTCCAAAAAGAAGTCAGACCGTTGGATGGCGTGTCCGCATATAGTGAAGCGGCAGATCAGGATAATTATGCGATCATGGAATATCTCTACGAGTCGAATGCTGTAAAGAAGGGTTCTGTTCGTGAGATTTATAATGAGCTTAATGACGCATATAATTATACGGCGTTTGAGTATAATGAAATCGGCGAGATCTCATGCGAAACAAGATTCGTTGACGGAACACCATACAGCACACAGTATTTTTATGATGATCTTCACAGACTAACAAAACAGATCGATCCCGATGGAACGGTGACAGAATATGTCTATAACCTTGCGGGAGAAATTGCACGTACCACCGTGACGAACGGAAGCACGGCATCAGTAAGCCGAACAGTTTACGATGATCTTGGACGTAAGGTGCAGGAGATAGGACCTGTACAGTACAAATCTGAGTATGATTATATTGCTTCGGATACAATTACAGGCGGCTCTTATTCCGATGTAAACGCTGGTACGACATATCATTACAACAATGAGGGCTTTGTTGACTGGCAGCGGGATGCGCTTGGAACTTATACCTATTTCGAGTATGATGATTACGGCAACATAACAAAGCAAATACTTGCAAACGGTTCTTACAGCACATACGAATATGATGCGCTGAATCGTGAAATACGTGAAAGCTTCTACGATCATACGAGCAGACGTGAAAATGTTCTCAAAGAAATCAATTATAGTATTGAACGCAGAAATTTAGTTATTTCAACAACGAATTATCTGGATAATAACATTTCGTCCACCTCGGTTGAAAAGTATAACTTTGAATCCAATCTGGTCGAAGAAGTTGGAGCTAATGGCTCACGATATGTTTACACCTATGCTCCCGGCGGTCGTCTTATGAGCGAAAGCCATGCAGGAATTTCAAAATTAAGTTATCAGTATTATCCGTTTGGCAATATAAAAAGTCAGATTTCCAAGTTTGACAATACCGGTTATTCGGAAACTTATTTTGAATATGATAAAGCCGGAAATGTCAATGAACAGCGTGTAAAGAACAATGGCGTTGGTCAGGAAGAATCTTATGCGATTACAAAATTTGAATATGATAATTGGGGACGTCAGACAAAAGTTTGCAGCTATGACAACGATCAGCTTGTCAGTGAAGCTTCTGTGGAATACGACTGGGCTGACAGAATTGTCAAGCAGATCAAGGGCGAAAATAGCAGCTCTGTTGTCGAGTTTGAGTACGACCATATGGGCAACATTGTCAAGAAAACAGATGCTCTTGGAAACGTTGAAACGTATACCTTTGATAATGCAGGACGGGTTATTTCATTAACCGATCGTAACGGTGCTCTTCATAGTATACAATACGATGTGATGGGAAATCCGCTGGTCAAGACGAATACAGACGGAACACAAACCATTACTAAAACGTATACGTATGATGTGATGGGGAATCTGAAATCAATTGATGATGGAAATGAAGTCATGCATTACGAGTATGACGGATCAGGTAATAAAATTCGTGAATATGGTGGGAACACAGCGAAATTTTTTAGCTATAATATTGGCGGATTTCTTACGGAATCAGAAGTTTATGTAGGCAGAACTTTGCAGCAGAAGATTTTATACACATATAACGAGGGCGGTCAGGTTGTAAAAGTAAGTGAAGGGCATCGAAACTCTTCAGCGATTGATACAGTTTCAGAGTATCAATATGACGTGCTCGGACGTAGAATACTGGTTATAAACGCAAACGGAACATCTGAAAAAACAGAGTATAATGCAGCAGGACTTGTTACAAGGCTAACAAATTACAGTGGACCGAATGTTATTTCAAAGTATGAGTATACCTACTACTATGACGGAAATCAGAGAACAAAGACTGACGAATCAGGTAAGACAAGTTATATTTATGATGATCTCGGACGTTTGACAGAAGCACAGCTTGCTGACGGAACTTTTCAGAAGTACATATTTGACAGCAACGGCAACCGCAAGACAATGACCGTAACCAAGGATGGTACAGAAACGATCACAGAATATGTGTACGACCTGAATGACAGACTGCTTAGTGAGACGGAAAACGGCGTTACAACCACCTACAGTTATGACAACAACGGCAATATGTTGGGTAAGTCCGACGGAACGTCTGTTGTTACACAGACATTTGATTTGCTGAACCGAATGACATCATTCTCAGACGGCGATACAACTGCATCGTACACTTATAATCCCGATAATATGCGCCGTTCAAAAACTGTGAATGGTGTGAAAACCGAGCATATCTGGGTTGGCTCTGAAATAGCACTTGACATTACAGGAAGTTCTGTGGTATCATATGTGCAGGGTATCAAATCTGATTATGGTTGGTACATTTACAATGCACATGGAGATGTTGTTCAGCTCTGTGATGATAACGGTGTTGTTACAAAATCGTATGATTACGATCCATATGGCAACCAGTTAACAGAAGCGGATGCACTTGACAAAAATCCTTATCGCTATTCAGGTGAGTACTACGATTCGGAGAGCGGTTATATTTACTTGCGTGCAAGATATTATGACAGCACAACAGGACGTTTCATCAGTGAAGATCCTGCATTTGACGGATTTAACTGGTATGCTTACTGCGGCGGAAATCCATTGAACAGGTGGGACCCGAGTGGTCAGGCATGGTATGACTGGGCGCCGGGTATGTTAATGACCGGTGCAGGAGTATTTATGTGCGCTACCGGATTCGGTACACCGGCAGGAATAGGCTTAATTTCTGGCGGTACTTCATGGCTTACTACATCTGCACTTGGCGCAGCCGGTTTTGATCCAAAATTTGTGTCAATGGCTACTGCCGGAATCGATGTAGTAGGCGGTGCAGCGTTGTTGCTGACGCCTTTCGCACCAATTGGTGCAGGCATGATGGGTTCTGGTTTCGGTTCGCTTGCTGGTGGAGCAATAAGTGAAAAGCTCGGCGGAAGCTATGAACTCGGAGCTGGAATTGGTGGCATTGTTGGTGGTGTTGTGGGAAGTTCTGGTTACAATAAGTTAACAGCCAAGGCTGGTTCTATAGAGTTAATGAATAGCAATGATCAATTTCTTATTAATGCAAGTAAAAGAAAAGATATTGATCCGAATGGTGTATTGGATATAGTCGCTCATGGTGATCCTAATCATATATATTGGAAATGATCTTCCGATGGGACCAGCAAAAGCAGCTAAAATGATTCGAAATATGTCAGAATTTCATGGTCAGGATATCAGACTTTTGTCTTGTAATACCGGTTCTTTAAAAAATGGATTTGCTCAACAACTGGCTAAAAAATTAAATGTTAACGTTTATGCTCCCAATAATTATTTATGGGCATTCCCAAGTGGAAAACTAAGTATAAATGGAATGAATAGTGCAGGCAGAAGGGCTAGAAGTATTGTCGGAGATTGGGTAAAATTTACACCTTGATTAAGAAAGGAAATTTTGTTGCTATGGAAAATTATATTTGTAAAGATTGTGGAAATCCAATAAAGATGGAAAGGAAAAATGATGACGGCTTTGAATATATTGAATGTTCTAACTGCGGAAATGAGATATATTTTTGTGAGAAATGTCATGAAGAGCTTATTACTAAAATAGAAGGAATGTGTATAGGTCAATACTGCCCGAAGTGTAAGGAATGGGTAATGGTTACTTCGTATATTCCTCCTAAAAAGTAACTGTTGTTATCAATTTAACAAATTGGGGTTGTAATTATATTGCGGTCAGTATATTCTGACCGCAATCTTTCTATTGATCTTGAGAATTACCATATTTCACTTAGAGAAGTTATATTTACTTGCGTGCAAGATATTATGACAGCACAACAGGACGTTTCATCAGTGAAGATCCTGCATTTGACGGATTTAACTGGTATGCTTACTGCGGCGGAAATCCATTGAACAGGTGGGACCCGAGTGGTCAGGCATGGTATGACTGGGCGCCGGGTATGTTAATGACCGGTGCAGGAGTATTTATGTGCGCTACCGGATTCGGTACACCGGCAGGAATAGGCTTAATTTCTGGCGGTACTTCATGGCTTACTACATCTGCACTTGGCGCAGCCGGTTTTGATCCAAAATTTGTGTCAATGGCTACTGCCGGAATCGATGTAGTAGGCGGTGCAGCGTTGTTGCTGACGCCTTTCGCACCAATTGGTGCAGGCATGATGGGTTCTGGTTTCGGTTCGCTTGCCGGCGGTGCAATAAGCAAAAAGCTGGGCGGAAGCTATGAACTCGGAGCTGGAATTGGTGGCATTGTTGGTGGTGCTGCTGATGGTGCTACATATGGCAAGATTTCAGAAATGAAAAAAATCAAAAAGATTTCTGCTTTAACAACACCTAAAAAAGAATGTACACCCAATTGCTTTGTTGCAGGAACGCTGATTGAAGCAGAGGACGGGCATAAACCGATAGAACAGATACAAGCGGGCGACATGGTTCTTGCTGAAAATCCTAAAACCGGCGAAATTGCATTTAAAAAGGTTGTTCAGACATTTGAAAATGAGTCGAATGAGCTTGTTCATATTGGTGTAAATGGTGAAACTATTTCAGCAACACCAAGTCATCCGTTCTATGTTTATAAGTTTGGCTGGACTTTAGCTGGAAGCCTCAAGGCTGGCGATGTTTTAGTTCTTTCAAATGGCGAACTTGTAACTGTTGAATGGGTTCAGCATGAGATTCTTGAATCACCTATCAAGGTTTATAACTTTGAGGTCGAGGATTTCCATACTTATTTTGTTGGTGAATCTTCTGTTCTGGTACATAATACCTGTTATACAAATAAGGAATTAATTGATGCAGCGAATGAAATAAATGAAGCTCAGTATAATGGGTATAAATTTGCATCAAAGATGAATCCGATTTCTGTTACAGCAACGTCAGATGGACAAATTATTGTTTCAAAAAACAGAGGAATTCCCGGTAAAATATCAAGGGCAAAGGCAAAGGCAATATTTGGCGATGATGTGATAATTGTTGGAGGCAAAGGTGCCAATTTTGATAATACAAGATGGGGATACGTAACTGAATGACCTTGGCATGCTGAAGCAAGAGCAGTTCAATACATTAAAGTTAATGGTATTTCGACATATGGTGTTAGGCAAGCGACTACCTTGCCATCTTGCAGACATTGTTTTGGTTTGCAGAATCATTTTAAAATTAATAATATATCAGGAGTGGCAAAAAATGTATGGTAAAGATTCAATACAAATACAGAAAATGGGATAAGGAAGTCAAGGAATCAACCGCTGTTAAAGCGATTGAATTGCAATATAAAAATATCCAAACAACCATTGATCTGTATTTAAATCCAAAGAAATTTGAAGAGGATGTCATTCGTGACATTCGTATATGCGATCCAGCTTCGTTTTATGAGCTTTTGGGTGGAACGTATTTTTTACTTGCTAATGATATATATTTGCTTGAAAGTGATACTGATGCAAGTAAAGGTTATTTGTATCTGTATGTAAAGGCACTGGCAAGATCATATGAACTTGAATTGTCCGGTATCACAATTACAAACCCTGCGATTGAAGGTGTTCATTCTCAAAAAAGGGATCTTGAACAGATTTCATTTGCCGCTACTGCGATAGGCAAATTTGAACTCTTTGAAAAGTATGGTGATGGTATCGGTTGCAAACTCATAAAGGCAATGCATTACAAAGATTATGACAAAGCATGGAAACTCATTCTTGAGTTGCCGGATACCGAAAAAATGTATGAAGCAAACAAGCATTATGCAAGCTACTATTATCACCATGGATTTATGAAAGACCTCTATTTATCAATATTAAATAGGGATGAAAAAGCGTTCAATGATGCGCTTATCAGAAGATTGAAAAACGTACGGACAGGCTATGTCATGCCAATAGATATCGTTTCTATATCAATGATAAGGTTTGCAAAAAGTGTTGGGCTTGAATGCAAGTTTGAGGCTATAGAGATACCAAAAGCATTATGTGCAGATGACTTGCTTATTGATGAGGAGAAATATAAACTGCCGGATGTGACATAAAGTTAGCTTTAAAAACATCTAAAATATTGTAATCGAAGTTCGAAGATAAACTAAAATGATTTATGTGAAAGCATACTGTGAAAAGATTTGATAATTTTCAAATTCCTAAAGTAGGCGATGCGTCTGTAATTTCAAACGACAAATGAGTTTATTGATCCGAGAGGAAAGTTACAATCATATAATATTTATCCCTATTCTGTAATTAGAATAGGAATTTTTTTCTCAAACACAACGATAGTAAACAGAGGATACAAAGAATATCGTTTTGCTAAAAAGGCAGTATTCAAGTACCTCTGAAAGTGTCCCCTCACAAGAAATTGAGAATGTAAAATGATACTTAAATACAAATGGTTGTGTATAATCGCAAAATAGTCATAATCCTCCGTTTTGTTTAAAAAACAAAACGGAGGATTTTTCATGTCGTACAATCACGGATTAGCCAAAAAGAAATTTGAAAATGAATGGCATAAAAAAGAAAGACAGTACAGAGAACTTGATATGACAGATATGAGGTATAGTTTTCGGGTACGGCTGTTGAATTTAGACTTGATAGGAGAGAAATACAAAAATTACAGAAGCAAACAAGGTGTTGTGACGCTTACCTCATCCATGACTTTACTGCAAGGAAATTTTTGAAATGGAAGTTAATGGAAAAGTTTGTGAGGCGTGGCGCACCTGATGAATTATAAAAAATCTCGACTTGCAAACGATGCCTGACACTCAATAAAATGGCTATTTTACGTTATACATCATGCAAAAATCATCAAATTTGGGGATTTAAAATTCAAAATTGCATATTTTGCACCTATAAATGCCCTAAAAAACGATTCTTTTAGGTACTGTCTGCAAGTCGGGATTTATTATAAAAACATTGCTTCCGTAGACTGCACAGTATTATAACAAAATAAAAAGGATTATGAGAACAACGGGATGGATACCAAATACCTTAATAATGCACTTGTCAGGTCTGTTGAATATCAGCAAGAGGAAATTTGTGAATCGAAAGAATTTATGGAAGCTGAGATGTAGCTTTTGCTTGAATGAGAAGGAAAATATATAAATTACAAGAATTTTGAAATTCGCATTACAGGTGCGAAAATACCACGTCTAGACAGGCCGGGGAGAACACTATAGAGTGCGATGGTTTTATCATTGAGATATTCACTCGGGATAGTGACGTTCCTGTAAATGTATTTAATGCCGCGGTTGGATATGAACTGCTGGGACACAGCATTGATGAAGCTGAGCGGTTTGCGAAGGATTATATTGTCATTGAGGGACGGAATTACGGAAAACAGATTGTCCGAGTTAAATAATAAGGCTATGAAGTCAGAAGTAAAATGTTTATAGACATTTATTTTGTTTTTTTAAATATAAGATTCTAAACGTTTACTACATACAAATCGACATTTTACTGCAAGTTTCTAAATGGAATATTGTGATATAATGAAAGCTGACAGAAGTAGTATGACATTTAATCAACAGTATGTTTTGGTGTAAAAAGTACTATTTTTTCCAGTTGAGCATATTGTTTTTGATATATTACGGTTTGTTTCGCCTTTTTGTGATATAATTTATAGGAAGAAATTAATAGAAAAATTGCAAATACTTCATGAGAGTAATGCAGGGCAACCGCATGAAAATTTAATGAAAACATGTTGATTATAGACAAAAAACAACTTATATATTAGGCGAATTGTTTATTATGAGAGATAATATTGCGCCATTCGTTCTGTTTTATGCAACATTGTAATTTAATTGTTGTTACTTGAAAGGTACGTTTATTCAATAACATTGAAGATTCCTCATCGAAATTGTCAATTACAATCAAATATTCTTGTTATTATGCAAAAAATTTTCTAATTTTTTCATGCGGTTGCCCTGGAGAGTGATGTAATTTCTATTAAGTTAATATAAAAATAATTGCAGTAATAATTATCGTTTTTTATTAGAAGTATAGAAAAAATATATATGTTCAAAGCGGAGGATGAAATAATGAAAAAAGCATTCTTTTTTGGGACTTCCAGCAATCCTAATATCGATGAACAATGTAGAAGAAATTATGAATATTCTAATTTTGTTTTCGCACTTTGTTTGGATACATTAAGGCATATAGACGAAGAGTACGTTATTACTTATTTCAAAAGGCATGATATGCTTGATGTAGATAATATAAGGGATAGCGTATATAAATGTATGTTGGAGTATGATACATTTATTGTACTGGTAGATCAGGATGATGGTTCATATAATGCAAATGTCTGGTTTGAACTTGGTTTGATTTCAACTCAAAAAAATAAAACTATAATTTTGATTTCTAAAGATTATCAAAAAAATTTCCCATTTTATATTTCTGATGTGGATGTTGTTATAATTGATAGATCTATTTATAATTGGTTTGATAGAAAAAGAAAAGATTTTGACACATTGTCTGCTGTAACTAATTTAAGAAATCCATATTCTTTTGTAGATATAGCAGATAAAGATATATTAAACAGCTTCAGTGGATTTAATAATTCACTAAAAGCTAAGCTTCTTCATGGTAAGAATCCGTTTTCAACACAGGTTAATCTCGCTCAATTAAATGCACTGGGATATGGTGATTTATATGAACCTTTTAAAAATAGTAATATTATAGATTCGATAAAAAATGGTAGCGTTTTAGCTGAATTTATTGAAGGGGAAGATGCAGCTTTTATTGCTTTGGAAAAAGCAGTTAAAACAGCAGGTGTTTCTCTAAGAACTACTCGTTCCGCAAATCAATTAATTGTGGCAGGCACTGATAGAAATAATACTGTACATAATCCCTTTATGACTACACTATGTGAGAAATCCAAAAGTATTCCTAAATGTGATCGTATCATCTGTAATAATGCTCCCGAAAAATGGCATGATGTGTTTAAAATATTTATGGATGGTGGGCAGGATACAAGAGTTTTTATACGGAAGGAAAATTATGCCTTGGGGTTTGAGTTAGTAGTAATTGATAAAAAAGTTTCGTTTATCCATTTTTATCATCATAGCGATGACTCTTTGAATGACGATGCTAGTTGTCAAAAAATAAATTCGACTTTAAAAATCATAGGTGAAAATGTTTCAAGTCATCTTGCTGATCTTTTTGATAGATTTCATCATAGAGATTTTCATAATAAAGGGAAAGATGGTGAAAGAGATCCTTCAAGAACTCTTTTAGGTATACCGGATGAGCTTATTGATAAGAAAAATGAAAGTATCGGTGAATATTATGATCGAGGATGTCTTAAACTTCCAAATGATACACCTTGTGTTGTAGAGGGTGATGAAGCATCAAGAATAAGCAGAAGTAAGGCTATAAATGCGTATCTATTATCAACATTTAAAAAATGGCAAAAGGATATGTTACCAAATGACAGAATTAATATGGCTATAGGAATTACTTCCCTTAGTGAAAAAAATGCTGGAATTATTTCAAATGGTTTTGATGAATACTTTGCTGATTTGCAGAATGAAAAGAAAGAGAGAATTAAGAAGATAATAGATATGTATTGCTAAGTTTATGGTATAATTAATAAAAATAATCATTATGGGTGATGAAATGGAAAAGAATGAACTTAAAAAAATATTCTTTATTGCTGTTACAGATGAACCAGAGAGTAACAATAGAAAATATTCCGACTTTATATGTGAAATGTGTCGTCAGGAAATTCAGAATGATGAAGAACTTGCGAAGATAGTTGATTTTGATTCTTTTAGGAGGCATGACAAAAAAACTGCTGTTAATATAAAGAAAAGTTTGTATGAGGCTTTAGACAAAAGCGATATTTTTATTGTTCTTCTTGATATGTATAAAAGTGGGTACAATCCAAATGTTTGGTTTGAATTGGGAGTGATTTCTACTTCTGAAAAACCAATAATATTGATTGCAAAAGAGGGAGTTAAAATACCATTTGATATTAATGATATAAAAGTCGTAAGGTTTCCAAAATCTTTGATTTCAGAAGCAGTTGTTAATAAAAAAGGCAAGCAGATTGGAAGAATCGTCGATGATATTCTAAATAAAACTAATATGGCGTCATATGTTAATTCATTTTCTTCAGAATTTATACAGACACTTAAATGTTCTCTTAATGATGGTAATCCATTTTCTCATTGGTATGAACAGTCAAGAATAAAGAATCTTGGATATAATTCACTTATGGATTTGTTTGTGAATTCGGGAATAATAAGACTGATTCAGAATCCAGATGTACATGCAGAATACATTGCGGGAGAAAAAAATGCTTTTGATGAATTAACTATTGAAGTGAATAATGCTGTTGAATCTATAAGAACCACACGTTTTGGTGATCAGTCGATTGCTATCCGAAATCCAGACGAGTATGATGAAATTACAATAGCTCATGATAATTTTATGAATGCTTTATATGCAGCGGAAAGTAGAGTTGGGAAGTTTGATAGGATTATTTGTAATAATAATCCTTATAAATGGTATGATATAACTCAAATTTTAAAACAACCTTCCAAAAATGTCAATGTTTATATTCGTAAATATAATTACAATATTAATTTTGAACTTGTTGTTATTGATGAAAGAGTGGCTTTCATTCATTTTTACCAAACTAATCAAAGTGGTGATTACGATGAAAGTTTAAAAATAGTTGAAAATGAAGCAAGGCATGATTCACAGACACAGCGAATTAAATCAACTTTAAAAATAACTGGTAAGCAAACTTGTATTGAGTTAGCAAAGATTTTTGACAGATTGCATCATAGGGATTCGAATCATGTTAACCCTAAAAATCTATCTCGAACCTTGTTGGGTGTCGAAAGTCCAAATAAATTAACCGAAATAGAAAAAAATGCTGGATATTTTACGCCAAGTCAAAGAATTACTCCTACGAATGATCCTCAAGAATTAAATACACTTTCTGAAGAAAATAGAAAAAAATTTATTGATGCATTATTAACTTGGAATATAAAAGGTAGAGATATGATGATTATGATGATAGGTTTGCATTTAGTATACAATACTCCTTTAGATATCGAAAAAAATCTTGATATTGATGATAAGAAAATTTTTAATGAAATACTTGAAAAGTATAACATTGATACCAGTGTGATAAAAAAATTTGACCTCAGTAATTTAAGTGATAATAAATGAAATATATAAAGCAGTTAATGATTATCCTTATTATATCCTGTATAGGCGAACTACTTAACTTCTTCATTCCACTTCCGATTCCGGGAAGTATATACGGCATGATTCTGTTATTTATTCTTTTATGTTGTGGTGTTATAAAATTATCACAAATTAAAGAAACTGGAGATTTTTTAATGGATATCATGCCTATACTCTTCGTTCCTTCAGCAGTTGGAATAATCTCGCAGCTAGAACATTTAAAAACTATATGGATTCAAATCATTATAATAACGATAGTAACAACTTTTTTGGTTATGGGAATAACTGGCTTAATCACACAGGTAGTAATAAGGATGAAAAGAGGAAAAAATAAAAAATGAATATATTATCAGATACTGTATATTGGGGAGTGGTGATAAGTATTGCCTCTTATCTTTTAGGTAAATTTCTTCAAGATAAGTTTAAGATAGTATTGTTTAATCCATTGTTATTTTCAACTGTTTTCACAGTTTTATTTTTACTTGTATTAAAAGTGGATTACAGCGTATACTATGAAAAAGCAAATTATTTGCACTACTTACTTACTCCCACAACAGTTTGTCTTGCTATTCCGTTATATGAGCAGCTTCATTTACTCAAAAAGAATCTAAGTGCTATATTAGTAGGAATAGGCTCAGGAGTTATTGTAAGTCTTAGCAGTATACTTGCTTTTTCAGCATTATTTAAATTCTCACATACGATGTATCGGACACTTTTGCCTAAATCTATCACTGCTGCTATGGGAATGGGTGTGTCGAAAGAACTTGGAGGAATACCAAGCCTTACTGTTCCAATAATAATAATGACAGGAATTACCGGCAATATTATTGCTGAATTTGTATGCCGTGTATTAAGAATAAAAGAGCCGATAGCGAAAGGCATAGCAATAGGTTCAGCATCTCATGCCATGGGAACAGCTAAAGCTATGGAAATGGGAGAGATTGAAGGTGCAATGAGCAGTTTATCAATTGCCGTTGCCGGATTAATGACAGTAATAGGCGCAACTATATTTTCAAAACTATATTAATTGGAGTGATTAAAATGTTTGCAGGATTTAATTTAAAATTATCAGAAGCATTTTTTGATAATAAAATAAATGAGTATGTATATATTGGTGAAAACAGCAACTCGAATTTATGCTTTGATGAGGACATGACAAATTGTATTATTACAAAATTTAAAGAAGGGGATTCTTTAAGTGGAGAAAGAATATTACATGAATGGTTCCCGAGAGTTGAATGTAATGTTTTCATATCTCATGCTCATGATGATAAACGTTTAGCAAATGCATTTGCCGGATGGCTGTATGAGAATTTTCATATAATTTCATTTATTGATTCTAATGTATGGAATTATATAGACACTTTATTAAATATGCTTAATGAATATAGTGATAAGCGACCAAATGGCTCAGAGGGTTGGCTTTATGATTATTGCAAATGTAATCGGGCATCTCAGCACGCCAATATTATGTTGTTAATGTCTTTGCAAACAATGATAGATAATGTTGAATCAGTATTCTTTCTTAATACGGATAATTCAGTGAATGCAATAGATGACAATGGTATAAGCAGTACATATTCTCCATGGATATATGCGGAGCTAATGTGTGCGGATTTAATTCGCAAGAAACCGTTAGCTGAATATCGAAATAAAAATTTTCTTGAACATTTTGATATGAATACTTTAAATGAAAGTCGTGCAGAAATGCAGATCAGCTATAATATTTCAACGAGTAATTTAAAAAAGTTAAATGAAGCTAATCTTATTAAATGGGCGGAACAATATAAAAATGGACATAATGTAATTCCAATGGATTTGCTGTATAAAATGTTTGTGAACGAGGTGTCAAATGGGAACGGCAGTTACTAAAGATGATATATATAAAGAGTTGGATCTCATTCAATCTTGCATTACAAGAATGGCAAGCAATTCTTTTTCGATGAAAGGCTGGCATATAGGTACAATTTCTGCATTGCTTGTATTTTTTTTCAGTAAAGAATCAGTAAACTTGAATATGATTTTTTTAATCATTGCAGCAGTAACTCTTGTATTTTGGTATCTTGATTCATATTATCTCATGGTTGAAAGAAAATACAGATGGAAATATGCATGGGTAATAAAAAATAGAGTAAATGCCAGTACTCCTAAAACCAATTTTTTATTTGACCTTAATCCGGATAAAGAAGAAATGTGGGATGTTGATATAAATTCAAAAGGTTACAAAGTTGCAAAAAAACAAGGGAAGCATGTAAGAAGAACCGAATTGGATTTATAATAAATCTATGTATGTTGAGAGAAGTAATGAATGTCATGTTTTCAAATACAATGGAAATACAGTATTTCGTTGCTTTTGCAGCATCTATTTTATCTTATATATATCGTATAATATTATGTTAAATATACAATAACAAATAATATTATGATTAATTTATAAAGATGTTGGTATTATTGACTTTGACATAAGTAGTATTAGTAGCAAGTGGAGTAAGTTCAGAAGAAATTCAGAGTTGCTTATATTTCATATGATAATTAAGTAGGAAACATGACAAAATTGTTATGTTCTCACAGTAAACTCCGTTTAGCTTAAAAAGCGGGACGGAGTATTTTTATGCCCACAAGAAAATTTAATAAAGTATCAAAATAAAAATGAGGATACAAATATAATCGTTTTGCTTAAAAACGGATATATTTATATCCTTTTTTTGTGTCCTTTTTTCTGACTTTAATGAAAGGACACAAGGATGATATTTGACTGTAAATGGCTGTGTATAGCCGCAAAGTATCCATAGCCTTCATTTGATTTTAAATCGAATGGAGATGAAAAAATGAAGAAAAACACAGTGCGTGTTTTTGATACTATATCGAAAAAAGTAGTAAGAGTTGAAGTGAGTGATGAAGTTCGTACACATTATAAGAGAACTCAGTGGAACATAGATGATAATAACAAGTCATTTTACAAACATGAAATACAATTTTCTGCGCTGATTGGCGGACATAAAAATGCGTATGAAAATTTTCATGAATTCCATACTGAAAAAGATATAGTTGAAAAAAACACAATAAAAAAAACACAATAAAAAAAACGGAAAATAAAATGCTGTACGAAAGTCTGAGTAAGCTTTCCAATGATGAACGCAATCTGATTATGATGATTTACTTTAAGAATAAGACCGAATTAGAATGTGCAGATTTACTGCATACTACTCAGCAAAATGTACACAAAAAGAAAAAGAAGATTTTGGCTAAACTTAACAAACTTTTAAAAAAATAGAAAAAATCGGTTGTTAAATGTCTGACTTCTTCCCCTATACAAGTGAAAGGAAAAATTAATTCTTTTCAAGAACTTGAAAATTGAATAACAACTTTACATGTACGTTAATCACACGGGCGGTCTAAAAATCGTCAGCCAAAGAAGCCATACGCCAGGAGCTCAAATGAGGGAGCGATAAATATGCAGCTTCAAAATCCGGAACAGCTTTCCGGAACGGCAATGAAACGTGTGAGGATAATGATACTTCCGTTCAGTCACAGACTCAAGCAATGGGGGCGGCTTTATGAGAACCATAAAGGGATGAAATTTCCATGAGATCGGTAAGCTGCCGATTGCCTGTAGAGTTCCGCCATGACGGATATTGGGAATAAATATCATGGAGAATCGTCTGAAAATCAGACGAAGGCAAAACGAGATATTACTGCGGTTTGCGTTTGGCGAACCGCAGTTTTACATAAAACAGAAAGGGAAAGAATGAAAATGATTATAAAACGAGGTGATGTTTTTTATGCTGATCTTGAACCAATAATTGGTTCGGAACAAGGTGGTGTCAGACCTGTTCTGGTGGTTCAGAATAATGTTGGGAACAAGTATAGTCCAACGGTAGTGGTGCTGCCAATTTCATCGGCGAAAAAGACGAACATTCCTACTCACATTCGAATTTGTAATTCTAAAATACTGCTTAAAAATTCTGTGATTCTTGCAGAGCAGATACGAACAATAGACCGTAACAGACTGCAAAATTATGTAGGCTCGGTCGAAATGGAAGTTATGGCGAAAGTGGATAAGGCGTTAAAAATAAGTATGGGGGTAAATGAAAATGAGTAAATATGGAACAGCAGAATTTATGTGCCGTCAAATGGAGGCTTTTGTATATGCATTGATTTTTTTGACGGACGAGCAGAAAGAAAAAATCAGCAAACTTAATGAGAAAGAAGTGTTTGCAGAATATCCGTCTGTACGGGAAAACGAAGTGTCGGTATGATTGGTTTTTTAATAGGATTGATGGTTGGCGGAACTACAGGAGTGTTTGTAATGTGCCTGTGTGAAGCAGCTTCGGAAGCTGATAAATGTATGGATCTGACAGATTCTGAAAATTAATTTTGTCAGATTTGATGATACCATTCTAACAAGAAATATGGTATCCTTATTGGTTGAAAGGAGCTGATGAAATGTCGGCAGTAACGGTAATTCATCCGATAAAAACAGAAGAAATAAGCAAAATGATACGTTGTGCGGCGTACTGCCGAGTTAGTTCCGACAGCGAGGATCAACTTAATTCTTTCATGGCTCAGACAAGATATTACAGTCGGATTTTTGAAGATTCAGAAACGGAGATCTTAGTTGATATTTATGCCGATGAAGGTGTGACAGGCACACGAGAGGACAAGCGTGAAGAATTTCAGCGAATGATAAATGACTGCCGAAAGGGTAAAATTGATAGGATCTATACAAAATCAATAAGCCGTTTCGCCCGAAATACAAGGGATTGTCTTAAAAACGTCCGTGAACTGAAATCGATTGGAATTACGATATGCTTCGAAAAAGAAAAAATCGACACAGCTAATATGACAGATGAAATGATAATAACTATCATGGGTGGTCTGGCGCAGGAAGAATCTGTTTCGATTTCGCAGAATATGCGGTGGAGCATAAAAAAACGGATGGAAAATGGAACATTTAATCCTGCATATCTTCCATACGGATATAATAGAGTGCATGGAAAAATCGTTATAAACGAAGCGGAATCATCAATTGTGAAATGTATTTTTTTACAATATATCAGCGGAAACGGCATGGAAAGCATAGCAAAGGAACTGAATACGACACAGATAGATAAAGGTGAAAAAGGCTATATATGGTGCAAAAATACAATCAGATATATTCTGATGAATGAAAAATATACAGGCAAATCAATTTTTCGCAAATTTTATACAACTGATAATTTTCCGTATAAGCAAAAAGAAAATAAGGGAGAGTTAGAACAGTATCTTGTTCAGGATACAATGCCGGTTATAATATCCGAAGAAATATTTGCGACAGTGCAGAAATTAATTGCAGAACGAAAAGAAAACTGTAAATTTTCAGGGAAAGTATATCCTCTAAGCGGTAAAATAAAGTGCGGAAAATGCGGATGTTCCTTCAAGAGAAAAATGATCAATAAAAGAGTTTTCTGGACTTGTTCGAAACACAATTTAAATGCTTCCGATTGCGAAATAAAGCCGATTTCTCAGGAAATGGTTTATAGTCTGTTTATTAAACTTCACAATAATCTCCAGCATAATTACAAGCAGATTCTTGTTCCATTGCAAACAGCAGTGCAGGATTTAAAATCACGCCGATATAATGGTAATTTTACCGTTATAGAAATACACAAGGAAATCGCAAAGCACAGGGAACATACTCATGTACTTGCACGACTGAAAACAAAGGGATTCCTTGATAACGCTAAGTATCTTGAACAAACAACGGAATTTGCAGCAAAAATTAATAAGCTGCAGACAGAGCTGAAAAAGATTACTCGCTCCGATGATGAGGACGAAACATTAGAACAGATAGAAATGCTGATAGATTATTTTGAAAAGTGTGAAAATCCGATTACAGAATTTGATGAATCAGCGTTTGAAAATATAGTTGATAAAATTGTTGTGATAAATCAGAGTGAGTTGGAGTTTCATGTAATTGGCGGACTGAAATTCATAGAGAAAATACAGCATAATATGTCCTGAAGGTCAAATTTCAGGGCATATATTTGTTGTTATTGATACTGGATTTCTATGGAAAGAAATGATATTATGTTGTTGGAAGGGAGTGAGAATAATGGCTAAGAATCGTACAATTCCATTCGGCTACTGTATGCGAAACGGTGAAGTAAACGTAGAAGTTACAGAATCCAAAGCAGTTGTCAGAATCTTTGAGGAATACCTTAATGGCAGCAGCTTAAAACAGATTGCAAAGGTAATGGAATCCGAAAAAATTCGATATACCGCTAATTCAGACCGTTGGAACAAAAATATGGTCAAGCGAATAATTGAGAACAAAAAATATCTCGGAAACGAAAAATATCCGCAGATCATCAGTGAGGAAACCTTTAAAATTGTAAACGGAAAGCGTGTTAAAAAAGCAACTTCCGTTTGCATAATTCCGGAGGATTTGCGAGAAATCAGAAATCGTACATACTGTTCTGAATGCGGTCACAGACTTTCAAGAATCGGCGGTAACGGCTGCAGTGCTAAGTGGGATTGTAGGAATCCCGATTGTTACAGACTACAATATCTGCTGACAGATCAGATGATAATCGGATCAGCACTTACTGTTATTAATGCAGCGATTGCGAATCCGAGTTTAATTGAGAATAACGGAGAAATCAGCGTGTATTCCCCTGCTTCTGCTGTGATTAGAAAACAGAATGAAATAAATCAGATGCTCGATTCTGCACAGCCTGATTTTAACAGAATAAAATCCGAAATTTTCAGGCTTGCCGAAATGAAATATGCTTGCTGTACTTACAATGAAAATCCGCAGAAAACAGCAAAAATCAAGTCCTTGCTTGAAAATTACGAACAACTGAATATGCTTGATATTGGCTTATTCAAAGCGTGCATTTCACGAATTTGGATAAGCCATTTTTGTACCATTGAAATAGAATTTATAAATGGAATCACAATAAAAAATATAACAGAAAGGAAGAATGAGGATGTCCATAGCACCGAATGTCACAATAATTCCTGCAAAAGTGCAGACTGCGGAGAACAGGGATAAATATCACCAATTGCGAGTTGCAGCATACTGTCGTGTCAGCACCGAACAGGAAGAACAGCAAAATTCATATCAGGTACAAATTGCCTATTACACTGATTTTATCAACAGAAAAAAGGAATGGTCGCTTGTGGGAATTTTCGCAGACGAAGGAATTTCGGGTACTCAAACGAAAAAAAGAACTGAGTTTAATCGTATGATTCGTATGTGCAAAAACAAAAAGATTGACCTTGTTATAACAAAGTCGATCAGCCGATTTGCCAGAAATACCGTAGATTGCCTCGAATATGTCAGACAGTTAAAAGAACTTGGAATTGGTGTGATTTTTGAAAAAGAAAATATCAATACGCTGACAATGACATCGGAATTTATGATTGCATTATACGGCAGTTTTGCACAAGCAGAAAGCGAATCAATTTCAAAAAATGTTTCATGGGGCAAGGAAAAAGCTTTCCGGGAAGGTAAGGTGCAGTTTCAGTATAAGCAGCTTCTCGGCTACAAAAAGGGCGGTGATGGAAAGCCGGAAATAGGGCCTGAAGAAGCTGAAACAGTAAGGCTGATTTACAAGCTGTTCCTTGACGGATACAGCATGAGAAATATCAAGAACGTTCTTGAAAATAAGGGCGTTTTGACTTCAACAAGAAAGAAAATATGGAACGAATCGCTTATAAGCAGTATTTTAAAAAATGAAAAATATGTCGGTGATGCGCTGATGCAAAAGACTTTTACGACTGACTGCATAACGCATAAAATTGTAAAAAATAACGGTCAGCGTCCAATGTATCTGGTGACGAATAATCACGCTCCCATAGTTGACCGTGACACATATAATCGGGTTCAGCAGGAGCTTGCAAGACGTTCCAGTAAACGTAAAATCAGCGATAAGGCAATAACTGAGCAAGGCAGATATTCAAGTAAATATGCACTTACGGAACTGCTTATTTGCGGTTACTGCGGAACTCCGTACCGAAGAACCACATGGGCTGCAAGAGGTAAAAAGCAGATCGTGTGGCGATGTATCAGCCGTCTGGAACACGGAAAAAAATATTGTCCTGATTCGCCTACAATCAAGGAAGAATTGCTTCACAAAGCTATAATTCACGCAATTAATAATTACTATTCCTGCCGTGACGATATTGCAAGAATTTTGAAAGCTAATATAGGTTCTGTATTTGAATGTCAGGGACAGGAGGAAATTATCAGTATCGAAAACAGATTAAAAGAAATCGACAGAGCAAGAAATGATATGGTGACGCTGATAGCTTCGGGGGGCTGCGATGAGGACAGGCTCGACAGTGAATTTTCAAGACTATATCAAGAAGAACAGCGGCTTAGCGAACAGCTGGAAATGCTAAAATCTCAGAATAAAACTTCCGCAGAAACTCAGGCAAAGCTTGATAAAATTATGAAGATGATTGAGCAAGAGAAATTTGAATTAGAAACCTTTGATAATGTGCTTATCCGTAAGTTGATAGAGTGCATAAAAGTACTTAGCCAAACTGAGATACTGGTTATTTTCAAGGGTGGATACGAAGTAAAATCTGGAATTGAATAATACGGAAAATGGCTTGCAGAATCTTCTGTAAGTCATTTTTTATTGGTGGTGATTGAATAAAAATGTCAGGAAATTTTGAAGGAATAAAAACGCAAAAATTCGGAGTGGAGGTCGAATGCACAGGACTTACAAGAGCCGCTGCAGCAAAGGCAGTTGCAAAGGTTATAGGAGGCTCACCGGATCATTTTGGCGGAAGTTATGACAGATATGACGTTTATGACAATCAGGGCAGATGCTGGAAAATTATGTCTGATGCAAGCATTCGCTGTACAACAAAAAATGGCGATCCTGCATCTAAGCTGTATTCCGTTGAACTTGTAACTCCGATTCTGGAGTATAAAGATATGGCTGTTTTGCAAGAGGTTGTGCGATCTATCCGGCGAAGCGGCGGCGTCTGCAACGAGTCAACGGGAATTCATATTCACATTGATTTTGAGCCATACGATGCACAAAAACTCCGTAATCTGGTGAACATCTTTGCGAGTAAAGAGGATATGTTATATCAGGCGTTACAGGTTAATACAAACCGTGCAAATACTTACTGCAAAAAAGTTGACAAGCACTTTCTTGAAGAACTAAATAAGAAAAAACCGAGGGAGTTGCAGACAATAAAAAGACTGTGGTACGGCGACGATCGTGAATATCATTCACATTACGATTCGTCACGGTATCGATGCCTGAATTTACATCCGGTTTTTACTGATAATAATATTGAGATAAGAGCGTTCAACAGCAGCTTGAATGCCGGTGTGCTGAGAGCATATATTTCGCTTGTCTTAGCAGTCAGCAATCAGGCTTTGATGCAGAAATCAGCAAGTCCCCGTGTGACGCAGAGTGAGAATCCACGTTATACTTTTCGCTGCTGGCTGATACGAATAGGGCTGAATGGTGATGAGTTCAAAAATTGTAGAAAACATCTTCTTTCACATTTGGAAGGTAATATAGCCTGGCTTCATCCCGAAGATGCAATTAAACAGAGAGAACGGCTGAAAGCTGAGAGAATTGCCGCTCGTGAGCAGCGTATCGAGCCTGTAAGGGACGTTCAGGAAATAAACAGTAATGTACCCAATGAGATTTCCGAGCCGATAATGAGCGATTGTGAGGAAGATATGGAACATGAGGAAGTAGAAACATTTGAGATGACAATGTAGGAGGTCAAATATGAGTAAGAAACAGCTTTATATAGCCTATGGCAGTAATATTAACTTAAAACAGATGGCATATAGGTGTCCGAATTCCAAAGTTGTGGGTAGGTCTGAAATCAAGGGATATGAATTGGAATTCAGAGGTGTTGCCACAATTGTTCCGAAAGAAAACGCAAGCGTTCCGGTTCTGATATGGGAACTTGATGAAAGGGATTTGCCTACACTTAATAGATATGAGGGGTTCCCCAGTTTCTACAGGCAAGAAAAAATGCTTTTTGAGATGAATGGAAAATCATACGAAGGAATGGTGTACCTAATGAATCGAGGGACGATTTCTTCGCCAAGTCCGCAGTATTACAATACTATTTTACAGGGGTATCGGGAGAATGGATTGGATGAATCCTATTTGGAAACAGCTCTGGAAAATTCAATTTCTCAAAAGCAATTAATAGAGGAAGAAATTGATGAAGATTTTGATTTTGACGAAGATTTGCAGATGAAATTTTAGGAGGTTTAAGCTATGAAATACAAAGGATTTTATGTAAAAATCACTTCCGATCAAAATCTGGAAAGAGAGAATAAAAACGGCGAAATAGTCAAGTGCAATAGTTTTAAGATTGAAGTTTTTGCAGATGAATATGAAGAAATAGAAATTGATATTTTCTCTGCTGCGGAAGGTTTTGAACTGATGAAAAATAGTTTTGAAGAAGCTGTGCAGTTTACAAAGGATTACATTGACAGCGAAGAAAAAGAGTATCAGAGGATAATTGAAGAATACAGCAGAAAATCTGAATAAAATTCTCCCTTCGTTACTTGATTTTATATGAAAAAAATGATATACTTATATCATGAAAGTAAGGAGGGCAGTTTATGGGTATTTATCTGAATCCGGGAAATATAGATTTTCAACAAGCTTTGAATTCAAAAATATATATTGACAAAAGTATGCTGATTGAATATGCAAACAGCGTAATTTACACCGAACAAAAATATATCTGTGTGAGCCGTCCGAGAAGATTTGGTAAATCAATGGCGGCGAATATGCTGACAGCATATTACAGCAGAGGTTGTGATTCTCGTGAAATGTTCCGTGATCTGAAGATTTCGGAAGATGAATCCTTTGATAAACATCTGAACAAATATAACGTGATTCATATCAATATGGTTAATTTTCTGGAACGCTCAGGATCTATTGACGAGATGCTTGATTACCTGAAAAAACGGCTTCTTCATGAGATAAGAAAAGAGAATGGCGATGTTGAGTGTTTTGACTGGAACGATCTGGTTTCTGTACTTGATGAAGTGTTTCAGGAGAAGAAAATCCCATTTATTTTTATAATTGATGAGTGGGACTGTGTTTTCAGAGTTCATAAAAGCGATGAGGCTTCTCAGACAAAGTATCTTAATTTTTTACGGAATCTTCTGAAAGACCAGAGTTATGCAGCACTTGTATACATGACAGGAATTCTGCCGATAAAGAAGTACGGCGAGCATTCTGCAATAAATACATTTTACGAATATTCTATGACTGACGCCGAACCGATTTCGGAGTTTACAGGTTTCACGGAAGATGAGGTTAATGAACTTTGTGAAAAGTATAATAAATCATTTCCGGAAATGAAACGCTGGTATGATGGCTATAATCTGAACGGAATTTCAATTTATAATCCAAAGTCTGTTGTTGAATCGATTCTTCGTGGACAGTTCAATAATTACTGGACTTCAACAGAAACTTATGAGGCTTTGAAAGTTTACATTGAGATGAATTTTGACGGCTTGAAAGATAAGGTCACGAAGTTGGTAGCAGGCGAGAAGATTGAAATAAATCCCGGAAAATTCCAGAATGATATGACTACTCTCAGAAGTTCGGATGATATTTTTACCCTTCTGGTTCACCTTGGTTATCTGACATTTGATTTTTATACGAATCAGGTCTGGATTCCTAATAGCGAAGTCGCTCAGGAGTTTATTAATTCGATTGAGGATGGCGGTTGGGAAGAAGTTATGAGATCAATTAAATCCTCTGACGAACTTCTTAAAGCAACGCTGAACTGCGATGAAGAAAAAGTTGCGGAACTGGTAGACAAGGCACACAGCGATAATACTTCGATTATTAAATACAATGATGAAAATTCGCTGTCTTGTGTGATTTCTCTTGCATATTATTCTGCAAGAAAGACTTATACAACAGAACGAGAACTTCCAGCCGGAAAAGGCTATGCGGATCTTGTTTTTCTGCCGAGAAAAAACAACAGCAATCCGGCTATGATCGTGGAACTTAAATATGACAAGTCCGCCGATGGTGCTTTGGAACAGATCAGGAAAAAACAGTATACAGACTGCCTGAAAGATTACAGCGGTGATATTTTGCTGGTTGGAATTAATTATGACAAGGACAGTAAATCTCATACTTGCATGATTGAAAAAATTATCAAATAAAATTTCAGCTGAATATTGCGGAACATATGATAAAGCAATGTCATCTTTTTTGTAGTATAGTTACAATTCACATTCTCGGAAACAGCGTAAATACGTTGTTTCCGAGCCTTTCTTTTATTGTGAGAATTCACTTTGTTCTTTATTTTGAAAATGCGGAGGTCTGAGCCTGGAGTCAAGCGCTCTTCGGCTCTTTTTTTGTTACACGAAAAATCAAGTGCCGAGCTGACAGCGTCCGATACTTTTGCTCTGGATTCCTCCAACATATGGCAATAAATATTACTTGTTTTAGACATTCGACGGTTTTGGACTCAGACGTTCTGAGATAATCGGTATCACATGGGATAATGTGGACTTTGAAAACAGGCTGATACATATCAGACAGAGCGTCGTTACCGGAGATTCAAGCATACTTCCAAAAGAAACTTACAAGGTTATCGGTGAAGTCGGTGACAGATGCACCCGTGAGATAATATTAAAGACCATGTTGAAAACAGACAGCAGTGTTTGCAGCTTTACTATGAATGACGCATTATATAACTACTTAAAATTGCTCAAAGCGAAACAGGAGGTAATGCCTCGTGAAACGAAAGCTTACATGGACTTTGTCTGTGTAAACACCGTCGATATGCTCATAACCCCTGATACGGTAACGGCTCAATTCAAGAAGGTCCTTGATAAAAATGGTTTACCGCACATTAAGTTTCACGCACTCAGACATTCGTGCATCAGTCTTCTTGCCAACAATACAGCATTCTCAATGAAGCAGATACAGGACTACGCCGGGCGTGGAGACTTCCTTACAACGTTTAATATATACAGTCATGCTGACGATTCCACAAAGAAATCTGAAATGGACTACATCACAAGCTGCTTCACAGAATTATTCGACAGCAGCGATGATGAATAAACACAGATCAGGCACTTTCAATGTTGCAAAGCGCCTGCTTGTTTAAACTCAAATTTGTTGACATTTGCGGTTGCAGGTGATATAATGTTATGCGAAAACACAAAAATGATATGATTTTGCGTTTTGTTCCTATGAATAATACTGTTTTTGCGCAATAAATATTCAAATTTGCGGTTGACATAATATATTATATAACGATTGCAGATGAAGTATATGTCAAGGAAAACGTTAAAAGTCCTGTTTCATATGGGGGTAAAAGAGTATAAGGAAGAATATGAGCGCCGATTTAATAATGAGGATACCATTCATCTGCCTATAAATATCGGCGGGAATCCTGCATTTATATGCCAAAGTCCTGAAATATATAAACAAGTTATTGAAATCGAGCGACTGGATAAAAAAGTACTCGCATTGTACAAGTCGTTTCCAGGCGTTGCAATAGAACAATATACCAATAATTGCCTTATTGATGAAGTAATATCGACAAATAATATTGAGGGTGTTCATAGTACTTGAAAAGAGATAGGCGAGATATTACAGGATCTGTCTGCACATAATAGGCGCAACCGATTTGTTGGATTAGTTGCAAAATATGCAGCGCTGGAATGCAGAATCACCATACCGCTTAAAACATGTCAAGATATACGAAAGATATATGATGACATTTTTTATGAAGAAATAAAGACGACCGACCCTGAGAATCTGCCCGATGGAGAAATATTCCGTAAGTCGGTAGTTGAAGTTCATTCAGCAACTCAGAAAGTTCTTCATAAAGGCTTGATGCCTGAAAAAAGATAATCGAAACGTTTGAGCAAAGTCTTTCAGTACTGAATAATGATGATATTGATATTTTCATCAGGATAGCTGTTTTTCATTATTTATTCGGATATATCCATCCTTTTTATGATGGCAACGGAAGAACAAACCGCTTTATCAGCAGTTACTTACTTTCACAGTAGATTACGTCCTTGATTGGTTTCAGGCTGTCTTATACCGTTAAAGAGAATATATCAAAATATTACAAAGCTTTTGATGTATGCAACGATCCGCATAACAAAGGCGAACTTACACCGTTTGTTGAAATGTTTCTGAATATTGTAGAACTATCTATGCAGCAGATTTTAGAAACACTGGAGGAGAAAAAGCGAAGATGGGACTACTACTGTAATCGTATCAGTGTACTTCCTAATGCTGAAAAAATTGACTTTTATTTGTACGATCTTTTGATACAGGCTGCCTTATTCTCAAATATTGGCATCAGCCGTGAAGAGATCGTTAAGCAACTAAAGCTTTCAGATAATACTGTGCGGAGCAGGGTCAAACTTATCCCTGAGTCGCTGCTCATTGCGAATCGTCAAAAAGGCAGAAAATTTTATTTACTCAACCTTGATGAAGCTGATAAGCTGTTTGATCAATAACAAATACAACGTCCCCGAATCCGGGGACGTTATTCGTATATTTATGATCCATGCTTTTGAATAAGCTCCTTTGCGGACATATCTGTTTTATCGTAATTGATCCTGAAATAATCAAGAATCGTCTTCATATCGTCCTGCATCGACAGAAACACATCCAGCAGACGATTCTTTTTGCTGTCGATCTGCCATTCCTTTAGCCCGACATAGTAGAAGTGTTTGCACTCATCATTTATGAAGAAAGGCGCGATATCATTTGCAATGCATTGTTTAAACATTATCCTGTTCTGCTTTTCAAACAGCAGGACGGGAAGAAGCTCTCTTGTATCCGGCATGATCGTCCACCTCTTTTTTATTTAAGTACCTGAAAATTTGATATTAGAAAAAATCTTAGAAAACAATAGAAAAGGCATTTCCAAGATTTTGGAAATGCCTGTATTTCTGGGGTGGGAGATGGGATTCGAACCCACGATCTTCGGGACCACAATCCGACGCTTTAACCAGCTAAGCTACACCCACCATAAATGGCGCGCCTTGCTGGATTCGAACCAGCGGCTTACTGCTTAGAAGGCAGTTACTCTATCCAGCTGAGTTAAAGGCGCAAATATCTGTAGAAAAAATCAGCAGCCAAAGCTGCTAATTAATGGAGCGGGTGATGGGAATCGAACCCACGTAACCAGCTTGGAAGGCTGGAATTCTACCATTGAACTACACCCGCATACCGTTTCAACGATAATTATTATATCACATGAAAATAAAAATGTCAATAGTTTTTTGAAAATATGGCGTTGTGCACAATTAATTACAAAAAATAGCTTTCATAATGGCGAATTATAACAAATACGTTCATTTGCTAAAAGACTTTATATTTGTTCTGCCTAAAATATAATCTGTTGAAACGTTATAAAAATCGGCAAGTATAAGTAGATGTTCAACAGGAATAGTTTGAAATCCTCGTTCGTATCGGGAGTAAACGGTTTGACTTGTATGAAGCAAATGTGCGACAGCTGTTTGGTTAAGGTCGGCATCCTCTCTTAAATCTCGTAATCTTTGAAAATACACTAAAAACACCTCCTGTTATTAATAATACTTGGCTATACTGCTGTTTTTTGTGATAGTACCTATCAGTACTATTGACTTTATCATATTATAAATGTATAATGGTGATATTAGTACAAATAAGTACTAACAAAAAT
Organism: uncultured Ruminococcus sp.; assembly: GCA_947345935.1. GTDB lineage: Bacteria > Bacillota > Clostridia > Oscillospirales > Ruminococcaceae > Ruminococcus. Next base: position 66,233 of record CAMZZN010000005.1, read on the forward strand.
GGGGATTCAGATTACCGGGAATGTTCTCTCAATGATATCAAATCAATATACTTTAAAGGAAGTAATACTGTGATTTCAAATGTTTTCGACAAAAAATTGGCAGTGAAAAAACAAAAAAACTGCAAAATCTATTGACAATAAGTTGACAATGTATTATCATAATATATGCAATATGCATTAGTAAAATCATAACTTTTTTATTGACCGCTTTCTTATTTATTATTTATATTCCTATGATTGTTTTGATTCAGTAAATGAATATTAATTAAAATAAAAATATATATTTTTGCTTCGTCTTTTTTGCCTTTAAAAGACACTTATATATAGAGAGTAAAATAAAAGGACATATATCCTTCAAAGTGACAGTTCTGTAATATTAAAGTCATTTTAATGTAACTATGGAATGATATAATTTATATGTAAGATATAAAAAATAAAATTGGAACAGGTCTGTTCCGGCTATTACATAAATCGGAGATGTGATACAATGAAAAACAGAAAACTAAGAAATCAATGTGGAAGGCGGCGTGAAAAGATCTTCAGCTTTACCTGCCTGGTGCCCAGCGTTGCTGGCGTTCTTATATTCTTTTTGATACCGTTCGGCATTGTTATTTATTATTCAATGATAAACAGTCCGGCTGTGGGTGAATATGTGGGTCTTGAAAATTACCGTGATCTGCTGGATAACCTGGCGTTTAAAAAGGCAGCCAGGAATACGGCAACCTTTTCGCTCGTTGCCGTACCGTTGTCTCTTCTGCTTTCTCTGGGACTTGCGATGCTGTTGGAACGGAACATTCCCGGAAAAAGTATTTTCCGGACATTTTTTCTAAGTCCGCTTATGGTGCCAACGGCTTCTGTCGTTCTCGTTTGGCAGGTGCTCTTTCATAATCACGGAACAATAAACCAGATCATAGAGGCCTTTGGCGGCGAGACTGTTGACTGGCTGAAATCGCCAAAGGGTCAGGTTGTAATTATACTGATGTTTCTGTGGAAAAATATCGGATATAATATGATACTGTTCATGTCGGCACTGTGCAGCATTCCACGTGATATAATTGAGGTTGCCGACTTGGAAGGCGCAGGTCCTGTATATAAATTCCTGCATATAAAACTGCGCTACCTGTCTCCGACAATTCTCTTTGTTTTGATTTTGTCGCTGATTAATTCCTTTAAGATATTCCGTGAAGTATATCTGCTTACCGGAAAATATCCCTTTGATAAGCTGTATATGCTCCAGCATTTCATGAACAATACATTTGAAAATCTGAATTATCAAAAACTTTCAGCGGCGGCGGTGCTCTTTGCGCTTGTGATGATTGTAGTGATTGCTGTGCTTCTTGTCGCCGAGAATATTTTCGGAAAGGATGTGGAAAACTGATGACCGTAAAAAAGCAGCACAGGTTTCTTGACATTTCGGTCGGTATTTTCATAGCTGCTGCTGCGGTGCTTTTTCTGATGCCGACCATTCTGACCCTTGCAAATTCCTTTATGACATCCAATGAGATATCTGCCAACTACGGAGCCATGTTCGATAATATATCAGGTGAGGATAAAAAGTTTATATCAGAGAATGTCAATCTGAAATTCATACCTGACAAGGTGACCATCGATCAGTATAAATCGGTGCTTATAAAGAATTCAGATTATCTTATGAAATTCTGGAACTCGATAATCCTTACAGTGCCCATAACATTTTTTCAGCTGGCTCTGGCGGTAGTGACGTCATACGGTTTTTCAAGATATCCGGGCAAGATAAAGGGGCTGATCTTCTTTGTATATATAATCCTGATGATAATGCCGTCACAAGTAACCCTCGTGCCAAATTACCTCGTACTTGACAAGTTCGGCATGATAGACACACAGGAGCTTGGAGTCAGCCCGGAAATGGAGCGGTTTATATCACGCCTGGCGATAATACTTCCGGCTGTTTTTTCTCCGTTCAGCATATTTTTGTTGACCAAGGTTATGAAGCGTATACCGAATTCTTATGTTGAGGCGGCAAAGCTGGACGGTGCAGGAGAGATACAGATTATGACGAGGATATATCTGCCGATGTGCAAGAGCGCTCTCGTTTCAATAGGAATGCTTGTATTCATCGACTACTGGAACATGGTCGAGCAGCCCCTTGTACTTATGAAAGGCGATAATACATCGCTGCATCCTCTTTCAGTATTTTTGTCACAAATAAGCGAAGCGGAAGCTGGTCTTGCCTTTGCGGTGGGAGCGGTTTACATGATACCAACTATACTTATGTTCCTGTATGGCGAGGATTATCTCGTTGAGGGAATAGTATATTCCGGCGGAATTAAAGGATAAAGGAGACAATATTATGAGTGAAAATATAAAAAACGACAAAGAAAAAAATATCGTTGTAAAAGAAAAAGAAGAGAGCAATCCGGTGAAAAAGCGTGAAGTCATCAAGACTCTGCTTATAATCTTCCTGGCGCTGCTTCTGGCGCTTACATTCTTCTCAAATACTATTATGAACCGTTCTCTGTCTGAGATAACCACGGAGACTGCGTCCTCCGGAAAGCTTACCGAGCGTGTCAGGGGCAGCGGAATGGTGGTATCCAATCAGACGTATGAAGTAACTGTCGATACCGTTAATGTAGTAGAGAAAATAAATATAAAATCTGGTCAGAAAGTAAAAAAGGACGATGTTCTTTTCCGTATTACAGCCGAGAGCAGTACGGAACTTACAGATGCTGAAGCAGCCCTCGATACGCTGGAACTTGAATACAGAAAGGCTCTCCTTTCAGAACCTGTAGATTATTCCACTGAAAATCAGGCGATAAAGAATGCCCGTGAAGATCTTAACCTTGCTATAGCCAAGCGTGACCAGGTGTATAACAATCAGGCGAACGTTGAACAGGCAAAGGAGCAGTATCTCAGCGATAAGCGTGAAATGGCTGAGCTTACCAGCCTCCAGGGAAAGCTTTCCGGTGCTGTAACTGCTATCGACAGCGACGAATATTCTGCCGCCGCTCCTGAATATACCGGAAATCTTATCGCACTGCACAGCGCTTATACCGCTGCCGAAGCAGAATACAGCACAGCTTATTCTCTCTATACTGAGGCAGTAGGCGACGGCGCAGACGAGGGCGTGGTAAATACCGCAAAGGCAGACGCCGACGCAAAGCAGATCGTAAGAGACAATGCAAAAAATGCTTACGCTGCTGAAAAAGCCACGGTTCGCACTGATCTTGTCGCTCAGCTTGCAGAGGTTGAAAGAGAACTGGCTGACGTTTCGGACAGAGTGACCGAATATGAAAGCAACAGCGAGAACAACGGCATGACCTATGAGGACTGCGTTGCAGACGTTCAGGCAAAGGAGCGGGCTCTTGCCGACCTTATGATAGCTTTGCAGAAGGCACAGAAAACGGATAGCGTTACCGGACAGATATCAAAGCTTGATATTGAGGCACAGAAAAAGGCAATAGAAAAGCAGAAAGAAAAAGTGGCAAAACTTAAAGAAAAAACGACTGCTACAGAGATAAAGTCTAAGTATGACGGCGTTGTAAGCGCCGTAAATGTTCAGCCTGACGACGCAACTACCCCCGGAAGTCCTCTTGCAGTTATTGATATAGCAGAGGAGGGCTATACTCTTGAGGTGACGGTTGATGCCGACAAGGTAAAGAAGATAAAAACAGGCGTAAAGGCTGAACTGATGAATAACTGGGGCGGTCAGGCGGAATGCGTTCTCCAGAAGATAAAGAACGATACTACTGCCGGATCACGCAGCAAGATACTTGAATTTTCGGTTACAGGCGAAGTTGAGTCGGGATCTTTCCTGGAACTGTCGATTCCGTGCGGAAGCGCCTCCTATGACGCTATCGTGCCTAAGAGCGCTATCTATACCGATAAGGACGGCAGTTTTGTCCTTAAAGTAAGATCGAAAAGTTCTCCGTTCGGCAACCGTTACTTCGCAGAAAGGGTAAACGTAGAGGTACTTGCTTCTGATGAGACTTCGTCGGCGATAAACGGAGGAATATCAAGAGGAGACAGTATAATCACAGCGGCAAGCAAGCCGGTATCGGCCGGGGATCAGGTTCGCATGAAGGATAAGTAAGGCGGTGTTCCCCTTATGAAATTAAAATTCAAAATAAGACATATCGTTCTTGCCGCCGTTAATACCGTCGCCCTTGTCAGTGCGCTTGTTATGACGGCGGTGGGAGGGTCTATGGCAAAATCCCAGAAGTATAACCATGCGGCTTCGGAATGGGGCGGAAAAAAGGGAAACTATACTCAAATGAGCTGTTTTTTCTCCGGTGATGCCGGCTTTTCCACCGAATCCGTCAACGGCGTCCGCAGCACGATACTCGAAGAACTTAAAACGGCGTCGGTAGTTCCGGAAGAGGGCAAAACGCTTGTCCCCGATGCCTGGAGCGCTCCTCTTGGCAGCTGTCAGGCGATATCTGATACAAACAGCCGCATAGAGACGGAGGTCACTGCTGTCGGTGGAGATTTCTTCCTCTTCCGTGATTTTGAACTTCTGGACGGAGTTTATTTTAACAAGGACGATCTCATGCAGGACGGCGCTGTCATCGACAGGAGTCTTGCCTGGGCGCTTTACGGTTCGGATAAGATATCGGGCATGAATATGTATATTAACGGAGTACAGTTTTACATTGCCGGTGTCATTGATCTGCCTGAAACAAAGCCGGAGAAGGAGTGCGCCGGAAAAACTCCACGGGCTTATATTTCTTATGATATGGCTTACAGTGTTTTAGGCGGAATATCAAAGAAAAGTAAAACCGGCGGAACTTTGGCAGGGGATATGGTAACAGACAACGATATGCCCGGTGTTCAGGTTCCGGAAAGGTTCACAAAGATAACCTGCTATGAGTGTATAATTCCAAGTCCGGTGGACAGCTTTGCTTCAAATACCGTTAAAAAAGTATTTGGCGATCAGTATAAAGGAAAGATAAGCATTGTCAACAACACTGAACGTTTCGCTCCGAAAAAGCGGGCAAAGGCATATAAAAAACTGAGCAGTTCCGTAGTCCGCAAGGATGGTATCGCATATCCCTACTGGGAAAATGCGTCAAGGATAGTTGAATACAAGCTGACACGTCTTTATCACATCCGGAAAATGGTTATGTTTATCCCGGCGCTTACTCTGTTGTGGATAGGATTCCGACTCATATGCCTGTGGCGGCGTAAGAAGCCAAAAGTTAAAAAATACCTTGGACGGAAGATTGACAGGGAATGGCACAAGTTCCGGGGCTTGTTCCGGCGAAAGAAAAAACAAGAGGAATCTTAAAGTTTCCGGAAGCAGTGCTTTAAGTTTTTAAATCGGCTTTATATAGTTTTATATAAAGTATTACAGTCTGTTTTATTACAGGCAAATAAAAAGAGAAAGGATAAAGTTATGAAGGGAAATTCAAAGCTCCGTATGACATCTGTATTAGCTGCCTTTGCCGTTGCATTCAGCGCCGTGTCATGCGGAAAAAAGAAAGACGATAAGAAAGAGGCAAAAACCGCCGATCAGGTACTCTCAAATTCATACAGCTCCACGAAGCTTGAAAATACTTTGACTCTGGATTATGTAAACAGAATGGAATATGTTCCGGAAAGCGGGAAACTGTATATCAGCGGCAGTTACTACGACGCAAACAAAGAAGAGAATCATGATATTTTATACTGCACGTCACGTGATATGACCGATCCTGTAAAAGTGGAAATCCCCAATAAACAGCCAGAAAACGGCAATAGTAATATGATTCTGGCTCCGGCGTCGGACGGCAACGTCTGGGCTGCGTTCTGCATTACGGATTACGGCGATTTCAAAGAACCTGACGATGACGATGAGAATGCCGGTGACGCCTGGATGGCAAGAATGGAGAACGCTCAGTACAGCTATTTCATTAAGAAATATGATTTTGACGGCAATGAACTGATGTCTGCCGAGATAAAGGATATGAACGATTACCTTGAAACGATTGATTACGGCGTATATATCCATGGACTGACTGAAACCGGCAGCGGCGATCTTGTTCTGCGGGTAAGCAGTATGCAGGAAATTAATATTGTGATATCGTCTGACGGCACGTGCAGAGGTAAACTGGAACTGGATGAAATGGAGATATACTATTCCGCAGCGGCTGCTGACGGACGTATAGCAGCCATAGGATACGAAGAAGACGATACGAAGCTCAGATACATAGATCCTGAAACGCTGAAGGCTGACGGTGACGCTGTCGAAGCGAGCGAGCTTGGCAGCGGCGCTATGGAAATTTTAAAGGGCACAGGCGATTATAACGTTTATTTCAGCTCTTCTGTCGCACTTTACGGTGTGACTAAGGACGGCAAGGTTAAAGAAGCAGTTAACTGGGTGGATTCTGACATAAGCGGAGGCAACGTAAGATGCGTCGCACCTCTGGATAACGGAGAGTTTCTTATCTACACTGATACTATGGACGGTTATTGCTTCTATCTTCTTACCCCCAGGGATAAGGACGAACTTAAAAATACAAAGGTAATTAATGTGGCTCTTATGTACGCTGATTCTGATATTACCGACAGGATCTCTGAATTCAACAAGCAGGGCAACGGTTATCGTATCACTGTTGAGGATTACAGCAAATATTCGGAATACGATTCAGAGACGCAAACGCTTGTAAATTCTCCGTCAAAGCAGTTACAGCTTGATATTGCTTCCGGTAAAGTTCCGGATATGATCGTTACATACGATTATTCGGTGATCTCAACGCTGGCAGCGAGCGGCGCTTTAGCGGATCTGTATTCGCTGCTTGACAAGAGTGAAGATCTTTCCCGTGACGATATAATGCCCAATATTCTCAAGGCGTGTGAGATCGACGGCAAGCTGTGTTCTATTTCGCCGTTCTTTGATGTGACAACAATGACAGCAAGAACTGAATTTGCCGGCAAAGAAGGTTGGACCTTTGACGAAATGATCGAAACATATGATAAGCACAAAGATAAAATGACGCTTACCAACATGGATTCAAGAGAATACGCTATGGAGCAATTTGTATATCATTGCCCGGATTTCATAGATTATGAAAATGGTACTTGCAGTTTCGATTCTCCTGAGTTTATAAAAATTCTTGAATTCTGCAATCAATTCCCAAGCCATGAGGAAAAGTTTGCAGAAGAAGATAATGATTCGGGTTTCTTTGTTGATTATGACGATGGTACGCTGGATCTCCGCAATGGCAAGATACTTCTTAATCAGCTTTATATGTCTAATCCCAGGGAATATGCTTACGAGAAGCAGGGCAGATTCGGCACTGATGTTACTATGGTAGGATATCCCGGCAAAATCGGAAACGGCGGCAGACTTTCTTTACAGAACAGTTTTGCCATTCTTGACAGTTCTCAGAATAAGGAACAATGCTGGGATTTTATCAGCATGTTCTTTAGCAAGGAATTTAACAGAAACAGAATGTGGTCGTTCCCGTCAACGGTTTCCGCTTTTGATCAGTGTATGAAAGAGTCGATGCAAAAGCCTTATTATATGGATGAAAACAATAAGAAGGTGGAATACGACGATACATTCTATGTAGGCGACAAAGAAATACCTATTAAGCCGCTTACACAGGAAGAAGTTGATTTCCTTACTGAGTATATTAAGAATACCACGGTCATTTCCGGTAATTATTCTGACGAGGTGTCTTCTATTATGGAAGAAGAAGTAAACGCATATTTTGCCGGTGAAAAGACAGCCGAGGAAGCTGCCGCAATGATACAGAACCGTGCAGGACTGCTTATCAGCGAACAGAGCTGACATAAATCAAGATATCTACTAAATACAACCTCCTTAAAAAAGCCGCTCCGAAAAAACGGAGCGGCTTTTGTCATAATTAATATCGGGTTTCCAAAGGGGATTTACTCCCATTTGGCAGGGGTGTGGGGACAGAGTCCCCACTTAAGTTGTAGTCATGATTTCCGGATAGTATTTTTTACGATTTTCTTCAGTCGGTCGCAGGTATCACGTGGGAATTCGCTTATAAAGCGGAGAGCCTGTTCGTGAGCTTCTTCATGAGGAAGCTTTAAAAAGCTGTGAAAGAAAGTGTATATTTCGCTGAACGACGAGAATATTTCATCCGCAGCCGCTCTGCCCTCAGGGGTAAGAACCACACTGTTGCAGTAATCTTCGTATACCAGTCCGGAGTTGGCAAGACATCTGAGCATCTTGCTCACGCTTGGACGTGATACTCCAAGATGACGGGCTATGTGAACGCAGCGCAGACTGTCGTTAGTTTGGGAAAGTTCCTTTATTGCAGCGAGATATTTTATTTGTCCGGCACAGTGCTTCATTTGTTTAACCTCCCGTATTACTTATCAGAATCAATAAGATGCCAGTAGCCTTTGAGATAAACAAGTCCCGAAATAACGGTAAGAGCCGTTGATATCCATATCAGTGCGGGGATAACAATATTATCAATTGCGTCTATAAGACCTGTTCCAAGACCTGCGTCAAAATCAAAGCATATACAGAGCCACAGCAGAACGCCGACGATAGTTACCATAGTGAATGCGGTTTTCAGCTTGCCCCAGATACCGGCGGCTACTACGACGCCCTCGTCGGCGGCAAGGAGACGGAGACCGGAGACCATAAATTCACGGGCGATTATAATAATAAGCGGTATTGCGCTCATTTTCACACAGTCCAGTTCTACGAAAACCGTCAGGGCGGATATGACCAGTACCTTATCGGCAAGGGGATCGAGGAACTTTCCGAAGTTAGTTACAAGATTGTGTTTTCTTGCGATTTTTCCGTCAAGTGCGTCGGTAACGGAAGCGGCTGCAAAGACGATCAGAGCAAGCAGGAAATGGCAGGGGAAATCGACATATATGAAAAGCAGAAAAAATGGTATGAGAAAAACTCTCAACAGTGTAAGCTTGTTTGGCAGATTCATGATTTTATCACCTCCCCGATAAGATCGTAGTCAAGGGTATCCGTTATTCTAATTGTTACGTAATCCCCGATTTTTAGCGGCTTTTCAGATGTAAAGAAAACCTTTCCGTCAATATCCGGAGCGTCGTTGGCAGTACGTCCGAACCAACATTCGCCGAAGCGGTCGAAGCCCTCTACAACGGCTTCATGTTCTGTATTTATGAGCTTTTCGTTGTTTTCAGCGCTTATGAGCATTTGCTGTTCCATTATGATGTCAGCACGGTGAGCAGCCGTTTCACTTTCGACCTGATCGACGAAATCCGCAGCCTTTGTTCCGTCCTCCTGAGAGTAGGGAAAACATCCTAGACGATCAAAACGCACACGCTGAACGAATTCGGCAAGACGGTCGAACTGTTCCTGTGTTTCCCCGGGGAATCCTGTAATAAGAGTCGTCCTGAGTATCACTCCCGGAATCTTCTCCCTGATATGCGCAAAGAGCGATTCAAGGGTTTCCACGCTGCCCCAGCGGTTCATGCGGCTGAGTATATCGCCGTCGCAGTGCTGTATTGGTATCTCCAGATACTTTACAAGCTTTTCTTCGGAGGCGATAGTATCAAGCAGTTCGTCGGTGATGCGTTCGGGGTAGCAGTAAAGTGTACGTATCCATTTTAGCCCGTCTATACGGCAGAGACGTTTAAGAAGTTCCGGCAGCCGGGATTTACCGTAAATATCTTCGCCGTACCGTGACGTATCCTGAGCGATGACTACCAGTTCGGTAACTCCGTTGGAGGCAAGAATTTCGGCTTCTTTTATTACTTCTTCCATAGGCACGCTGCGGAATTTACCACGTATCATGGGAATGGCGCAGTACGTACAGCAGTTGCTGCATCCCTCGGCAATTTTCAGATAGGAGAAAAACGGCAGCGTAGAAATAATACGGCTGCCCGTCAGTTCAGCGTCAAGCTTGGGGGCAAAATCCACGTATTTTTCACCGGCAAGGACGTGATCCAGCACGTCAACGATATCCTTGTTGTTTCCGATACCGATAACAGCGTCAGCTTCCGGGAAAAGCTCGGCGGCTTCTTCACGGTAGCGTTCGGTCAGACATCCTGTTATCACAATTTTTTTCAGCGTCCCGTCCTCTTTAAGCTTTCCAAGTTCAAGGATAGTTTCGATAGCCTCTTCCTTTGCAGACTGTATGAATCCGCAGGTATTAACTACCGCAATATCAGCAAGTCCCGGTTCGGTCACAAGCTGATAGCCTTTATTTCTCAGTTTATAGAGCATTCTCTCAGAATCAACAAGATTCTTTGAGCAGCCCAGAGATACCAATCCGACTTTTATTGCCATTGTCAGTCCTCCAAATTATTATCAAAATATTCTTTTATGCAGCGGTTTATCTCGTCGAATCCGTAGCCGTATCGTGCCAGTGATGCTTTGACACGTTCAACTGCCTTCCGGTCGCTGCGGTCGGTGAGATTGCGGCTATGCTTTGTTTCCAGGAGCGTCATGAGATTTTCCCCGAATTCCTGCGAATACGGTTCAAGAGCGTCGTCTGCGGTAAACTGATCTATGCCTTTCATCATCATTTCACGTTTTGCACGTCTGTAGCCGAATTTCCGGACGCAGACGTATCTGACCGCCAGTTTTTCCGCATAGCGTTCGTCGTTGATAATGCCGTTTTTTTCAAGCTTATCCGCAACAGCGGCGCATAGACGCTCGCTCTTATAGTTATCAAGCAGCTTTTTGTACATCTCCGTCCGGGAATAGTCCCGGTAATCGAGAAGATACAGGGCACGCTGATAGGCACGGCGGAAATTTGACGCCCAGATGATCTCACGCAGTTTGTTCCGGTCGAGTTCGTCGTTCTCACGAAGTCCGAAATCCACGATTATATCTGCATGAAGATAGATCTTCCGTTCATAGTCGAGCTCTGCCTCATAGGTAAGCCCCTTGTATTTTTTCAGCGAGGTTATCTTCATTATTCATCGGCAGGGGTGAATTCCTCGAAATCATCCTCGATGTCGGCAAGTATATCTTCGCTCATGCTGCCGCTGTCGCCGTCCATGTATTCGGCGTCGATGTACTGCTCCTCGGTAGTCTGTTCTTCTTCAGCTGCGCCTTTCTTTCCTTTTTTTGTCTTTTTGGGGGGATCGGATTTGAGTTCGTCCTTGCGTGCGAGGATCTGTTCTTCGATCTCTTTCATAAGAGCTTCGTCGTTTTTGAGAACTTCCTTTACATTGTCACGTCCCTGACCAAGCTTCTGATCCTTGTAGCTGAACCATGATCCGCCTTTCTTGACAATGTCAAGCTGAACGGCAAGGTCAAGGACTTCGCCTGTACGGGAAATTCCCGTGCCGTACATCATATCAAAGGTACAGTCCTTGAAAGGCGGAGCGACTTTATTCTTTACGATCTTGCATTTTGTGGAAGCTCCGATTATATCGTTGCCGGACTTGATAACTTCGCCCTTGCGTACTTCGATACGGACGGACGAGTAGAATTTAAGCGCACGTCCGCCGGGAGTCGTTTCGGGATTTCCGTACATTACACCGATCTTTTCACGTATCTGGTTGATAAAGATAGCTACGCAGTTTGATCTTGAAATAGCGGCGGTAAGTTTTCTCATTGCCTGCGACATAAGTCTTGCAAGCTGTCCGACATGAAGATCGCCCATTTCGCCGTCAATCTCGGCACGTGTTGTCATTGCGGCAATAGAGTCAAGTACGATAACGTCGATAGCTCCGGAACGTATAAGGGCTTCTGCTATCTCAAGAGCCTGTTCGCCGCTGTCCGGCTGTGAAACAAGAAGATTGTCAATATCAACTCCCAGAGCTTTTGCGTATACCGGGTCAAGAGCGTGCTCAACGTCGATAAACGCCGCTTCACCATCCAGCTTCTGAGCCTGGGCGATGATCGAAAGAGCTACAGTCGTCTTACCGGAGCTTTCAGGACCGTATATCTCGATAATTCTTCCACGTGGGACTCCCCCTACACCCAGAGCCATGTCAAGCGTCATTGAGCCGGTAGGGATAGCCTCAACATTTAATGTGGTGTTCTGACCGAGCCGCATGATAGCTCCGTCGCCGTATTTTTTTGCAATCTGCTTCATAGCTCCTTCAAGAGCCGTTTTTTTATCTTCCTTGGTCGTAATGCGAACGACTTCGGGCTTTTTTGCAAGTTCTTTTTTTGCCATTTTACTTCCTCCGTATCATGTTTTCCTGCCTGCGGCAGTTCTAATTATACCGCCGCCGTCGGTTCTGAGTTTTATATCGGTAAATGAGTTGTTTTCAAGCAGTTCTTTTACGGCAACGTGCTGTCCCATGCCGAATTCATATGCCAGCCAACCTCCGGATCTGAGTGAATTCTTCCATACAGCCGTCATTTTCTGGTAAAAGTCAAGACCGTCAATCCCTCCGTACAGAGCCGTTTCCGGTTCGTATGAGACTTCGGTCTGGAGCGACTTCATTTCTTCCGCCGTCAGATAAGGCGGATTGCTGACGATAATATCAAGATTCCGGAAGTTCCGGCAAAATCCTTCGTCGAGAACGTCGCCCTGAATTATATTTATATCCGTATTGTTCATTGCTGCGTTCTGTCTGAGATATCCGAGAGCTTCACCGGAAAGCTCTGCGGCATATACCTTTGCGCCGGGGATATGTTTTTTAAGCGCTATGGCGATGCATCCGCTGCCGCTGCACAGATCGGCTATCACAGGTGATTCAAGGCGGAATTCGCTGCATATATCAAGCGCCTGTTCCACTAGCGTTTCGGTATCGGGACGTGGGATGAGAACCCCCTCGCCGATTTTTACAGGACAGCCGAAAAATTCCCACTGTCCCAGGAGATACTGGAGGGGGTAACCTGAGAGGCGTTTTTGGATAAGGTTACGTATCCTGCGTTCTGTATGGCTGTCAACCGGTTCTGACGGACGGAAAAGGGGATGAGAGTCGGCGAGCATATCCTGAAAGATACACAGAACGTCAAACCGGGCGTCGGGATTTCCGGTTTTTTCAAGTTCTTTCCTGCATTCGTCAAAGAGGGATGAACGGCTTACCACTTGTCCTCCTCTTTGTCTTCGGGGATGCACGGCGTAAGAGCGGCGATAGCTATTTCTATCATGCCGTCATCGGGTTCACGTGTGGTGAGACGCTGCATTGCCAGTCCGGGAGCGGAAAGGATACGTGTGAAAAGATTGTCTCTGTTTCCGGCAAGGCGGATGAATTCATAGGATATACCAACTACCAACGGAAGAAGTCCGAGACTGACGAGTATTCTTATCCATTTGTCCATTGATGGGACGAAGCACATAACGAAGATGCTTACGATAAGCACAATAAAGATAAAGCTTGTTCCGCAGCGTTTGTGGAAACGTGTCTGTTTGCGAACGTTTTCTACTGTAAGCGAAAGTTCCGCCTCATGGCAGGCGATGGTTTTATGTTCTGCGCCGTGGTACATATACTGACGCCTTATATCTTTCATAAGTCCCACAAGAGCCATATAGGCAACGAAAATTGCGATTTTCAGAATGCCCTCGCTTACAGAGCGGAGTATTCTGCTGTCTCTAACAACGGGTATCAGATCTGCGATCATTTTAGGCAGGAAAATGAAAAGTCCCACTGCAAGCACAATTCCGATAACCATGCCGATACCCATAAAAATACTGTAAAATACAGAAGAGTTCTCCTCTTCGGCTTTTTCCTCTTCTGTAAGCTGTTTTTCAGCAGATTTCATCATGTATTTGTAACCTTTTACCAGAGATGTTACAAAGCTTACGCAGCCACGTACAAGCGGAGTTTTTTTGTACCAGGGGGCTTTTTTGCCGTTGTTTTCCTCCCATGTTTCCAGGTCGATAGTACCGTCGGGCAGACGGCAAGCCATAGCTCCGGTGTTCGGTCCGAGCATCATTATACCTTCGATAAGAGCCTGACCGCCGATCTTTGACTTGAATTTTTCGCCGGTCGGCTGATTGTTTTTACTCATAATATCACCTCATTATGTATTCGTTCAGGAGATTTCTGCCGGAAGCGTTATGGTAACGGTCGTTCCCAGTCCTTCTCCGGGACTGGCGATATCCATTGTTCCGTTATGCATGGCGATTATTTCGTCTGCTACTGCCAGTCCGATACCCGAACCTCTTCGTGTATGATTTGCCTTGAAAAACTTGGTCTTGACTTTGGCAAGATCTGAAGTTTTTATACCGCATCCTGTATCGGCAACGGAAACGACGACTTTTTTTTCTGTCTCGTCCTCATAGGCGTTTATGGTCACTGTTCCCCCCTGAGAGGAATATTTTATAGCGTTGTCGATTATGTTTATAAACACCTGACGTATCCTGTTTTTGTCGCCGTATACAAACGGCAGCATATCCGGGTCGTTATAGATTATCTCTATGCCCTCACGCTTTGCCTTGTCGCTGTAAATAAGCACGGCGTCTCCGAGTTCGGCAAGAATATCCATAGTAGCGTTCTGGAGCGTAAAATGACCGCTCTGCATTCGTGAGAAATCCAGCAGTTCCTCTACCATCTGGGAAAGCCTTTCCGTTTCATTAACGATAACGCCTACGCCTTTCTTCATGGTGTCCGGACTGCCGCCTCCGTCAAGCATGAGCGTTTCCGCCCAGCCCTTTATAGCCGTCAGAGGGGTGCGCAGTTCGTGAGAAACGGATGAGATGAATTCATTCTTCATATTTTCCGCATTCGACAATTCGTCCGCCATATGGTTGATAGCCGTGCAGAGTTCACCGATCTCATCGCTGCTACTGCCGCTGATACGCACGGAAAAGTCTCCCATAGCGAATTTACGTGCTATACCGCTTATCTGCCTGATCGGTTTTACGATAGATCCGGCAAAATACAGACCTGTCGATATGACAATAGCGATAACCACCAGAATAATGACGGCTACTGCGATAGTATAATTTTTTATTGTGTTGTCGATAGTCGTAAGCGACGTTACCATCCGGACGGAGCTGTATTCGCTGTTTATCGAAGATATAGGCACCGATACAGCCAGTATCTTTTCGCCGCCGGGAAGCTTGCCTATATAAGTGCCTTCGCCGGAACTCATGGCGTCCTCATAGTCGGGCATGAGAATATTGGCGTCGGGGGAGAATCCGGAGGAGGTTAGTACGACACGTCCGTTGGAGTTTATAGCCATAAGCTCTATCTTGTCCTTTTCGTTGAAGGTTTCAAGCATATTTCTCATTTCGGCTGAAAAGTTGGCGGCGCTGTCTTGTGAGTGGATGCTCAGAACGCTGGTAACGGCGTTGATCTTTGAGATCAGGTATTGTTTGGCGGAACTGTAGAAATAGCTTTGTATCGCATAGATTATAGCCATGGCGATGACAAGCAGCGCCAGGATTATTACGCCCAGATTGTTGACTATCCAGCGTTTGGTGATACTTTTTTTAGCCATTACTGCATATCATTCCATTTATAGCCGTAGCCCCAGATGGTGATGATATAGCGGGGGCTGGAGGGTTCTTCCTCTATTTTCATGCGTATCCTTCTGATGTTTACATCAACTATCTTATCGTCGCCGTAGTAGCTTTCTCCCCATATATGATTGAGGATGCTTGCACGGTCAAGAGCAGTGTTCTTGTTGTTCATGAAGAATTCAAGTATCTGGTACTCCACCTGCGTCAGCTCGATAGGTTTTCCGTTTTTGGTGACAGTACGGCTCTTGAGATTGAGTACGAAAGGACCTGATTCAATAAGAGACTGTTTTTCGTTTTTGATAAAGCTCATGCATACACGGCGGTAAATTGCGTCCACACGGGCGGTAAGCTCCGACGGAGAAAACGGCTTGGTAATATAGTCGTCGGCTCCTATCATAAGACCGCTTACCTTGTCCATTTCCTGAGTTCTGGCGGTAAGCATTATAATACCGATAGTAGAGCTTTTTTCACGAATTTTTTTGCATACTGTAAAGCCGTCGATACCCGGCATCATAATATCCAGGAGGATAATGTCGAAGTTTCCGTGCTCTTGTTCAAACATCCTGAGAGCCGCTTCGCCGCAGTCAACGTCCACAACGTCATATCCGGCACGTTTAAGGTTTATAACGACAAATTCACGGATGGTAGTTTCATCCTCGCAGATCAATATACGTTTCATTTTCTATGTCTCCTCACAGCCTGCGCCTTATTTCATTTTAAAACCGACAGCCACATCTCCGGCGCTCGGAGAAAGACCGTCGTCCACTGTCGTCTGATTGTAGGGGATATACGCCAGGTATGCCGAATCCCCCTTTGTTCCCATAAGCATATAACCGCTGGAGATCCTGTCCTCACGGGAGGCAGTGTCCTCTGCGCAGTAAATACGCAGCAGCTCACGTCCTGTTTCTCCGTCCGGGCAGGCGCAGAAAACGATCTCATCGTTGACGGCGTCACGTTTTATGGTAACATTTTTATCCCATTTTTCAGGGAAAACAAAAATATATCCGTCCCCCACGCTGTAGTATGAAGAGCACTTCCGTTCAAGGCGGTTGTCGCTGTTCACAAAATCCCACTGGGTTATCTTCATCTGTTCGCTTTCGGGAAGTTCCTCATAGCCAGGAGAGATCGTCTGAACAGGTATTTCAAGTATCCCGTCTCCGTCTATGTCAAAGGAACTGCATCCTGCCGGGCGTACGGTAGCAAGCGAATCCTTTGGGTCGGCAAAAACCTTGTTGAGCCCGGTGCTGTCCATATAGACGATATCGGTCTGGATAGAACCTGCGCCTGAAACAGCGTCGATATAAAGCCCTTTTCTGCCGCCGCCGATCTCTCCGTAGCTCAGACTGTCAAACTCTGTAAAGCTGCCGCTGAGTTCACGGCTGTACACATGATATGTGCCGCTCTTGTCAAGTTTATAGCTTTCCGCTACGGCAGGAGAACCGGTAGCCGAACCTGCCAGAAGAAAGAATTCCGTTTCGCCGTCTCCGTCAAGATCGGTCACATCTATGAACGAGCACGCCTCTGAAAAAGTCTTTTCAATAGTTCCGTTCATGGGATCGTAGTTGTAAATAGCCACATTCTTTTCCGAACGGTTGATAAGGCTGCTTCCGATAATAAGATTTATCCGCTCATTTGAGCCAAGTTCTGAGATTATGACCTTTTCAATTTCAGCGCCCTCCGCCGGGGTATCGCATACAGAACGCCACTTTCCGCCGTTCTGGTCAAGGATGTTTATTCTCAGGGTATTTTCCGGAGCGGCAAGGCTGGTTTTTTCATAGAACACCACTGCCTCGTCTCCGCCGTCGCCGTCGATATCTTCTACGATAAAAGCGGAAAGATATTTGCCTGATTTCGGGTATTTAAGACTTATATTTGTACCTGTGGCGTCTGTGAGAGCCTTATATATCTGTTCCTGTTCCACGCTTAGTTTTGGGGGCGTCATAAGATTGTCTATGCTTGTTCCGAAAGAACAGCCCGAAAGCGACGCCGATATAATAGTCAGAGCTGCGGCAGGAAGTAGTTTTCTTTTTAATATCATTTTTTCTGAATAACAGCCGGAAACCGGAACTGTCTTATCTGCGGTCAATCGGCACGTATTCACGTTCCTTTGCGATCGCCTTGTATGCCGGACGGATTATTCTGTTGCCGGTAAGAACCTCCTCCATGCGGTGTGCCGCCCAGCCTGCCATACGTGCAACGGCAAAAAGCGGCGTAAAGAGATTTTCCGGAATATCCAGCATTCTGTACACGAGTCCGGAATACATATCAACGTTGGCACACATTGCCTTCGAGCTTCCTTTGACGGACTTGAACACCTCCGGGGTAAGTCTTTCAACCGTTTCAAGGAGACGGAACTCCGCTTCTATTTCCTTGCCTTTCGCAAGTTCAAAGGCCTTTTTCTTGAGAATAACCGCTCTGGGGTCGGAAATGGTGTATACGGCGTGTCCCATGCCATATATCAGACCGGAGCCGTCGTTTGTTTCTTTCAGAATCGTCCGGCGCATATAATCGGCGACTTCTCCTTCGTCCTCCCAGTTTTTGATGTTTGCCTTGAAGTCGTCAAGCATATGAATAACCTGGAGGTTAGCGCCGCCGTGGCGTGGACCTTTAAGAGAACATATTGCCGAAGAATAGGCGGAATACGGATCGGTTCCGGATGATGTGAGAACTCGGCAGGTGAAAGAAGAGTTATTTCCGCCGCCGTGCTCAGCCTGAAGCATAAGCAGGCAATCGAGCATCTGAGCCTCTTCCATTGTATACTGTCTGTCGGTTCTCAGCAGCGAAAGAATACACTGCGCCGTGTTTTCCTCATAATTTATGGGATGCATTATCATGCTCTGGTTATCAAAGACTCTTCTCTTGACCTGGTAGGCGTTTGCCATGATAACGGGCATTTTTGCAATAAGGCTGATAGCCGTTCTCATTTCGTTTTCAAGACCCTTGTTCTCACATTCGTCGTCATAGGAATAAAGGGCAAGAACAGATCGTGCCAGTTTGTTCATGATATTGTGCGAAGGGGCTTTGAGTATCATATCTTCTACAAAACCGTTGGGAAGATCTCTTTTGAGAGAAATATATGTATTAAAATTCCTGAGTTCCTTATGGCTGGGCAGACGTCCGAAAAGCAGCAGAAAAACGGTTTCCTCGAATCCGAAGCGGTTTTCCTTTTCTACATTTTCAACCAGATCGTTAATATTGTATCCTCTGTATATGAGCTGACCGGGAATAGGCTCTACCTCGCCCTCGTTAAGAACATAACCGTGAACGTTGCATATATTCGTGATTCCGGCGACAACGCCTGTGCTGTCGCTGTTGCGGAGACCCCTTTTGACGTGATATTTGTCGTAAAGCTTGGGGTCTATCACGGAATTATTGCAAAGCTCCTCGCATAAACCTGTAATATTGGCACCCGAAATAAAAGACGGCATTACAATCACACTCCTCTGAAATATTCACATTTAATTATACACTATTTTTTGAATTATGTCAACACAAATAAAAGCAATTTTCATGGCAGTAGTATTTACTTTTTATTACGTATATTAGGGCGTTTTTGTATCTCTGACTTCTTGTTAAAGGGGAAACTTTTGTTTGGTTTTCGTCTTGATTCTTTAAAATCCCCCTTGCGGGGATTGTAAAGAATCAATAATGGGTTTCCAAAGGGAATGTACTTCCCTTTGGCATGGGGCAAGGGGGACAGAGTCCCCC
>CAMZZN010000006.1 GCA_947345935.1 uncultured Ruminococcus sp.
GGGAACAGCGTTGATTTCAACAGTATTGTTTCTGCCCTCCACTGCTGTACCTGTAACCTTGACAGCCATACCTACACGAGGCTCTTTAAAATCTGCGCTGCCGCCTTTTTCAATTACTACCTGAATATTTTTAAGCGACGTTCCGTCGTTTAGTTCGGCAAATGCAACGCTTTTAGAATTTCTGGATGTACGCACCCAGCCGCATACTGTAACGGTTTTGCCGATGAATTCCTCTTTTGAGGCAATAATGGATTTAATGTCAGTGTGCTTCATTAATTATCGTTCCTTTCATAAATATCAGGACAGGAAATTAATACTAATATCAGTATAAAAGCGCTCCCATCCTGCTTTCTCACAGGACGGGAGCGCCATTGCTTCCGTGGTACCACCTGAATTACCGCTGTGCGGTCACTCTTGTCTGCTCTAACGTACAGAAAACGTCGCCCCTACTAAGCTTCAGACTGCCGGGTGACGATCATCAGCCTTTGGGTTTGATGCTCAGGAGTGTTATTCATACTGACTCTGGTATACGGCTCACACCTTTTCCGTACTCTCTGCAACCGAATTTCCGTATTACTTCTCTCCGTCATGGCATTTATTATTGATATTGTATCACTTTTACATCCGAATGTCAATAGGTAAACGGAAAAATTCAAAAAATTATATAAACAGCGTACTTATGCCATATTCACGAGCGTAGCTTTCAGCCCTCTTGCGGTTCACCTGTTTAAGAATTCTGATAACCTGCTTTCTTCCCTTTTTGATCTCATCCATGGCAACGTCCTCGTTATCAAACTCGATTATATGCACGTTGAACAGATTTTCACATCCGCAGAAAGCGTCTTCCTTGATATCCTTGGTATGATAGCTGACTTTAAGGTCGGTAAGATTCTGACAGCCGTAAAAAGCCCAGTTGCTTACAGTCTTAACCGTTGAGGGCACAGCGATCTCCTCCAGCGAACGGCACCAGGAGAAAGCGCTTTCCCCGATAACCGCAACCGAATTTGAAATGATAACTTTTTTCAGATTATAACACTCGGAAAATGCGGAAAATCCAATGGATTCCACAGAACCAGAAATGACAATCTTCCTCAGCCTGCGGCAGGAGAAAAAGCTTAGATCGCTGATTTTCTGAAGATATGCCGGTAGCAGAAGCTTTTCAACGCTGCTGCATCTTCCGAAAGCTCCCTTGCCTATAACTTTAAGCGACGGCGGGAAGTTGAGTTCTTTAAGACGCTGACATTTCAGGAATGCATTTTCGCCAATGGATTCAAGATTATTTGAAAATACGATTTCTTCCAAAGCGAAACAGTGACAGAATGCAAACTTTTCTATCTTTTTCACGCTGTCAGAAAGAATTATCTTTTTGAGCGTCTCGTTTCCTCTGAAAGCGTATTTGCCGATAGTCGTAATCGAATCGGGAATAATAATAGCGCTTGTAGTACCGATATATTTTACAAGGGTTCCGGTTTTCTTATTAATGAACATATTGTTGGCATCATCAATAATAACATCCTCGTTCTTAATAAGCTCATTCAGCTCATCTTCACCGACAGACTCAATATTTTCAGTACCTTTAATAGCCTTTCTAACTTTATCCGGCTTCTTTTCGGGAACTTTCTTTTCCTCGGCTTTGGGAACTTCCGGCTTCTTTTCGGGAACTTTCTTTTCTTCGGCCTTGGGAACTTCCGGCTTCTTTTCGGGAACTTTCTTTTCCTCTGCCTTAGGAATTTCCGGTTTCTTTTCAGGAACTTTCTTTTCTTCTGCCTTGGGAATTTCCATTATTTCCTTTTTTACAGATTCCGGTTTATTTTCCGGCATTCTGACTGTCCTTACCTTTATCACCTTTACTCTTTTCGTTGCATCGTTTCTGACAGATTTTTCAGTAGTTTTCAAGTGAAGATCACTCCATTCACGCTATTTCATATATGCTTTAATTATACCACTTTCACTTATAAAAAGCAATAATCAAATGTAAAGGTTTACTATTCTTGTTAAAAATATACATACGCAAGCCCCGATTTTCTTATCAGCAAAAGCTATCACTGCATTCCTTTATCTATATTGCACAAATACGGGATATGCAAATTATCCCCTGCTAAAATGCAAAATAACTGCAAAATCCATTGACTTAACATAAAATACAGGTTATAATTTTTTTACAAACAGATAATCAGAAAGGATAAGATTATGAAAAAATCATATTGGAATTTCACTGCCCTTGCAGCAGCTTTCAGTATTGCCGTCTGTTCATGCAGCAGCGGAGAAAACACAAAACAAGACGGTTCCTCCGGAAAAGGAAACGGCGCACAGATATCCGGAGAACCTGTGACGGAAGCCCATTCCGTCCAGACTGCCGACGAGATCCTCAGCGATTCGTTTAAAGCATCGCCCATTTCCATTCCTGACGGCGTTGACTGGATTTACGGCTTTACCTTTATAAAAGAAACAGAAAAAATCATGGCTGTCGGAAGCAGTTCTGACGGTAAAACAAATATCTATAACTTCAACAATGATCTTGCCTCCTGCGAAGTTATTAAACCTGAACTTCCGCCCGAATTTTTAACTGCCGACGACGCTTACGCAAGCTACAATATTTTTTCCAACGGCGAATTCGGCTCGCTGATAACTCTGATGGACTTCGGCGGAATGAAGCCGCCTGAAGAATACGACGAAAACTTTGACTACGAATCAGCATATGCCAATCAGAAAAATTCCTACATTTACTGTAAATACGATCAACAGGGCAAGCTCGTATCAAGCACGGCAGTTACCGGAATTGATATGTATCTGGATGATTATGATAATCTGAATATAGCCTCTGTTACAGAATACCAAGAAAAAACTTTGTTCTGTCTCATGGATTCAACAATACTTTTGCTGAACGGCGACGGAAGCCTTACTGAGTTATATGCTCCGTCAGACGAAGAAAAGGAAAGTATTTACGGTTCCTGTCTTATCTATGATTCCGAAGGAAAGCTTGTACTTATGGTGAGAGGAGGATTCGGAAGCGATATGACAGAATCCACCACGCTCTGCGATTTCAATGCTGAAAACGGTTCCGTCGGCGACCCTTTCATTACTCTGGACGGAGACGGTGCGATTACTATCGCCGGAGCAGTCACAACGGGCGGCGGCGATTATCGTCTGTTAATACCTAAGTATGACGCTCTTTTCGGACTTAAAGCGGACGGCTCTCTTGAAAAAATTCTCGACTGGATGGATTCGGATATGATCGCCTCGTCTGTTTATTACGTCGGTGAGGACAAATACGTATCCTATGGAAATGATAACAACGAAACCTTTTTTAATCTTATTACAAGACGCCCGATGAGCGAAGTTGAAAATACACAGGTGATTACTATGGCTTCGATCTACGGCGTTTACGGCGGCGATACACACACCAGCAAATTCAACAGCAGCCAGAACAAGTACAGGATCAAGTTCATTGATTACAGTCAATACAACAACGAAAATGATCACTACGGAAAAGGTGCAATGCAACAGCTCCAGCTTGATATAATATCCGGAAAAGCTCCCGATATAATAGTTACCGAGGATTTCAGCACAATTAAATCACTCAGCCAGAAGGGAGCTTTTGCCGATCTATATGAATTTATGGAAAAGGACGGCGAGGTAAACTGTGATACGCTTATGCCAAACGTTCTTAAAGCCCTTGAATCAAAAGACGGCAGCCTTTATACGATATCCCCGAGTTACGGCGTTACTACTCTTGCCGCAAAAACATCTGTCTGCAATAAGGAAAACTGGACTCTGGACGATATGATATCGCTCTACGACAATGCTCCCGATACTGCCGACCACCTTTACGACTATGATACCAAGGAAGATAAATTCAAAGAATTGCTCCAGGCATCCTCTGACTTTGTTGACTACGATAAATTTACCTGCCGATTTGACAGCGATGATTTTGTAAAGCTGCTCGAATTCTGCAACAGATTTGTAACCGAAATAAAAAGACCTGACAAGGAAACCGAATATGAAGCTTTACAGCAATATTACTACGATCAGTTTATGGCATGGAGTCAGAACAGATCTCTTATAAGAGCAATGTCGCCGTCCGGCTACAGCTACACACGCTATGTACAGGCACGGGACGAGATAACTATGGTCGGCTATCCCTCCGACAATGGAAAGGGCGGCAAACTTTCTTTCGAAACATATTATGCAATATCCAATACCTGCCCGGATAAAGACGGCGCATGGGAATTCCTGCGCAGTTACTTCAGCAAGGAGTATCAGGAAAGTGACAGCACATACGGAAACCCGGTACTGAAATCTGCTTTTGAAAAACAAATGGACAGCACCATGCATCTTACCGACCCTATGGGTAATCCGGTGGAGTCCATAGAAGACGACGGCGCTGAATATTATCCTCTCACCCAGGAACAGCGTGATATGGTTGCTGATTATATTCTCGGCTGCGATACAATATACGGCGTTATGGACTCCGATATATACGATATATGCATGGAAGAGGCAGGCTCATACTTTAGCGGTGAATGCTCTGCAAAACAGGCTGCCGATATGATACAGAGCCGTGTCTCGATCCTGCTCAGCGAAAGAAGCTGATATATTTTCATATGCTTTCCTTGATCCTGGAGATAGCTCCCTTTTCAAGCCGTGATACCTGCGCCTGAGATATCCCGATCTCGTTAGCAACTTCGACCTGCGTCCTGCCTTTCAGGAACCGCAGATAAAGAATATTTCTTTCCCGGTCTCCAAGATTTCTTATTGCGTCACGAATAGATATTTCATCCATTTTGCTTTCCACATCATTCCGGTCACCTATCTGATCCATAATATAAACCGTATCCTCTGAATCTGAATAAACCGGTTCATATAAAGAAACAGGATCGCTTATACTTTCAAGGGCAATAACGATATCCGAGCGCTTTTCCCCTGTTTCAGCTGCTATCTCATCTATATTCGGTTCTCTCTGAAGCTTTATCATAAGCCGTTCTTTCGCCTGTATCGCCTTATACGCAAGGTCACGGAGAGAACGGCTTACTTTTACGTGGCTGTAATCCCTGAGATGCCGCCGGAGTTCGCCGCTTATCATAGGAACGCAGTACGTTGAAAAACGTACTTCCTTGGTAAGATCAAAATTATTTATCGCCTTGATGAGTCCTACCACGCCTATCTGGAAAAGATCGTCGATATCCTCTCCTCTACCTGCAAAACGCTGTATCACACTGAGTACAAGACGCAGATTGCCTTTTATAAGCTTGTCTCTTGCTTCTTTGCTGCCGGTAGCCTTTATCTCCTTCAGCAGCTCGATTTTTTCGCTTTCCTTAAGAACTTTCAGTTCCGACGTATTTATGCCTGCTATTATAACTTTGTTATATGCCATTGCAATATCTCCTAAATGATGATATTGCTATTATTGGCATTATTTACGAAAGGTAAACATGGAAAAATACGGACAAAGCAAAAATTCCGGGCAAAATCTGAATTTCAGACTTTATCCGGAATTTATTTCCGTCAATTTCATTATACTCAGAACTTGTGTTCATAGAAAAGCTGTGCTGATTTTCGATCATAATTTTATCGAGGGCAAGACGAAAAAGTGAAAGCATACTGACGTACCCCAAGGGCGCTTCCTTCGGCCGTATGGTGAGATTTTCAACGCAGTAATAGACAAAATTTGCCGAAAAGATGTGCGGCTTATCCTATGAATGTAAGTTCTTAATCTATATACTTTCCTGCAAGTACGTCCATGAGATACAGACCATACTGATTTTTCATGAATTCTTTTGAATCTTCAAGTAGCTCCTCTTTGGAGATCCAGCCGTTAAGATATGCTATTTCTTCAAGACAGGCTATCTTCCTGTGCTGATGATCTTCTATAGTTTTTACAAAGTTGGTAGCTTCGACCAGACTTTCATGGGTGCCGGTATCAAGCCACGTAAATCCCTGACCAAGAAGTTCTACGTTAAGGCTACCATTTTCAAGATAGATACGATTGAGATCCGTTATCTCCAATTCGCCCCTTGCAGAGGGTTTAAGCCCCCGGGCGTATTCAACGACCCGTTCGTCGTAAAAATACAGTCCCGTAACGCAGTAGTTAGACTTTGGACGCTCAGGCTTCTCTTCTATTGAAACCGCTTTTCCGTTCTTGTCGAATTCAACGATTCCGAAACGCTCCGGATCATCCACATAATATCCGAAAATAGTAGCTCCTCCGCCTGTACAGGCATTTTCCGCAGCTTTTCTCAGACGCTTTGTAAGACCGTGCCCGGCAAATATATTATCTCCCAAAACCATTGCGCAAGGTTCACTGCCGATAAAATCCGAACCGATAATAAACGCCTGTGCCAATCCGTCAGGAGAAGGCTGAACGGCATACTGCAAATTAATGCCGAACTGCTGTCCGCCGCCTAAAAGCTCCCTGAATCTCGGAGTATCCTGCGGAGTTGAAATTATGAGTATATCACGTATTCCTGCATTCATCAGTACCGACAGCGGATAATATATCATCGGCTTATCATATATCGGCAGAAGCTGCTTGGACGTTACCTTTGTAAGCGGGTACAACCTTGTTCCGCTTCCTCCGGCAAGAACGATGCCTTTCATATTTCAATTCCCCTTTCTGCACAATACTCCCTGAAGCTTGCGTTTTCTTTGTCCTTGGCAGAAAGATTAAGTTCCTCGGCGGTCATGCCGTCAGGCAGCATCCAGTCAACAGCAAGGGTCTCATCATTCCACATCAGACCTCCTTCATCGTCCGGATACCAGAAGTCCGTAACCTTATAGCAGAATTCTGCCGAATCGCTGAGGACGATAAATCCATGAGCGAAATTTTTAGGAATCAAAAACTGCTTTTTATTCTCCTCAGTCAGAAGAATTCCGTACCACCTTCCAAATGTGGCGCTGTCTTTCCTGAGATCAACAGCCACGTCATAAACGGCGCCTCTGATTACCCGTACAAGTTTATCCTGGGGATGATTTTTCTGATAATGAAGCCCACGAAGTACTCCCTTTGAAGAACATGACTGATTATCCTGAACAAAATCAAGATCGATACCGGCTTCCGCCATATCCATTTTATTATACGTCTCCATAAAATAACCACGGTTATCACCATGAACCATAGGTTCAATAATACAAAGACCTTCTATTCCTCCGGCATTTTTTTCCACCTTTATCTGTCCCATCAATACTCTATCTCCTTTAAATATCGTGCAAGCGCATCCTGCCATACCGGCAGCGGTTCAAATCCGTTTTCAACTAATTTTGATTTATCAAGCCGGCTGTTAAAAGGTCTTGCTGCTTTTGAAATACCATATTCTTTTGTGGTTACAGGAATAACGCTCACATCACGTCCCGCTTGCCTGAATATCTCACAGGCAAAGTCATACCACGAAATATAGCCGCCCTCATTTGTCGCATGATAATATCCGTATTTTTCGCTTTCTGCCATATCTGCCAGAAGCCTTGCCAGATCACGGGTGTATGTGGGCGTACCGATCTGATCCGACACGACCTTTATCTCACGATATTTTTTACTTAGAGCAAGCATTGTTTTTACAAAATTACTGCCGTTAGCGCCAAATACCCATGCGATCCTGACAATGAAATATTTATTCAGAACAGAACTTACCGCCAGTTCGCCGTCCAGCTTTGTACGTCCGTAAACGTTCAGCGGATCATAACTGCGGCAATCAGGCTTCCATGGTTCTTCTCCCTGTCCTCCGAAAACATAGTCCGTAGAAATGTAGATCATCCTGCAATCCAGTTTCCGGCAGATCTCAGCAATATTACGTGTTCCGTCGACATTTACCGCAATCACCTTCGGCTGATTCGCCTCATCCTCGGCGGCGTCAACGGCAGTCCACGCCGCACAATGAATAACCGCATCTGGAGACGCATCACCCACGACCTTATTTACAGACGCTGCATCGGTAATATCCATTTCTTCAATATCAACGCCTATTGTCTCATGACCTCTCCTGTTCAGTTCCCTGACAGTATCAAAACCCAGCTGCCCCTTAACGCCCGTAACTAAAACTCTCATCATCGGCCACCATACATCTTCTCATAGTAGCTCTGATACTCGCCGGAGATGATGTCCTTCCACCATTTTTCATTGTCGAGATACCACCTGATCGTTTTTCTGATACCGTCAGAAAACTTTGTTTCCGGCAGCCAGCCGAGTTCACGGTGGATCTTTGCAGGGTCAATAGCGTATCTCATGTCATGGCCTTTACGGTCGGCAACATAGGTTATAAGGCTTTCGGGTTTGCCGAGTTCCTTGCAGATAAGCTTTACAATATCAATATTTGCCATTTCGTTATGTCCGCCGACGTTGTATACCTCTCCTGCACGTCCGTTGTGAATGATAAGGTCTATAGCCTTGCAATGATCCTCGACATAAAGCCAGTCACGGACATTTTTACCATTGCCGTACACCGGCAGCGGCTTATCCGCAAGAGCGTTTATTATCATGAGCGGAATCAACTTTTCAGGGAAATGATAAGGACCGTAGTTATTGGAACAGCGGCTGATCGTTACCGGCAGACCGTAAGTCCGGTGATAAGCCAGAACAAGAAGATCCGCACCTGCCTTTGAACTGCTGTACGGCGAACTTGTACGAACAGGCGTATCCTCTGTGAAAAAAAGATCGGGACGATCAAGCGGAAGATCGCCGTAAACCTCGTCGGTCGATACCTGATGATAACGCTTTACTCCGTACTTTCTGGATGCGTCCATCAGAACTGATGTTCCGATGATATTGGTTCGGAGAAAGACTTCCGGATTATCAATAGAGCGGTCTACGTGCGATTCTGCCGCAAAATTTACAACGATATCCGGCTTCTCCTCAGAAAAAAGCTTGTCTATGTCGTCCCGGTCGCAGATATCAAGTTTACGGAAACTAAAGTTTGAATTGTCCATTACGCTTTCAAGTGTTGAAAGATTTCCGGCGTACGTCAGCTTATCCACGCACACGATCCTGTATCCGGGATGAACGCTAAGCATATGAAATATAAAATTTGAACCAATAAATCCGGCTCCACCGGTTACTATAATCGTCATATGATTTACCTCTGTTATTTTACATATTCCAGCAGCCTGTCAATACAAAGTTCAAATGCGCTGCCGTACCACATTTCATTTTTTTCAGGGAAAGTTTTTTCAATACAATCAGCGGTATAATTAACTGAAATATCGAGGGCTTGCTGTAGAGATTTTCCGAGAGCGACAGCCCCGGTAAACACACTTGCGAAAATATCGCCGGTACCGTGACAGCGGCAGTCGATATGCCTGCGCAAAGAATAATAAAACTTGACGTTTTCCGAGTCATAGACCGCTGCGCCCTCTCTGCCGTCGCCAAAATCAACACCTGTCAGAACAGGCGTGGGACATCCGAGACCGACCAGTTTACGCAGCACTTCTTCGACATATTGTCTGTCATAAATTTCCCTGTAAGGAATCCCAAGCAAAAGAGACGCCTCTGTCATGTTCGGCAGGATATAGTCAGCCTTACCGCAAAGCCCTGCCATTGCGGTAACAAAATCTTCGTCAAATCCGGCGTACAGTCTGCCGAAATCAGCCATGGCAGGGTCTACTGCAATGAAATTGTCAGCAGTGCCGAAATCATCAAAGAAATCCGATACCATGCTTATCTGCTCCCTTGAACCGAGATATCCCGTATATATGCCGGAAAATCTAAGATCAAGCCTTTTCCAGTGTTCTGCGATCTTCGGTATATCTTCCGTCAGGTCACGGAAAGTATACCCGGTAAATCCGCCGGTATGAGTTGAAAGAACAGCCGTTGGAATAACGGCTGTCTCAATTCCCATGGCGGAAATTATCGGCAAGGCCACAGTGAGCGAACATTTTCCGAAACAGGAAATATCCTGTATCGTTGCAATTTTTTTCATTTTATACACATTCTCTCATGATTAATTATCCGAATCGCCGGAGCTGTTTTCCCTGCCGGCAGCCGTTTTCAGTATGCCCAGGATAACGTCTTTATTTGCATATTCAGCATTGCTGAGGTATTTTTCACTGAACATCTCGCTGCTGCCGAATACTATAACATGATTGTTTCCTTTATCAGATGCAGCGATAACTGCGGCACACCTGCCATCGTCTTTTCCTTCTGCATCCTTTCCGCTTATTTCAGCGATCTTTGACTGCACAGGAGCTTCAAGTACTTTTGTAATCCCCTTGCTGTTATTATCAGCTTTGATTTCTTTGGTCATAGGGGCAATAATACCTGTTGATTCATAATCTGAACCACCTGCCATTTTTTTATCATCAACTGAAAGCTTGATATTATACCCATAATTATAAGCAGAATTTTCATCCTTTATGTAGCATCCGTCGCTTTCATTATATATAAATCCTGCATTACCGACTTCTACATCCCATTCTTTAATGAACTCGTTTATATTTTTTGTTTCCGCATCGCTCATTGCCGGAATGTACAGAAGATTTTTATTATCATTTTCAAGGAACTTTTTCAGCTTTCCTATCTGTTCCTCTTCCAGATCCACAGCAGGCATTGGAAGAACTATCATATCGTATTGCTGAGGATCAATTTCTCCGTCGGCTATATTCAATTCGCTGCATTCGAATCCGTTGTCCTGCGTAAACAGGCTGTTTCTCATACCATTAACGATATTTACATTATCTGATCCGGCAGAGATAACGGCGACTCTTATCGGACCTTTCTCCTGTTCAGGCTCTGTAACTTTCTCCGGGGCGGCAGTCGTTTCCGGTGCTATAGATGTACCGTCTGACGTTGTAGCTTCCGTTTCTGCCGGCACATCTCCCGGCAATGTTGTTTCTCCGGGAACGGTCGTCGGCTCTTTATCGTCGTGCCTGCTGTCGGATGAAGATACAGACGAACCATTTACGTCATTCCTGTCCTTTTTATTCTTCGTCAGAATTATTCCTGTCACCGACACTACTGCAGCCACAGCCAGAACGGCGCAGACAGCAACGATCCTGCTTTTACCGGATGATTTTCTGTCACGGGACATACTTTTAATTTCCGGAACGGCTTCCCCCGGCGAATCTGAAACTGCCGCCGGAACGTCATGTCTCTGCTGCGGCAAATCAGATGATACGGGAATTTTTGATGCCGAAATCTTATTTTCCACAGCAGACGGCTTTACAGCGTCCTGAACAGGACGAACATTCGGCTGATGCTTTGCCGGATCGCTTTCCTGCTGCATATTCTTTTGCGGAGACGTATTTTCTTTCATCAGCAGAAAATCCTCGTCGTCACGGAGCAGAAGCGTGATTTCCGGCGCTTTGAAATAGTTGTGTTCGCAGACAGAATTGTTATTCTCGCCGCAGAACCGGCAAAGTCCGGAGCTTTCAAGTTTTTTTCCGCATATTATGCAAAACATTTCTACACATCCTTTATAATTATATATTTACTTTTATCTGTTGTCTCTATGCCGACCGCATCGTCTGTATCCTCCCGGATATAAACGACAGGATCGGATGTTTCAGGGTCTGTTTCGTAACCGTCTTCTCTTTCACATATTATTGCAACAATCAAAAAAATAAAAATAGTTATAGCGATTATAAATAAAATAATTTTAATCCTCTTTGATCTTTTTTCCTGCTGCTCTTTTTTAAGTTCGATCAGAAAATCATCATCGTCATCATGATCGTGCGTTTCATAGGGTATGCCCTCCCTGAACGCCGGAATTTCCTCCGAAGGCGGATATTCTTCCGGATACGGCTCGTGGATGCGGGTATAAACGGCGTCTCCGAATATATCGCCCTTTACCGGATCAGAAGATTTTTCTTCTTTCTCATGCGGAACCGCATCCGCTGCCGGTTTTATATGCTTACCGGCATTTTCCTTTACAGAGTCATCATATTTTTTCATTTCCTCCGTAAGACGCAGTGAGTATGATTTTTCAGTACCGCAAATAAAGCAGCTTCCCGAATCATCGGGATTATTCATTTCACACTTCACACATTTCCACATATTACATCCTCATTTTCATATATCGTCATTTACCGCCGTTACTTTTCTTCATATTTATCACAAGACCGCTGCTTGTAACCCTCGAACCGGATTTTTCCGAAGATTTCTTTACAGACGTACGCTCGGCAACCTCAGGACTCTTTCCGCCAAGACGTCGGAATACCTCAAACGCATCAGGACGTTTTTCCGGATCGGCGCAAAGCATATCCCTGATAAGCTCACGGCTGCTTTTGTCAATCTCATCGGAGATCTGCGGCTCGTCCCCATTAAGAACAGCCTGTCCGAGGCAATCGTATCCTTCGCTGTAACCGGGATGCTTTCCACAGAGAATAATATGGAAAAGTACGCCAAGAGCAAATACGTCCGATTTCGGAGTTACAGTCGCTTCCTCCTCAGCCATATAAAGAAGCATTTCCGGCGAAAAATAAACCTGATCTCCGGTCATATCGTCAGGCTCCGGCGGCTCGTCTTCAAGGAAACTGGCGTCAAAGTCTATTATCTTGACCGTAAAAAAGCCGCCTACAGTTTCCTTGAGAATAAGATTTTCAGGTTTCAGATCGGAATGAACCACGTTTTTTTCTGCCAGCCGTGATATCTCATACGCAAGTATCTTAAGAATGATCTGCTTCTGCTCGTCGGATTTCTTAAAAATATCCATAAAACTCACGCCGCATGATCCGATCTTTTCCGTAACCAGGTAGTATGTATTCTTATCCTTGAAAAAGTCCAGCGGATTTACGATGTTGCTTCCGCCGCATTCAAGTATGGCTTTATAGACTCTCGAATGAGTACTGTACCATTCTTCGCACTGCTCCACCATTCTTACACGGAGAGACTCGTACATATCCGCATCCGGATCAGGAAATTTCGGTGTAAGGAATCTCTTGATAAAGAACTGCTTGCCGTATTTATACGCATATCCCCACGTACAGTTTCCGGCATTATTTGCGGTAAGCGGCTGCCTTATGATGAAGCCGTTTACAGCATAGGGAGAGAAACCGCTTGTTCCTATACTATTTTTTACTTCCATTATTTCAGTTCTCCGCTTTTCCTGATATAATCACGGGCGTAATACGACGTCTTATAACTCTCCCAAAGCTGTTTCAGCTGTTCTTCATCAGCTCCGTTCCGGCGTTCGATATAATTCTTCTGAACGTATATCTGACGCATATTATAGTACTTTTTCATATCATCAAAATCATCAAAACCGAAGCATGAGATCGCAAGAGTAAAATCGTCTCCGGTCACAGCCTTTATTCTATCTCTGAGACGTGCCTGCCATTGCGCAGGACTTGAGGATTCTTCCAGTGTCTGAAGTATCACATTTTCAAAATCCATAGGAGTAAGAAAATAGGCAAAGCATCCGTCCGTTGCGTTTATAAGCATAGAAGGACGTGAAAAAGCCAATGTTTCATTATGAAGCGTAAATGATCTGTCTCCGTTGGCAACATTGGTCAGAACGCCGTCCTCCCTGAGATTAAGAAAAGCATCATCGGCATTCGCATCAATATCGTCAGCCGTCACCTGATAAAGTCCTTTATCGTCAAGTATATATCCTCTTGAATCGCCTGCCCAGAGATAATTGCATAAAGTAAAGTTGCCTGCTCCTATGGCAGTAATTATACTTACGGTAGTAGGAAAGCTCTTGCTGAGACTTCCGCCTACCTGTACTCCTCCGCTCGACATAAGTTTCTTTTTCACATTTGCAAGTTTTCCGGAAATACATTCCTGAATCTGCTGAAAAAGCTGGAGCTGTTCCTTTTGATTTTTAACATTCTTAAATTTTTCTCCATGTCTCTTAAAGAATGCGTCTGCCGCAAACGCAGCCGTCTGAGAGCCTATATAAGCTCCCGTGCGACCGTTTACTTCAGGGTATCTCTTTCCGCCGATACCTCCGCAGCCGTCAAATACGCCTGTAACAACAAGCCCGTTTTCATAGCAGCCAACAAATCCGGAATCCTCGCCGCAGTCCGGAACAGCTTCTGCATGAATAAAAAATGGTTTAATAGTTGAAAGATTCATTTTGTTCCCTCTGTATCACATAATAATCAGCCGCTGCGCCGCAGCATTATGCAGGCATCGGCGGTAATGGTTTTATTTCTTATAGGCGACACCGCACAAAGATTGTGCGGCAGATGCGCAGTAAGACTTTTCGTCAGATTGTACAGAAATTTCGCAGGCATACTGTCGTATGTCAAGAAATTTATGTGTAAGATGACGGAAAATATTCAAGCAGATGACGTGCAAAGCCGTCAGGCGTGCTTTGTGCGATGTTGCCTTATATACTCTGTACGATTGCGCTGATGATCTCCTGATATTGTATCTCCTTGAGTCCGCCTCCTGCAACGGAAGGAAAATGAATAACATTATTCCAGTTATTCACGATATTGTCCCAGGGATACTCGGTCTCGGGATCATAGCTGCCGGGTTCCTTGCCAGCCGGCGTATAAAGGATAAGTCTCTTGGCACGGCGATTTACATATCCGTTCTGCTCATTTTCCCACCAGTCGGTAAGCTCCCTGAAATCATTTGCCATACCTTCGGGATAATACTTCGATTCTTTTCCGAATCCGATAGGATGCGGCGGTGCATCTGACCAGAGAACAATGATCTGACGCCTTTTTGTTCCTATTGCGCTCCATTCCGAACGGATAGCATATCCTAAAGCCTCAAGACCGTCTTCTGGAATATCTCCGCCGCCGAAAGCCCTGATGCCTTTTACGGTGTCGGTAAACTCCTCGGTATCGTCCGGAAGCGAAAAGAAATCGGTAACGAGCATAGCGTCGTCCATATCCTCCAAATAGTCACGAAAAGCTATTACCTTTATCCTCACGGATTCAACACGCTTGCCTTTGGCATTGAGCGCATCCATAAGATCAGTATAAAAGCTCAAAGCATTTTCTTTTACCATATTAAGTACGGGATTCATGCTTCCTGTTGCATCTATACAAAAAACAAGATCCACGGTATAGGTCATCTGACCCAGATTACCCTGCTGCATAAAATACCTCCAATATCAAAGCTTTGGCGGCTTGTGGAAATTTCTCTCTGCCGCTCTGAGTTCCTTTTCTGTTATACCGCCGTTATCGACATGGACTGCCGGTTCAGATTTTGCAGCCGGCGAGCTGCAGATTACCGGTTCAGCGGTTTCTTCCGGCTTCGCTATGACTGTGCCGGTATCAACAGGATTGCCGCATACCACACAGGTATTGCTGCCAGGAGCGACAATGGCATTACAAAGAGGACATCTCCGGAGAATCTCCTCAAATAAATATCCGCAGTTACTGCAGAATTTTGAATCATCGTCGAAAGACGCACCGCAAGCGGGACATACCCTTTCTTCAGCCGCAGGCAGTACAGGATCAACCGCAGGCGAATCCGGCACAGAAATGAATGGAGCAGGTTCCTCATACCGCTTTCCGCATACGCAGCAAAAGCAGGCGTCGTCATCCATAGCAGCGCCGCAGAACGGACATACTTTGTTTGCCGTTCCTGCTGAAATACTTCCGGATACAGGTGTTTCCGTAAATCTTGCAGGCTGAACGTCAGCGTCCAGTCTGAACCCGCATTCCATGCAGAATATACTGTCATCCGTCATAGATGCACCGCAGTTCGTGCAGTAAATATTACCCATTTATCATTACCTCTTTTCTCAAAACTGCCAGGTAAGAAAGCAGCTTTTATATTTTCTGACAGTGTGCTGCCGTTTCAGTATAATATATCATTATAAATTTCATA
Source organism: uncultured Ruminococcus sp. (assembly GCA_947345935.1). GTDB lineage: Bacteria > Bacillota > Clostridia > Oscillospirales > Ruminococcaceae > Ruminococcus. Next base: position 15,716 of record CAMZZN010000006.1, read on the forward strand.
CATATAACTATACCATATTTATTGTTTTTAGTCAAGCTGTTGCAGCAAAATCATCGGAAATAATTACCGTTTTTTGACAAAAACAACAGCGTCTTTATCAGACGCTGCCGCAGTAATCCTATTCATTTTCACTTATATAGATATCCGTCCTGTTCTTTATGTATAACGCTGCTTCCTCCGCAGTGCATTCTCCTGAAAAATAAGGCTGAGCTTCTTCCTGGACGATACAGTAAAGATCATGAGGCAGACCGTTAGTAGGACGCACTGCGCTCTTTATCACTCCGACCGCCTGTGTCAGCTCTTCTTTCGTGAAATTTCCGTTGCTTTCCGCCATTTTCACAAGCTGCTGAAAGTCCTTGTTAAGAATCGGAAATTCCATATTCACCCCCATCGCAAGACTTGAATTATTTCCAACGTACATGGACTTGATGAACTCCCATGCAGCGTCCTTATCGCTACATTTTTCCATTACCGATACATTGCAGGTCATAAATATCACATTACCCTCAGCGTTTTCCGAAGGATATCCGGCAAAGGTCACCGGTTCTGCAAACATATCGTAATGTCTCCTGAAATCAGAAAAACCGGTTGCTGCAAAATCGCTAAAAAGCGCCTCGTCACGTCCGACGTCATACCACTCGCCGCTTTCTGCCTCCGGAAAACGATTGCAGAATTCAAGAAGTTTCTCCATATTACCAGTGTTAACGCTGTACTTTCCATCTTCACAGGAAATCGCATAATTTGAAAATGTCAGATAATCCGTGAGCATACTCGTTTTTGAAGCACTGTTTTGAATAACGATTCCATCAGGAGCATTTTCTACAGCTGCAAGCATATCTTCAAAAGTCTGATCCTTTACGCCGGAAAATTTAGTTTTAACAGTCATTGAACGCACAGAAAAAGATGTTGGCAGGGAATAAAGCTTCCCATCATACTCGTACGCTTCAAGGACATTGGGCATAAACATATCACGGCTGAGTTCATCGTCCATAATATCATACATATCTGCAAACGCACCTTTTCCTTTCAGATCGTAGGGCGTATTCATAAATACCGCCAGGTCAGGACCGTCTCCTGTAATAAGATCCATAGCAAGCTGATCCATTCCGGTAGTGACCTGTTCGCCTTTTTCTTTATCATAAACGTCGTATTCATTATAGTAAACCGGTTCTATAGTGATATTCTTTCCTGATCTGTTAAACATCGCCACATGATTTGAAAAATCATCGGTCTGATAAAGTACCCCAAGTTTAAGCGCAACAGGTTCCTGCGGAGCATTCTCTTCCAGGATATCCGTAAGGAGAAGACAGAGCCTGTAACAAAGGGAAGTCTGATCGAAAATTCGGAGGATATAACCGTTTTCCACCGGGAATATGTCCGCTGCCGCCGCTTCGTTGATGCCAAGCTTCACATTCACGGCAAGTTCTGTCAGAGTATCTCCGCCGAGACCATAAATTCCGGTTTTTCCTGCAAAAACAATGTCAAATTCATTTCCGCCGGAATAAATATGAGAAACCGGTTCGCCGGAATATTCAACAGAAAACATCTTATCCCCGACCAGAATCCCGGCTCCTGTTCCGCTATAAACGCCGCAGATAAGGTCGTCTCCGGCAGTAACGCCAATACCGCCTGTAACGTCATAGTCCTGAATCGGACATTCTTCAGCCTGACCGCCGGATTCATCGGCGGCGTACATTACTCCGCAGTAAAAATACAGCTTTCCGCCGCAGACAGCAAAATCCCTTATTTCATTATCATCCATTCCGGTTATTTCCGCTTTTGATACAGCTTTCCCTTCAGCGGAAAATTTATATATTGAATGATAATATTCGGCATTTTCTTCATAGACATTCCAGTCAAAATCCTCGGCGTTCTGCTCCGGATCAAGATAATTATACGGAGATATACCGCCGTGGGTGATCTCCGTGACTGCCGCATACAGCGTTCCGTCGGCGGCACAGGCGAACCAGACGCCGATCTCCACATTCTCATGAAAGCCTATTCCCGTATCACATAACGTATATTCTGAAAATTCTGCATCAGTGACGTAAAATCCGGGAACGATATTTTCATTGCTTCTGAAAGCAACTATATATTTTCCACTGCTCATTGGAGCGGCTGAAAGAACGTCTCCGGATTTTTCCGGCAAAGGCAATTCGTTGAGATGATAGCTTTTATCCGATTTCATGACCTCTGCTTTCCGTGACGAAACTTTTTCCGCAGTTCCGGAACCTATACCTGCCCTGTCGCATGATACTGCCGAAAAAAACATGACAAGCGACAAAATAAATGCTGATGTGCGTTTCATAATTTATCTTCCTTTCCGTTCATAATCTTAGAAGCGCTCTGAATATAAAACGAACGAAAACGAAAATAGGTCAATTTATTCATAAAAAAAGACGAGCGCCGCCCGTCCTTTATGTTTAAAATACAGCTTTTTTTATCATTGCAAGCTCTTCCAGCGAAATGCAGTTAAGAAAACCGCCGCTCTTTATAACAGAGAGCATCTCGTCTATCTCCGCCCAGCACACTTCAGAGACCTCGTCGCTGCAAAGCGTAAGACTGTCAGCGTCAACAGGATCATTGTAGATATACACTGCACTGAACTCGTTGTCCTTTACAAACTCATTAAAATAGATATTCCTGTGGGTACCAACAAGCATAAGCTTTTCACGTGGAATAACAAGACCCAGTTCCTCGTAAGCCTCCCTGACGGCTGAACTTCTTGGATTTGCCCCCTGGGTTATATGACCGGCAGCGGAAACATCGTAGCATCCGGGATTTATCAGCTTTTTATCCGATCTTTTCTGTAACAAAACGTATATTCCCATATCCTTACGCTTGATTATCCAGATATGGACGACTGCATGAAGATCGCCGTCTCTGTGAACAAGCGAGCGTGGTTTGCTCTTCTGTGTCAGACGTTCGTTTTCATCAAGCAGATTCAGAAATTCATCAGTAATAAATTCTGCCGACGCCTCCGGTTTCCCTTCAGTGCATGACCGGAAGATCTCCGCTATCTCGTCAACGGTATCATTCGGAATATCCTCATCCGAAACATACAATCGGTATTCCGCAGGCGATCGTCTTTCTTTTATAAATCGTTCCAGCGATTCTTTTCCGGAAATGCCTGTGTCTCCAAGCTTTACTGCCGCTTCTTTGTATAGTTCCTCTGCTGCCGAAAGCCTGTTAAGATAAATTTCAAAAATATCCATTTCTGCTCAACGCCTCTTACTATCATATTAAAAGTTTTAACACTCACGTATCCGCCTTATAATAACGGATTTTAATTTGCCGTGGTATATTATATACCTCCGGAAATAAAATGTCAATACTCAGGAGGAAATTTTTAATATTTATCTTATTATTTTCCTTGACAAAGCCCAGAAAAGCATATATAATTAAAGTATATAGAACTGCGGAACAATAGGCTGCTCCGCAGTAAAAAGTGGGAGGAATTATTTATGAAGAAAAATCTTAAAAGATCGGCTGCCGCAATATCAGCAGCTGCAATGGCAGCAGTAATGACCGGCGCCGTAAACGTGCCTGCCTCGACGGCAGAAACAGAAATGACAGTTTTCCCGTATACTATCGAAGGCGAGGACATGAAAGACGCTGTTCTCTGGGAAAATATCTACAACCAGGAATTTCCCGGATATTCCGGCAAGGGCTTTACCTACGTGACCAGCGGCGCCGTTTCCTTTGAAGTAAACGTTCCGGAGGACGGAATGTACGAGGTAAGCGCACGCTGCGTACAGATACTTGACGAGGGCGGCCGTCAGCAGACAATTGCTGTCAACGGCGTTGAATATTCCCTTACCGTACCGTACTACGATACATGGACTGATGTCAATATAGGCGTCGTACGTCTGAAAAAGGGCGTGAACGAGATCTCTTTCCTGAATAAGTACGGATATCTCGCAATCGATACAGTCACCGTCAAGGAAGCCGTTTTCCCTGACGTTACACAAGCTGATGCAGTTCCCTGCGACCCTAAGGCTACAGCTGAGACAAAGTCGCTTATGAGCTATCTCCACAGCGTTTACGGCAAGCATATCATTTCCGGACAGCAGGAAATCTACGGCGGCGGTCATGCAGTTCAGACTACTATCAGATATGACGCTGAAAAGGATATATGCGTTGACAGCGACGGCGTTGAATACACTATCGACCGTGACAGCAAAGGCGAGGACAAAGACGGTAATATCATCTACTGGCACTGCACCGGAGCGGACGGCAAGGTTTACGATTACAACGAACAAAACCGCAACTACAAATACGAATATTACGATCAGGAATTTGACTGGATCGCCGATCTTTCAGGCGAATATCCCGCTATCAGAGGCTTTGATTTCATGAACTACAATCCCCTCTACGGCTGGGACGACGGTACAACCCAGCGTGCTGTCGATTGGGTGAAGAACAGAGGCGGTATCGCTACTGCCTGCTGGCATATCAATATCCCTACCGATTTTGAAAATTATACTCCCGGCGATGCCGTTGACTGGAGCAAATGCACATACAAGCCCAATAAGCAGTTCAAAATTGCAAATGCTGTTAAGGCAGGCACAAAGGAAAACGAATATTTTGATATGGCTATCGAAGATCTGGCGGAACAGTTAAAAATCCTCCAGGACAACAATGTGCCGATCCTGTTCAGACCATTCCATGAAGCAGAAGGCAACCCCAGCACGACTTCCGATCCGATAGACGGTTCGGGCGCATGGTTCTGGTGGTCGCAGGACGGAGCTGAAGATTACAAAGCTCTCTGGAAATATCTCTACGATCAGCTGACCGACAAGTACGGACTGCACAATATTATCTGGGAACAGAACCTTTATGCATGGTCTGACGCTTCCGCCCAGTGGTATGCCGGCGACGACTATGTTGACATAGTAGGCTGGGATAAGTACGATACGCAATACAACCGCCACGACGGTAAGACAAGCGGCCCTAACGAGGACTGCAACAGTAATATTTACTGGTCTATAAACGGCTATGTGAAAAATAAGAAAATGAACGCTATCACCGAGAACAGTACTATACCGAGCATCGGCAACCTTATCACCGAAAAGGCTACCTGGCTCTACTTCTGTACATGGTATGACAACGGTCAGGATAACTTTATATCCGGTACGGATTTCAATGATCCCGAAAGAGTAAAGGAAATGTACCAGAGTGATTACTGCATCACCCTCAGCGAACTGCCCGATAACCTCTACAGCAGCGGAGAAACACCTGAGATATTATGGGGCGACGCAGACTGCGACGGTCAGGTTCTTCTCAACGACGCCATACTCATCATGCAGGCAATCGGAAATCCCGACGCTTATGGTGTAAACGGTTCCGAACCCACTCATATTACAGAGCAGGGCAAAAGAAACGGAGATGTTTCCGAAACCGGCAACGATCTTACCAACAAGGACGCTCTTGCGATTCAGAAATATCTGCTTCACCTCGGCGATCTGCCCGAAAAGGCAGAATAAGCCATCGCAAATGAAAATTTCCGGAAAAGCCTTGACATTTTTTACGATCTGGTATACAATATAGGTGATACGATTTAAACAGACGAATAAATTAATCAGGAGAGTGTTTAAAATGAGTAAGGTCAGGGATTTTTTCGCCAGCCTTAATAAATCTACAAAAATCACACTGATATCCTGCGGCTGCTTCATTGCACTGACCGTGGTGATACTTGGATTTTTTATCATGTTCCCGATTTCTCCGGGCGATACCGTTCAGGAAAAATACGGACGTGAGGCCAAAGCTTCAAAAAGCAGCGAAACGGTACAGACAGTAACGACACAGCCATCGGAAAATGATTCCTATATAGGCTCAAAGGGAACGGCAGTTTCTACAAAGGTTACTACTACACGTTCATCAAGAAAAAAGAATTTCTCCATTACTGTAACAACGGGAGACGGTTTCTATTCCGGCGGAAGGATTCCTACCGTCGGAACTCCATATGATCCTGAATATCCGGATCCTACAGAACCTAACCCTTATTATCCGCCTGAACCGGGAACTGATTATCCGCCGGTGACTGATCCTATTGTAACCGGCGAACCGGTGACCGATCCACCTGTAACTGAACCTCCGGTGACCGATCCGCCTGTAACTGAACCTCCGGTGACTGATCCGCCTCCGACCGATCCGCCGGCTCCTCCGCCTACCGATCCGCCAGACATCGGAAATGGAGATACGCAAAGCTGGTAAAATAATTTTATATACAGCCGCCGTTAAGGCGGCTACTTTTCTTCTTGTATAAGAAAACGGATGATCTTGCGATTCATCCGCTTTTTTTATTCTGTGCAGCGCCAATGCGAGGCGTTGACTTTATTTCTTGTTTCTCTTGTAAATAAAATTAAGCCCCTTGATAAGCAAATTACCGTCAAGAATAATATCACGCCGGCAAAGAGGTACTACCAGTTCTGAAAGACCTCCTGTAGCTACAACTGTACACCTTTGACCCAGTTCTTCTTCCATGCGCTGAATAACGCCGTCCAGGGCACAGGCATTTGAATAGAGCATTCCGCTCTTCATGCAGTCAATGGTATTGGTACCGATAATGTGACCGGGGTCTTCAAAATTGATCTTCGGCAACTGTGCTGTCCTGGAAATAAGAGCATCGGCAGAAACACCCATACCAGTCATGATAATACCGCCTCTGTAGCCCTTGTTTTTGTCAACCACGGAAATAGTAGTGGCAGTTCCCATATCAATGATAATGAGAGGAGCTGTGTACAGATTTATTGCCGCAACGGCATCTGCCACCTGATCGCTTCCAAGCTGCGCCGGATTGTCAATAAGTATATTCAGACCCGTTTTTACCCCCGGACCTGCCTGCATTATTTCTGTATGAAAAAGCTTCTTTACAGCGCTCTTGACAGTACCCGTAACTGAGGGAACGACCGAAGACATCACTGCATCATGGACAACGGAAGTATCCATAGAATTCATATCAAAAAGATTTTTCATAAGCGAAGCATACTCGGCGGCAGTGGCATTGTGATTGGTGGATATCCTTTCAAACAGCACCACATCATCGTTTTTATCAACGCAACCGAAAACTATATTTGTATTTCCTATATCTACTGCTAAAAGCATTATACATTCCTCCTGAAACTACGTTTTTTTTATTATACCATACTTTTTTTAAAAAATCTATACCATTTTCCAGAATTTTGTGGTATAATAAATTCATACTCATTTACAGGAGGTTAACCATGCTTAAAGGAAAAACAATTTTACTCGGCGTAACTGCCTCTATTGCCGCATATAAGACCTGCAATCTTGCACGCATGCTTACAAAACTCGGCGCTGACGTATACGTTGCCATGACCCCCAATTCCCTAAATTTCGTTCATCCGCTGACATTTGAGACGCTTACTCAGCATAAATGCCTTATCGATTCTTTTGACAGAAATTTTGAATACTGCGTTCAGCACGTTTCTATTGCAAAAAAAGCGGATGTTGTAATGATCGCTCCGGCAACGGCTAATGTTATCGGAAAGATCGCAGGCGGAATTGCCGACGATATGCTGACTACAACCGTCATGGCTGCGTCCTGTAAAAAAATTATCGCCCCTGCCATGAATCACAATATGTATCATAATCCTATTGTTCAGGAAAATATAAATAAACTAAGAGTGCATGGCTATGAGATAGTCGAGCCAGTCAGCGGAATGCTGGCTAACCGTGATATCGGCGACGGAAAACTTCCGGATGAGGAAACGCTTCTGGAATATATTATCCGGGAAATCGCCTTTGAAAAAGATCTCGCCGGAAAAAAGATCCTTGTCACCGCAGGTGCAACATATGAAAGCATTGACCCCGTCCGTTTTATCACAAATCATTCCAGCGGAAAAATGGGCTTTGCCCTTGCCAGGGCTGCTATGCTGCGTGGAGCGGAGGTAACTGTTATCGCCGCCCACACAGATGCTGAACCGCCTATGTTCGTGAACGTTGTACCCGTACAGTCTGCTGAGGATATGTTCAGCGCCGTAAAGAAATATTACAGTCAGCAGGACTTCATTATAAAAGCTGCCGCCGTCGCAGATTATACTCCGGTTTCAGTATCTGACCAGAAGATCAAAAAATCCGATGACGATATGTCTATATCTCTCAGGCGAACTGCCGATATTCTCAGTTATATCGGACATAATAAAAAAGAACATCAGGTGATCTGCGGATTTTCAATGGAGACGGACAACGTTATTGAAAATTCACGGAAAAAGCTGGCTTCAAAAAATGCGGATATAATCTGTGCCAATTCTCTTAAAGCAGACGGAGCAGGCTTCGGAACAGATACCAACATTATAACAATGATAACTCCGGAGGGTGACTGTGAGCTTGAGATCATGACAAAATTTGACGCCGCTAACATAATACTCACCAGATTGAAAGAAATTCAGGAGGAAAAAATTAAATGAAAGTTGCTTTCTTTGATACGAAAAATTACGATATCACGTCTTTTGAACCATATGGCAAGGATAACGGGATCACGTTCAAATTCTATGAAACAAAGCTCAACGAAGATACCGCCGATCTGGCAAGGGGATGTCTGGCAGTCTGCGCCTTTGTCAACGATACCATTAATGCCGCAGTTATTGACAGACTTTGCGAACTTGGCGTAAAGCTTCTTGCCATGCGCTGCGCCGGATACAATAACGTAGACATAAACTACGCAAAGGGAAAACTCGATATTGTACGTGTTCCGGCATACTCGCCTTATGCAGTTGCCGAACACGCTATGGCTCTTCTGCTGACATCTATCCGCCGTGTACACAAGGCATATATCCGCACCAGAGATTTTAATTTTTCACTTAACGGACTTACCGGATTCGATCTTCACGGAAAAACGGTTGGCGTAGTCGGCACTGGAAAAATAGGACGGGTGTTTATCGACATCTGCCGTGGATTCGGAATGCAGGTCATTGCCTATGATAAATTTCCGGCAGAAAACAGCGGTATCGACTACGTAGATATAGACGAGCTTTTCCGCCGCAGCGACGTCATCTCTTTCCACTGCCCTCTTACCGAGGAAACATACCACATGATAAGCAGTGAGACGATAGGAACTCTGAAAAAAGGCGTAGTTATCATCAATACCTCCCGTGGAGCTCTCATTGATGCAGAAGCTCTTCTTGAGGGGATAAAGGCACGTCACATAGGCGCAGCTTGTCTTGATGTCTATGAAGAAGAGGGCGACGTTTTCTTTGAGGACTTTTCCGGTCATATCATTGCCGATGACGTTCTGGCACGTCTTATTTCCATGCCGAACGTGATCGTAACATCCCATCAGGCGTTTCTTACCGAAGAAGCTCTCGGAAATATTGCAGAAACCACCGTAAACAATATCATAGCATATTCTAAAGGTGAAAAAAGCGGCAACGAACTTGTTATCTGATTTTATCGGATAATAAGTTCGTTACCAACTTAGCGGGGACTCTGTCCCCACACCCCTGCCAAAGGGTGAATCCACCCTTTGGAAACCCATTATTAATTATTTTTATTACCTCGTAAAGAGGTAATAAAAATAATTAGAGCAAATACCCATAGAGTCGATTTCTCTTTGATAGGAGAATACGAAACAAAATCCATTAAGTTGATAAAAATCACGGGCATCCGAAATGGATGCCCGTGATTTTTTCAGGACTTATTCCAGCTGCATTTTTTCTGATTTGAGTATCAGTATTCTGCGTACGCTGTCATTTATGCGTTGTTCGCTTATAGTTCCGTTTTTAACGGCTTCTTCAAGCGCTTCAACAGCAGCCTCCATATCCGCCGGCATAAGGAGTATATCCGCACCGGCATCAATGATCTTTACTGCAAGTTCGCCAGATTCATACATATCCGCAACAGCTCCCATGGCAAGAGAATCTGTCACAACAACGCCGTTGTATCCCAGCTTTCCTCTCAGTTCATCGGTAATCATCGTCTTTGAAACGGAAGCAGGAAGCTGATCTATATTTGTCATAGTAATATGCCCCATCATGACCATATCCGCACCGGCTTCTATGCCCCTTTTAAAGGCAAGATACTCGTTACGCTCCAGTTCTGCAGCTGTCTTTGACGAAGTTGCCGTGCCGTAATGAGAATCCTCTGCCGTATCGCCATGCCCCGGAAAATGCTTGAGCGAACAGTAAACCCCTCCGTCGGAAAAACCTTTTACCGCCGAAGCGACAAGGTCGGAAGTTTCTGTAAAATCGTCGCTGTAGGCTCTCTGACCTATTACCGTATTTTCCGGATTTGACCATGTATCAGCAACCGGAGCAAAATCAAGATTAAATCCAACGGCAGATATATCTTCTGCTATCGTTTTGGCATTGCTGTAAGCCGTTTCTGTTCCATGCTCCTTGTAAGTATACATAGGTTCAAATACAGTAGTTCCCAGTGAATCGGCGCATCTGGCAACGTTTCCGCCCTCTTCGTCAACAGCATAGAACAAAGGGATACATCCTAAATCCTTCTGAATCTGTTTTGCATCGGAAAGCATCTGTTTTGCCTGTTCCATTGATTCCAGATTTGCTGAAAAGTAGATCAGTCCCCCGACCGGATACTGCTCCAGACACTGCCTGGTAGTCTCTCCCGAAGCCGTTACGCTGTCATATCCGGTCAGCGATTCAGGCGTTACAATGAACATCTGACAAATTTTTTCATGCAGACTCATCTGGGCTATTATCCTGTCATACATATCGCCGTCCGCCGGATTTGCGGGATTTGTAAGTATTTCGGCAGCTGACGTATTTTCCGCCGTGGACTTTTCCGCATCTGCGTATGCGCCGGCTTCAGTTCCGGTATTCTTTCCGGAAGCTGCGCCGGAATTCTTTTCGCTGTTCTTTACTTCACGCATGAAAACGATTCCTGTTCCTGCCGCAACGAAAAGTGCAGCGAAACAAACAACAATTATCAGTCTGTGCAGCAGACCTCCATTCGTTTTCCGGTTTTCTTTTTTGTTCATTCTGTTATCTCCTTCTGACAACGGAAGCAGGATCCTTTCCTGTATCGTTATTGTATATTATGCTCATTTTTCTACGACTCATACTCGCAGATGTACCCTGTTTTTCCTTTAAAGATACGGGCGATCTTTTCATCTTTGAACAGTCCTTCACGCTGGTCGTTCCATGTCCAGCCCTTGTCGTCCACTTTCCACAGCATAAGGTACATTTCCGGAGTTCCGTCCAGGTCGTCTCTTGACGGTTCTCCCGGATACCACTTCTGATAATCAAAGTTCTCGCCGGTTATCCAATGACCGTATGCCGTGCTGCCTCTTACAGAGGTATAACCGCCAATCCATATATAGCTCAGACCTGCCGCCTCTGCCATTTCAGAAGCTTTCTGCATCTCGGCATCGGAAGAAATAGTGATAAGATGACCTCCACGCTTTATGCATTCGGCATTAGCTTCCGCCCAGTCTACGTCACCTGTAATAAGCTCATACCTTGAATTGTGCGACTGCTGCCTGCGTGCCTCCGTCGGTGTGAACTGCATCTCACTGATACCGCCGTATGTTTCGTCGGCAACCGCAATGATGATCTTTCTTTCCTTCTTCGGTTCTTCCTTTGAATCGGACATATACTCAATACAGTACATATCTTTTTCCTTTTCATAGATCTGGTCAAGTATCTGGTGCATATCGCTGATATTATTGATATTCCAGTATTGACCGCCTGTATTAACTGCAATCCTATTGTAATCATCGTAGGAGCTGACAGTGCCGATAATAAATATCGGTACTGAAAGTTCATTGGCACGCTTTATTACCTCATCAGCAGTATGCGTACTCGCACAGTCATCGCCGTCTGTAAAAGCAATTACACACCTTGCTCCCTGCTGCGCTCCCGAGTTCAGCACAGCCTCCAGCAGCGCATCATAAAGAGCGGTCTGACCGTAAGCAGACATATTATTAATACCGTTTTTCAGCAGCTGAGGATCATTGGTATGTGTACACATATACATAACATAAGAGTCAAAAGCAATAAGTTCCGCCTTGTCACCAGACTGATAATCAAGAGCGTCAACAAACTGACTCATAATATTTTGCATCATAGGAAGATCGTAGCCCATGCTTCCTGATTTATCGGCAACGAGATCAAAGCTTACGCCTTCCCTGCCCTTAAGCTGCTTAACGGACTTTATTTCACGTTCGGCTTCCTTTCCGCCTGAAACCGTTTCCTTTATACCGGCTGTCGGCGAACTAAGCATTACAGTTTTTCCCTGATTGTCTTCTGCCGTAAAATACACCTTCACCAGCGGATAATCCGAAACATCTGACGAAACATAGTTTATATGTAACGGCTGCTTATCGGCTGCAAGCTGTTGAATTCCCGCATAGCCTGCCGGTTTTGCAGTGGTAGGCTGGGTTTTCGGCTGAGATGCCGGCACTGCTGTTGTTCCTGTTATAGGCTTGGTTTTCTTTCCGGAAGCAGTAGTTCTTACGGAAGCCCCGGTATCTTCTTCAGGATCTGAGTCGGAAAAACTGTCCGCTTCCGAACTGCTCGCCGTCGATGATTTATCACCGCTAAAAATAAAATAAAGCAGCACTCCGCAGAGAGCAAGAATTATCACCGTAAGGATTATAAGTACGGCGACGATTCCCTTACTGCCCTTCTTTTCAGGTTCAGGCGGAATGAACATCCCTTGATTTCCTCCGGGAGGAAAGGGCTGAAATCCCGGATTTACCGGAGGAGGCTGCTGCGTATGCATTCCTGCGTTCTGTATCTGAGCCCCCCCGTTTATCAGCAGGTGAATATCTCCGCTTGGCTGTTGAAGAGGGTATGCACCAACTGCCGTTCCCTGATTTCCGGCATCATTCCGGTATTGCTGTACGTTCAGCGGATTGCCGTTCTGTTGAGATGACTGTGAATTTACTGATTGCTGAATGTCTTTTTTCTGCGGCGCACCGCACTTAGTACAAAAAACCGCTTTATCGGGCAGCTGGTTTCCGCATTTAGTGCAAAACATAGGACAACTCTCCTTCTATCGACAAATCTGCCGTTATTCTCCTGTATCAGATATTGCATATAAATTAGAACTTGTTCATATAGAAATTGTGTACGGGTTTTCGAACATAATTTTTCAACGCAGCAATCGACAAAATTTTCTGAAAAGACATACGTAACTTCTATGTGGACAAGTTTTTATATATTATATCATTTTTTGACAAATTTGTCAATTTATTTTTAAAGATTTAGTTAATTATCGCTGTAAAAAATCCAGATATGTTTTTGTGAATTCATACAAAACACTGTATTATCATTCATTTTGTCCACTACATCTGCAAAAAATGGGTTGCAACTTATGTACGAATTGTGTATAATAAATGTATCTTAAAAAACGTGAATAATATATACATATATTTAAGGGAGTGATTTTAATGAGTTTTAAAAAAATTATGGAAAGGTTTGCCGCCGCATTTACAGCTTCCGCACTGATGGCAACGGCTGTTTACATTGCGCCGGAAAATGTTGTTCCTGAGTCTCTTGACGTATTGGCAGCTTCCGACTGCGTTGTAGACACAACTAAAGAATACCAGACTATCAGAGGTTTCGGCGGTATGAATCACCCGGAATGGACAGGACAAGATCTGACAGACGCCCAGAGGAAAAAAGCTTTCGGAAACGGAAATGACGAACTTGGACTTACCATTCTGCGTGTTTTCGTTAATCCTGACAAGAATCAGTGGAACAAAGCAGTTCCGACAGCAAAATATGCATCTGAAAATGGCGTCACCGTTTTTGCATCCCCTTGGGAGCCTCCATCAAATCTTGCAGAATCAGGAGGAAGCAACGGAAAACTCCACCTTCCTAAATCAAATTATGGCGCTTACGCCCAGCATCTTAACGATTTCGGCACCTATATGAAAAACAACGGTGTTGATCTTTACTCTATATCAGTTCAGAACGAACCTGATTTCGCTGAAGACTGGACATATTGGTCAACTGACGAGACCGTTGACTTTATAGCAAACTATGGCGATAAGATAACAAGTACGAGGCTTATGTCGCCTGAATCGTTCCAGTATGCCCCTGAAAACGCCTCATGGGTCAAGGACGGCGGAAAAAAATTCTACAGAAAAATAATGAACAACAGTAAGGCTATGGCAAACTGTGATTTATTCGGTACTCATATGTACGGTACACAACGAGATTGGATGGACTTCCCGGATCTTGAAAAATCGGGCAAGGAAATATGGATGACCGAAGTTTACGTTCCGAACAGTGACGCCGATTCTGCTAACCGCTGGCCGGAATCTCTTCAGGTTTCTGAAAATATCCACAACGCCCTTGTCGTCGGCAATATGAGCGCCTATACATGGTGGTATATCAGAAGAAGCTATGGTCTTATGACCGAAGACGGCAAGATCAGCAAGCGTGGCTACAATATGGCACAATACTCTAAGTGGGTGCGTCCCGGCGACAAGCGAATCGAAGTCACAGAACAGCCTGCTGACAACGTTCTCGTTTCCGCATATAAAAACGATAATAATCAGCTGACTATCGTTGCTATTAACAAAGGTACCGAAACATATACACAGAGTTTCAGCATAGGCAGCGGAGAAACGATCGTTGATGTTGACCGATACAGAACGTCCGCAAACGAAAATCTTGCGCTTACAGAAAATCTCGACAACAACGGCAGCGGTTTCTTCGCTTCACTTCCCGGAGAGAGCGTTTCAACATTTGTCGTATCTCTTGAAGGAAGCGGCGTAACTCCGGGCACAGAACCGAACGAATACGGTTGGTGGTATCAGTGCACATTTGAGAACGGCGACGACAACTGGACAGCCAGAGGTGGAAGCTCCGTTGCTCAGTCCGGCGAAGATCACTACACAGAGTGGGGCAAGTACTCGCTTAAAGTTACAAACAGAGAAAAAGCATGGCATGGAGCTTCACTGTCTCTTAATTCAAACTGTTCCAAACCAGGCGAATCATACAGCTATTCTGCTCATGTTAAACAGAACTCCGGAAAGAACGTCAAGTTCATGATGAAAATGGAGTACACCGATGGAAACGGCGATACGGCATACAGTGAAGTTGCGACAGTTATCGCTCCATCAGGCGCATGGGCACAGCTGAAAAACACAAGCTATACAATTCCCGCCGACGCATCAAACATAAAAATCTACATCGAAACCGAAGAATCCCTTACAGACTTCTATATTGATGAAGCTATAGGCGCTGTTGACGGTACGGGCATTGCAGGAGAAGGTCAGCCTGAACTTCCCGTTGATCCTTCTGACATTATAATTGGAGATACTGACGGTGATGGAATGATAACAGCGTTCGATATCGTTCTTACAAGAAAGGTTCTTCTTGGTAAAATCACTGACAATGATATCATAACAGCGGCAGACGTTGATCGCAGCGGAAAGGTTGAAGCAAACGACCTTGTTCTGCACCAGCAGTATGTTCTCGGAAATATAAAGGAATTTCCCAATAATGCGCCGCCTGTTCCGAAAATGCGCACTATCTCCGAGTATACACCTGTAGTTCAGGCAAAGGTTGCAAATAACGAACCTGACGATTCAAAGCAACAAAAGCCGGGAGTTCAGTATGGTACGGTGCAGTCAAAAAGCTATTACTCACAGTTCTGCGGCAGAGAAAAGAAATATAATGTTCTTCTTCCGGCAGGATACACTCCGAATAAAAAATATCCTGTTCTCTACGTAATGCACGGCTACTGGGAAAATCAAGACAGAATGATAATCAAAGGCAACGATACAATGCATACTAAAGAGATTATAGGAAATGCAATTGCCGAGGGCGCTGCAAAGGATATGATCGTTGTATTCCCATATATCTATTCCAGCCAGACTCAGAACGACTGCTCGGCAATGGACGACGCAAACAATCTCGCATACGATAACTTTGATACAGTGCTCACCACAGAGCTTATGCCCCTTATCGAAAAAGAATACAGTGTAGCGACAGGCAGAGAAAATACAGCTATAACAGGTTTCTCAATGGGCGGCAGAGAAGCTCTCAATATCGGCATGAAGCATCCTGACCTCTTTGGTTACGTAGGAGCCATCTGCCCCGCACCCGGTGCGTCAGGAGCATGGAAATTTGCCTCGGAAGAAGCCGCTCCCTCACTGATCTTCATTACGGCAGGCGGCAATGATACCGTTGTTTACAGTACACCTGAGGGATATCACAATAACTTTACAAATAACAACGTTCCCCATATCTGGCACTACTACCAGAACGGATACCACGGCGATAACAGTATTCATGCTCATCTTTACAATTTCGTCCGTGCCGTATTCCAGGCTTAATAAAGATTTCTTCTATCATTCCCCCATAGCTGACAGGATCTCTCCTGTCAGCTTTTTTAAAAAATACACCCTCTCTGCCGCAGCAAAGAGGGTGTATCATATTTTAAGAGGAAATTATGACCTAAAGATCATTTCCATATTGCCAATTATTCCTTAACGAAATCCTTGGGATCAAGTGAAGAAACAAGATGAACAAGATACTTCTGGATCTGGAGAGCGTCATTGTTTGTAAGCAATGTGCCGTTCTCATAAACGTCAGCATTCTTGATACCCTGAGTTGTGATGTGTGAAGCATCTGTTCCGTTTTCACCGTAAACATCAGGGTTACCTACAGCCTGCATGATGAGTATGGCGTCGTTAAGAAGAACCTGACCGTCGCAGTCTGCGTCGCCCCATAATATTTCCGGGAGACCTGTCTCCTTGTCTACATACACACCAAGAAGCTTGATATCATCAACTGGAAATTCCTTTTCCTCAGCATTCTGAGCATACCATTTCTGCCACTGGAATGTTGTCGTTTCAGATAGTATTTCCTTTGCTGCAGCAAGAATCTTTTCATCCTTGGAGTAATCTGTTTCGTCACCGGTAAGAGTTATATTGTAGATGTTCTCTGTGGGATTAAATTTCAGCATACCGCTCTTTGTAGTTTCCCACTGCATATTTACCCAGTAATACTTTCCGCCAATTTCAATAGAAGCGCCGAGACAACCGTTTGCATATGTAGCTTCATCCGGTAGCTCAATATTCATGTAGATAGTATCGGCAGGTCTGGGAAGCTTGACAATTATATCGCCATTGCCGTTTTTATCCAACTTTGCAGGATCTTTGCCATCCGGAACAGGGGCTGTCGTCGTAGTTGTCGTGGTAGTTATCGGCTTGGATTTTGTAGTTGTAGTCTTGGAAGGATCGGGAGGCGTAATTTCTTTCTTATAGAGATCAGCCGGAAGCTCGTCAAGAGTGATACAATAATCGCTCTGATACATCTCAATGGTGTTTTCCTTGGTATTGTACTTAGGATCAGAAAGGAAGTTATAATCTCCGCCGCCGTCATACCATGTACAGAAATAAAGCCAGCCCGCCTTTTCAGAAGTCAGATTCTCAACGGTAGAGAAACTGTCGTTTTCAGCCAGGGCAACCATTTTTTTATTGTCATATTTTTCCATAATTCCATAGAACGTAGAGCTTGCAGAAGCGGTATTTCCGGAATATTTATCATATGCAATAAGATCGACGTATTCATCTCCGGGATACCAGTCGGCGGATGTCTGGAAGTTATAGCTGTTCCACTCCCATATAAGATTATGAATATTATAATCGTTTACAAGAGTATCATATGTTAGTTTCCAGATATCCTTGTAAACTGCCGAGCCTCCGGAAGCCCACCAGAACCAGCCGCCTGTTTCTCCTCCGTTTCCTTCTGCCTCGTGTAGAGGACGCCAGATAACAGGTACGCCTGCATCCTGAAGCTTCTGTAACTGAGGAGCAATGTTTGCAAGGGATTGAAGATAGAATTCACGCTCTACAGTGCCTTCCTTGAGAACATTTTCCGTAACAAAATTGGTCTCATCCGGTTTGTATGTGGCCTGTTCATAGCTCACTTTATCTCCGACCTTGTAACCTGCCATCTCCTTCGGAACGGTAATATGCCATGAAGCGGTAACGATTCCGTTTTTATTAGCAGCCCAGTCTATCATTCTGTCAACTGTACCGTCCTCCGATCCATACAGAATATTAGCGCAATTAAGAAAATCAAAGCCTCTGATAGCCGGATAATGTCCCGTAAGATCGTTGAGATATTCAAATTCATATTCAAAGTCATGAGGACCGTAATTATAAATCTCCTGCTGACCTGAGATAATATGCTTGCCGTATACCTGAGAAAGATAATTCATCAGACTTCTTGTTTCGGCAGTTGCCTTAATATCGCAGGGAGTTACCTGTGAAGCAGAAATCGGCGTAAGTTCTGCCGGCGAAACAGTAAAATAATCAAATGTCGACCAACCCCAACTTTTCTCAATGGTGAGTGTATTTTTACCCTTATTGAGCTTGGCGGTCATGATTACCGCATCGAATCCGGTATCGTTTTTCGGGATAATCAAGGAACCCATTCCGTTTCCGTTGATAAGAAGATCCTGCTGTTTTGCACCTCCAAGGCCGCCGGCATAAATCGTTATGTCGTACATTCCGTCTGCCTCAGCCTCAAAGTCGATGTTGATAGTACCGCTTTCGGTCATTTTCAGACACGATCCGCCGCTTGCGTTTGCATTGGATTCAACAGTAATTTCACCAGTAATAACAGCATCTTCAAACTCATAGTGTATTTCATCAGCTGCAGTTACTACAGACGCCGAAACAAGAGCTGTGTTAAAAACCATTGCAGACGCCAGAAGAGCCGCTCCGGTTTTGCCGAATATTTTTTTGTGCATTGTATTTCCCTCCAGATTTTTTGTGCAGTGATGCAGACCTTCCGATCAAGAACTCTGTCTTCGATTTCTGACAGCCGAATCTGTTTACCGGAACACTGCCGTATATTTTTATTATAATAAGTGTACAAATCAAAGTCAAGAATTTTTAAAGATTTTCCAAAACATTTGGTACATTCATACAAATCAGAATCACAATTTTTGGGCACAATCGCAATTTTCGGTCACATAAAACAAACCAATAATGCATTTCTGAAAGGAATTACCTCCAAAAATACATTATTGGTTCAACATTGAGATAATACTAATCAAGCTCTCTGACAAGCTTTTTGAAAGCGTCTCCACGCTCCTCAAAATTTCTGAATATTCCGTAGCTTGCAGCGGCAGGAGACAATACGCAGCTCCTTCCGTCAGGAGTGATCTTTGCAGCCAGCTTCACTGCATCTTCAAGGTGGTGAACATAACGGATACGCTCTGTTTCTTCCGGTACAGAATCGCACAGCATATCATAAACACGCTTTCCGGATGTCTCCATACAGATAACATTAACATCGGATACGCTGAGAAATTCTACCAGAGAACTGTAGTCTATTCCTCTGTCCATACCGCCTATAAGAATAGTTCCGGCGTCAGGCACGCTTCTGACTGCCTCTACAGCCGTAGCACACGCCGTAGAAATTGAATCGTCATACCAGCGTATTCCTCTGACTGTACCGACATATTCCAGACGGTGAGCAAGCGGATCAAAGCTGCACAGCGCCTTGTCAAATTCTTCCGTGCTGACAAACGGAGACGTCATAAAGTATGCGGCAGCAATATTGAAGTGATTGTGCGTTCCGAGCAGTTTTATCCTGTCCGCAGGAATCGTATATCTTTCTCCGCTGAATCTGAGTTCTGCAACGCCGCCGCTGACGTATATATCAGCTTCAGGATCTTTATCAGAGATTGCGAAAATAAGTCCGTCCTCATCCTTCGGAGCAATATCGCTGTTTATCAGCAGACAGTCCTCTTCGTCCTGATAAAGATAAATATTTTTCTTTGCATTGTAATACCGTTCCATACTGCCGTAATGATCGAGATGCTCCTCATACAGATTGAGAAACACAGCCGCCGAGGGAGAAACGGTCATATATTCAAGCTGATGACAGGAAAGTTCACAGACAACTATCGTTTCATCATCCATATCCTCAACTATATTAAACACCGGAATACCAATATTTCCGGCAATACAACATTTTTTCCCCGATTCTTTCAAAACATGATATATAAGCGATGTAACGGTGCTTTTCCCCTTTGTTCCGGTAATGCCTATTATCTGTTCACGATATACCTCAAAAAACACCTGCGTTTCGGAAGTCACCGTGCATTTAAGCTCATCTGGCTGCTTTTCCAGCACGATTCCGGGGCTTTTGAAAACAAGATCAAATTCATCAAGCGATTTCTGGTAATCCTCACCGCATATCAGCTTTATATCATCGGAAAGACCGCTGCCGGCAGGATCAATATTGTTCAGATCGGCAACAGCAACAGAAGCAGGATTGCAGTACTTTGACAACACATCAAATGTCGCTCTTCCCTCACGTCCGAAACCGAGAATGCATACCGACTTGTTTTCCGTAAGTTCTTTTATATGCTTTATAAATCTTTTCAAAGGAGACGCTCCATTTCTTTCTTCAGAATTTTTTCAAATTTTTCCGGCAGAAGATTCTGTTCATTATAATACCGGCAGCAGTTTTCCCTGAGTTCTTCAAGCCCCTCCGGATAATACAGGCCTGACTTAACATATTCGTCAAGCAACAACGGGAGCTGCTCCCCCTGCTTAATCAGTCTGTTTATAGTCAGCGATACCGCCAGATTAACTTCGCTGACGCTTCCCACACACTCAAACGGCTTGTGCTCCGACTGTCCGATAAGCTCGGTAAAGTAATCTGTCATCGCCGGATCATTGAGCATATCACGTCCGAAAATCTCCTTTAACTCATCAAGACTCAAAAAGGGAGAAAGTATCAGACTTACAAACAGACACTTGGGGCATTCGCCGCACCATATATCAGGCGTTACCTTGCTTCCGAGATTGCAGCTACGGAAAACGGACAAATATTTTCTGTGAGATGTGAACATCCCGGCTATTTGAAATTCCGTCAGAGGACGCAGAAAGCTGAAATAGCTTATCCCCGTGCCGAGATATTTTTCTTCATACTCATGGAAATCACGCTCGAATTCAAAGCTTTTGGAATACTGATGATTAACGCTGAGACCTGCCACCGTGCTTTCGTTTGCGCTGGATTCATTGGACAGAACGATATATTCAAGTCCGTGGATATACGCCGTTATCTCTGCGGAAAAAGCCACGACAGAGGAAAACGGAGTATGTCCGTTAAGATAGCCTTTGTTATTGAGAGCTATAAGGCTGCGGTCGAATTTCCGCTGAGCCGTTATAAGCGCATCAGCCGGCAGACCGGACGCTTCAACTGTTCCGCTTACGGAGCGTCTCTTGTTTATAGTGTAACAGCGGCATTCCATTCCGGAATTTTTCAGTGTTTCCAGAGTAAGAGCAGAATCCTTTCCGCCGCCTATTGGAATAAGGCAGCCCTTTCTTTTTCGTTCTGCGGCAGGCGCTGCTTTTGTTTCTGTTCCGGTACAGACGATATCCACAAGTTCCTGCTGTGATATTGTGATATTATTGACATAGAAGAATTCGCCCAGACCAAGAAACCAGAGTTTCTTCCACCATTCCTTCTGACTTTCGCTTAGAAATCCGCATTCTACCCTGAATTCAGGTGAGCAGACAGCCTTCCAATAGCTGACTGCCTCCGCCATTCCAAGACTGAATACAAGCCGTTCAAAGACCGGGTCGCCTGAAACGCTTGTTTCCGGTGACTTCGGAAAGCTCCAGCCAGGATTGAATTCTGCAAGACCAGGTATTGAAAAACAGAAATTCAGCTCCACGGAATCCGCTGTTTCTTTGATATCGTATGACCTGAAAACAAAAACAGGATTTTCTTTTCTGAACGCAGCAAATTTATCCATATTATCTTTTATCCTCCGGACAGATTAGTTCTTGCCCTTTTCCTCGGCAAGTTTTCGGCAGTGTTCCCTGAGAAGTTCAAAAGTCTCATCGGAAATATCGTGTTCTATCTTACAGGCATCCTCTGACGCTACGTCACGCCTTACGCCAAGAAGCATAAAGAATTCTGAAATAACCGTATGCCGGTCATAAATATGCTCTGCCACATCTCTCCCCTTTTCCGTAAGGGTAATATGATTATCGCTGTTAACGGAAACAAGCCCGTCATCTTTCATTTTTTTAAGTACGATAGAGACAGTAGGACGGGAATATCCCAGATACGAGCATATATCTATAGCATGGACGTCAGGCTGCTGTTTAGACAGGATCAATATGGTTTCAAGATAATTTTCAACCGCTTCTGTAATAGCCATTATAATTCTCCTTTTTGCAGAATTTTTCGCTTTGTTAACATTTACCTTACTATATTATATCATACCAAAGAATAAATTACAACACTTTTTAATATTCTTTATGAGCAAAAACTATTGAATATTTTTCTTAAATGTGGTATAATGATAATATTACAGACCGCTGATTATTCTCACGGCGGAGAAATTCAAGTAGGCATTGCCTTTCAAAGGAGGTGTACAAATGACGGCAAAAGAAGAATTTATTTCGATCTACAACGAACACATCAAGCGTGACGGCGCTGATAAACTCCTGGAATACCTTAAAAAAAGCGATTTTTTTACTGCCCCCAGCAGCACACGCTATCACGGCTCTTACGAAGGCGGACTTGTCGAACACAGCGTAAATGTATATCACTGTCTCAAGGACTACCTCTCACGTCCGAGGGTAAAAGAAAAATACGGCATGGAATATTCCGAGGAAACAATTGCTATTGTGGCTTTGCTCCATGATCTGTGCAAGATCAACTTTTACACGGTGGAATACAGAAACCGGAAAAACGAAGAAGGCGTCTGGGAGAAATACCCTTACTACGCAATTAATGATACTCTTCCCTATGGCCATGGAGAAAAATCAGTTTACATAATCTCCGGATTCTTTTACGGAGACAGCCGCCTTTCCAGAGAGGAAGCTTTTGCTATCCGTTATCACATGGGATTCTCCGGCATTGAAGATAAAAACACTATCGGCAAGGCGCTTGAAATGTATCCTCTTGCATTTGCCTTGAACGTCGCCGATATGGAAGCATCCTATTTTCTGGAAGGAAGCCAGAAATAACAAAATAATATCCTGTGCTCGTGCAGGGCTCAGGCAATTTAAGGAGAAATTAATAATATGAATTGGTATGAAAACGCAATAATCTATCACATCTACCCTCTGGGTTTCTGCGGCGCCCCTAAATTCAACGACGGCGGCGAAGTGGTTTATCGTCTCGACAAGGTCATCGACTGGATTCCTCACCTCAAAGAAATGAATGTTGACGCCGTTTACTTCGGACCCGTTTTTGAATCTGTTGAACACGGATATGATACTATCGACTATAAAAAGATCGACAGACGTCTTGGTGACAATGATTCGTTCCGCAATATCTGCAACAAACTTCATGAAAACGGCATCAGAGTCATTCTGGATGGAGTGTTCAATCACGTAGGCAGAAAATTCCCACAATTCGTCGATATTCAGGAAAAGGGACAAGGCAGCGGATACTGCGACTGGTTCCAGAACCTTAACTTCGGAGGTTCTTCCCCCTGCGGCGACCCTTTCTGGTACGAAGGCTGGAACGGTCACTACAATCTTGTAAAACTTAATCTCCGCAATGTCGGCGTATGCGATCATCTTATAGACGCTATCAATTACTGGATCGAGGAATTCAAGATCGACGGCATCCGCTTTGATGCGGCTGACTGCATCGATTTTGACTTTTTCAAGAGAATAAGAAGCTTCTGCAAGGGCAAACGTCCTGATTTCTGGCTCATGGGTGAGATCATTCACGGCGATTACAACCGCTGGGCAAACCCTGAAATGCTTGACAGCGTTACGAACTACGAATGCTACAAGGGTCTTTATTCTTCACACAATGACAAAAATTACTTTGAGATAGACTACTCTATCAACCGTCAGTCCGGAGCAAACGGTGGTATCTACAGAGGCATTACTCTTTACAATTTCGTTGACAATCATGACGTAAACCGTCTTGCAAGCACTGTAAACAATCAGGCTTATCTGCCGCTGATCTACACTCTGATGTACTCAATGCCCGGTATTCCGTCGATCTACTACGGCAGCGAATACGGCGTCCAGGGACGCAAGGAAAACAACTCCGACGACAATCTGCGCCCCTGTCTCCACTTACAGGATATGGGAAGAGAAAATACTTCTCTTTACAGTCACATTGTAAAACTCGGACGCATCTACCGTGCATATCCTGCGCTCCGCACAGGGGCATACGAAAGGGTTATGATAACAAACCAACAGCTTCTTTTCAAAAAAATGCAGGGCGACCAGACCGTCTACGTTGCTCTCAATCTCGGAGATTACGAATTTGATCTTAATTTCGGCGCTCATCTTCCCGCACTTGTCGATGTTGTAAGCGCAAAACAGATTCAGGTCAACAACGGCGGAGCATACGTAAAAATGCCGCCTTATTCCGCAATGATAATCGTTTCCGACGACATAGTAAACACCGAACCGGAAGCAGTTCCGACTACGGACGTTCCCGAAGACAAGGATACAGAGATCATCGAGGGTGCAAAATACCGTCACTTCAAGGGCGGAGAGTACCAGCTCATAACCGTTGCACGCCACAGTGAAAACAACGAAGAGCTTGTTATCTACAAATCGCTTTCAGACGGTCAGGTATGGGCAAGACCAAAATCAATGTTTGTCGGAAAATCCGGAGACGTGAGAAGATTCACAAAAATTGACTGATTTATTAGACCTGTTCTAAAAGTCTCGTGAATATTTCGCTTTGCAGCGGCAATACTAAGCGTACAGGGGAAAAACTGCACTCCCCGACGTTTCACTCTTTATAAAGCTGCCTGCTATCCGTACAGCCGGCTGCTTCTGAGTGACAGCGGCTGTGCGGAGAAAGGTCTTATTTATGAGCAAGAATAAAAACAATTTCAACGACAAGAACAACACAAGCTCTCAGAACAAGAACTCAAACAACGGAGCTTCCGACAAGAACTCCAACAGCAACTATCAGGACAGAAATTCAAATTCAAATTCCAACGACTGATAGCAAAAAGCCGCATCATTTCTGATGCGGCTTTATACTGTTATAATGCAGCTCTTTTTGGGTGTGTTAACACCCTTATTCACTTTATCTGATTATTCAGCGTCTTCTCCGGCAGCCTCGTCCTCAAGAAGAGCACGGATAGAAATGCTGATTCTGTGTGAATCTTCATCAATGTCGATGATCTTTGCGTCAACCTCGTCGCCAACCGAAAGAATGTCTTTTACATTTTCAACCTTTCTGTCAGCGATCTGAGAAATATGAATAAGTCCGTCAACACCGTCGATAATTCTTGCAAATGCACCGAAGCTTGTAATGGAAACTATAGTTACCTTAACAACATCTCCGATATTGTACTGTGCACTGAACTTATCCCAGGGGTTGTCCTCTGCTTTTTTGTAGCCAAGAGAAATCCTGTTGTCTTCACGGCTCAGATCCTTGATGTATACTTCAAGAGTATCGCCAACGGAAACTACTTCGCTGGGATGCTTGATTCTCTTCCATGAAAGCTCAGAAATGTGAACCATTCCGTCAATTCCGCCCAGATCAACAAATGCACCGAAGCTTGTGAGGGACTTTACCTTTCCAACATAAACGTCGCCTACATTTGCGTTGTCCCAGAACTTAGCCTGAGCTTCTGCCTTCTTTGCATTCTGAACAGCCTTGATAGAACCTACGGCTCTCTTCTTGCCCTCAGTAACCTCAATAACAATAAACTCAACCTTCTTCTTAAGAAGTTCGTCAAGCTCTGCTCCCCTGGGGAGACCTGTCTGTGAAGCAGGAATGAATATTCTTACTCCCATGTAGTTAAGAGTTACGCCCTTGTTTACAATGTGCTGAACAATACCCTCAAGAACAGTACCCTCTTCATGAGCCTTTACAACGACGTCGTAGCCTGCCTGCTCGTCAACCTTTCTCTTTGAAAGCTGAGCAGTGCCTTCTGCATCGTTTACTTTGATAACGATCAGTTCGATCTCATCGCCGACCTTGGCAATGTCTTCAGTCTTCTTTGAAGGATCGTCTGTAAGGTCTTCAAGCTTTACATAACCTGTATGCTTTGTTCCGAGATCAACGGTGATCTCAGCGTTATCAACGCTAACGACTGTTCCCTTGACCTTCTCTCCTGTATGTATTTTTTTGAATGACTGGTCGATTGCTTCAGCAAAGTCGATTTCCTCATCCTGAGCAGCTGTAATAATACCATTTTCTGCCATAGTGGTTTGTACCTCCTTAATTATATAAGCAGGGGTGGATGCCCCCGCAGTAATGCCGATTTTTTCAGCACCGGGAATCTTGAGCGACCGAAGCTCGTCCGAATTTTCGATATGATAAGTTTTGCAGTAACGGCTGCATACCTCATACAGTTTGACTGTATTAGAGCTGTGCCTGCCGCCGACTACCAGCATAACATCCGAATCTTTTGCAAGTTCAGCCGCATCGGACTGTCTTTTATCGGTAGCGCTGCAAATCGTATCAGTAATTTCAATATTCGGATCATCCTCCGGGATCACGTTTAAACACTCATCCCATACTACTATATTATACGTTGTTTGCGCCACAATTGCAAGCTTTTTTTTAAGATTTTTGTATTTTTTTTCAAAAAAGGCTTTTAGCTCAAAATTATCCTTAAAAACAAGGCAATTTTCGTCACAATGACCAACAATTCCCTGAACCTCCGGATGCGATGCGTCTCCGGCAATAAGAATAAAGTATCCCTGCTTTGTTTTTTCAGCAACGATCTTGTGTATCCTCGATACAAACGGACAAGTTGCATCAAGCATCCTGTTGCCCTTTGCCGCAATCTGTTCGTAAATTTCCCTGCCGACTCCGTGAGAACGGATGACTACCGTTTCATCGGCTTCCAGTTCATCGACTGAATCTATTATCCTTGCCCCTCTGGCTTTCATATCGTTTACAACATCCTGATTATGGATGATCGGTCCGAGGGTGGCAACCTTTGTATTCTTTTCAAGCTCACTGTAGACCATTTTCACAGCTCTGTCCACACCAAAGCAGAAACCTGCCGATTTTGCCACTGTTACCCTACTCATTTTCTGTTCCTCCCCCGGTGACAGTTTCCGAATTTTTTTCCGGTTCTCCCTCCACAAGACGCTTTATATCCGCCATATACCGGTTTTTCAGCCTGACAAGCTGGCGTGGATTGGGTTCGTCCCCAATCTCAACATATTCTGCCGGATCAATAGGCTCTCCATAGATAACCTGAAGCTTTGTACGGAATTTCAGCTTATCGCCGTAGACTATTCCCACAGGAATTATGAGACACCCAGATCTTGCAGCTATCAAAGCAGCTCCGCCGTGCCCCCTGCCGACTTTTCCGTCTTTTGAACGAGTTCCTTCCGGAAATATCATCAGACTGCGCTTCTGTCCAAGCTTTTCAACAGCTCTGTCAATAACTTCGGTATCGCCCTTTCCCCTGGATACCGGAAAAGCTCCCAACGAACGGACAAGCAGAGAAAAAAACTTATTTTTAAACAGTTCTTCTTTTGCCATAAACGCATACTTTCCACGTCCTCCTGCACCTACAAGGGGAGGGTCGGCATAGCTTCTATGATTTGAAGCATATATCACCGCAGTTCGTTTCGGAATGTTCTTCCGCCCTTTATACCGCAGTTTGTAGGCAATATGCATATATATCCAGACAAGCGCTTTACAAAAATAATACATCAGCCCTCACCTGCGATCCTTTCAGTGATTATCCTTACTATTTCCTCGGCAGACTGCTCTAAATTCAGATTTGTCGTATCTACCAGAACAGCGTCGTCCGCCTGCCTGAGAGGAGCGGTCTCACGGTGCATATCCTGATAATCACGCTGAATAATATCCTTGAGAATGTCCTCATACGGCGGACAATCCGGCTTTTCCTCAAGTTCCTTATAACGCCTGTCGGCACGTTCCTCAGCGGAAGCAGTCAGGAAGATCTTTACTTCGGCGTCAGGAAGCACCACCGTTCCGATATCACGTCCGTCCATTATAACGTTATTTTCACGGGCGATCTTTTTCTGCGTTTCAAAAAGATATGCCCTTACTGCCGGAACAGCCGACGTCCGTGATGCAGCCATAGAGATCTCCGGCGTTCTGATAAGCTCTGAAACATCCCTGCATCCAAGAAAAACTTTCTGTGCTCCGTCAATAAATTTCAGCGAAATATCGGCGTTTTCCAATTCTTTTTCAATATTCTCATCAGAAATATTATTTTCTGTGATATAAAGAGCGGCAGTGCGGTATAGAGCGCCTGTATCTACATAGATATACCCCAGCTTTGCCGAGACCATTTTTGCGATTGTACTTTTGCCTGCTCCAGCAGGTCCGTCGATTGCAATGTTTATCGTTTTCATAATTAACTCCTTACGTTTATATTATTACATATACATAGCCGCCGAATATGCAGTGGAAAATGCGATCTGCAAATTAAAGCCTCCCGTATATGCGTCCACGTCAATAACTTCTCCTGCAAAAAACAGTCCGGGCAAAAGTTTGGATTCCATAGTTTTGGGGTTGATCTCCCTGACGGATACGCCGCCGCTCGTGATTATCGCTTCGTCTACCGGTCTGAATCCCGAAATGCGCACCGGAAAAGCTTTTATAAGCTCTCCAAACTTTTTCCTCTGTTCCCTGGTGATGCCGTTGATTTTCTGTTCAGGGGAGATTCCCGACAGCCTTACTGCAACTGGAATGAGTTTGGACGGCAGCAGCTTTCTTATTCCGTTCGTGAAATCACGATTGAGATTATCCTTGAAATCACGCTGTATGCGGAGATCAAGCTGTTCTGCCGTAAGTCCCGGTTTCAGATCTATCATCAGACTGTAGCGGTCAGGCTGCATATTGCGTATATGCGAACTTGCACTGAGCACCAGCGGTCCCGATACGCCGAAATGTGTAAAGAGCATTTCACCCAGCTCGCTGTAGATAACCTCATTGCGGTCATACAGGTTCAATGTTACATTGCGCAGGGAAAGTCCCATCATTTCCGGGCAGTATTTGTCCGGTGACGTCATCGGAACAAGACTCGGCTTTATATCGGTTATCGTATGACCTGCCGAAGCTGCAAGTATATAACCGTCTCCGTCAGAGCCGGTGTTAGGATAGGATTTTCCTCCGCAGGCAATAAGCACCGATGATGACAGAAAGCTTTCATTGCCGGACGTTACGCCGCAGCATCGTCCATCCTTTGTAATAAGTCCGGAAACACGCTTGTGTATCAGCTTTACGCCTAACCTCTCCATTTCCAGAAAGAGTGCGTCTGCAATATCGTCCGCTCTGTCGCTTACCGGAAAAACACGGTTTCCACGTTCGGTTTTCAGAGGAACGCCGAGGTCCTCAAAGAAATTCATCGTATCCGATGCGTCGAAGCATGAATAGGAACTATACAGAAAACGTGGATTTACAGGAATATTTCTCATGTGCTCCTCAACCGTGGAATTGTTGGTGACATTGCATCTGCCTTTTCCTGTAATTCTCAGTTTACGCCCGGTGCGCTCGTTTTTCTCAAAGACAACTACAGACTTTCCGAACCTTGCCGCCTGTACGGCGGCCATGCATCCGGCTGCTCCTCCGCCAATAATTATAATATCAGTCATTTTTATTTATCAGTCTGTGCATTTTTTCCCTCACAGACTTCCGCCTTTCCTCTGTCGCATAACGATCTACGGTATATCCGCATTCATTCGGGATCACCACGTCTCCCTCCCGGGCGTCCGTCGGAAGAAAACACCGCATGATCTCCATTGTGCCGTCCTCTGTTTCAAGGACGGCTTTTTCGTTTTCAAATCTATCAATAATAATCATTCAGCTATTCCTTTTCTGTGCTGACGGTCAGTTCTCTGCCGTCCGATACGAAAGTTACCGTGCCGTTAAGGTCAGTACGGTAAATTTTATCGGTATATCTGCTTATCTCTTTAAGAGCCTCTTTTTTGGGATGTCCGTAAGAATTTCCCTCTCCGCAGGAAATCACCGCATAATCGGGAGTAATTTCCGCCAAAAATTCTTCACATCCAGAAGTATCGCTGCCGTGATGACCTGCTTTGTAAACGTCCGCATGACGAAGATTTCCGGATTTCACCATTTCCTTTTCCGCCAAAGACTCGGCATCCCCTGTAAAAATAAAAGTATTTTCACCGTGAGTCAGGAAAAGTCCTACAGAATAATTATTTGTATTATCATAACCCGGACTGCACGGTGCAATTATCTCAGCCTCTGCATCGCCCAGTTCTATAGTTCTCCCGAGCTTTGCCTCCGTCAGCGAAAGATCCCCGGCATCACAGGTATCCAGAAATTTTTCGTAATACCTTGTGGTCGGGATATCGCTGTCATCCAGGTGCGGAACTATCACCTCACCGATCTCAAATTGATCAACTATCTTATACATACCGCCCATATGATCGGAATGAGGATGAGTTGCCACCACATAATCGAGCTTTTCTATGCTGTTTTCGTTCAGAAAGCGTATTACGCCGTCGGCGGCTTCCGATTCACCGCAG
Organism: uncultured Ruminococcus sp.; assembly: GCA_947345935.1. Lineage (GTDB taxonomy): Bacteria > Bacillota > Clostridia > Oscillospirales > Ruminococcaceae > Ruminococcus. The sequence goes on from CAMZZN010000006.1 coordinate 46,128, forward strand.
TCAATAAGCATATTTTTTCCTCCGGCGCTGATAAAGACAGAATCCCCCTGTCCTACGTCGATATAACATACTGTCAGTTTATCCTCCGGAAGCGGAGACTGACCGTTATTACTGAATTTAACTGCAATAAATGCGGCTGCCAGAACAATAAGTAAAAAAGGTATAAGGATTTTCAGCGATTTTTCCCTTTTCTTCTTTGGCTGTTTCCTGTAGGCCTGTCCGATTTTCTTGACGAATTCCTTTTCCCCTGACGTGAAGCGGAACTGTCCGTTTTTCGGTACTGAACGCCGTTTCCCGCTTTTCTTTTCCATGAACTGTCACCTCCTTTTCTGCCGGAAATATCGTCTACAAGACATCCCGGAGACTTACCTATAAGATCACGTCTTCCTGACATTTTCAGCGCCTCGACGACAATTTCCCTGTTCTGCGGAAGAAAATATTGCAACAAGGCTCTCTGCATAGCCTTTTCCTTAGGAGTTTTCGGCACATACACCTCTTTCATGGTATACGGATCAAGACCCGTATAGAACATACAGGTAGAAATCGTTCCCGGCGTAGGATAGAAGTCCTGCACCTGTTCGGGACGTATTTTGTTCTCTTTAAGGAAAAGCGACAGTTCCACCGCTTCTTTCAGCGTACTGCCGGGATGCGAGGACATGAGATACGGCACAAGATACTGTTCCTTGCCTATTCCCTTGGTAATCTCGTAAAACCGCTTCTGAAACGCCTTGTACGCCTCTATATGCGGCTTTCCCATTTTATCCAAAACAGCCGCAGAGCAGTGCTCCGGAGCAACCTTCAGCTGACCGCTTACATGAAATTTTATAAGTTCCCTGATAAATTCATCGCTTTCATCCTGCATAAGATAATCATACCGAATGCCCGACCTGATAAATACTCTTTTCACGCCCTTGATTTTCCGTATCTTCCGGAGCATGGCAAGATATTCCCGATGATCCGCTTTCAGAGCCGGACACGGAACGGGGGCAAGACATTTCTTTCCCATGCAAAGACCTTTGCTTAGCTGCTTTTCACAAGAAGTATGGCGGAAGTTTGCAGTAGGACCTCCTACATCATGGATATATCCCTTAAAATCAGGCATTTTTGTTATCCTCTCCGCCTCTGCCAGAACAGATTCTTCGCTGCGGCAGGTAACACGCCGTCCCTGATGAAGCGCTATCGAGCAGAAATTGCAATACCCGAAGCACCCACGGTTATGAGTGATCGAAAAGCGTACTTCTTCAATGCCGGGAACGCCTCCCTGAGACTCATAGGACGGATGCACCGCCCTTGTATACGGCAGACTGTATATGTAATCCAGCTCTTCAGTTGTAAGACTTTTTGCCGGCGGATTCTGCACAAGCATCATTTTTCCGCAGCGCTGAACTATCGTCTTTCCATAAACTTCGTCCTGCCAGTCATACTGGATCTTTGTTGCTTTTGCGTATTCCGCCTTATTTTTGCTTACCTGTTCAAAAGACGGACACTGCGCCGCTCCGATAGGAGTATTTATCGGTTCGGTCATATAGCAGGTTCCACGTATATCGTGAATTTCCGTGATCTTTTCACCGGCGGCAAGGCGTGTGCAGAGCTCTTTTATCTGATGCTCTCCCATGCCGTACATCAGCAGATCTGCTCCGCTGTCCGGAAGAATAGAAGTTCTGACTTTATCATCCCAATAGTCATAGTGAGCAAAACGGCGCAGCGAAGCTTCCAACCCGCCTATAGCTATAGGAATATCCCCGAAAATTTCCCGGAGTTTTCTGCAATAGACAATGACCGCACGGTCAGGACGTCTGCCTGCCTTTCCGCCGGGAGAGTAGGCGTCGTCCGAACGCTTTCTCTTTGCGGCAGTATAATGCGCAACCATAGAATCAATGTTGCCTGACGTAACGAGAAAAGCATATTTCGGAGCACCGAACCGTGTAAAATCACGGCTGCTTTTCCAGTCGGGCTGGGCAATAATACCTACCGTAAATCCAAGAGCTTCAATAAGACGTGTAATGATCGCCGCCCCGAAACTCGGATGATCCACATATGCGTCGCCTGTTATGTAGATGAAATCGAACTGTTCAATTCCCAGTTCATTCATTTCCTGCTTTGTTGTAGGGAGAAATCCCTCGTACATGATATACCTCCTGTATGACCTATTCTTGCTGCATCCTCATTTTTCTTTCTTCAAACTGCATTCTCGACATCAGCACTTTCCTCGGTTTTGAACCCTCGCTCGGACCGATAACGCCCATTTCTTCCAGTTCGTCCATTATTCTTGAGGCCCTCGCATAACCCAGTTTCAGTTTTTTCTGGAGCATAGTGGTAGAAAGCTGACCGTTATTGACAGCCACTTCCATTGCCCTTTCAACGAAATCTCCGTCCGTACCGGCGGCAGAGCTGTCAGAACTATCCTTATCCGCTTTCGTCTGCGGTACGAACTTATCGACCGCTTCGGTAATTGATTCATCATATTCTGCCTTGACCTGACTGCTGATAAACGATATGGTTTCCGTAATATCCTTATTCGTCGCAAAACATCCCTGTACTCTTATCGGCTTGTTCATTCCGATAGGCATATACAACATATCGCCGTTTCCGAGAAGCTTATCCGCTCCAGCCATGTCGATTATCGTTCTGGAATCGACCTGCGACATAACGGAAAGAGCTATTCTGCTGGGGATATTCGCCTTGATAAGTCCAGTTATAACATCCGTGGTAGGACGCTGCGTCGCCACCACAAGATGCATTCCGGCAGCACGTCCCATCTGTGCAAGACGGCAGATAGAATCTTCTACTTCCTTGCCCGCAACCAGCATCATATCTGCAAGTTCGTCGATAAATACAACTATCTGCGGCATTTTTTCAAGTTCATCCTGTTCGGCTATGTAATTGTAAGATTTCAAATCGTTTGCGCCTATTTCCGAAAAAATCGTATATCTGCGCATCATCTCGTTGACAGCCCAGTTAAGAGCTCCGGCTGCTTTTTTAGCGTCAATGACAATAGGGATGAGCAGATGTGGGATGCCGTCGAATATTTTGAATTCAACCATTTTCGGGTCGATAAGGATCAGCTTTACCTCGTCCGGTCTTGCCTTGTAGAGTATGCTCATTATAATTGATCTTGTACATACGGATTTACCCGATCCGGTAGTTCCTGCAATGATAACGTGGGGCATTTTTGTAATGTCGCCCAGAATTATATTTCCTGCAATATCTCTGCCGACCGCAAAGGTAAGCCTGCTCTGTGAACTGCGGAATTCATTGCTTTGCAATATTTCACGGAGAGTTACCGTATCTTTATGTATGTTCGGAACTTCTATTCCAACCACAGGCTTTCCCGGCACTGGAGCTTCAATTCGCACGCCCATTGCGGCAAGACTCAGTGCGATATCGTCCTCCAGTCCCCTTATCTTTGAGACCTTTACGCCTGCTCCCGGCTGTATTTCATATCTCGTAATGGACGGTCCCCTGAGAATGTCCATGATCTTTACCTCTATTCCGAAGCTTTTCAGGGTATTTTTGATTATATCCGACTTTTCACGAAGTTCTACCACAGCCTCGGCGCTGTTTGATTTCACCGACGGAGGAGCGAGAAGTTCAACTGACGGAAGAACGTATACCTGCTGCTTCGGCGCAGCTTTTTCCTTTTCGGCGCTGACATCCTGATCTGCGGACATGGCTTCTGCGGCAGTTCCTTCCGCCGCTTTTGTGATGAGTTCCTCCAGCTTCTCGTCTGCGTCATCGCCGGCAGGCTCTACTCCAGAAGCGCTGTTCCTGCTCGTTACTGCATTTTCTTTAGGAAGCGGAATATCCATCAAGAAGTCGTCGTTTACAGAATAACCGGATTTTTTTCCGGAATGACTTTCTGACGTTTTGGTTTTGCCATTTTTGCTGTTGACTATGTCGATAGCCTCAAGATCGGCGTCAAACTGGCGTTTTTCCCTGTCGTCGTCAACATCGTCGTCGTCGAAGGCATCCTCAAAATTTCCTCCCATGAGCATATTCTGAACACCTTCCAGACAGTTTCCAAGAAATTTAAACGGCTTGAGGAGCAGTTTGAAAAAGTCCATAAGACCTCTTCCTGTCAGAAGCATACCGAAAACAAAAAACATTACGACTGTAACGATTTTTGCGCCCATTCCGCCGAATGCTGCCAAAAGCGGACCGGCAATAAGCATACTTGCAACTCCCCCGCCTTTTACGTCAACTCCGTTCTCGTAGAGCACCTTGAAATGATTCCAGAAATTTCTTCCCGGAAGCTCCCCGACAAAAAATATCTGTAATGCAGCAGAAAACAGAAATGCCATTGCAATACCCCAGAAAGCCCTGCCTGTCACCTTTTTCTGGCTTCTTTCCATGCCTATCTGAACAGCCGTGTATATGAGCGTGACCGGAACGAAAACAACAGCCGCTCCGAAAAGTCCCAGCAGCATACTGTGCATTTTGCGCCATCCGGCAGATCCCTTTATAACGATCATAAATGCGATAAGTATCCCGGCAGCAAAGAGAACAATGGACCAGAACTGATTCTGATCGTTGACGGCAGCCGGCTTCTGTTCAGTTTTTTTTGTGCTCTCTGATTTTTCTTTCGGAACGTCCTGCGCCTTTGACGTCTGACTCTTTTTCTGCCGTGAGCCTGATCCGGCGCTGTTCTTTTTAGCTTCTGCCATTTTTACCTCCGTAGATCTGTTCTCTTGCCGTGCACACTCCGGAAACATTCTTTGGTGTGCACGGCGATTTTTATAATTATATATATCTCTTTTCTGTATTCTCGATCAAACTGTAAAGACATTCCATTGCATCGCTGAGACCGCCAAGTTCGTCGATAAGTCCGAGTCCCACTGCTTTTTCACCCTCGAGCACACTTCCGACATCAAGGACAAGCTCCTCGGTATTAAGCATAAGGCGGCGAAAATCATCTTCTTTAATATTGCTGTTTTTCAGGACAAAGTTCACAATTCTGTCCTGCATTTTATCAAAATAGGAAAGCGTCTGAGGCACGCCGAGAACAGTACCGTTCATTCGTACAGGGTGAATCGTCATTGACGCACTTGGTACAATAAAGGAATGCTTTGCGCTTACTGCAAGCGGAACGCCGATAGAATGACCGCCTCCCACAACAAGAGAGACTGTCGGCGTTTTCATTCCGGAAATCAGCTCAGCAATAGCAAGTCCGGCTTCAACATCGCCGCCCACCGTATTCAATATTATAAGAAGTCCCTCGACGCTTCTGTCCTGCTCTATCGCCACCAGAGCAGGTATTATATGCTCGTATTTAGTAGTCTTATTCTGTTCCGAAAGAACATAATGCCCTTCTATCTGACCGATCACCGTCAGACAGTGGATAAGATGCTTTGCATTCTGTGAAACAGTCTGCCCCAGCTTTTCGGCAAGCTCTGCCTCGTCAAGCTTTTCCTCTGTCACGGATTTTTCATTTTTGTTTTTTTCTTCCAATTGTATACACTCCTTGCCTGAAATTTACTTTATTATGTGCCGTTTCAGGATATGTATACATTTATTATTATATTATAAACTTTTTTTGAAATAAAGTCAAGGAAAACGAAAATCAATTTTCCCAGGACAGCAGCATTTACTTCTATTCGTGTTTACAAAGGGGGACGCTGTCCCCCTAATCCCCCTGCCAAAGGGAAGTACATTCCCTTTGGAAACCCATTATTAATTCTTAAAAATCCACCACAAGGGGGATTTTTAAGAATTAGAGTGAAATCCAGACAGAAAATATTTTCCTTTAACAGGAAATTAAAGAGACAAAATCTCTTTTATAATCATAATAAAAATAAATTCTATTGCCATAAATAAAATTTTATTTGTAAACCAAAACCCTCTTTCAATTTTTATTGACAATATAAATATTTTATGATATGATTATATTATAATTAGTTGTCCGGAGGTGTTTCCATGAAAAAGAAAAAATCATCAGCTGACGCTGATAATGAAGCTGCCGCACGAAAAAGCAGACTCCCCATGATAGCGGTAATAACTGCAGCCGCAATTATAATCGTTCTGGCAATTCTCATTATCATCTACTTCCTTGGTCCGAAAAAAGCCGTAAAAAAATACGTCAAGGCGGGTATCAGTAAAAACGGCGGAAAAAATTATTTTTCACTTATTCTTCCGGATTATGTTGCAGATCAGCTGCATTCAGACGAAAAATGGGACGGCATGATAGAACGCTATAATATTGATAATGCCGACATCCGGGACTATTACAAACTAAAAATCAAAAAAATTGACAAGAAAAGCAAACTCTCTGACAGCGCTCTGGACGGAGCACAGATCTATTTTACAGAAATAGCACAAAAATATGATACAAAACCAAAGAAGCTTAATATTAAAAAAGGCTGGGAATTTGAGATACAGCTCACCAAAAAAGAAAAGAAGAAAAGCAAAACCACCGAATCACTAACCGTATGTGCCGTAAAAATCAAAGGCGAAGGATGGAAGATCGCCGAAGTCAGCGCATCAGATCTTGAAAGTCTCAGCCGGAGTCATGACTGAGCCTGACATAAAACAATATTATAAAAACCTGTCCGTATAATTTTAATGCGGACAGGTTTCTTTATATTTTACCGTAAAACGAAACATGCAAGCAAACTCAAATATGAGACAGCATCAATACAGCGGCTACGACAGATAAAATAAAAATTTCTTACAGGGTATTGCATTTTATTTCCGGATATAGTATAATAGTAATTACAGGGCTGAAATATCGCCCACGACAGTAAAATATCAGGAGGAATTTAATTATGTTAGTTTCAGCTACAGAAATGCTTCAGAAGGCAAGAGCCGGTAAGTACGCAGTAGGTCAGTTCAACATCAACAATCTTGAGTGGACAAAGGCTATTCTTCTTACAGCTCAGGAGCTTAACTCCCCTGTTATCCTCGGTGTATCTGAGGGCGCAGGCAAGTATATGACAGGCTTCAATACAGTTGCCGCTATGGTCAAGGCAATGGACGAGTCTCTCGGAATTACCGTTCCCGTTGCTCTTCACCTCGATCATGGCTCATATGAGGGCTGCTACAAGTGCATCAAGGCTGGATTTACTTCCATCATGTTTGACGGTTCTCATTTCCCGATCGACGAGAACGTTGCAAAGACAACAGAACTCGTAAACGTTGCTCACGGTCTCGGTCTTTCTATCGAAGCAGAAGTCGGCTCTATCGGCGGCGAAGAGGACGGCGTTGTAGGTGCAGGCGAATGTGCCGACCCCAACGAGTGCAAGATGATCGCTGATCTCGGCGTTGACTTCCTTGCAGCAGGTATCGGCAATATTCACGGCAAGTACCCTGAAAATTGGGCTGGTCTTAGCTTTGAAACTCTTGCTGCCGTAAACGAGAAAGTCGGCGATATGCCTCTTGTTCTCCACGGCGGTACAGGAATCCCCGATGATATGATCGCTAAGGCTATTTCACTTGGCGTTGCTAAGATCAATGTTAATACAGAGTGCCAGCTTTCATTCCAGGAAGCTACACGAGCTTACATTGAGGCCGGCAAGGATCAGCAGGGCAAGGGCTTCGACCCCAGAAAGCTTCTCGCTCCCGGATTTGAGGCTATCAAGGCTAAGGTCAAGGAGAAGATGGAACTCTTCGGAAGCGTAAACAAGGCTTGATTTAATTTTTCAGCATAAAAAAGACATCCTTTCGGGGATGTCTTTATTGCATTAATAAAAGTTAATTTTTTTTAAAAACAATTTTCCTATTGATTTTTTCTGCAAAGCGTTGTATAATAATAAAGGTAACACCGTAAAACCATCAGGAGGTTTTTGTGCGTTGTTGCCTATAGTACCATAACTTTGATAAGGCAGGTTTTTCATATGCTAAAAGCCATTGGCTCAAAAAAGGAACTATCTTCTGACAGCTATTACAGCCATGTCAGCGATATAATCAACAGCAGTGAACTTGACAAACTCAAGGAAATAACACATCATATCTCGACCACACGCTTTCAGCATTGTCTGAACGTCTCATATTATACGTATCTTATCTGCAAAAAGCTTCACCTCGACGCTCGTGCCGCTGCAAGAGCAGGTCTGCTTCATGATCTTTTTTACTATGACCGCAAAAAGTATAACAAAAGCAAGATCAGAGGGCAGCTTTCGCACAGTTCCATGCACTCACGTCTTGCCGTGGAAAATGCCGCAGATCTTACTGATATCTCCGATCTCGAACGTGATATGATCGAAAACCATATGTGGCCTATGACCCGATCCTTTCCGAAGTACAAAGAAAGCTATATCATCACACTTACCGATAAATACTGTGCGGTTCTTGAATTCTGCATTCCCAGAATAAAAACTGTACTGTCATAATAAAAGGCGTTAACCGCTCTTTGTGCGGCGGCGTCTAAAAGCATCAAAGGAGAAAAAATCATTATGAATATTGAAACAAAATGCCTTCACGCAGGCTATACGCCAAAAAATACCGAACCAAGAGTAGTACCTATCGTACAAAGTACCACATATGTATACGATTCTACCGACGATGTCGCTGCTGTTTTTGACGACCCGACCAAAAGTCTCATCTATTCACGTTTTGAAAATCCAACGGTAATGGCTGTTGAAGAAAAGATAGCGGCTCTTGAGGGCGGTATCGGCGCTATGTGTACTTCCAGCGGACAGGCGGCTTCTCTCTGCTCTCTGCTGAACATCCTCCAGGCAGGTGACAGTTTTATTTCCACAACGACTATTTACGGCGGAACTGTAAATCTCTTTGCTGTTACGCTCAAAAAACTTGGAATTGAATGCATTTTTGTCGATCCGGACGCCTCAGAAGAAGAGATAAAAGCCGCTTTCAAGCCAAATACAAAGGCTGTTTTCGGCGAAACTATCGCCAATCCCGCTCTGACAGTCTTTGATATTGAAAAATTTGCCAAAATAACTCATGAGAATGAAGTTCCTCTCATCGTTGACAATACTTTCCCCACCCCCATTCTCTGCCGTCCTATCGAGCACGGGGCAGATATCGTAATTCACTCCACCTCAAAATATATGGACGGTCATGCCGTTCAGGTAGGAGGAGTTATTGTTGACGCTGGAACGTTCAATTGGGCAAACGGCAAGTTCCCGGAATTCACAGAACCTGACGAAAGCTACCACGGCATAGTTTACACTCAGACATACGGAAAAGCCGCATATATTATAAAGGCAAGAATGCAGCTTATGAGAGATTTCGGCTGCTATCCTTCGGCTCAATCTGCTTTTTATCTGAATCTCGGTCTTGAAACGCTTTCTATCCGTATGAAGCAATACTGCGAAAACGCCAAGATCGTTTCTGAATACCTTGAAGCAAACGACAAGGTTGAATCTGTAAACTATCCTGGTCTCAAGAGCAATAAATATCATGCTCTGGCCGAAAAATACCTCCCAATGGGATGCAGCGGCGTAATTTCCTTTGTTATTAAAGGCGGAAGAAACGCTGCCGTAAAATTCATGGATTCCCTTAAACTTGCTTCCAACGAAGTTCATGTTGCCGATATACGTACCTGCGTTCTTCACCCTGCAAGCGCTACTCACCGTCAGCTCACTGATGAACAGCTCGCAGCAGCCGGAATAAACGGAGGCATGATTCGTCTTTCTGTAGGTCTTGAAAATATCAACGATATTCTCGACGATCTTAAAAATGCATTTGCAGCACTGGACTGACAGATCACATAAAAAAGCTCCCGGAAACGGGAGCTTTTTTATCAGTTTTTCTTGAATAGTTCCTTGAGAACCATGCCTGCACCGGCTGCTGTCAGTCCGAACATTATAATAAAAATATATGCCGACGTACTGCGCCAATGTATCTGTGTTGACAAAAGAATACTCAGCAGTACGATCACAATACCGACAGCGACTACTACCCAGCCGAATATTTTGCGCTTCATGAGGAAAAGCATACCTATACCCACTATAATGGGAAGCATGACCATTCCATTGGGCATTCCGAATGAGCCGATGTGGAAAATATAGCCTCTCATTCCCCAGCTGCTCGTTACAGACAAGTTATTGAAGATCATAAAAAGACCACCCGCCAGCATCAGAAGTCCTACAAAAAAACTGAGCAGATCATTGCCTTCACTGTTGATTTTCCCTGTATTCCTGTTCATTTCACGAAGCTCCTGATAAATTTTCTCAAGCTCCTTATCACCATTTGATTTAGCCAATTAAAATTTCTCCTTCCTAAATAAAAAAAGTATTGACATTTATATACCATATGTGTTATAATAAATATGTTGATGCGCCGGTGTGATGGAATTGGCAGACGTGTCGGACTCAAAATCCGATGGTAGCAATACCGTACCGGTTCGACCCCGGTCACCGGCACCAATGTAAATACGTTCTGGTTTTTTACCGGAACGTATTTTTATTTCGGGGAGAGAAATTGCTCTCCCCTCTTTGCTGTCGTCAGTTCATCAACTGAATATAATCCTTGGATACATAACCGAATCCGTCCCCGAATACTATCTTATACCAATCTCCCTCCAGGGAAACTATCTCTACAATACTGTCCTTGTCAACCGTTCCGGTGATCTCATATTGCTTGCCGGGACCTTTTCTGACATTAAGCTCTGTCTCTTTGGTTGCAACTTTACCTCGCTGATACTGAGAATTCTGATTGCTGCTTCCTTTGGATACCGTAAGAAGAACAGTTGATCCCTTCTTTACCTTTGTTCCGGAAGCTATATCCTGATCTGCAATTTCCCCTTCAGCAACGGTATCGCTGTATTCGTACTTTGTATATGCAAGCAGACCTCTTTTCTGCATAACGCTCTTTGCATTTTCCTCAGGCATACCACAAACATCGGGAACGATCACATCTTCTTCCGCCGGATCAACTCCTTTAGAAACTGTAAGGATTATTTTCGTTCCTTCAGCAACGCTCGTTTCGGCTGCAATACTCTGGGAAATAACTGTTCCGGAAAGCTCGATGCTATACTGTTTTTCAATTTCAACCGTAAATCCCATTTCAGAAAGAACCTCCGCAGCCCGATCGCCGCTCCATCCTACGACATCCGGTACGGTAATAATTGGCTGAACAGGAGCAGTCGTTTGCGGCTCTGTAATCGGTTCTTCTTCGTAATCTGTTTGAGACTCATATTCATAAACTGAATCTTCATCAGATTCATCAATACGTCCATATTCAGCGAAATCAGATTTACCGTCACGCTCTGCTTTTCCGTCATCATCATTGCTGTCATTAAGAATGATAAATGCTGCTATTCCGACAACGGCGAATATAACAAGAATAATCGACACAATAAGTAAAACTACAACCGCATTTCCCTTTTTTCGTTCTTTTCCATATCCGGGCAATGCCGCCTGGCGCATTCTCAGATCGCCATAACCTGCCGGCATCCCGTACATACTATTCTGCGGCATCTGCGGTGGTATGAACGGTTGCGCTCCGTATGCGTTATTCTGTGGTGTCCGGGGTGGTGTGACCGGTGGTGCTCCGTAAGCATTATTCTGCGGCGTCCGGGGTGGCGTGACCGGCGGTGCTCCGTAAGCATTATTCTGCGGCGTCCGGGGTGGCGTGACCGGCGGTGCTCCGTAAGCATTATTCTGTGGTGTCCGGGGCTGAATAGCCGGATTATTCTGTGAATTCTGAGAATACTGCCCCTTATTCATCATCACAGCGTTTGTCCTTGTTTTATTTTCAGGAATATATATTGTTTGTTCATTATCCATGTTTTTATTTTTATCCGACATAATATCTCCACCGCTTCACAGCGACGGAATTCACCTCCTAAAGCCAACGCCGTACAAAAGATATCATACAAGAGACGATGTTTCAAAAATCCCGAAATAAGCCAGAACAAGTATTCCAAGAACTATTCTGTACCAGCCAAAAACCTTGAAATCATGCTTTTTGATATAATCCATAAGGAACTTTATAACGACTACCGACACAAGGAAAGCGGTTATCATTCCGGCAGCAAGCACGGCTATTTCCGTTCCTGTAAAATCAAAGCCGAACTTCATAAGCTTCAGAAGACTTGCACCGAACATTACCGGAATTGCCAGATAGAATGTAAACTCTGCGGCAGCCGTTCTTGATACGCCGATAAGCAGTGCGCCGACTATAGTTGCTCCTGACCGTGATGTTCCGGGAAAAACAGCGGCAATCAGCTGAAATACGCCTATTATAAGAGCCGTTTTATATGTAAAATCACCTATGCCGTTTATCTTTGACTTTCTGCCATGATTCCAGTTCTCAACAATAATAAAGGCAACGCCGAACGCTATCAGCGCAATCGATACCGTCAGCGGATTATAGAACAGATCGTTAAGAACGTCATCAAAAAGAAGTCCCACAACAGCAGCCGGCAGACAGGCTGCAAGTACCTTGAACCACATAGTGAATATATCTGTTTTTATATATGCTCCAATTCCGTCGGGTTTAAGGGGAGAGGCGTTGTTTTTCCTGCCGAAAGGAAAAAGCTTTTTCCAGTAAAGCAGCACGACTGCCATGATAGCTCCAAGTTGGATAACAACATCGAACATTTCCTTGAAATCGCTGCTCATACCCATTTTTAAAAATTCGTCTACTAATATGAGATGTCCGGTGCTGCTTACAGGCAGCCATTCCGTGATACCCTCGACTATTCCAAGAAATATTGATTTTATGATCTCTGTCATATCTATATTTTCCTTTCGCAGCGCTTTTCAGCATTTTTATTGTACTATTTTTATTGTACTATAATGTATTATATTGATTATATCACAGAATTATTATAATGTCAAATATAATTTCTATCCTGGCAGCTAAGTGTGTACTCTGTCCCCATACCCCTGCCAAAGGGAAGTAAATTCCCATTGGAAACCCGATATTAATTAAATTTAGCGCCTCATAAAGAGGCGCTAAATTTAATTAGAACGATTGACCATAGAGAAAATATCCTTTTGATAAGAGTGCAGGGAAAAAAATCTCTCATGCTAATGACATTAGCTGATATGATTTTTATCATATTACTTTATTTTTATTTTAATATCTCCCGTTTCAGTTATAATCTCACATATGCCGCCCATTTTGCTTTTCGGCACGCTGACATCGCCCGTAGAGCTTTTTGCAGTAAAAATCTTTTCAGAAAGCAGCGTACCTGTAACGTCGCCCGTGTCAGTTTCGATTAAAAGCTCTTCGGCATCGCTGTTTTTTAATTTTACGTCTCCCGTATCGGTTTCCACGCAGATACGGTTCACGGCGGCAACATTCACAAGGGAAATATCACCCGTATCGCTTTCGGCAGTAAAATTAGTGCAGAAAATGTCTGTAAGCTTTATCGAGCCTGTATCAGTTTTTATATCAATATCACAGCCGGATTCAACAGAAGATACGTCGATATCTCCCGTATCTGATTCAATTTTTATAATATCTGAAACATTCGCCATACAGTCCACATCTCCTGTATCGGTTTTAATTTCAAGTTGTTTAAAGGCAAAGCTTTCGGGAATATCGATATTGCTGGTATCGGTATCTGCCAAAAGTGAAGTATACTCGCTTTGAGGCAGATATATTGTCATTTTCGGGCTTGCAAATGAAATGCCGATATAATCATACCATTTTCTGTCATCTGTCATTTCAATTGTAAGCGTTCCGTTTGTACAACGGACAGAATGCTTCACCTTTTCTGCTTCAAAGCAAACGACTTTGCAGCTCTCATCATCTGATCGTGCAAATACAATATCCGTAATATCTACGTCAATTGATATTTTATCAAATTCTTCGCTTACTTCGTAAGTATTTGTCTCATACTTTATAGTGCTGATCTTTGAAAAATCAAAACCAAGAGCTGCCATTGCTCCTGCAAAAACGACAAAACCTAACACTGTAAGGGAAGCTGCTGTTATAAGCCACTTTTTCATTGCTTTACTCATTTTACATTCTCCTTCCGATAAATGTGGATTTAATACCTGAAATCATTTTTTTCGTCAGGAATAAAAGTCCTTTTGTTGTCTCTTTACATCCGAAAAATAGAAATATTGACAGACCAATACAGGCGATACCTGCTCCAAGCATAGCTATTCCGGCAGCAACGTTAACCTGAACGATCAGAATCACAAACGATAAAACGCCGCAGAGCACGCCTGCTGCCAACGCTAATTCGACTGCCCACAGAGCGACAATTACAGACCATACCGTAACATAAACCGCAAAAATTACGGCAAACACAGCTAACAAGAGAGAAAGCCATATCGGAGAGCCTAACGTCAAAAGTACTATTTCCCACACCTTCATCGCTCTTTTAGGTCTTACTTTTTCCTTTACAAGCTTAGAAAGCGAGGTCTCAGCTATGATCTGTGATACAACTTCGTCTACTGTACCGATTCCGGAAACAGCCTCTCCCTCCGTAATACCTTCTTCCATTCGGTCGTCGATCATTTCATTGTAGAATGTCAATCTCTCTTCTATGTCGTTTGGCGGTAAGCCGTGCAGTCCTTTTCGTAATTCGGCAAGAAATTCCTGTTTATTCATTATTTATCCTCCTTTGTTATAAACCGATATATGGACATAATTTCTTTCCACTCGTTTTTAAAGCTTTCGATTTTCATTAGTCCCGTATCGGTAATATGGTAATATTTCCTTAGTCTTCCGCCGTGCTCTGCGGTTTGCACGGTCAACATATTTGCCGATTCCAGGCGTTTCAGAATAGTGTACAAGGTCGATTCAGACATTTCAATGTAGGGCTTCATATCTTTAATGATCTTATAGCCGTATGAATCTTCATTTTTTATGGCAGCCAATACGCAGACATCTAAAAGACCTCGTTTTAATTGAATATCCATGCTATACCCCCTCTCACATAATATATCATATCACGAAGTATTAAACTTGTCAAGATGTTTTAGCACTTTTTATTTTAAAAAATCTTTTCAAGATTCTTAACAAATAGTAAATTAATTTATTTTTTACTCATAAAATTCTAAACAGCAATAGAATTTACTTCTATTTCATGTTTATAAAGAGGGACGCCGTCCCCCTCCCCCCTGCCAAAGGGAAGTACATTCCCTTTGGAAACCCATTACTAATTCTTAAAAATCCCCACAAGGGGAATTTTTAAGAATTAGAGTGATTTCCAAACAGAAAGTATTTCCTTAAACAGAAATTTACAGAAACAATATCTCTTTTAGAAACATAATAAAAGTTAATGCTGTTGCCGTAAAAAATTCTGCATATACAGTTGACATTTTTCCTTTTATATGCTATAATAATTAATGTATTTCAAAGGCAACGACGAAGAGGAGTAGGCATACAAACTTGTTTCAGAGAGCCGCCGGATGGTGCAAGGCGGTATCAGGAATATGCCGGAGTAGCTTCCGAGCCGCATGGATGAAGGGGTTCTGTGTAATCCATGACGTGTTTCTCACGTTACAGAGAAAGCAGTTTTACAGCTGCGCAGAGTGCGGGATATTATACCCGAATTCAGGTGGTAACACGGACTATTGTTCGCCCTGAACCTTTAACGGTTCAGGGCGTTTTTTTCCGAATCAATCTATAAAAAGGAGAAATCTTAAATGGCAAAAGAACTTGCAAAATCCTATAACCCCAAAGATTTTGAGGACAGGATATACGCTGAATGGAACAGCAGAGGCTGTTTCCGTGCTGAAGCTGATCCCAAAAAGACCCCATACACTATCGTTATCCCTCCTCCGAATATTACCGGACAGCTCCATATGGGTCACGCCCTTGACGAAACGCTCCAGGATATACTTATCCGCTGGAAAAGAATGTGCGGCTATTCAGCGCTTTGGCTTCCCGGTACAGATCATGCCGCTATCGCAACAGAAGCAAAAATCGTCGAAGCAATGCGCAAGGAAGGCGTTACCAAAGAAGATCTGGGCAGAGAGGGGTTCATGAAGCGTGCCTGGGAATGGAAAAAACAATACGGCGGACGTATTGTTGAGCAGTTGAAAAAGCTTGGCTCTTCCTGCGACTGGTCAAGAGAACGCTTTACTATGGACGAGGGCTGTTCCAAAGCAGTAAAGGAAGTATTCGTTAAATATTACGAAAAGGGTCTTATCTACAGGGGCGAAAGAATTATCAACTGGTGCCCGAAATGCAGAACTTCCCTTTCCGACGCCGAGGTAACATATGAAGATCAGGCAGGACACTTCTGGCATCTACGCTATAAGATCAAGGATTCCGACGGATATCTTGAACTTGCCACCACACGCCCTGAAACGCTTCTCGGAGATACTGCCGTTGCCGTAAATCCCAAAGACGAACGCTACAAGGATTTAGTCGGCAAGACCGTGATCCTCCCCATTGTTCACCGGGAGATCCCCATTGTCGCCGACGATTACGTTGAAATGGACTTCGGAACAGGCGTTGTAAAGATCACTCCCGCCCACGACCCCAACGACTTTGAGGTCGGTCTGCGTCATAAGCTGCCTGTTATCAACGTTATGAACGACGACGCCACGATCGTTGACGACTACCCGAAGTACGCCGGAATGGACAGATACGAAGCAAGAAAGGCTATCGTCTCCGATCTTGAAACAGAGGGCGCACTGGTAAAGATCGAGGAATACAGCCATAACGTCGGCACCTGCTATCGCTGCGGCACAACCGTCGAGCCGAAGGTTTCCACACAGTGGTTTGTAAAAATGCAGCCTCTCGCTCAGCCGGCTATCGACGCCGTAAAGAGCGGAAAAACCAAATTTGTTCCCGAACGCTTTGACAAAATATACTTCCATTGGCTTGAAAATATCCGTGACTGGTGCATCTCACGCCAGATCTGGTGGGGACATCGGATACCGGCATTCTACTGCGACGAATGCGGCGAAATGACTGTAACAAAGGAAAGTTCCGCAGTATGTCCCAAGTGCGGCAAGCCTATGAGACAAGATCCCGATACCCTCGATACGTGGTTCAGCTCCGCTCTCTGGCCTTTCTCCACACTGGGATTCCCTGAAAAAACCGAAGATCTGAAATATTTCTATCCCACCAACACTCTTGTTACAGGGTATGATATCATCTTCTTCTGGGTAATCAGAATGATGTTCAGCGGTCTTGAAAATATGGGTGAAGTTCCGTTTGATACGGTGCTTATCCACGGTCTTGTACGTGATTCCCAGGGACGCAAAATGTCCAAATCACTTGGCAACGGCATCGATCCCCTTGAAGTTATCGACGAGTACGGCGCCGACGCTCTCAGATTCATGCTTGCAACCGGTAATTCCCCCGGAAACGATATGCGGTATATCGACGATAAGGTCAAGGCTGCAAGAAACTTTGCAAATAAGCTCTGGAACGCTTCACGCTTTATCATGATGAATCTTCCCGAAGGCTTTGAATTTGACGAACTGCCGGAAGAACTGGAGATAGAGGACAAGTGGCTCGTCAACAAATTTAACAGACTTGTAAAAGAAGTAAACGATAATCTTGAAAAGTATGAACTTGGCATTGCTTCACAGAAAATATACGACTTTATCTGGGACATATACTGCGACTGGTACATCGAACTGACAAAACCACGCATCCAGGCAGGCGGCGAATCAAAAGCAAAAGCTCAGGCTGTTCTTGTGTGGGCTATGCAGGGAATGCTTAAACTCCTGCATCCGTTCATGCCGTTCATCACAGAAGAAATATGGCAGGTTCTCACAAACGGAAAATCCATGATAATCCTTGAAGAATATCCGCAGTCACTGATTTCCTTCAATTTTGACAAGGAAGAAGCAGATTTCGAAAAAGTCATCTCAGCAATAAAGGCAGTAAGAAACACCAGAACAGAAATGAACGTACCGCCGTCGGTAAAGGCAAAGCTGCTTGTAGAGACTGAAGAACCCGAACTTTTCATGTCCTGCGCCGCTTTCTTTGAAAAACTTGCGTCTGCATCCTCTGTCGAGGCAGGAACTTCACTAACTCATGAAAACTGTGCAAACGCTGTAACCGATTCCACAAGAATTTTCATTCCTATGGACGAGCTTGTAGACAAGGACAAGGAAATCGCCCGTCTTGAAAAGGAAAAAGCAAAGGTTCAGAAAGATATAGACTTCCTCAGCGGAAAGCTCAATAATCAGGGATTTATTTCTAAAGCTCCTGAAAAACTTATCGAGGCTGAAAGAGCAAAGCTTGCTAAGGCTCAGGAAAAAATGGAGAAGATAATGCAGTCTATCGCTGCTTTTCAGAAGTAATACAATTCACAGAAAGGCGGTTTTATGATATTTAAAATACCTGTAATCGAAACAGAAAGACTTATCCTGAGACCACTATCTGTTGAAGATGCCGAAAACGTATTCAAATGGGCAGGCGATGAACGTGTTGCCAGATATATGATATATCCACGTCATGAGAATATCGAAATCACAAAATCCTGGCTCAATTCCCTTAACGCTCTTGAAAACGAGTATACATGGGGATTTGTCCGCCGGTCTGATGAACTGCTAATCGGCTCTGGCGGCGTCCGGTATCGCATTGATGAAAAAGTCTGGTCTTTCGGATATAATCTCAGGTTTGACTGCTGGGGACATGGATATGCAACCGAATCAGCAAAGCGCATGATAGAATATGTTTATTCTGAACATAATGCCCGTGAATTTGTTTGCGAACACGCTGTGGAAAATACGGCATCCGGCAGAGTTATTGAGAAATGCGGTCTTGTCTTTGAAGGATATTCCGAATATTCCAAATTTGACGGAAGCCGTACATTCAGATGCAAAAAATACAGAATGAAACTTGCATGATTAGATTTAAAGAGGTGTATTATGATTAATCTGAAAAACAAATGGGCGCTGATAACCGGCGCAAGCAGAGGACTTGGCAGACTTATTGCCGTGGCTATGGCTGAACAGGGCTGTAATCTTGTACTTCACAGCAGAAACAAGGAGCACTGCAAATCTATACTTTCAGAGGTTCAGTCCCTCGGAGTTCAGGCGTATACCGTTCAGGCTGAATTATCCGATATGGGGCAGCTTGAAAGGATGCTGTCCGAAATAGACGAAAAGGGCACACAGATAGATGTTATCTTTAATAATGCAGGCTTGCAGACGACGTACCGTTCAGCTATACTCGATACCCCTGCCGAAGAGTTTGAAATCAGCTTCAGGATCAATACGATCGCTCCCATGATGATATGCTATCATTTTGCCGACGGCATGAAAAAACGTGGATTCGGCAGGATTATCAACACCTCCAGCGACATTAATCTTGAACCGCAGCAAGCTCCATATTCCGCAAGCAAGGCGGCTCTGGACAAGATCACAATAGATCTGAGCTATGCCTACCGTGATACGGGCGTTATAATAAGTCTTGCCAATCCGGCATGGTGCAAGACGGATATGGGCGGCGAAAACGCTTATTTTGAGCCTGAATCCGCCATTCCCGGACTTCTTGTGGGAGCATTCGTGAACGATGGAAAATCGGGCAGATATTTCAATGCGCAGGACTTCAAGGGCATGACTCTGGAAGAAGCCGTCAGAAATGCCGAATTACAGGAGAGTCCCTATTGATGAATATAAATGAAGCTATGGACTTCATAGGCTCGTACAGCAAATCGGGAAAACCGGTAACGGATCTTTCCCGTGCCCGTGAGCTTATGGAATGTATAGGAAATCCCGAAAAATCGCTGAAATTTGTTCATGTTGCAGGAACGAACGGCAAAGGCTCGGTTGTGGAATATATCTCAAACGCTCTGATATACTCAGGGCATAAAACCGGACAGTTCACATCGCCTTTTATACTTCACTACACAGATAGGATACGAATAAACGGCGAAGAAATTGCCGAAGAAACACTTTGTGAAATTGCAGAATTCGTCCGTAAACGTATTGCCGACCGTGAATATTCTCAGTTTGAAATAACAATGGCGATAGCTTTACTGTGGTTTCAGCGTGAGAACTGCGATATCGTGGTTTTTGAAGCCGGTATAGGCGGACTTCTGGACTGCACTAACGTGATACCGCCGCCGCTCGCATCTGTAATAACTTCAATATCCCTCGATCATACGGCGATTTTAGGCGATACTGTGGAGAAGATCGCACGACAGAAAGCAGGAATTATAAAAGAAGGCTCGGCGATTGTTGTCTCGCCCATGTGCGATTGCAAGGATGTTTTTGAAAAGAAAGCCCAAGAGGTCGGTGCAGAATTTGTCATAACGAAAAAAAACTGCGAAAAGGACGGTCTTTTGGAATATGACGGCATTTTGTATAAGCCCCTCATGTTCGGATGCGGACAGTTTTCAAACGCTTCCACTGCTATTGAAGCGTGTCGTTACCTGAGAAAAAATGGATTAGATATTTCGGAAAAAAATATAAAAAAATCTGTTGAAACCACAACAGTCAAGGCAAGGTGTCAGTATATTAACGGAAATCCCCCTGTTATTGTTGACGGCGGACACAATCCGGAGGGGATCCTGAATCTTGAAACGGTACTGGTAAAATTCAATTCAAAAAATATCTATACGATCATGGGTATGGTCAATACTAAAAATTACACTGTCGGTGTGTCCACAGTCGCACGATACTCTGCAAAAATGTTTACCGTTGACGGATTTGCTCCCAACGCCGTTCCTGCTGGAAAACTGGCTGATACCGCACAAAAATATACTTCTGCCGAGCCTTGTCCAACCCTTGAAGATGCCGTTGAAAAAGCAAAGTCTCTTGCCCTTGAAAGTAATGGCATCGTTGTCGTATGCGGTTCACTTTATCTGGCAAGTAAATATCTTAATATTTATGAAAATAAATAAAAAGGCTTCGGAGTTAATGGATATATTTGTAGCAACTTACAAATATATCCATTTTTTTAATTTTACCGGAATAAAGTCTTGAAATTTTTGCCGCAGAGTGATATAATTTTTTTATGAACTGCATATGCAGAATTTATTAAAGGAGGTTTTTTAACAATGGCGTTAAAAAATCAGTATCTTATCGATCTTTTAGAAACAGTTAAAAAGAGAAATGCAGGTGAACCTGAGTTCATTCAGGCAGTTACAGAGGTTTTTGAATCCCTCCAGCCTGTAGCAGAAAAAAGACCCGACCTCGTAGAGGCAGGCGTATTCGAGAGAATCGTTGAGCCTGAGAGACAGATCATATTCCGTATTCCCTGGGTTGACGACAACGGCAAAGTTCAGGTAAACCGTGGTTTCAGAGTTCAGTTCAACTCTGCTATCGGACCTTACAAGGGCGGCATCAGACTTCACCCTTCAGTATATCTCGGAATCATCAAGTTCCTCGGATTTGAGCAGATATTCAAAAACAGCCTTACAACACTGCCTATGGGCGGCGGCAAGGGCGGTTCAGACTTCGACCCCAAGGGCAAGAGCGACGGAGAAGTTATGCGTTTCTGCCAGAGCTTTATGACGGAACTTTGCAAGCACATCGGAGCTGATACAGACGTTCCTGCCGGCGATATCGGTACAGGCGGACGTGAGATCGGCTTTATGTTCGGTCAGTACAAGAGACTCCGCAATGAGTTCACAGGTGTTCTTACAGGTAAAGGACTTACTTACGGCGGATCTCTCACAAGAACAGAGGCTACAGGTTATGGTCTCTGCTACTTCACAGATGAAATGCTTAAGGCTAACGGTATGAGTTTTGAAGGCAAAAAGGTAGTTATCTCCGGTTCAGGAAACGTTGCTATCTACGCTACACAAAAGGCTACAGAACTCGGCGCTACTGTTATCACTCTTTCTGATTCCAACGGATATATCGTTGATCCTGACGGAATCGAGCTTGATCTTGTTAAGCAGATCAAAGAGGTTGAGCGTGGACGTATCAAGGAATACGTTGACAGAACTTCACATAAGAACGTTACTTACACTGAAGGATGCAGCGGTATCTGGAGCGTTCCCTGCGATATTGCACTTCCCTGCGCTACACAGAATGAGATCAACGGCGAAAGCGCCGCTCTCCTCGTAAAGAACGGATGTAAGGTTGTTGCCGAAGGCGCTAATATGCCTTCTACTCCCGAAGCTATCGAGACATACCTTGCAAACGGACTTCTCTATGGTCCTGCTAAGGCTGCAAATGCAGGCGGCGTTGCAACTTCCGGTCTTGAAATGAGCCAGAACAGCGAGAGACTTTCCTGGACATTTGAAGAAGTCGACGCTAAGCTTCAGGGCATTATGAAGAGCATCTTCAAGTCATGCGACGAAGCTGCTAAGGAATACGGTCTTGAGGGCAACTATATGGCAGGCGCTAACATTGCAGGCTTCCTTAAGGTTGCTGAGGCAATGAAGGCTCAGGGCTGCGTTTGATTAAATCAAACCTAATAAAGAACAGTAACAAGAAACTTCCGCTGTGATAATCGGCGGAAGTTTCTTGTAGTATAATTTTGCCGAGGGCAAGCCAAAAATCCACAGATATACTATCCAGGTCATCAACAAAATTTGCCCCAAATACGAATGTAATAAAGATTTTAAACATACTCAGAGCATTATTTATTTTTATAGAGGTATATGTACTATGGCCTTATTCAAAAAGAAAATGGATCATCAGGTAACAGATGATAACTGTCAGAATCACCTTGATGTAATGCGTGCGAATTACCGTGAAAATATCATTACTTCCAAATCTTTGCCCAGACCTTTATGGATACGTTTGCATAAAAAGGATGCACTGAACGTAGTTTACCGTGACAAAGACATCGTTTTTCAGAACGGACAGATCTATTATGCGTATCTTGTGCAGGCAAATGAGATGTTATTTGAAAAGGGGAACAAATTGGATCTGCCTGCAAATATTTTATACTCTACGCATCCTATTGCGGAAAAATTTCCTGAATTTCTTATGGATATAGGCAGAGAAATGTTTTATTATAAAGGAAAACCTGAGGAGGAGATCCCTGAGCCGTTACGTGAAGTTGTAAAAATTATTACAGACGAACTTGACCGTTCAAACGTAGATCTCAGCATAAGTATGCCTGATCCTGAAAATCCAGATAAAACAATTGATAATATAGATGTACATTTCTGCTCGGTCATTGTTTTTCACAAGGATATTCCAAATCAAGTACTACAGGGGGTCATACCTGCCTGTTATCGCTGCTCCGAATCTTTCTCCTGCTGTTCTAATATTACCTAAAGAATACTGGACTGCTCCAATGTAACTGAATAACTCGATGCAAGAGCCTGTTTATACAAATTCTCGATCAAACTAATGAAAAGATTAGCAGACATACGTCCCGGCCATCAACATAATTTACCTAAAATACATACGTAATAAAGATTTCTCAGGAGGAAATTATGAGAAAAAACATCATGCTTGCTGCAATAGCGGCGGTATCCCTTGCTTTATTATCTTCGTGCGAAAAAGGAAAGTATGACTTCTTCGTCTGAGCTTGTCAGCCAAAATTTTATTGACAGCTATATTCTGCTTTCTGCAAACGAAGAAATATCCGACAGTGAACTTGATGAAGCTGCAAGAATCTTCGGTAAGAGAACTGATGCGCTTCAGATTCTATATAGAACATATGTTGATTATGACTCCGATTCAATCCGTATCGACTTCAAATATGATGATAGCTCCGCTGAAAAACTGCTCGAAACAATAACTGACAAAAATATTATTGAGTTCCGTAAAGGAAGGGATTATTCGTCAAGCGAGCTTATTCTTGAAAATGATGCTATTGCTAAATCTGAGGTCATGACTATGTTTAAAGAAGATGGTACACAAGATTTTATAGTTAGCGTAGAATTCAATGATGAGGCAAGTATAGTATTTGCTGATGTTACCGAAGAACTTGCAGGAACTGACATTTCGATTTCGATCTGGTTTAACAGCGAACTTATTTCTGCCCCATTGGTTCTTGCAAAGATAGATACCGGACTGTCTAATATAACCGGACAATTTGACTTGGAAAGTGCGTCAGAACTTGCGGAAAAAATCAACTCTGAGCCTCTTAAATACGATTTTTCTGTTGCTAAACATGAATTTAAAACTGCATATAATTGAACAAACTTCCCTGTTCCGATCATAGAACAGGGAAGTTTATTATTGTTACTCAGATTCATCTTCACATCTCTTCAAAAATTCTTCAAAAACTTTATTCAGAATCTCATCATCTTCAACGGAAATAAAATCGTCTGTCTCCTCATCCTCTCCAGGAATAACCTCAAGAATGACAACTTCCTCCTCCGTATCCTCAAAAGGCAAAAGAACCGCAAATTCACGCTCCTTATAGTCGATCACATCAAGAACTTCAAATGAAATATCCTCTCCGTTATCATCAGTAAGTGTGATGAAACTGCCATTATCTTCCATTTCTTCGCTCATTTCAAGATCCTTTTCCATATTTTCGCTCATATGATTGCACCTCCGCAGATTTTACTATAATTATTTTACCATATTTTTTACAAAAAATCAAGGTCATATCTATAATATTTTTTTTCGAAACGGATATAATATCATCGGGAGATGATAAAATGAATTACAGAAAAATCCCAGTCCCTGAACCGGACAAAAACGGCCTTGAATACGTTTGTCCATCCGCTTCATGGGGCGATATGACAGGGCTTATCCCGACTGGTCCAGAAAATCGCAGCGATATAAATTCCTACGAGGAACTCTACCCGTTCCTGCCGCATCCAGAAGCATACACCAGAGACTAATATTTCGCATGGCGAGGAAAATGACGCAGATAAACGGATTTTCTGTTCGCCATTCCCTGGACATTGTACAACAGCGTCCAGTATAATAATGCCGCACAGAACCAACGGCTCTGTGCGGCACATTTTATATTACAGAATAGT
>CAMZZN010000007.1 GCA_947345935.1 uncultured Ruminococcus sp.
AAATTATTTCAGACGTGAAATTATACTCCCGAAAACATAACGGCTAAAAAGGGCGATTACGCCCTTATTTTTATACCAGAATTTTATACTTGAAAGGAAGTGGAACAGTGAGCAGTATAAAAAAGAAAAGTCTGAAATCTCTTGCGGAAGGACTTTCTAAATTTGAGGATGGCAGAAATGCCGTAAAAAACTCCGATTTTACCGACCTGAAATCATTCATAAAAGACTATCTGAATACTCCCGATCCAAAGCGGCGCAGGAAGCTTGCCGAAGAGTTCCGGAAACGTCATCTGGAGCTTTATACATTTATAAAGGAAAATCCCGACCTTATTTCCGCTGAGACTGAAATAACCAAAACCGTTCAAGCTGCGCTTTCGGGGGAAGCTCCGGAGGCTGATAACAGGCAGCTTACCAATCTGCTTGAAACGATAGGAGCGAGTGCAAGTGATATTCAATAAATTTTCACCAAAACAGGTAAAATCTATGCTCTGGTGGAAGCTGCCGGAAACGTGCGGATGCGACGCTGTGATCTGCGACGGCTCGGTGCGTTCCGGAAAATCGCTGTCAATGACCATAGGATTCATATTATGGAGCTGCTCTGAGTTCAGCGGTCAGACCTTTGCCGTCTGCGGAAAAACGGCAGGATCTATCCAGAGAAACGTTATACTTCCCATGCAGCAGTGGCTGGAGGGGATAGCGAAAATCAGTCTGAAATTAAGCAAAAGCTGCTTTGACGTAACGGTAAACGGCAATACAAATCGTTATTACTTCTTTGGCGGTAAGGACGAAAGTTCATATATGCTGATCCAAGGCATGACGCTTGCCGGAGTTATGTTTGACGAGGTCGCTCTGATGCCGAAATCCTTTGTAGAACAGGCTCTCGCACGATGCTCCGTCAAGGGTTCAAGATTCTGGTTCAACTGCAATCCGGATTCCCCGATGCATTGGTTCTACAGGGAGTGGATTCTGAAATCATCAAAGAAAAATGCAGCGTATCTGCACTTCACAATGGAGGATAACTATTCCCTTGATCCGGCAGTTAAAAAACGTTATGAAAGCCTGTATACCGGAGTTTTCAAGGAGCGTTACATTGACGGTAAATGGTGCGTTACCGAGGGAATCGTTTACGATTGCTGGAAAGACGAATATATTATTGACGATTTTAAAGCTCCTGATTTTTGTCAGTGGTATATCAGCATGGACTACGGAACAGTCAATCCCTGCTCTATGGGACTATGGTGCGTTACAGACGATACGGCTGTCCGTGTGGCAGAGTATTATTATGACAGCCGCAAGGAAAAACGCTCCCGAACAGACGAGGAGCATTATGCGGAGCTTGAAAAGCTTGCCGGAACTGTTGGTATAGACGATATCCAGGCTGTGATCGTTGATCCATCGGCGGCAAGCTTTATCGAGTGCATACGCCGCCATGGAAGATTCAACGTCCGTAAGGCGAACAACGACGTTCTGAGCGGTATCAGGCGGACTTCTACGCTTATCAAAGCCGGAATGCTCCGGGTACATAAGGACTGTCAGGGATTTCTTAACGAAGTAAAGCTGTACCGCTGGGATGAAAAATCCCCTGTTGACAGCGTTATCAAGGAAAACGACCACGCTATGGACGATACGAGATACCTTGTGAATACTGTTCTGAAAAATACGATTTTAAGGAGTATAGGAGGCGAATAAAGTGATTCCGATATCAGAGATCCAGGCGGCAGGCTACAGAGTGGCTGTAAGCGATGAAATGATCAACAGAATCCGAGAATGGGGTGAAATTTATGAAAATAAAGCTCCCTGGCTTCAGAGCGATTTTGAGAAGCGCATCACCTCGCTGGAGCTTCCAGCCGGAATCGCTTCGGAGCTTACTCGCCTTATTTTGTATAAAGGCAAATCGTGGGTAACTTCTAAAGGCGGCGTTACTGAAAATCCACGTTCCCAGTGGCTTCAAAAGCAGTATTCCGTATTCATGAAAGGGCTGCGTCCCGAACTGGAACTTGCCTGCGCCGTGGGCGGTATGGTTTTCAAGCCGTATATCGTTAACAGCCGAATATATGTCGACACGATTGCAAACGACAGATTTATTCCATGCGCATTCGATCTTGAAGGAAACATAACCGAGACGGTTTTCTTGTCCACGGCGGTGATCGGAAATAAATACTACACTCGTCTTGAATGTCATTCGTGGAAATCCGATTCAAGATACGAAATAACAAACAGAGTTTTTTCGTCAAACACAAGCGGCAGCTTGGGAACGGAATGCGATTTTTCGGAAGTTCCGCAATGGTCGGGAATTGAAAAAACACATTCGTTCAAGAATATAGAGCAGCCGCTTTTTGCTTATTTCAAGCTCCCTATAGCCAATAATATCGACAGAAATTCCACAATGGGAATATCCTGTTTCTCACGTTCGGTCAATCAGATCAGACAAGCTGACGAGCAGTGGGAACGGATAATGTGGGAGTTCCAAGGCTCGGAACTTGCTGTAATGGCTGAATCGGGAATGTTCCGGATCGTAAAGGGTGAAACGGATATTCCCAGCGGCAATAAACGTCTTTACAGAATTTTTCAGGACAGGGATTCTAAAGATTTGTTCAAGGAATTTGCTCCGAGCATTCGTGACAACTCGCTTTTCAACGGACTTAACAGAATTTTTCAGCGAATAGAATTCAACTGCGGTCTTGCATACGGCACGCTGTCAGATCCTCAGACTGTTGAAAAGACAGCCGAAGAAGTCAGAGGAAGCAAGCAGCGTTCGCTGACGTATATTCAGAACATACAAGAAGCTCTTCAGGATTCTCTCCAGCACCTCATATATGCGCTTAACGCTTATGCGGATATTTGTGAACTTTCGCCGTCGGGAGAATATGAAACGGTGTTCGAGTGGGGCGACGGCGTTACGGAGGACAGAGATAAAGAATTTTCAAGACGTTTGCAGCTTGTAACAGCCGGAAAGCTAAAAACAGAAAAGTTTCTTGCGTGGTATTTTGGCTGCTCGGAGGAAAAAGCGAAGGAATATATGCCGGATTCCGCTCCGCTTTTCGGCGGTGATATTTAATGCTTTCGCCGGAATATTACAGCCGTCTGACCGACGATCTGATAAAGCTGTACGCCGATCTCGACAATGCTATAATCAGCGATATTGTCCGCAGGATCGTGAAAAACGGCGAAATGACCGAAACCGCAAAATGGCAGGCAAAGCAGCTTCAGGAGTCGGGAATGGTTTACGATGACGTTATTGCAGAGATCGCAAGCCGCACCGATGCGACACAGAATCATATCAGGACGCTTTTTGAAGACGCAGGCGTAGAATCGGTAAAAAACGATAATATCCGTTATCGTGAAGCTGGTCTTGAGGGGATAATAAAGCTTTCTCCGGCGGCGATGCAGACTCTTAATGCCGGATACGTGAAATGCTCCGGCGACCTCGGCAACCTTACGCTTACAACAGCGAACACGTCTCAGCAAGCCTACATAACCGCCTGTAACAACGCATATATGCAGATATCAAGCGGTGCGTTTGATTACAACACGGCGATAAGAAACGCCGTCAAGGCTGCCGCTTCTGACGGAACGGAAGTACTTTATCCGTCGGGGCACAGAGATAAGCTTGACGTTGCGGTCAGGCGCAGCGTTCTTACCGGAATCGGTCAGACCTGCCGTCAGCTCTCGCTTATCAACGCTCAGGAAATGGGATGCGATCTCATGGAGATAACGGCTCATTCCAACGCACGTCCCTCTCACGCAGAGTGGCAGGGACAGCTTGTGAGTTTATCCGGACGAAAGGGATATTTATCGCTGAAAGATATAGGCTACGGCACTGGAGACGGATTTGGCGGCTGGAACTGCCGTCACGACTGGTATCCGTTTTTTGAGGGAATAAGCGTCAGAAATTACAGCGATGAACGTCTGCGTGAAATGAACGCTAAAAATATCGAGTACAACGGCGAGAAATATACAGAGTACGAAATATCGCAGATGCAGCGTAAATTCGAGCGCAATATCCGCAGCCTGAAACGTGAGGCTGTCGCTTACGATACGGCTCGCAGCAATGCTCCGGACGATGTTCTTAAACAGCGGTTTTCGGACGATTTTACGGCGGTTTCCGTAAAGCTGAAGAACAAGGAACATCAGCTCGGTGACTTCCTCGAAAAGACAGGTCAGCTCCCCGATAACGCACGTACTCAGGTTCTTGGTTTCGGCAGGAGCACGGCTCAGAAAGCTGTTTGGGCGAATAGAAAATCAAAAACTTCATCTGATTTATCAAAGCCTATTGACAAAACTGCAAAAAATGGTATAATTAATGAAAAAAGGTTTATTCGTCCTCAAAAAGCATTACCGGATGATTATGTTTCAGTTTTGAAAAATAAATATAATTCTGGAACAGGTATCGCAAAAAAGGTATATGATAAATTTGTTCCCGATGGCGGTGCAGTCGCTGATATTTATTGGAAGGGAACAGCTCATCACTCCGGAAGAGACCATAAGGTTTATCTTGATGTTGCGCAGGATATAATAAATAAACGTGGATCAGGCACAACTTGGTTTCATGAACATGGGCATTATGTTGACTATGATAATAATTATATAAGCCGTTCGGAATCATTCCTGAACGCTTTGAGAAATGATGTAAAAGCTTATGAAAAGCAGTGCAAAAAAGAAAATAATTTCTTATCTGTAAAAAGCGCAAGAGATAAAATTGCCGATGAATTCTGTAATTCGTTTCATTCAACTCATTCGATACAAGATATTTACGGCGGTGTTTATAAAAAACGATACAGAAGTGATTTGTACGGTCACAGAGCTGAATACTGGAAATCTCACGGTGATTATGGAGTTTGTCTGGAAGCCTTTGCGCATATGTTTGAAGCTTCATTTACTCCGGAAAAACAAGAATTAATGCAAAAATATCTTCCTACTGCATGGGAAGAATTTAAAAATATGTTAGGAGGAATTGTTTGATGTTAAATAAAATTGATTCATCGATCTGCATCGAATGTCTGAAAGCTTATAACAAACAATATCCAAAGGATAACTGCGCTATTGATGAAGGCGTCGGCGATATTATGATAGAATCGTGCAACGGTAGTTTATATATACCGCCGGAAAACGAAACAAAAGAATCATTCATTGATCGTCTTAAGCGCAGCAAAGCGATCGGCGAAAATTTATTTTATAAGGAATGGTTATCTATTGAATATCCTGACGACTGCGACTGTTAGTTTAATCTGCTTAAAAACGCTCTGTAAAGGGCGTTTTTTCAATAATAAAATACTGATAAAATAGACCGTAGGGTCTTATTTTTATACCCCAAATCAAACAGGAGGTCAGAATTATGATTGACAAGAAATTTCTGGAGAGCCTTGGAATCACCGAAAAAGAGACTGTCGATAAGATCGTCGCAGAATACGGAAACGACATCAAGGCGGAAAAGGATGCAGCGGAAACGCTGAAAACTCAGCTTTCGGAAGCCAATACCCAGATCGAAAGCTTCAAGAGCATGGACGTTGAAACTATCAAAAAATCCGCAGAGGACTGGGAAGCGAAGTACAAAAAGTCCGAAGCCGACAGAGCTGCTTTCGAGCACAGGACTAAGGTCAGCGGCATTGTCAAGGGGCTGAAGCTCAGGGACGATATTTACGAGAATTATCTCACAAATGCGCTCATCGAAAAGGAGCTTAAATTCGACGGCGACAAGCTGATCGGCGGCGATGATATCATCAACGCTTTCAAAGAATCGCATCCGGACGCTTTTATAACCGATAAACCGCAGGTCGATATGGGCGGCAACACAAAGGGAGCTCCACTCGGAAGCAGCGGTTTCAGCTTTAATTTTGAGGGCGTTCGTCCTCGCACAAAGTAACAGGAGGTAAATGTTATGAGTATTAATTATGCAGAACAGTATTCTTCGGCTCTGGCTAATGCATACCCTTATGTGCTTAACTTCGGCGCACTCTGGAGTACGGAAAATTCATCAAAATACAAAGTTGTAGACGCTAAAACCATAAAGATACCCAATCTTTCCACGGGCGGCAGAACTGACGGCAGCAGGGAATCGATTGCGGAATTCACACGAAATTTCGATAACGATTGGGAAACAAAAACGCTTTCTCATCACCGTATGTGGCAGACTCTGGCTCATCCGAAAGATATCGACGAAACGAATCAGGTCGCTTCTATTCAAAATCTCACCAAAACCATGAACGAAACCCAGAAGTTTCCGGAAATGGACGCTTACCTTATTTCTCAGCTTTATACGCTCAGAAATGCGCAGGAAGCTTTTGTTCCGATTGTCAAGGATTCTCTTACAAAAGATAACGTGCTGGCGAAATTCGATGAAATGATGGCTGAAATGGACGAAGCCCTTGTTCCTATTCAGGGAAGAAAGCTTTATGTCGATACATACACCAAAAAGCTTATCGACAATGCAACAGAGCTTGCGCTTCGCAGAACGACAGGTACAAAAAATATTGACAGAACAATTTCCCGTATCGACGAAGTCGAGATCATACCCGTTCCGACAAAGCTGATGAAAACAAAATACAGCTTTGCAAAAGGCTGGGAGGTTGAAGCGGACGCTCTTCAGATCAAAATGTTCCTTGTTCATCCGTCCTGCGTCCTTCCGATAGTTTCGTACGAATTTGCTGAACTCCAGCCGCCTTCAGCTATGTCTCAGGGCAAATACGTTTATTACGAAGAAAGCTTTGAGGACGTGTTTATACTCAATAAAAAATACAAGGGTATACAGATGATCGTTGAAGCTGCATCCGGCGGAGGAACGGAATGATCTACGCCGATTATCGATATTATAAGGAACAGTTCTGCGGTAAACTGATACCGCAGGACGATTTTTTGTACTTTGCGGCAAGAGCGTCGGAATACATCAACTGGCAGACTTTCGGCAGGCTTGAAGCCGGAGTTCCGGAGGAATACGATACAAAGGTTAAAAAATGCTGCTGCGCTCTTGCCGAATTGGAGTATAAATTTGAGCAGAACGGGGATATATCGTCCGAGAAAAACGGCAATTATTCAGTTACTTATGCGAAAAAGAGCGACAGCTCGCACAACGCTGAAAAAAGCCGTATTATCGCCGTGTATCTTGGTAATACCGGGCTGCTTTACAGAGGAGTTGATTAGATGTTCACCAACAGAAAAGGCTGCACTATCTACGAAAAAACAGTGCAGAACCGTGCGCCGACATATATCAGGCACACAACGGGAGAGGTTTATCTGGAGGCTTCTTCAGGTCAGGAAAACGGCTCTGACAGAAAGCCGGACAACGGTATTTTTCTTTCAATTCCGGAATCATCCCTGAGCTACGTCCCGAAACCCGGAGATCTTCTCGTCTGCGATGTTATCGGCGATGAGCAGCCCCCTGTTACGGCTGTGACGATAACAAAAGTCGAGGATCGCCGCTATGGTTCTCCCGCTGTCAGGCATATGGAGGTGAATGCGGAATGATGCGGTTTACTGGGATCACATTTGATCCTGACTTCAAAAAGAGGTCGGAATCTGATTTCAAAAATGCTCAGGAATTCATTGACAGAGAGGTTTTAAGAAGAACTGATCCATATGTTCCATACCGTAACGGAATACTGAAGGAAAGCGGAAAGCTCGGAACTGTAATCGGTTCTGGAATTGTGGAGTACATCGCTCCATATTCTAAGGATCAATATTACAATAATAAAGGAAAAGGCATAGACGGACTGAACGCATCCAATGGCTCAAAAGGATTGAGAGGAGCATTCTTTTTTGAAAGGATGAAAGCAGATCACGGTGACGAAATTGAAAAAGGAGCAAAGGAGAAATTCACATGAAGCCGATAATCGAATGTATACGAGAGCACATTATGAAATTTCCGGAACTCAAAGACGGAAACCTTATGGTCGATCGTCTGGGCAGCGAGCCTGTGGAATACGTTGTCGAGCCTGTTCCGTGCAATCCTGTTTACAAAAAATATACCGACGGAAGCTGCATGAAGCAGTTTCTTTTTATTTTTGCAAGCCGTGAATATTACGGTCAGACCGTTAATCAGAATATTGAAAATCTTGCGTTTTACGAGAATTTTGCCGACTGGATAACAGACGGCGACCTTCCCGATCTTGACGGAAGAATCCCGGCATCTCTGGAGGTCGTCACCGGGGGCTACGCTTTTGGCGCCGGAAGCAATACGGCAAGATATCAGATCCAATTGCGCTTGCTTTACGAGGAGGAATAACAAATGTCAGACAAAATAAAAAAATCAATCGTTGCACGTCATAAAAAAGTTGCATTTTATGGAGTTTTAAGCAGCGAACGAATAGAAAAATTTCTGAGAATGCCTAAATTCACACAGCTTTCTCAGAGTAAAAATCCTATCGAATACAACCGTCAGTACGTTGACGAGCTTTTTCAGGAAACGGATATTACAGGCTATTCTCCGTCGATCTCATACGCTTTTGATCTGCACCGGAACTGCGAGGTTCAGCAGGATATCGTTAATATCACCGACAACGAGCTTATCGCAGAGGATGCGGTACGAAATATCGTTATCGTGGACTTGGACGAGGGAACGGCGATAAAACGTGCGTATGCCGTAATTCCGTCAACGGAGGGCGACAATATCAACGTATATACCTACTCCGGCACATTCAAGTGCAAGGGAGAAAAAATTCTCGGAACTGCGACCAGCAGCGACGGCTGGCAGACGATAACGTTTACCGAAAGTACGGATTAGATATCCGGGGTTTCGGCTCTGGATCTTTCCGATCCGGAGTGCGGCTCCGAAAACGATAACAACAATAAAAATGAGGAGATGAGCCTTTATGAGCCGGAAAACATGGGAGATCAACGGTCTGAACCTTGAACTCGATCTTGAGAATGCAGACTGCATGGAGCGTTATGAAAACGCTTTTGAAGAAATGAAAAAGGAAGAAAATGAAGTTCCGAAGGACGGTAAGGCTTCAATGCGCATCAGGGCGTACTGCCGTCTTTTCCGCAATCTTTACGATAATATCTTCGGCGAGGGAACGTCTGAAAGAATTTTCAAAGATATCCCGGACAATACCGACGCCTACGATAAAATTTATTTTGAATTTCTTGAATTCGTTACCGCTCAGAGAACCTCTGCAGCTGAGACGAGAAACGAAAGAATGTCTAAATACAGACTGAATCGTAAGCAGAGACGCAGCAAAAAGACATGATAAATGCGCTGTATGAAGCGTTTCCGGAGGAGATCAGAGCGGACGGCGTTTCTTATCCGATAGAAACGGATTTCCGTGAATGGTTTCGTTTCGGCGATATGCTTGCCGATCAGGAGCTGACACGGGAAGAAAAGCTGTATCTTATGACGGAATGGCTTTACGAAGCTCCGGAGAAGATAACTCCGGAGCTTGTAAACGCTGTTTTCAGATTTTATCGTGCAGACGGACTCAAGCCTGATCCTCCGGAATACGGCGAAGATGAAGAACCGGAAGAAAACGATCAGCCGAAACGTCCGCCTGTATTCGACTGGAAATACGACGCTGTTTTTATTCTCGGCGACTTCCGGAGATTTTACGGAATCGACCTGCTTTCAGTTGAATATATGCACTGGTGGGAATTCCGCTGCCTGTTCAACGCTCTGCCAGATAATTCCCAATGCAGAATACGCATTGACTATCGTTCAAAGGATCTGTCGCAGATAAGAAACGAATCCGAAAGAAAAAGGATCGCAGCGATCCAGCGGCAGATCGCTTTACCTTTTGAAATGGACGAGGATGATATGGCTTCTGTTTTTGAGTTTTAGACGACTATGTTTTATGCTATTGTTAAGGTTTGATTTATGCTATTGATATCTGTCCTAATTATTTTCGTTACCTCTTTACGAGGTCACGAAAATAATTAAAACCGGGTTTCCAAAGGGTGTATTCTCCCAACGGTCGCCCGTCCCCTCTGTCACTTCGTGACATCTCCCCACACTGTGGGGAGTCACCCTTTGGCAGGGGCATGGGGACAGCGTCACCATAAACGCAAAAGGAGGTGAAATTGTGGCGTTCGACGGCACTTTGAAATTTGATACGGCGATAGACAAAACAGGATTCAAGCTGGGACTTGACGCTCTCGGCGGAATCGCCGCAAAAGGTATGGCTGCCGTTACAGCGGCTGTTACCGCTGCGGCAGGAGCGGTTTCGGCTCTCGGCGGATACGCTGTCAGCGTCGGCAAGGATTTTGAAAGCAGTATGGCTCAGGTCATTGCCACTATGGACATAACAAAAGATACCGTTCAGGACGGCGTAAACAGCTATGATCTGCTGAAAGAAGCGGCTGCCGCTGCCGGAGAATCTACGGTCTTTTCCGCCTCGGAAGCCGCCGACGCTCTCAATTATCTTGCTCTTGCAGGATATGATGCGGCAAAGGCTGCGGACGCTCTTCCGGCAGTCCTCGATCTGGCTGCTGCCGGAGGACTCGATCTTGCATATGCCTCCGATCTTGCCACCGACGCTATGGCGGCTCTGGGAATCGAAGCTACAAGCGATAATCTCACACGTTTCGGAGACGAAATGGCGAAAACAGCAAGCAAAGCAAATACAAGCGTTGCGCAGCTCGGAGAAGCCACTCTCACTGTCGGAGGTACGGCAAAATCCCTTGCAGGCGGTACAATGGAACTTAATGCCGCTCTCGGAGTCCTTGCCAACAGAGGAATCAAGGGCGCAGAGGGCGGAACTGCTTTGCGTAATATGATCCTCGCATTGTCCGCTCCGACGGATAAAGCGGCTCAGGCAATGGCAAATCTCGGCTTGGAGGTATTCGACGCTTCGGGCAATATGCGCCCTATGAACGAGATCTTCAAGGATCTCGATTCGGCTCTTTCCGGAATGAGCGAGGGTGAAAAAACTCAGGTTCTCAGCGATATTTTCAATAAAGTTGATCTTAAATCCGCACAGGCTATGCTTGCAGGATGCGGCGAGGAGTTCGACGCTCTGACCGACGCTCTCAGCGACTGTGACGGAGCTATGTCGGCTATGGCTGATACCATGAACGACACTCTCGAAGGGGATCTTAAATCGCTCAGTTCAAAAACGGAAGCCTTCGGAATAGCGATATATGATAATCTCAACGAACCCCTCAGAGAGCTTGCGCAGCTTGGCGGCGAATATATTTCTCAGCTTACGGCGGCTTTCAGGGAGGGCGGATTTGAGGGACTTGCCGAAAGTCTGGGCGACGTTCTCGGTCAGGCAATAACAAAAATGTCCGAATATCTTCCCGTGGTTCTGGAAATGGGGGCTTCCGTTGTAAGAAATCTTATCGACGGTCTGATATCGAATATAGACATCATTTCGGAATCGGCTTCACAGATACTTCTTACTATTGTTAACTGTGCCGTAGACATACTTCCTGATATTCTTGTAGCAGGAATGCAGATAATCACGTCTCTTGCAGAAGGGATCGCCGAAGCTGCCCCTCAGCTTGCCGATGCGGCAGCGAGCGGAATAAGTCAGCTCATCAGCGGCGTTGCCGAAAATCTCCCGGCTATTGCAGAAGCCGGAATATCAATAATATCATCTGTTGCCGAATCATTACAGAAAAATCTGCCGGAACTGAAAAATTCTGCAAAGGAACTCATAACTTCTTTTGCGGAAATGGTAAAAAATAATCTTCCAACACTGATCCAAGCGGCTGTTTCGATTATTTCTTCCATCGCTTCAGCTCTTGCTGATAATACGGAGGTTATTCTTGACGCAGCTCTTCAGGTACTGGAGATTCTTGCGTTATCGCTGATAGAAAATATCAGTCCGCTGATCGACGCAGCCTTGCAGATAATCATTGCAATATCTGAATATATAGCCAATAACGCCGGAGAAATAACGAAGATTGTAATTACGGTCGTTGAGGCTCTTGCGGCGTGCCTAATAGAAAACGCTCCTAAAATCCTGGCAGCGGCAGTTATTCTTCTTTCCGGCATTATACAGGCTGTTCCGCAGATAGTAGTCGAACTTCTTACTGAACTCGGACGTTTGGGAGATGCAGCTCTGGAATGGCTTTCCGATGTAGGTTCACAGGCTCTTGAAGCTGTCGGGAACTGGCTTTCGGACACTCTTGACAGCGCAGTACAGGGCGCAGAGGATATCATCGACGGAATAATGGAGTTTTTTGCAGAGCTGCCGGGCAATATTGCTGAAACTCTGAGCGACGCTTTTGAAAATGTCTGCGACTGGGCTTCCGATATGTGCGATACCGCCAAGGAATCGGCAGAAGATTTTCTTGACAGCATCATGGAATTTTTAAGCGAGCTTCCCGAAAAAATATCGGACGAGCTTCATGACGCTCTGGACGCTGTAAAAAAATGGGCGTCCGATCTGATGGACAAAGGAAAAAACGCAGCAAAAGATCTTGTCGACGCCATTGTTACCGGAGTAATGTCCCTGCCTGAAAAGCTTAAAGATATAGGCAGGCAGCTTGTCGAAGGCTTGTGGGAAGGAATCAAAAGCGCAGCCGGATGGCTCAAAGACAAGGTCGGCGATTTCGCAGACGGTGTTGTAGACGATTTTAAGGACTTTTTCGGTATACATTCGCCGTCAAGAGTGATGCGTGACAGCGTAGGAAAGTATCTTGCTCAGGGAGTCGGCGAAGGCTTTACCAAGGAACTTCCGGACGTGGGTAAAGAAGCTGTAAGAACGTTTACATCCATACGATTCACGCCGGATATTGATCCCGGTGCGATCCGTGCTCTGGGTATTCAGGGAAGCGGTATGAACGGGATCGCACAGCCAAGCCCGACTTCCGAGATCACAAATAATCGGTACAGCTACAGTACCGTGAATAACAATAACACTTCCGGAACATCCGATAATTCTCCCGGAAATATCCAGATCTTTATCGGCGAGGATATGGTTGCAGATATCCCTCTGGACAAGATCGACAAGGAACAGGGACAAAAAATCCATCTCAGAAAGAGAGGTCTTGCGTGGTGAAAATCGAGGGCATAACGGTAAACGGAGTACATTCCTACTATCGTCACGGTCTGCGGACGCTTAAACGTTCAGTGAGCGCAGCTCCGAAAGACGACTATACGGAACGAGTTCCTTTCAGCAGCTTAACATACGATTTCGGCTCGGTCTGCGGACGTCAGAGCTACGGCGAACGCACGCTTACTTATAAATTCGAGCTGCTTTGCTTTCACAAAAAACGAGCGCAGGATAAAATTATCAGTATCCTTGAATGGCTGCACTGGACAGGACGAAAAGATCTGTACGACGATCTTCTTCCGGACTATCGTTACGAGGTGCGTGAACCTGCCGTAAGCTGGGAAGAAAAGCACGGTATATATACGTTTTTGGTAACATTCAAAGCAGATCCTTACATCAAGCCCAACAGCAATAAAAAGTATACTGCCGATACGATTAATTTTCCCGATATCGACGGCGACGGGATCGTTACCGGAAGCGACGCAACGCTGATACTTAACGCATACACAAAGCTTCTTGCCGGAGAAGATCCGGAACTGACCTATGCGCAGCTCATAGCCGCCGACGCAGATATGGACGGAAAAATAACCGGGAGCGACGCATCGCTCGTTCTGAAATTCTACACCGCCGTTTCTTCCGGATTATACGACAATACGCCCGGCGGATGGGCAGAATTTCTCAACGACGAAAATAACAAAAATCAAGGAGTGATATGATGTACAAGATAACGATCTCTGACGGCAAAAGCGAAAAAATTCTTCATGAACCGGACACGCTCAGCCGGAATCGTCTTTCTTCCGGAAAATTTTCTGACGAGATCAATCAGATCCCCTCGTTCAGTTTCACTATCCCGGTTTCAAATCCATGCTATGCGGATGAACTCAACGACAGAAAGGACGTTGTAACGATCCTGAATACGCTTACCGGAGAAACCGAGTTTGAGGGTGTTCTCCTTACTCACAGCGGCAGCATGAGTTCCGGAGGAAAGCTTGAAAAAACTGCCGTATGCGAGGGATTTCTCGGTTATTTATGCGACAGTATCCAGCCGTATCATCATTATGAAAATTATACTATCATTGAGTTTCTGAAATCGGTTCTTGAAAATCATAACGCCCTTATGCCGGAGGAAAAGCGGATATATCTTGGCTCGTGCGATTTCAGCGGCGAAAATACCAACAGCAAAACTACAGCTTATCGCAGCACTCTGGAGGAGATCCGCATAAATCTCATAGAGCGTGTCGGCGGCGAAATGAAGATCAGAAGAGTTGACGGAAAGCTCGTGCTCGACTTTCTCACGCAGTGCGGCACAAAATCGAATACCAGGATAGAACTTGCAAAAAATATGAAATCGCTGGAAGTAAAAACCGACAGCACAAATATCATAACGAGGCTTATCCCTCTCGGCTGTCAGCTTGACAACGGCGAAACTGCGCAGCGGCTCGATATTTCCGATATCAACGACGGAAAAATGTATATCGACGACGATGCGGCGATCGAAAAATACGGAATAATCGTTGGTACTGCCGAATTTGACGATATCACTCTTCCGGAAAATCTCCTGAACGCAGGAAGAAAATATCTTGAAAACAACAACCGCATTCGCAAAGCATACGAAGCCCAGGTTCTCGATCTGTCGCTAATCGATACTGGATATGAAAGTATCCGAAGCGGCAATACATATCCGTTTTTTAACGATTTTATGGGGCTTGACGAAGAGCTCCGTGTTATGAAACGTACCGTAGATATCTACAAACCGTATTCCCCTGCGGTTGAGATCGGCGATAAAGCAGAGCGCATAACGGATATTTCTGTCCGCACCGCTCATCTGATCGAATACGAGCTTCCGCAGCAGAAAATAGATATCCTTGCGTCTGCAAAAGCCACTGCCACAGCTCTTATCAATGCCGGGATCAATGGATATGTCGTTGTAAATCCCAATGAGATACTTATTATGGACACTCCGGATAAAACGACGGCAACAAAGGTCTGGCGTTGGAATTCCGGAGGATTCGGCTACTCAAATACAGGTTATGACGGAGAATACGGTACTGCTATAACTATGGACGGAGCTATTGTTGCAGATTTTATCACCGCAGGAGTTCTGCGAGGTCTGGAGATCGTAAACGGCGACGGGACTTTCCGTGTATCTCCGGACGGTTCTGTTACCGCTTCTGCTATAAATATTACCGGAGGCTCGATAAATATTTCAACTGATGAGAGCAATCCCAACGTTATACAGCTAAGTTCCTCCGGATACAAATCTTTCATATCGTCTGGAGCATTTGCTGCAAGAAATCAATACACTAAATGCACATCCGTCTATAAAGGAGACGGCATTGAAATGTACAGCGATTTTACCGATATCCAGAACAGTCTTACAGTATCGGTTTCGGCTTCCACGGGAAACATTGATACTCGGGGAAAAATCACTGCTTCAGGTCAGGGCGTCTACGGAAATAATATTTATTTCAGACTTGAGGACGGTGAAGGATACTACTCGCTCCGTGATTTTATCAACAATTTCAAAGAGCATATTTCGGCTCTTGAGGACAGCGAAAAAACAGTATTTTCGGATGACGTAAGGTTTAAGCGCAGCGATGGTTATCGGTATTCGCTCCGTGACCAGATAGAGCAGATACACGCATATATCGACGATCTTTACAGCAAGTTAGGAGGTTCTTCATGATTTTTTTCGATAAGCTTCCGGATATGGAGTGCCTGTCCGGAGATACTCTCCCTGATTTCACGATATCGGTGGAATCAGAGGACAGCCTTGTCGGATGCAGAATGCAGCTGATTCTTGCAAATTCCCATACGCCGGATATATGCGCCGTCTGCAAAGAGTGTACTCTCACCGACGACGGATTCAGCGTGCGGCTTGACAGTTCCGATACTAAGAAACTGGCGGAGGAAACGTACGATATCCATTTCCGCCTGATAACTCCTGACGGAAGATCATACCGCAAGCTGTCCGGCTCGCTGTATGTTCATACGGCGGCTCAGGGGGGAGATCAATGAATCTGAAATTCAGAATTCAGAACGGTATACAGTTAAAAACTTCTTTCGTGAATAAGAAAAAATTCAGCGTTTCAGTTGGCTATTTGCAGCCGTGCACAGGCACTGATGATTTCATTTATACTGTTTCCGACGGAATAACTACTGTTACAGATTACAAAGGCAGCAAAAAACTCGTCGAGATCCCGGACATTCTCGGCGGCGGAGCGACAACGATAATCGACAAAACAGCCTTCACGGAATCGGAGATAACAGGCGTGTGGATTCCGGAGGGAGTTACGGAAATACTATAACAAGCTGTAGCCAGCTTGACCGCAGTCCACGCTTTCACTCGCTTTGCTCGTTTTTCTCTCTGCGGCGGAAATAGTCTGCTTTCGCACGCATAAGAGATTCGGCGGCAGGTGGTATTATAATTAACAGGAGGTAAATTTATGCAAGGCACAGGCACACAGACAGACCCATACATCCCGGAAAACTGGGAAGAATTCCTGACGGCGACAGGAACGTCGGAAGCATACGTATCTCTTCCGGAGGGCGGCGGAGTTTTCGACATGAACAGGATCGCTCCGGAGGGAGAACTTACAGTAAGCATCAGCTGTAAGCAGATCAACGGAAACGGCTGGATAATTCATGCGCCGCACAACACAGCGTTTAGAGCGTATAATTCAGATCAGCCGCACACAATCGATAATCTGAATTTTCTCGATTTTGAATTTACAGGATCACCCAAAAAGATGATGTTTGACGGCTGCAACAGGTGGATGTACATGAGATTCAACGGCTGTACTTTCACCGGAAAAATATCGGGAGGAAGCGACGTGTATTTATTTGACGAGATTCTGGCTATGGATCAATGCAATATAAATGTCGCTTTTGTTGGCGATACGTACCGCTTATTCAACGGCAGCGCTTCAAATAGTCTGACAATGTCGAATGTTAAAGCAAGGCTCGATTATTCGGGCTGCACTTACACATCGGCGGAAAAAATTACAACGCAGAGCGACAAAAAAGTAAACGATTCGTTTTTTGAAATAACAAACTGCAATCTTGATTTTGATTATCAGGGGGCAAGGTCGATATTTTACGTCAACGAAAACGGAGGATATGTCAGAAATGCCGACGGTGTGAGAAAAAATGCTGCCGAAGAACAGCTCAGGAACACTGCATATCTTAATTCGATCGGCTATCCTATCGAGGTGAAATCATGAGCGTTCAGATCATCACGCCGCTGCTTGAACAGGGAAACGTAGTCAGCGGCGGTAATTCGTCAAGTTCCGCACGATTAAGGAGCGTCGATTATCTTATTTTAAACGGATGTCCGCTCACGGCGGCGGTCACGGCAGAATCTGCAAGCGGCAAACCGGTGCAGATCGATTTGCTGGGATACGATAAAAGCGCTTCAACGTCTCCGAAATTTGACCTGTACTGGTACGAAAGCGGACACGAATTTGATATCGGAAAATATCCGGAAACAAACTATCTTCGCATAGTTTTAAAATACGAGGACGGAACTGCGCTTTTACCCGAAGATATCGCCGTGTGCGAGGTCAGGGTCGAGGTAAAATCCGCATGGTTTCTTACTCCCGGAGAACTTCCGGATAATGATGCGTTTATTCCTCTTCCGGACGATCCGCTTGCCGGGGAAATTCCGAAAATGAGGTGGCGTATCACGCCGGGAGTCAACAACGGACTGCCCTTTCACGAGCTGCTGCCTGTAGAAAAGCAGTCGGGAGCGTTCATGAACGCCGCAGATCTGGAGTACGTTCACATTCCCCGGAGCTGCAAAAAGATCGGAGAATGGGCGTTTACTAACACTAAGCTGCGCCGTGTGAAGATCTCCGCAGACTGTGAATATTATCCGACTTCATTTCCGGAGGGATGCGAAATTGAATTTTACGGCGGAGGCGGAGAATACGGGCAGCTCTGCGACGGCGAAGGCTATGCTCTCATAGATTCCGAGGGCGCAAGAATTTATGTAAAGGAATGATATTATGGCTGATAAAACAAGGAAATTAACTCACACCGCTGCGGAGCTTGACGAGGCAATTGAAATGCTTCTGGAGGTTTACACACGGGATGAGATCAACGGATTCCTTACCGTCAAAGTCGACAAAGAACCCGGCAAGGGCTTGTCCGCAAACGATTTCACGGATGAGCACAAGGAAAAACTTTTATCCCTTGAAAATTACGACGATGCCGGTATAAGATCGGAGACCGCTCTAAACCGCAGCACACTGGGATATCAGAGGAAGAATCTTCTGAAAAATACGGCGGTATCGGGAACGGCGAACGGAATACCTTACACGGTTAATGCCGACGGATCTGTAGTTTTTGGCACAGGCACGACAACAAATATCTGCTACATTTATATCGGCGAATTTGCGTTTAAAGCTGGGATATTGTATACGATGTCCGGAGCTCCCGACGACGGAACGACAGAAACACGGTTAAGCCTTATAAACGATTCAGGCGGCGAAATGAGCGCAGCATATCAGGATATCGGCAAAGGTGCGACGTTTTCCTTTGAATCCGACGTTACCTACAGGGTACGTGCACGTATAGCAGGCTCTGGTGCGGCGATCAGCGAGACTATAGTTTTTTATCCCATGCTCCGCTGCGCTGAGATCACCGACAATACTTACGAACCGTACAAGCCGTCAGTCGAGGAACGTCTTGCGGCTCTGGAAGCGGCGGTTTTGGAGGGAGGTACATAATGAAAAACAAACTTGCAAAACTTATCGACGTGAAATCGATTGTTACGCTTGTTATGACGGCGGTTTTTGCCTGTCTTTCGGCAAAAGGAACTGTTTCGTCAGATCAGTTTCTGACCGTTTTCACGACCGTTATAGCGTTCTATTTCGGTACGCAGCACGCTAAAAATAAGGAGGATAAAAATAATGAAAACGTTTAAATCTAATGACAAAACGCAGCTTACGGCGCATTTCAACGTCAGCGAATTCAGATGCAAATGCGGCGGAAATCACGATACTCAGCTTGACGAATCTCTTGTGCAGAAGCTGGAGCAGTTATTTTCTGCTCTGAACTGCTCGAAGATCATTGTTAATTCGGGCTATCGCTGTATCGCTCACGACAAGAACGTCGGAGGAAACGGATACGGTCAGCATACCAAGGGAACGGCTGCGGATATCGTATGCTATGACAGGAACGGAAATAAGATCAGCTCGAAGATCGTATGCTGCGCCGCTCAGGATATCGGCTTCAGAGGCATTGCCAACATCGACAGTACTTATACCGCAACTCACGTTGATACCCGGACTTACCTGAAATGGTACGGCGACGAGAC
Organism: uncultured Ruminococcus sp.; assembly: GCA_947345935.1. Lineage (GTDB taxonomy): Bacteria > Bacillota > Clostridia > Oscillospirales > Ruminococcaceae > Ruminococcus. The sequence goes on from CAMZZN010000007.1 coordinate 19,246, forward strand.
GGTCACGACTGATTACAGCGTTACCGATGACTTCTACAAACACTGGAAACTCAGCAAAAACGACGTTTACGGTAATGCCCAGAATAAGAAAACTAAGTCCGTTACACTTACCATCGACGGCGTGACTTTTCAGGGGAATCTGACAGAAAAGTGACTTGAACTATGAGACTATGAAAAAATTTGAGAACATTTCCAACAGCCGGCTATCCGAGCTTATTGACGAATGGGTAAAAGGCGAACGCAACAGGGCAATCATGAAAAGACGATTGATAGACAATATTTGCTTTGAACCGCTTGCAGAAGAATTTGATCTATCAACAAGGCACGTACAGCGTGTTGTATATAAAGCTGAACAAACTTTATTCAATCATATCTAAACATATTTATTCAACCCCGATAGACTTTCTATCGGGGTATTTGCAACAAAATAAAAATGTCATATAAATAGCGTATAAATGTCCCTTTTTCATCATGGCGAAGGGGCTTTTTTATTGCTATAATTAAGAAAAAAAGGTGATCGACTATGTACATGAAATATAATCCGAATCCGTGCGGAAAACAAGTCGGAGACTGCGCAATAAGGGCTTTATCCAAGGCTTTTAATAAAGGCTGGGAAGAAATGTACATCCGTCTGTGTTTGCAGGGCTTTATGATGTGCGATATGCCGTCCGCTAACCATGTATGGGGCACATATCTTCGGGAAAACGGCTTTGAAAGGCACTTGATCCCCGATGATAAAATAGATATTTACACGGTCAGGGATTTTTGCGAAGATCATCCGCACGGCGTATATGTATTATCGTTATCGTCTCATGTTTTAACTGTAATAGACGGAAATTACTATGATTCATGGAATAGCGGCAATGAAATTCCGCTGTATTTCTGGCGTAAGGAGAGATAAAAATGTCTGCATATCCAAACTTTTATAATCAGAATTATCAAAATATTCCTCAAGGTCCATATCAGCCGCAGACAATGCAGGCTCCGCAGTATCAGATGCCGCAGGCGGCTCCTCCGACTGTTTCACAGCAGCAGAACGGCATTATATGGGTGCAGGGAGAAGCCGGAGCAAAATCATACCTGGTTGCGCCGGGACAAAGCGTGCTGCTTATGGACTCGGAGGGATCGGCGTTTTATATAAAATCAACCGACTTATCAGGAATGCCGTTACCATTAAGGATATTTGATTATACCGAGCGAAACGGGACGCAAGGCATACCTGCTGCGGTTCAGAATACTTCAAATATCGACATGACCAATTACATAACAAGAGGGGAATTCGAGGAAAAACTTGCATCCTTGACTTCGCAAAAGAAAAATAACTCACGAAATAAGGAGGATATAACAAATGGCTAACCCGATTTTTAAGATGATGAACGGTGGAAACAGACAAAACGGAAATATGCTTTCACAATTTCAACAGTTTATGAAACAGATGAAAGGCAGAAACCCCGATCAGATGCTTAACGAGCTTGTATCAAGTGGAAAAGTTAATCAGGCTCAGCTTAATCAGGTTCAGGGAATGGCTCAGCAGATGCAAAGTCAATTTGACGGAATGAAAAATATGTTTGGTTTCTGAGGCGTACAAGCCTATGAAATAAATTAATTTTATGAAAGGAGACATAATATGTCACTTACTACATCAGAAATGACGCCTGCCGATATTGCAGCGGTTACTAACAATAATGGTAACGGATGCAACGACGGCTGGGGCGGCGGCTGGGCTTCGTGGATAATCCTGTTCCTTATCTTCGGTATGTTCGGCTGGGGCGGTTTCGGCGGATTCGGAGGTTTCGGAGGAAATGCCGGAGCAAGCGGTGCGCTTACCAGAGCAGATCTTTGCCAGGACATGAATTTCAGTCAGCTTGAAAACGGTGTGAGAGGTATTCAGCAGGGCATCTGCGACAGCACCTTTGCGCTGAACAATTCTATTAACGGACTTGGAATGAACATAATGCAGGGATTCCATGGAGTTGATAATGCGATCTGCAATCTCGGTTATCAGACACAGCAGGGCTTTAACCAGACAAATATTGCGCTTATGCAGGGGCAGAACGCATTACAGTCTCAGATCGCCGACTGTTGCTGCGGAGTACAGAGAGCTATCGACGGCATAAATTACAATATGGCTTCCAATACCTGCGCTATTCAGAACTCTATGTGCAACAACACAAGAGACATTATCGAGAGCCAGAATAACGGTACAAGAGCCATTCTTGACGCTCTTACCGCTCAGAGAATCGAAGCAAAGGATCAGAGGATCGCTGAACAGGCTCAGACTATCAATCAACTCCAGCTTTCTGCGTCTCAGAGCAATCAGAATGCCGTACTTATGGCAGCTATGGATGCAAATAAAGCTGATATTCTGCGCCGTACCGGAGCCGAGTGTCCTACTCCGTGCTATGTGGTACAGCCTCCCTCGCCTGTAACGTTCCCTACTAACTGCTGCGGACGAGTATCTTATGGAAACAACTGTGGCAGCTGCGGATGCAACGGCTAAAAAATCACATAGAAAGCAGCTTTTTCGTGAGATATCGAAAATGGTCAACCTGAGTTGATACTGCAAGATCAGTATATCGGCAGGGAAAGATCATACCCTGCCGATTTTTATGAAAGGAATGATAATAAAATGGCTGAATATACAAGCACGGCTACCCAGACTGTAGCTATTGGTCAGAATGTGCTTTTTACAGAGCGATCAGGCGGCAATAAGAACTGTAATATTATGCACCGCGAGGGCAGCGGAATTATAACTCTGAGAGGTTCTAACAGTTGCTGCAATCCTGCCAGATATAAGGTAAGCTTCGGAGGAAATATTGCCGTTGCCGCAGGTGGAACAGCAGGACCTATATCGGTGGCTATTGCGCTTGCCGGAGAACCCTTATACGCTTCAACAGCAACGGTCACTCCTGCCGCCGCAGGAGACTTTTTCAACGTTTATGCGTCGGCTGTGATAACAGTTCCCTGTAATTGCTGTCTTACTATTGCGGTTGAAAATGCCAGCGCAGGAACGGCGATAGATGTAGCCAACGCAAATCTGATAGTAGAGCGCATCTGCTAAGAAAGGAGTATTATTATGGACATGAGAACACTTAAAGAACTTCGTGAAAAGTTTTATGAGGAACTTGAAGAGATCGGACGAAAGGGAGAGCTGAATGCCGGCGATCTTGAAACCGTACATAAGCTGACAGATACTGTCAAGAATATTGATAAAATATGTATGCTTGAAGAGGACGGAGGCTATAGCAGAGACGGCGAAAGGGCAATTTCGGGCGTTTATGACGACGGCAGAACCTACGGCGGCGGACATAGCTATGCAGGCCGTAAGCGTGACAGTATGGGCAGATACAGCCGTGACGGCGGTAAAGAGCATATGATCTCAAAACTTGAAAGCATGATGCACGACGCCGATAATGAAAGAACCAGAACGGCAATAAAAAAGTGTATCGCTGAAATTGAAAGAGACTAAAAGATAATGGAGGGGCGGCATATGATATCAAAACACGAACTTGAAAAAGCTATAGAGGAGTGTGAAGAATCGCCGCCCTCTTATCAGATCATTCAAAAGCTCGCAGATCTGTACGCTGTTTACGATCATTTATACGGCGATAAGCAAACGGGTATTTCTTTGGTTCAGGAATCTATTATTGACAATTACGGCGATAATGAATTTTTTTCTGTGATCTGCGGAAAAAATCCTGAAAAGGTATGGCTTGTTATTGATGAATTAATGTCAGTTTTAAAGGGAGTTATGCCGAAGCTTTATAAAGGAACGATTGAAAAAATTATTGATACCTGAAAGAAAAATACATTGATTTTATGACATATTTTCGTGTCATATTTGATTGAAAAATGTTTCATTTCATGTGTAAAAGCGTATAATATTATTGTAATATGATACAATCTAAAACTATAAAAAACCGCTATAAATAGAGTTGATTGCCTATTTATAGCGGTTTTGGATTTGGTGGAGCATAGGGGATTCGAACCCCTGACCCCCACACTGCCAGTGTGATGCGCTCCCAACTGCGCTAATGCCCCGTTTAGAATATTAATGCTTCATTTAAAAAATGGCGGAGATGGTGGGATTCGAACCCACGGAGCGTGTTACCGCTCAAACGATTTCGAGTCGTTCTCGTTATGACCACTTCGATACATCTCCGTATTAAGAGCAGATGACAGAGACCAGATGTAAGAAGCAGAAAACAGCGGACTTACTCTGCTCAAATTCTTTATATATTATATCATATAAGCATTTCGGTGTCAAGAGATAAAATAAAAAATAATTGTTTAACAAAATAATCGTGAATACTTGTACCTGTCGTTGAATATGATTTACAAATCGAATTTCAAGGAGGACAAATATGGATTTAAAAATCAACAGAGAGACCGTTCCGGTTTCGCAGGTGATCTTTGACGGCGTGCAGGAGCAGACTGTGGAGCTTGACTACATACTTCCGGATTATTATCCTGACATATTCCGGCTTATACGCTGCCAGACCGTGCCTGTCATAACCGGATATTCAATAAGCGGCGACAAGCTGTCCTATGAGCTGCGGTGCGATATCCACATTCTGTACTGTGGAGAAGGGGACTCTGTGCTCCGGTGCGTTACGCAGCGCCAGAGCTTTTCCAGAAGCGTCGATCTGGGCGCTGTCTGCGATTCTCCGGAAATAAGTCTCAGACCAAAGACTGACCATGTTAATTTCCGGGCGGTGAACAAGCGGCGGCTTGACGTTCGTGGAGCGGTTTCCGTTAAGATAAAAGTGTGCTGCGAGAAAGAACAGGAAGTTATATCAGATGCTTTTGGTATGAATGTGCAGGTGAAGAAGGTTCCTGTAAGATACGCTTCAAAGAAAATATCTCTTGATAAAATTGTGAGGATAAGCGAAGAAACAGAAATTTCCTCCACGCAGTCTCCGGTGCTTGGGATCATAAGCTGCATTTGCAAAACGCCGGAGTGCGAGAGAAAAATGATCTCCGGAAAGCTTCTTGCCAAAGGGGACGCCGTTATTGATATCCTCTATGCCTGCGAAAAAGAGGGCAGGGGAGCTGTTGAGCCTATGAAGTTTTCTTTGCCGTACAGCCAGATCATAGACATTGACGATATTGACGAAACCTTTGAATGCAGTGTGACGCCCTCCGTAATAAGCTGCGATATTACTCCGTCAGCCGGAAAAACAGGTGAAAATACTATTCTGAAATGCGAAATAGAACTTCGGCTTATGTGCCGTGCCGTAAGAACCTCCGACCTGATGCTGGCGGCAGATGCCTATTCTACGATATATCCATGCGAAACATCTGTATCGGATATAAGAACTGAGCAGCAGCCGGTGATATTCAGTGAAAACCGCAGTCTGACGGCTAAAATTGCAGAGGGAGATTCTGTTCCCGAAACAATATATGCTATGTGGTGCGCCCCGAAAAATATCAATACACGTTCTGCCGGCGACGGACGTTCGGCAGTAGTATCAGGTATGCTTACATGGTCAATGGCGGCTATGGATCCCTCCGGAATGATGATAATGTCCGACAGGGACGAGGCGTTCGAGGAAACGCTTGAGCTTGGTGACGATATAGTCGGATGCAGCGTCAGCGCAGAAGTCAGCGCCGGAGACGTTTCTTACAATATTTCTCCCGAGGGAGTTCTTACGGCGAAGGCAGGACTTGATATACGTCTTTCCGTGAGCAGCTGCAATACGATAACGGCGCTTACCGGACTTTCTGTTGACGATTCCGTAAAAAAAGAGCGTGACGGCGATTATTCCATAAAGCTTTATTTCGGTGCGGAAAACGAGGAGATCTGGGATATCGCAAAACGCTACAGCACAAGTGCAGCCGCTGTTATGGAAGAAAACGAACTGGATGGCGAACGTCTGAAGAACGGCGGTATGCTTCTGATACCCATCATTAATTGATGATATCGGAGTTGGCAGCTTTATGTGAACTCGTCCTTTCACTCATACCAAAGAGAGATTTCTTCTGTAGATGTCTTCATAATTGGGTTTCCAAAGGGGATGTACTTCCCTTTGGCAGGGGTGTGGGGACGGAGTCGCCACAAAAGTTGTCGGCACTGATACATAAATATGCACGGAGGTTTTAAGATGATAAATGACATTTACACAAGTATCGCCGAGAGAACCGGCGGTGACATATACATAGGCGTTGTAGGACCTGTAAGAACGGGAAAGTCCACATTTATCAAGAGATTTATGGAAACGCTGGTTATCCCGAATATTGTAAGCGGGTTCAAGCGTGAACGTGCTCTTGACGAACTTCCCCAGTCAGCAGCCGGAAAAACAATCATGACTACCGAGCCTAAATTCATTCCGGAAGAAGCCGTTGAAGTGAGCGTTGGCGAAGGAGCGGCTTTCAGCGTCAGACTAATCGACTGTGTGGGATATATTGTTCCCAGCGCTATTGGGTATATCGAAAACGAACAGCCACGCATGGTAATGACATCATGGTTCGATGAAGAGATACCGTTTAATATGGCGGCGGAGATAGGCACGCAAAAAGTTATAACCGACCATTCCACGATTGGTCTGGTAGTTACCACGGACGGCTCTGTTTCAGATATTCCTCGTGCCGAGTATGAGGAGTGCGAAGAACGTGTTATACGTGAGCTGAAGGAACTCGGAAAGCCTTTTATCGTTATCCTTAATTCAACTTCTCCTGATTCTCCGCAGACAAAAGCTCTGGCAGAAGAACTCACAGACCGCTATGATGCAAAGGTCATCCCTGTGAGCTGTCTTGATCTTGACGAAGAGGATATAAAAGGAATAATCCGTGAGATACTGTTTTCCTTCCCTATCAAGGAGATCAACATCCGCACGGCACGCTGGATAAATTCCCTTGAAAAGGGACACTGGCTGAAATCGGAGATACTCGACTGCATAAGGAATGCCGCAAGAGATATAAGGATAGTCCGTGAAGCGAAGACAGCGGCGCAGGCTATGGGGGAGTGCCCGCATATTGTCAAGGCGGAGATTTCTTCTATCGACCTCGGCAAGGGGTCTGTAACCATAAACGCCGAACTTGACAGCAGCCTGTTCTATAAGATACTGGGGGAGACGACGGGTATTGAGATCGAAAGCGAGAGCGATCTTATGCCTCTGCTTACGGAGCTGAACGACATAAGACGCAAATATCAGCGGATAGAACCGGCGCTGGCAGAGGTGGAGGCGACAGGATACGGCATAATCATGCCGGAAATGGATGAGCTGTCACTTGAAGAACCGAAGATCATACGTCAGGGCGGAAAATACGGCGTCCGGCTTAAAGCGTCTGCGCCGTCGATTCACCTTATGAGGGCCAATATCAATACGACAGTCAGCCCGATAGTGGGGTCTGAACGGCAGTCGGAGGAACTTATCATGTATCTGCTGGACGGCTTTGACGAAGACCCGAAGAAGATATGGGATTCAAATATATTCGGAAAATCGCTGCATGAATTAGTCAACGAGGGGCTTCACAACAAGCTCTACAAGATGCCTACAGACGCCAGAATGAAGCTTCAGGAGGCTCTGGAACGTGTCATCAACGACGGATGCAGCGGACTTATCTGTTTTATTCTCTGATATAATAACTTCGGGTTTCTTTCTGAAACTTTATATGCAATTATCGGGGGAAACCTTTCTGAAGAAAGGTTCTCCCCCGAACCCTCTTCCAAAGACTTTTAACACTAATTTAAGCCTGTTAAGGCGCACACCATACAAAAAAGAAATCTTAAGAATTTCCGGTGCGCCTTAACAGGCTTAAATTTAATACTGAAAGTTTTAGGAAAGGAGTTTGAGGAATAACCCTTTTTCAAAAGGGTTTTCCTCAACAAGTACGTGTAAAAGTTCGGAAAGAAACCCGAAGTTATTATTCAAATGAATCGAGGTCGATGTTGGCAAGAAGATCTTTAAGGCTTGCAAGCTCATCAGCAGTAAGCGTTACGCCCTTTCCCATTCTCGAATGGTCGGGCGACCACTCACGGATATCGTACTTGGGTTCGTATTCGTTCCAGCTTACCATGTTGAGTTCTTTTGTCCAACCCTTGGCGTTCTCTGAAAGAACTCCAATAGATTCAGTGATTTCGTATTTTAATTCTGCCATATTTATTATCCTTTCTTTATATTATTCAAGCACTGGCATTACAGCGAGAGCTTCGCACTCTGCTGCTTTGTCCATAGCGTTCTTGAAGTTCATTTTTTCTGCCGTAATATATGATATGCCGTTTTCATGCTCGTATGAGCCTTCCGGAGCAGTGCATGACGACGGTACACGGAAGTACCACCGGGCAGTCAGTTCGTTGACTCCGGCGATAAAGCTGTTGTCCTCTGAGGATTCCCAGCTCTGGGAGAAAACAGTTACCTTATGCTTGACAGCCTCGATAACATCGCCGAGAACAGCACTGGCAGTCGGGAGCTTTCCAGCGCCACGTCCGTAGAACATAGCCTTGTCGATTCCGTCTCCGTAAACTGCGACAGCGTTAAAAACATCGTTTACGCCGGACATAATATCGTCATAGGAAACGAGCATCGGCATAACGGCAGGAAGTATTCTTCCGTCGTCCAGAGAATTTACCAAAGCGATAAGCTTTACGCTGTGACCGAGAACGTCGGCGGCAGCTACATCACATAGATCAACTCCTGAAATTCCCTTTGTGTATACATCTTTCGGGTATACGTGTTTTCCGAAAACAAGGGAGGAGATGATGCAGATCTTACGGCAGGCATCGTGTCCCTCGATATCGGCAGTGGGATCTTTTTCGGCATAGCCCAGTTCCTGAGCAAGGCTGAGCGCCTTGTCAAAGGGCATATTATCGTTGTACATTTTTGTAAGAATGAAGTTAGTAGTACCGTTGAGAATACCTGCAACACGAGTAATATCATTTGCTGCAAGGCATCTATGGAGCGGTCTGATTATGGGGATAGCTCCTCCTACGCTTGCCTCAAAGAAGAAATTGCAGTTGTGTTCCTTAGCCGTTTTCAGTAATATATCGCCTTTTGCGGCTACAAGCTCCTTGTTTGAAGTCGAGACGCTTTTTCCTTTTTCAAGGCACGCCTTTACAAAGCTGAATGCAGGTTCTACGCCGCCCATGCATTCGGCAACGGATGTTACTTCGTCATCGTTGACGATATCTTCAAAGTTTTTCGTCAATTTGTCACGATATGGAGACTGCGGAAAATCTCTCAGATCGAGAATATATTTTATATCCATTTCCGTTCCGGCACGTTTTTCGATACTCTGTTTGTTTTTGTAGAAAAGTTCTACAACGCCGGAGCCGACAACTCCATAGCCTAAAACCGCAAATTTTGCTGACATATATGATAACCTCCGATTGCTATTCGGCGGAGAGGATCTTGACCTCAAGCACGCCGTTGAGTTCAGTAATTAAATAGAGCCATTCAAGCTTATCCTCCGAAACGCCCGGCAGACGGAGAGATATATTTATCGCCGCCGCTCCGTCTATTGGTATGCTTTGATTGACGGTGAGGATGTTGGCATCATGGCTGTGCAGAAAAGCAAGTACGCTGGAAAGCACGCCCGGACTGTCGTTCAGCAGAAGATAGAGACTGACTATTCTCCGGGTGATAAGCTCCTCGTAGGGGAAAACGCTGTCCTTGTATTTATAGTATGCGCTCCTGGATATCCCCACTCTCCGGCAGGCTGATGCAGAACTTTTCTCGCCTTTCTGTGCGATAAGCTTTTTCACCTCGATGACTTTTGAAAAAACGTCCGGAAGTACATCGGCGTCTGCAACGATTAGCTGTGAATTACGCTGATTTTTATTATCCATACTGAAACTCCCTTGCCGTCCACCGTAGACGAACAGCTGTACATTACTTAAATACTATACCACTTTTTGGCGCTGATGTCAAGTGTTTTTTAAAAATTAGTTATAGAAACAGCATTAATCTTCTGCAAAGACTTTTTTCCTGATAGTTCTGATATTATCTTCATAGTCCATAGCGAGGACGTCGCCGGCATATACGCTTTCGCCCCAGTAGCTTCCTTCGACGGGTATCTGTATCTGTTCCATGTCGTAGTTCAGCACAAAAGGCAGGCGGAGAGATAATCGGTAAAGCTCGCCTTTTGTCATATTGCTTGTGATATTGGGCAGAGCCTTTTCAGATACTTTCTTAACAAACGACGGACCGGAAGAAGCGGCTTTTTTAATAAGCTCGGTCATGACCGTACGCTGGCGTGAAGTCCGCTCAAAGTCGTTGTTGCCGACATATCTTATTCTCGAATAGCACAGCGCCTGTTTGCCGCTGAGATGTACTTTTCCGCCGCCGGTCAGGAAATCGGCAGCCGGTTCGTCTCCCATGAGCTCGTTTACTTCGCTGACCAGGATAACGTTTATGGCTTCGGCTTCCTCATCAGATATTTTCAGATCAATTCCGCCGGCAGCGTCTATGATAGCAGCAAACGATGAGAAATTTACAGAAACATAGTTGTCGATCTTAACATTGAAATTACTTTCTATCGTATCCATCAGCAGTTCCGGACCGCCGTAGGAGTATGCCGCATTGAGCTTGTCCATGCCCTGACCGGGAATGTCCACGTAGCTGTCACGCATGAACGACGTCATGATTATCTGGTTCGTTTTGCGGTTGAACGATACAAGTATCATCGAATCAGAGCGGCCACGGTCGTCGATAGTCCGTCCGTCCGTACCGATAACCAGTACGCTGTCAACATATTTTTCGCTCATTGCGCCGGGAGTACGGTCTCTTTCTCCTGTTTCCCTGTAGTTGATCTTGCTGATAAGCGAAAGCGAAACGCAGGAATATATCCCGAAAATCAGCAGAAAAATTATAAGAAGCGAGAAAAATACTCTGAAAAATATCTTGAGGAATAAACTCTTTCTTTTCTTCTTTTTCTTTTTTCTTTTTTTCTTCTGCGGCGGATATTTCGGCTGCTGCGGATATGGATTCTGCTGCGGATACTGACCGCCGTAATAGGGCTGCTGGGGATAATAACCTCCCTGCTGTCCCTGATACTGCTGCTGACCGTAATAAGGCTGTTGTACGCCGCCGGGATCATTATTATAATACTGCTGCTGGTAATTTTGCTGATAGCCCTGATAATTCTGCTGTACAGAAGGATTTTGTCCGTAATTCTGCCGGCTGTATTCCTGGGCGTATTTTCTGTATTCCTCTGAATCGTCGGGGATAAGGATAGTGCTGTCGTTGTCGTTTATTTTTCCGTGTCCGTGATTTTGTCTTTCAGACATATTTGTCTCCTTTCGTGAAAAGACCTGCATCCGCAAAGCTTCGGATACAGGTCGGGTTTATCGGTCAGAGCTTTTTAACGCTTACGGCTGCACAGGTCAGAGCCGAGCAGACTGCGTTGTAGATTATCAGAGCTGTAGCCGACATATAAATGTAATTTGTCTCGAAAGCCTTTGAAAGTATCATCAGCATTGCGAAACCGAAGCCGAGAATTATTGAAACGGTTTGTACAATAAGTCCGATAATTGCTGAATTATGTACAATTTTCGTGCCTATGAGAAGCTGTGCCAGAGATGTGAATTTTCCTGTTGTAGCCATTGAAGCGCTGAGGCGAACGGTTTTTTTGGTTTCTTCTTCAAAGTCCTCGTGCAGACGCTTCGGAAGGATACGCACCATTTCTTCCGGTATACCAAAGAGAGTGCCTATCTTTTTAAGTGAGATACATGGGTCAACGCTTCTGAGAATAAGGCAAACCTTGTTCCTGCAAAGACGTTTTGCCCATTTCTTTACTTTTTTATCGGCTGTTATATCCACAATGAACATTGCCGCCAGATTTCCTGAAATGGACAGATACAAAGCTTCCTGATTATCCGAAGCAAATTCGGCTTCTTTTGTTTTTGTAGGTATGCCCTCAATATTATGGCTTGTCATAAGTTCACGGTTTCCGAAGAGCACACGCTTGTTGTTTATCCAGCCGCAGATGCCTAAAGATTCCTCATATGAAAAATTTTCAATGGGATACAGCGCTTCTTCTCTGCCGTATGCCACGTCTCTGAACAGATACCGCATAATGCTTCCGGCATGATATGTAAGGCTTGCAGCTTCCAGAAGAGCTTCGTCTATTTTTGTATTTGAAAATACTTTGATTCCTGCCAGCTTGACGTTTCCTTCCGGAAAGAGCGAATTGGCGTCAACAAGAATGGAATTCGCATCGTAAAAATCATCCACGCTCTGGTATCCGAGCATAATTCCCTTTCCCGGAAAGACAGCCGCAGCCGTTTTTTCAAGAGGGATATTAACAACAAACGGCATAGCGATGCATGAGGATGCGCAGATCAGCATACTGAATATAGAGAATCCGAATACCGCTGCGTCTGCCGTTCCCAGACTTCCTTTTGTAAAGTAGGTCAGGAAACAGGCGACGATTACCGAGGCGATCATACAGAGCGGCGCTGCCTTGTGACAATATGAATCTGCCATGTCTGATGAATAGGTATATCGCAGAAAATCGGTAAGGAAGTCCGTTTTCCTTGTTGAAGCAAGTATTGGAAAATCGCCGAGAGTACCTCGTGTAAGACGTTCGGCACGTTCTTCATCGGTAACATAAACGACGCCGTGACGGTCAAAATTTTTGGAAACAAATTTGAAATTCCGGGCTGCTCTTTTTATAATTAGCAGTTTTCCGACGGCGTTGACGAGAAGTGCCAGGATTCCTATCGGCATATATATGTTAAAGTGATTCTCTGCCGCAAGTTCAGGAAAAAGAATCGCCGGAACAAGTGCAATCATACATGAAAGAGCCGTTATTGCCGTCATAGAGTCCGTATCAGCGGAGAAAGTAAATACTTTTTTCAGACCTTTGGTGATGACCGGCATAGATGAAACGACGGAAACAATTCCGAGCAGCAGATGTATCGCCATGTATGATTTTGCGCTGCTGCTGTCCGGAATGCCGATGACAGGAAGCCCGAACTGATTTGCAATGGTGATAAACAAGCTAAGCAGAGCAGTCATTGTAAGTATAAACACCCGGACGCCGATAATGCTTTTCAGCTCATAGATATCACGTCCCACGTCCTCCACATCGCCGTAGTAATTGAAATCCACAATGCGCTTGGTGCGTTTCTTTCGAGCCTTTACAGAGAGATATTCCTCCTGTTCCTGAGTGATATGCACGTCAAGCTCGCTTGCGTTTATTTCTGCCGGTTCGCTGAGATTGATGCTTGTCTTTTTGGCTCTCGGCGCAGGCTGAACGGGCTTTGCGGCTTCGACAGCGGCGGGAGAGGGGACAATATCGGTAATGGATTTTCTTCCCTCCGGACTGTCATTTTCTGCCTCGATCTGAGCTCGTGTCCGCTTTTTTTTGCGGAAGTTCGGCGGTGAATACATATACTCGCCGTCCGGGCTTTCATAATTATAGGTATACGGTGATTTATGATTTTTTTTCTTTTTGTTTTTTCGCTTGATCTCTTCAAGCTCCTTTGCCCTTGTCGATTCACTCATCCGTCTTATCTTGGGGGCGGCGTCGGGCGGAATTCTGGTCACGGGAACAGTTCCCGTATTTGCAGTTTCCTTTTTGTGGGATGCAACTGTGCGTATAGGCCCGATATTCTTATTGTCCACCACCGAAATGCGTTTTCTGGAAAGATCGGCAGGTTTGAACTCGTCCGCAGGAGTTGATTTTCGCAAAGCTCCGTCGAAAATATCGGATTTTTCGTGTGAAGCAGGCGGAGCTTTCGGAGGTGTTTTTAATGACGTACGGGTTGATTCAACTGTTGAATTAATAATTTTCTGAGCGTCAACACGTCCGACTTTTGTTTTGGGTTTCTGATTTTCAGGAGAATACTCGTTCAGAATATCCTCCAGAGATATTTTCTGATCCGGCATGATTTTCTCCTTATAAGTTATTCCGCTGCCTGAGTATCTCGTACATGAAGATACCGGCGGCAACAGAAGCGTTGAGAGAGTTGATTTTTCCAAGCATCGGAAGTTTTATCATAAAGTCGCATTTTTTTCGGATAAGCCGGCTGATGCCGAATCCCTCCGAGCCAATGACCAGAGCACAGCTTCCGGTGAGATCTGTCTTATCATAGTCGCTGCCGGAAGCGTCCGTGCCGTAGATCCATACGCCGTTTTCTTTCAGCGTATCTATGCAGGATGCAAGGTTGGCGACTCTTGCCACCGGAACGTAGCTGGCAGCGCCGGCAGAAGTCTTGAATACTGTAGCGTTCAGGGAGGCGCTGCGCCGTTTCGGAATGATAACGCCGTCTGCTCCGGATGTTTCGGCAGTACGGATTATAGCGCCGAGGTTATGGGGATCTTCGATCTCGTCGCAGATTATAATAAAAGGCTTCGTGCCCTTTTTTCGTGAGACTTCAAGAATATCCTCAACCGAAACGTATTCGCCGCAGGCTCCGAATGCCACGACCCCCTGATGAGAAGCGCCGCCTGAAAGCTGGTTAAGTTTTTGCTCCTGGGCGTCTTTGACCACCACGTTTTTTTCCTTTGCAAGGCTGCGTATAAGGTTAAGACTTCCGCCCGATCCGTTTATGTATACAGCGTCAAGCTGCGGCGTTCCGGATTTCAACGCCTCGATAACAGGATTTCTGCCGCAGATAACGCCTGCGGTGTCCTCCGTAAAAATATTATTCTTTTCCATTTTTTGGTATCCTTTTTTGTTCTTTTTAAGTTGGGACTCTGCTCCTGACAGTCGTCCGTTGTCTCACCTGTCGGTTCGGTCGGTGCTTCTCGCTTTGCGAGAGGTCTCCACCGGAGACCCGCACCCCTCTGTCACTTCGTGACATCCCCTAACCTGGGCGTGTCCCCTTTGTCAGCTTAGCTGACATTTCCCCATACAATGGGGAATCACCCACACCATTGCCAAAGGGAAAGCCCTCTATTGGTACGAGTATAAAAACAGAATCGCTTTAATATCATTATATCATTATTTCTAAAAAAATACAAGTAGTTTTTTTCAAGAAAAATATTACATTTATGTAACCTCAATAACCGATAATTCAGGGCGGTTGAAAATTCTCGGAATGAAGATCATTCTCAGCGGTTTTGCAAGACCACGGCTTATAATGTGGACAGTATCGCCGTATGTGTACATTCCGTTGGTATATTCCGGAAAAAGTCCCTGATCCGGAGCATAAAGCCCCTGATCGAGTATTACCGGTATCCTCCATTGACCTGCATGGGCGTGACCGGACAGGATAAGGTCAAATTTGACCTTATGGCCGAGATAATATTCTATCTGTTCAGGTTGATGGGCAATAAGGATAGTGTAAACGCTGTCGTCGGGAGGAACACTGAAAGTTTCCCAGCTCAAGTCATGATGTTCGAGTACCCCGTATATTCTGACCGCCTGACCTCTGATCTCGAGGTCGGAATAATTTTCATGGCAGACTGTAACGCCGGATTCTTTAACTTTGTCTACGAACTCATCCGTATCGTCACGCATACATTCGTGATTTCCGGGAGTATAGAAACAGGGATATCTCTCAGCCGACCATTCCATAAGAGTAAGAGCATATTTCTGTCCGCCGACCATATCAATGACGTCGCCGCCGAATATCACAATATCGGGGTTTGCCTTTTCTATTTCCTTTTTCAATCCGGACTGATCTGTTCCGCCGAAGAAACAGTTGTGAAGATCGGAGATAAAAACGATTTTCAGCCCCTTGTCTATTTTGTCGGATTTTATCTTGTATGTTTCGGTTTTAAGCCGAAATCCCCATATAAAAAGCAGGATAATTATAATAAGGAGAATCGCCAGGATAACAAGCCGTTTATTTAGTTTCTTTTTCTTGTCGGGTTTGGTATTTTTCATAAATAAATTATACCTCTGTAATATCTTTTTTGCAAGAGATTTTGCAATTATTTTGCAAAAATGCCGCATCAGATGCGGCTTTCTACATATTTTTTGTCCCTCTTACAGAAATCCCCTCATGATAATCGTCAAGAAAACTGTGGTATTCATTTCCGTCGTGATAGGATATTAGTTTACGCAGATTGACGTTTTCAGCGCTGCGAAAAATATTCATATCGACAGCCGGATTGATCACACGCAGCTGACGCAGCAGCATTTTGATCTCCAGTCTCTTTGAACTGCGATCGTTTTTTTCTGTAAGCCGACAGGCGCAGCGTTCAAAGAGCAGACCTGTTTCATGCTGCCATTGAATGATCCTTTCTTCACGCACAAGATACAGCGGACGTATAAGCTCCATGCCCGGATAGTTTTCGCTGTGAAGTTTTGGCAGCATTGTCTGCATCTGCGAACCATAGAGCATTCCCATGAGGATGGTTTCCACCACGTCGTCGAAGTGATGACCCAGTGCGATTTTATTGCAGCCCAGTTCGGACGCCTTTTTATAGAGCCAGCCACGTCTCAGGCGGGAGCACAGAAAGCAGGGATTTTTAATATCGTCTCCGGCAGAATCAAAGACCTTAGTCCGGTACATTTTTACCGGAATGCTCATTGACACGCAGTTTTTAAGTATCTTTTCCCTGACTTCATCCGTGTATCCGGGGTCCATTGCAAGAAAAACAACCTGAAAATCGGGTTTTCCGTAGCTCTGGAGCTGTTTCATACACTCTGCCAGCAGCATTGAATCCTTGCCTCCGGAAATGCATACGGCTATCCTGTCTCCGGGCTGTATCATGTCATACTGAAAAATGCCTTTGTTAAAAGGCTTCCAGATATGCTTTCTGAAATCGAGATCAGACATTGAACCGGAAGAGGACGATATCGCCGTCCTGCATTACGTATTCCTTGCCCTCCAGGCGGACAAGACCTTTTTCTTTTGCAGCTGCCATTGATCCGCATTCCATAAGATCGTCAAAGGAGATGACCTCGGCACGGATAAAGCCTTTTTCAAAGTCGGTGTGTATCTTTCCGGCTGCTTGAGGCGCTTTCGTGCCCTTTGTGATAGTCCATGCACGCACTTCCTGCTTGCCTGCCGTAAGATATGAGATGAGTCCGAGCAGTGCATATCCCTCCTTGATGATGCGGTTCAGCCCTGATACCTCCAGACCGAGTTCTCCAAGAAACATAGCCTTTTCATCGCTTTCCATATCGGATATCTCTGCCTCGATCTGTGCGCAGATAGGCAGAACGGCGGAATGTTCTTCTTCAGCAAGAGCCTTAACTTTCTGATAGTTTTCATTGGTTTCAATATTGTTTATGAAATCGTCCTCGCTGAGGTTGGCGGCATAGATAACAGGTTTTGCGGAGAGGAGGGGAGTAGATTTTATAAGTTCTCTTTCATCGTCGGTAAAATCGAATGCTCTTGCAGATTTTCCGTTTTCCAGATGAGCTTTGAGACGTTCCAGAAAATCAATTTCAACAAGATATTTTTTGTCGCCCTTAACGGCTTTTTTAGCACGGTCAATGCGGCGATCTATCATTTCGATATCCGAGAAAATAAGCTCCAGATTGATCGTTTCAATATCACGGAGAGGATTTATAGAGCCGTCAACGTGAATTATATTGGCGTCCTCAAAGCATCTTACAACGTGAACAATAGCGTCTACTTCACGTATATCCGCAAGAAATTTGTTTCCGAGACCTTCGCCCTTTGAAGCTCCTTTGACCAGACCGGCGATATCCACGAATTCGAGAGTCGCCGGAGTAAATTTATCAGGCTCGTACATTTCGGCGAGCTTGTCCAGACGTTCATCGGGAACAGAAACGATTCCCACGTTTTTTTCAATAGTGCAGAACGGGTAATTTGCCGATTCTGCGCCGGCGTTTGTAAGTGCGTTGAAGAGAGTGCTTTTGCCCACATTGGGCAGACCAACCATACCAAGTTTCATATTAATTAACAGTTCCTTTCGTTTTTCAATTGCTGTTGTGCGGAATTCTTCGATTGTTTACAAGGGAATTCACAGCTCCGCCCCGTATAGTTATATCGCCGTCGGATGTGCCGATATCTTTCGGATTGGAGGCAAGTATGCTCATAGTAACGGCAGAGTCGATAAGAGAAACGCTGCCGGAGCCTGATGCGTCGCCTATGCCGGTAACATCGTCGCCCTCGGAGTCTATTATTACCTCGGAATCCTGTATTTTCGTATTGACGTTTCCGCCGCAGGTACCTATGCAGGTGTGCTTTGCCGACCGCATTTTCATGTTGACTTTGCCATTGCTGATATAGATGCTTCCCTCGCCTTCATCGAGTATACCTATTCCGGCAGTTTGAGCTCCGGTACAGCTTATGCGTATATCTCCGGCGGAGGTTATCGAGGCAATGCCGCTGAGACTTCCGATTCCTGCGACCTTGATTCCGGACATGGTGATATCAAGGCTGCATTTGTCGGATATATTTATATCGGCGTCTCCGTGGAAGCTTCCGACAGCAAGACCGTTGTGGGTATGCATAAGAAGTTTTATTTTTCCGGACATCAGATTTATTTCTGATTCGTTTTCATTGTATCCGCCGCCGATACAGAGGCAATCGTTGCCGTTGGATATGATCTCCAGAGTTCCGGCGGTATTAATGGTTATATCTCCGTATCCGTGTTCGTGGTCGTTTCCGATTCCGATACCGTCGGTAGCGTTGCCGTCAATGGTCAGCGAGCCTTTTCCTGTCAGTTCAAACTGAGATCCCATAGGCACATAAATGCCGGAATATCCCAGTCTGTTATTTTTGCTTATATTAAGGCATAGCCTTGCATACTCGCCTACAGCGATAGTGGGTTTGCTGTTGCCGCTGGTTATATTAACGTTTTTCAGCGTCAGGTCACAGCTGTGATTATCCATTATAGAGATATTCATATTTACCGGCTTATCAGGATCTCCGACGATTGTAAGTTTGCTCTGATAAATGTGTATATCCGTATATTTTTCAAGTGCGAGCCGCAGAATATCCACCTCGGAATCATTTCTTGCATTGTATATCTTCTTCACGCCGCAGGGACGGACTTCAAGGTTTGTTTTGATGATCTCATCCTTGACGTCCGATGAAATGCTGTTCAGGAACAGCGGCTTCGGCTTTGACGTCACGTATCCCTGCACAAGGTCAACGCCCAGACGTATTACGGTTTTAAGTTCCTGGAGCGTTTCAACGCCCTCTGCAAGTGACTGGAGCTGATTGTCGTGGCAGAATTCAATGACCGATGTCACGAGTTGTTGTTTTTTCAGATCGTTCTGTATATCGCTTATAAGAGAACGGTCGATCTTGATATAATCGGGGGAATATTTCAGCAGATTAGAGCTGTTGGCATATCCCGATCCATAATCGTCAATAGCAAGCTGAGCGTGAGTGAATCCGCACCGCTTCTTGAGAACTTCAATTTCGTTATGAGTAGCGGCGCTGTTTTCCACTATTTCAATAATACATTTTTCTATAAGTTCACCGTATGTAAGATACAGTTCATTATAATCGTCATCTGTAAGCAGGGCGTTGGGCAGACAGTTGATGAAAAGCTTTTTGTTTTCAAATACCTGCTGGTTGTCGCTGAGTATTTTCAGAGTGTTGAAGAAAGTGTGCTTTTCGATCTCGTATAGATTCTTCTGGCTGTCGGCGATTTTCAGTATCTGTGACGGAGTCATTTTTATATCGCCAGTCGTTCTCATAAGAGCTTCGTATGCCACTATCTCTCCAGTATTTGTTTCAACAATAGGCTGAAAATAGTAGGTGAGAAGATTTTCACGGATGATCCTGGAGAAAAGCAGAGCGTTTTTGTAGGAATCTTTTTCTCTGATATAATTTTCCTCCGAGAACCAGTTTATAACGCAGCGGCGGTCGCTTCTTGCTTCGTATAGAGCAAACTCCGAATAATTCACGAGCATATTGAAATCTGACGCTTCATCAGGATACGAGGAACAACCGATAGAAAGGCTGAGACGGCTTTTGTCGGAAATGTCGATTATTTCGCCGAAGTCGTCAGTCAGAACGCAGTTCTGGACGGCTTCATCCATGCTGTTGAGAATATTGTAAATAGCCATTTTATCGTAATCGCTGAAAAAGGCGCATATTTCATAATTTGACTTGAATCCGATGATTATATTGTCAGCGGAAAAGCTTTTTATCGTTTCTGCTACAGACGTCAGGCAGTTGTTGGCATTGTCGACAGTCAAATAAGAACCAAGCTTATCCAGACCGTTGACGTAGAGAGTGGCAAGACAGCAGCGTTTGACTTCAGGCATAATCTTCCTTACCTTATTGGAGAACGAAGGGTAGGACAGCAGTCGGGTAACGGGATCAAACTCCGTAAATCGGTCGGGTTTGCTGATCTCGTTTATGCGCCGTGAAAAGTCCTGGACAAATCCGAGCCATTCATCGCTGCTTTCATATATATTCATTTTTATGTAGCGTGTAACATTGCCGTCATGGAATTTATAAATATGTTTCTGTCCCTCTACCGGGTTTTTGGATATCCTTTCAAGAATATTGAAGAATTCAAATTCATTCATTTTCTTGGCGGGACATGAAAGCATACGGCAGGCTTCTCCGTCAAGATAGGCTGTTTTTTCCTTTGCAATATACATAAAAGCTCCGATATTCCCGACAAACTGCTGAAAAATGAGCCAGTCACGGCTAAGTTCGGGAGGATTTTTTTCCAGATTAAAAATACTCATAAATGCTCCAAGTGCCGCATATTATTGATCGTGGGGGGATCATGCGGAGCTGCATTAAACGGTATGCAGCGACCGGATTTTCCGAATTTATACATATATTATTATACAACTTTATGCATTCAAAGTCAATAGTTTTATGCAGACACACGCAAATCAATTTTTGTTTTTAATTATTTATTTTAACACGTAGGGGACGGCGCCTTCGACGTCCCGTATGTTTTTATGGATATTTCGGGTTGTCGTGGGCGCCAACCCCTACAAAAACAATACATATTCAGACAAAAAAATTCCGCTCTGTATTAACAGAACGGAATCATACTTACTTAACCGGATGCATTGCATCAGCGGCGTGATATGTATGCATCAGTCAAGAAAATCCTTGACCTTTTTGCTCCTGCTCGGATGACGAAGCTTTCTGAGCGCCTTTGCTTCTATCTGGCGGATACGTTCACGGGTAACGTCGAAGCGCTGCCCCACCTCTTCAAGAGTACGGGATTTTCCGTCCTCAAGACCGAATCTCAGCTTGAGAACCTTAGCCTCACGATCGGTAAGAGTTGCAAGAACTTCGTTGAGCTGTTCCCTGAGAAGCGTATGAGAAGCTGCCTCAGCCGGTGCAGGGGCGTTGTTGTCGGGGATAAAATCGCCAAGGTGACTGTCCTCTTCCTCGCCGATAGGCGTTTCCAGGGAAACTGGATCCTGCGCCACACGCATGATCTCACGTACCTTGTCAACGGGCATATTTATTTTCTCGGCGATTTCCTCCGGACTGGGGTCATGACCGTTTTCATGGAGAAGCTGGCTCGATACCTTCTTTACCTTTGTAATGGTCTCAACCATATGGACGGGTATACGGATAGTCCTTGCCTGATCGGCAATAGCTCTTGTAATAGCCTGACGTATCCACCATGTGGCGTATGTCGAGAACTTGAATCCTTTGGTGTAATCGAACTTTTCAACAGCCTTGATAAGACCAAGGTTTCCCTCCTGGATAAGGTCGAGGAACTGCATTCCTCTGCCAACATACTTTTTGGCAATGCTTACGACAAGACGGAGATTAGCTTCTGAAAGTCGTTTCTTTGCATAAGGGTCGCCCTTTGCCATTCTCTGCGCCAACTCGATCTCCTCTTCCGTTGTAAGCAGCGGAACACGTCCGATTTCTTTGAGATAGATTTTTACAGGATCGTCAATAGCTATACCTTCAGTGGACAGAGCAAGTTCAAGGTCGTCGGTAAGGTTGGAGTCAAGACCTATTTTCAGATCTGCGTCGATGTTCATATCCTCAACGATCTCAATGTTGAGGTTCTCGCAGTTATCATAGAAGGTATTGATCTGGTCAACGTCAAAATCCATTTCCTCAAGAGCATCTGTGATTTCCTTGGTTGTCAGCTTTCCGTTAGCTTTGCCCTGTTCCATAAGGGCATCGATGGTGTGCCTTTTGTTTTCCATAAAAGTTCCTCCTATTTTTTGCTTTTTGATCTGAAAAGTTTGCGTAAGTCATCGTCGCTCATATTTTGGCTGTCTGACGATTTGTAACTTTTAAGAACGTTTACACAGTCGGTAAAAACGCTTCTGTTTATGGCGTATTCACGGTTCGTCACATCTATCCGGCTTATTCTGCCCATTTCTTCGTCAGAAAATTCACCCGCCAGAAGAGAAAGAGTAAATTTGTCGGATGTTTTCATTTTTTCCAGAAGAGATGTGTAGATCTTTCTGTTCAGTGCGGTTATAAATATATCGGGCGGAGCGTCCTTTTCGATTTCTGCCGCTTCTGCGGGATGCTTCAACAGGAAATATATTATGTTTTCCTCCGCTCTTGCTTCCTTTTTGTGCTCCTGTGCTTCTGGATTAAGGTCGTCACGGCTGTATGCCGCCTTTGACGTTATGTTGCGCCATTCCGATTTTTTTTCCGTTCGGGAATTTTTTTTCAGCAGACCGTTTATATGCGTTTTCAGCACTTCGGTAGGAATATCGCATTTCCTTGATGTTCTTGAAATATAGACTTCACGTTCGAGAGGAGATTCAATAGCAGCCAGAACTTTTGAAGCACGTTTGAGCAGTTCAACACGCCCTGCTTCGGTAGAAAGATCAAGTCCTTCTTCACATTTGTCAAGCATAAAATCGTTGGCGTCGTCCGAACCGTCGATGAGCATTTTAAACCGGTCATGTCCGAATTTTTTTATATATTCGTCCGGATCTTTTGCACCGTTCATACGTAGAATTCTGGTACGGATTCCTACGTCCGCAAAATGATTTATAGCTTTCTGGGTGGCTTTCTGACCTGCGCCGTCGCTGTCGTAAGCGATAACAACTTCCTCTGCAT
Source organism: uncultured Ruminococcus sp. (assembly GCA_947345935.1). Taxonomy (GTDB): domain Bacteria; phylum Bacillota; class Clostridia; order Oscillospirales; family Ruminococcaceae; genus Ruminococcus. The sequence continues at coordinate 42,092 of CAMZZN010000007.1, forward strand.
AATGGCTCATCAGCCGTGCCTGATCAGGAGTTATAGCGGTGCCCAGGGTGGCGACGACATTTTCAAAACCGGCTTGATTCACAGCGATGACATCCATGTATCCCTCACACAGTATAAGACGTTTTGTATCGGCGTTTTTTGCGAAGTTCATGGAAAATAGGTTAGAACCCTTGTCGAAAACTGGAGTCGCTCCGGTGTTGAGATATTTCGGCTGCGAATTATCCAGAACACGTCCGCCGAATCCGATTATATTTCCCCTGAGATCGATGATCGGAAACATGACTCGTTTGCGGAAGATATCGAAGATATTTCCCTTTTTTGATCTTGAACCAAGCCATGCGTCGGTTATTTCGTCATTGGAGTAACCCTTTGAGCGGAGCATATCCGTCAGTGCGTTCCAGGAGTCGGGGGCATAGCCGAGACCGTATTTCTTTATTGTCTGCGGAGAAAGCTTTCTGTCGGCAAAATACCGTAGTCCTGATTTATCGTTTCCCCTGATAAGCTGAGTATAGAAAAAGTTTGCGGCTATACGGTTCATTTCGTATATTCTTGTTTTCCGTTTGGCAAGCTGACTGTCACGTGAATTTTCTTTTGGTATCTCCAGTCCGGAACGCTGTGCAAGCAGCTTGACGGCTTCGGTGAAATCGAGGTTCTCAATCTTCATTATAAAGGTTATAACGTCTCCGCCTGCGCCGCATCCGAAGCAGTAAAAGCTTTGCGTATCGGTAAAAACGGTGCATGAAGGCGTTTTTTCCGAATGAAAAGGGCAGGAACAGATATAATTTCTGCCCCGTCGTATGATATTCACATACGCTCCCATGACGGTATCAATGGGGTTTGCCGTCCGGAGTCTGTAGAGAAATTCATCATTTGTTTTCATGAGCGCTCCTTGTTATTTCCAGAATTTCGGAACGAAAAGTTCAGTGTATAGATCAACTGCATATTCGTCGCTCATTCCGGAAATATAGTCGCATACGGCACGGTGTTCGTCTGTTTTCCTCATAATTTCCCGATATTCCGCCGGCAGCAGAGAACTGTTTTCAATAAAGAATGAATAAAGTTTTTTTACCAGAAGCTCCGCTTTGGACTCCTCCTGTTTTGCCGCCGGGTTTGTATATACCCTTTCAAACATGAACGCTCTGAGATCGTCGTGCGCTTTTCGGATTTCCGGTGAGAAGTCGATCACATCCGGACCGTGTTCAATAACGGAAGCGATAAGAGTGGTTATTCTTTTGGTTTTGGTGTTTCCGAGAACAGCGGTACATTCTGTGGGAAGATCCTGAGAAAAAAGAATTCCCGCACGGATAGAGTCCTCAATATCGTGATTTATGTAAGCGATAGTATCGGCGAGCCGGACTATGCAGCCTTCCTTGGATTCTGCAATTTTATTGGTATGACATTCTATACCGTTACGCACGGCATATGTCAGATTAAGTCCACGTCCGTTTTTTTCGATTTCTTCTACCACACGGACGCTTTGCAGATAGTGTTTGAATCCATGAGGACATATCTCGTTGAGAACAGCCTCTCCGCAGTGTCCGAAAGGGGAGTGTCCAAGATCGTGACCGAGGGCGATAGCTTCTGTAAGATCTTCGTTCATTCCCATACCCCTGGAAATAGTACGGGCGATCTGCGATACTTCAAGGGTATGCGTCAGTCGTGTTCTGTAATGATCTCCTATCGGGGATAGGAATACCTGAGTTTTTCGTTTGAGACGCCGGAACGAATTACAGTGGAGAATCCTGTCTCTGTCACGCTGAAACTCGGTTCTGTAGGGGCATTTTTCCTCAGACCGCAGCTTGCGTGTGAAATAGCTGTCGGTGCTTTTGCAGGCAAATTCACTGAGGATGCCTGCTTCCTTTGATTCTATCTGTTCACGTACAGTCACATAAACACCTCCCGTTTATTTGACGGACGAAAAGTCTTCGTATAGCTCTTCCAGATCTTCGATCTCCGCAGTTCCATTGGTTATTTCAGTGAGTTCCTTTATCAGCGGCTGAAGCTTTTCCGAAAGCACCAGAATTTCAAGAGATACAGACTGCCCGAAATCGGAACTGACGGTTATTGTATCGTAAGCCGGCAGGATGTAGGAAATTTTTCCGTACATGGTATAGCCGGCAGAAATTATGATTCTGTGGCAAAGGCACATATTCATTATATGAGCGGCGTCGCAGGCAAGTGAAGCAGCGTGGGAATACGCACGTACCAGACCGCCGCCGCCCAGAAGTATTCCGCCAAAATATCGTGTGACGACAACGCATATATCGGTCAGACCACGTTTTTGCAGTACGTCCAGTACCGGAACGCCTGCTGTTCCCTGGGGTTCTCCGTCATCGGAATATCTGGAAATATTATTTTCTCTGAGAATGTAGGCGTAGACGTTATGTTTTGCCTTTCGATGCTCTGCTTTGACGGAATTGATAAAATCCACAGCCTCTTCATTTGTCTGTACAGGGGCGATATGACCGATAAATTCCGACCGTTTTTCTATAAATGAAGCCTTGACCGGCGTTGAAACGGTAAAATAATTCATAGCAATTCCTTTAAGGCGTCAACGCACAAAAATTGCTGTGCAAATGCGCCGTGAAAATTATAACGCAAAAAGCCGGTCAATTGAGACCGGCTATAAAAATTACTTGTCCATATTGAAACGCTTCTTGAATCTGTCAACACGTCCGCCTGTATCAACAAGCTTCTGTTTTCCGGTATAGAACGGATGGCACTTTGAGCAGATTTCAACCTTGATGTTTTCTTTTGTGGACATAGTTTCTATTACATTGCCGCAGTGGCAGGTAATAGTAGTCTTTACAAAATTAGGATGGATTCCCTCTTTCACGATTGTCACCTCTTTCGGTAGAATTTATAACCGAGCAGCCCATCAGTTGCTTTAGACAGTAGTGCTTCATTAATTACAGTAATTAATTATAACACGAATCGTTGAGTATGTCAACAGTTTCAAATATATTTTTTTTATTTAACAATCCGCTTTTTGCATATAAGTAAAATCACTTCATTGTCTTTGTGAAATCTTCAGCCAGTTTAGCTTCAAGAGATTCAGCTTCTTCGTGAGTGGAAGCTGTGGCTGTAAAATATGTCTTGATCTTCGGTTCTGTACCGGAAGGACGTACTATAGCCTTTGATCCGCCTTCAAGGAAGAATGCAAGAACATTCGACTTGGGAAGTGTAAGAGCAGTTTCAGCTCCGGAAGCGATATCTCTGGAGATACCTGTTTTGTAGTCGTCGAATTTAACTACTCTGAGACCGCCGATCTCTGCCGGAACGTTGTTTCTGAGTTCGGTCATGATCTCAGCCATTCTGTTCATTCCGCTTTCACCCTCGAAAGTAAAGCTGTGAAGCGTCTGATAGAAAACGCCGTACTTCTTGTACATATTTTCTCTTGCCTGGAGAAGCGTAATTCCCTGTGTGCGGTAATATGCAGCCATTTCACAGATGAGCATTGATGCGTTTACAGCGTCTTTGTCACGTACATAGGTGCCGGAAAGATAGCCGTAGCTTTCCTCAAAGCCGAATACGTAACGGTTTTCTTCTCCCTTTTCTTCAAGGAGACCTATCTGTTCGCCTATAAACTTGAATCCCGTGAGCACGTCTATGATCTCAACGCCGTATTCCTTTCCTATAAGATTTACTATATCGGTGGTTACGATCGTCTTTACAGCGACAGGATTCTTTGGCATAGTACCGTTTTTGATCCTCTGCTGGCAAATATATTCCAGAAGCATTGCGCCGACTTCGTTGCCGGAGAAGAGAGCGTAGTCGTCGCCGTCAGGAACGGCGATTCCGACACGGTCGCAGTCCGGATCTGTAGCAAGGAGAAGGTCGGGTTTGATTTCACGGCAGTATTTCAGACCGACTTCAAGAGCCTCACGGATCTCCGGGTTGGGGTATGGGCAGGTGGTAAAGTTTCCGTCTGGATTCTCCTGTTCTTTAACCACTGTGACATCCGTTATGCCAAGTCTTTTCAGGATTTCACGGACAGGTTTGTTTCCTGTTCCGTTGAGGGGAGTGTAAACCACTTTAAGTCCGCTGGATGCGCAAAGATCGGTATTGATGCCTTCTGCAAGAACATTGTTGTAGAAGTTTTCCATAACGTCGTTGCCGATATAGGAAATATTTCCTTTTGCAAGTTCCTCATCGAAAGAAGAATGTTTTACACCTGTGAACATATCAAGCGCATTGATCTTGCTGAGAATGATCTCCGCACCACGGAGAGTGATCTGGCATCCGTCGTCGCCGTAGACTTTATAGCCGTTATATTTTGCTGGATTGTGGCTTGCCGTCACCATGATTCCGCCCTGGCATTTAAGAGCACGAACTGCAAAGGAAAGGCAGGGGGTCGGTTCGAGGCAGGGATAAATGTATACCTTTATGCCGTTTGCCGCAAGAACTTCTGCGGCAGCTTTTGAGAAAATGTCGGATTTTATGCGGCTGTCATAAGAAACAGCGACGGAAGGACTGCTGTATTCCTGATTGAGATAATCTGCAAATCCCTGAGTTGCACGTCTTACAGTATATATATTCATTCGGTTGGTTCCGGCTCCGATAACTCCTCTGAGACCGCCGGTGCCAAATTCCAGGTCACGGTAAAATCTGTCATTTATGTCATTTATATTATCTTTAATGTCTGCGAGTTCATTCTGTAGATCAGTATCCTCTGTAGCTTTTTCGCACCAGAGTTTGTAAAGTTCCATTTCTGTCATGAAAAAAACCTCCTAAAACAAATCTAATCTATTATATCATATTTTTTCCATTTTGAAAAGACTTTTTTCCTGAAAAACAGAAATATTTTTATTTTTACAAATTATTTCCCAATTTTTTCTTCACACTGCGATACATGACGGATATTGTCAGAGGAATAAAAAAGGCTGTAAACAGCGATATTATAGCATTCGCAATGGGACTTGCAAAAGGCTTTACAAAAAACAGATCATGAAGCAGATAGACAGCCAATGTATGATTTCCGGCAGTTTCCATCGCTGACCTCAGCTTTCGGGCAGATTTCAGCGAGTAAACAAATTTTGTCAGCAGAAAAAACATTGCAATACCTGATATGGGAACGGCGATTTTATTCAGAACAATGATGCAGACGGCGACAATCCGTGAAAGGTTTTCTGTACCGAGAAGTTCACGGCAGTACGCCAGTTGATTTCCGATGCCGTGGCGGTAAAAGGGGAAAACGGTTATATAAAATCCGCTGCCGATAAGAGTTGACAGTTTAAATCTTTTTATTTTATTTATCAGAACGGGTATAAGAGCTCCGGCAGCATAAAACGGCAGAAAATCAGCAAGTTGTCTGAGAATGCCGATATTATGCGGAATATTCTGCGTCAGCAGAAGAACCGCCGCATAAACAGGAGCAAAAATAACCGTACCATATCCTAGTTTTATCCCAAGAAAAAGAATGCTGTCCGAGATCATGACAAATAGCAGATACCAGTATGGTGCGGAAACAATGAACTGTGATATATCGCCGTTTCTAAGCCATATGGATACTATGGCAGTCATAAGCAGATATGGAATTCCTATTCGCCGCAGACGTTTTAAAAGCCATTGTCCGGTATTCTTTATCGTCATGCGGCAGATATATCCGCTGATAAAGACAAACAGCGGCATATGAAACGAGTAGCAAAATCTGAAAAGTATCGAATTTTCGTAGATCTCAGGGGAAGTGTTCCAGACCTGGCTTATCACATGACCTGTTACGACCAGAAAAATAGCTATTCCTTTTATAAAATCAAGTTCCGGGATTCTTTTTTTCAAAATGATCCTCCTGTTCCGGAAATAATGTCGGCAACTTATGTGATGTCCTGTTCCCATACTCATACCATAGTGAGTTTTTCTTCATTTTCATTTACGCTAATTATTTCAGATACCCTTTTACGGGTATCAGAAATAATTAATAATGGGTTTCCAAAGGGGGGATTCCCCCTTTGGCAGGGGTGTGGGGACAGAGTCCCCGCATAAGTGGCTGATATCGTTCCTAAAAGAGCTGCCGCAGGAGTGCGGCAGCTCTTATTTTTATTAATCTCCGAATGAAACGCCAATATCCCTTGCGGCAATGACAAGATGATTGTCCGTATCGACAAACTTAGTTTTTCCGGCAATGTCGTCAAGCTTATTTGATGTGATTTTGTTGCCGATCTTTGCAACTGTTCGTCCGTATTTTTCCTTAGCGATAAGGTAGGCTGCGTGAACTCCGAACTGGGTTGAAAGAACACGGTCATAAGCGCTGGGAGCTCCGCCTCTGAGCATATGTCCGGGAACGCACACACGGGCTTCAATTCCTGTATTAGCCTGAATCTGAGCTGCAATGCGGCTTGTCGCAGTAGTGATCTGAGCCTCTGCACGCTTTTTGGCACGTTCTTTCTTTTTCATTTTTGCCTCTTCTATGTCATAAGCGCCTTCAGCAACAGCGATTATCGAGAAAGCCTTTCCGTTGGCGCTTCTTGCCATTACTGCGTCGCATACTTTGTCGATATCGTATGGAATTTCAGGAATAATGATGATATCTGCACCGCCGGCAATTCCGGCGTTAAGTGTAAGCCATCCGGCTTTGTTGCCCATGATCTCGCAGACAAGGATTCTGGAATGGCTTGCTGCGGTCGTATGCAGTCTGTCGATAACGTCTGTGGCAATATCCACGGCAGTGTGAAAACCGAAAGTGACGTCTGTTCCGTAAATATCGTTGTCTATAGTCTTTGGCAGACCGATTACGTTAAGACCCTCGTCCGCAAGCAGCTTGGACGTCTTATGCGTGCCGTTTCCGCCGAGTGTAAGGAGACAGTCAAGCTTCTGTTTTTTGTAGGTTTCTTTCATATTCTTTACTTTATCGACATTATCCTCGCCGATGACCTGCATCATCTTGAACGGCTGACGTTTGGTGCCGAAAATAGTTCCGCCCTGCGTAAGGATTCCGGAAAAGGATGACGGCTGCATATCCACACAAAGGTTATTGATAAGACCGTAGTAGCCGTTTGATATTCCGACTATCTCTACATTATTTTCGCCAAAGCGTTCATAGCAGGCTTTGGCAACTCCTCTTATAGTGGCGTTGAGTCCTGGGCAGTCTCCGCCGCTTGTAAGAATTCCTATTCTTCTTTTCATTGTTTTTTACCTCCATTTATTAATTGTTGAGATTCTGTTCAAGGAAATGTTCAAGTTCTTCCGGCGGCATGGGTTTTCCGTAAAGGAAGCCCTGCGCATAGTCGCAGCCCGCCATACGGAGAATGGACTCCTGAACATTGTTTTCAATGCCCTCGGCGATCGTTTCTATCTTCTTTGACTTGGCTATCCTTATAACTGCCGAAACGATCTCGTATGCAATGTTGTCATGTTCGATGTCAGTTATAAATGATCTGTCCAGTTTAAGCAGAGTGATAGGCAGCGTTTGCAGATAGCTCAGTGATGAATATCCTGTGCCGAAGTCGTCCATAGCCAGTTTTACGCCCAGATCACGAAGCTTATTCATCTGCGATACGGCAAAATCAATATCGTTGAGAGCGAGACTTTCGGTAAGTTCAACTTCGAGCCACTGCGGGTCAAGTCCGGTTCTGACAAGAGCGTCAAATACTTTTTCTTTTAGATCAGCTTGGTAGAAGTCCGTCGATGTGAAATTGATCGACATAACTATTTTCGGGAATCCCATTTTCTGCCAGAGCACGTTCTGACGGCAGCCCTCGTTCAGGACAAATTCGCTTATTCGTCCTATGAGATGACTGCGTTCGGCGATTGGCACGAATTCGTCGGGGGATACGATAGTTCCGTCTGGTTTTATCCATCGGATAAGAGCTTCAACGCCCATGATGCGTCCTGTTGCAAGGTCGATCTTCGGCTGATAGAACAGTGAAAGCTCATTGTTATTAAGGGCGAGTGCAAGAGATTTTTCCATTTCGCTTCTGACGATAATGGAGTCGTGCATACTCGGTTCGTAGCCGCTTATTCCTGACTGATTGCCGGCATTGGATTTCAGAGCAAATTCAGCGTGTTCGATGACTTCCAGGAACGAATCGCCGTCCTCCGGCATTCTGGAATATCCGGCGGAGCAGCTGAGATTTATTGAGGCAAGTTCGTCAACGGCAAGCTTTGCAAATTCCTCCTGAATAGATTTTACAGTTCTTACGGGCAGCTCGTCGCTTCCGTAATCACGGAGAACAAGAGCAAAATTGTCGCCGCTTATCCTTGCGGCAAGACCTCCGGGAGTGACGAATTTATACAGTATATGGGCAAAATTTCGGAGCACATGGTTTCCGTTGGTGTAGCCGCAGGTATCGTTTATGATGTGGAAACGATCGATATCAAGAACGATTATCCAATAGGAGTAATCAAGCAGGCGGCAGGTGTCATAGATTTCCTGTCCGGCGTTCATAAGCTTATTTCTGTTGGAGATCTCCGTTACTTCGTCAATATAGGCGAGGCGTTCGATAAGAGCGTCCTTTTCGTGCTCCTGGGTGCTGTCAAGAAGCGCTCCTCCGAAGAGGGGGAGCGTATTGTCTGTTCCCTTTATTGATTTGTAGCGGTATGAGTACCAGTGATAGCTTGCGTCTGCCGATCTGATACGCATTTCAATGCTTTTTACTTCGGAACTGCTCGAATTCATAGCGCTGTCGAAAATAATCCTGTCGTTCGGATGGATAAGAGCCCGGAAATCGTTTGGGGAGAGGCTGTTGTTTTTCAGTCCGAGCATTCGTATAAGCTCGGAAGATGCGATATATTTTTTTCTGTCTGTGCTTATTACAATACCGATCTCGGCAAGTTCCATGGCGGAATTAAAGAAGTCGTTGGCGCTGGCGAGATTTACCTTCATTTTCTTGATCTCGGTGAGATTGAAACCTGTGGAGAAATACAGACATCTTTTTTTGCTCTTTTTTACAAGTGATGTACTCCAGGCGATGCTTGTAACGGTTCCGTCGGCGTTTTTAAATTTTGTTTCATAGGATTTGCTTCCTACGATCTTTTCAAAACCCTTGCTGTCAGGTGCGTTTATTCCGAAAGCTTTCCATACGGCCGATTTTTTATTGGCGTCGTTTTCAGAGATGCCCAGGAGCGTTCTCAGTTTTTTATTGATAAAGATATACGAGAAATCGTCGCTCCAGATTATCATTTCAGTATTAAGATTTTCAGCGACTTCCGGTTTTATAAGACTGCTCGTCTTATTCTTTTGAGTCCATGCCATGATAGCCAGAAGAAGCGGCAGAAAAATGATCGTCGAAAGATAGACTGTGATAGCGCCGAGCGCCATAGACGGGAACAGATAGCAGTATGCTCCTACGGCTGCGGTTGATGCAGCGATAATAAGGGTTGCTGCCAGTGGATTAAATTTATGCATTTCAACCGCCTCCTTAATCGTACATTTTTATTATAGCAAATTTTACTGAAAATGTCAACGAAAATTTACAAATAAATCCACAAGATTTATGAAATTATCTGAAACTCACAAGAAAATATCACAAAATATACACTTTTAGATGATATAGTGTTATAATATATAGTATTAAAAACAAGGTTTCTCAGGGAACTGTATTTCCTGCGGAAACTGATGTCGGAGGTATAAAATATGGCTCACATTTTAATTGTGGACGATGAGGCAAATATAAGGCGGGTTGTCCGTGAATATGCGGAGTTTGAAGGCTATGAGGTGACAGAAGCGGAAAACGGTATGGAAGCGGTGAATCTTTGTCACGAAAATGATTACGATCTTATAATCATGGATGTTATGATGCCCCGCCTCGACGGCTATTCCGCCTGCAAGGAGATACATAAGACAAAGCAGATACCCGTTATCATGCTTTCTGCCAGGGGCGAGGAGTACGACAAGCTGTTCGGGTTTGAGATAGGCGTTGACGACTACGTAGTAAAGCCGTTTTCCCCGAAAGAACTTATGGCACGTGTGAAAGTTGTGCTAAAACGCAGCGCCCAGTCGATAGCGGCAGCGGCGCCGGATAAGTATGTGTTCGAGGGTTTAGAAGTCAATATTTCCGGCAGAGAAGTATATGTCAACGGACAAAAAGCCGCAATGACTCCGAAAGAGTATGATCTACTATTTTTCCTTGTCAAGAACAGAAATATTGCTCTCTCCAGAGATAAACTTCTTGAAGAGGTCTGGGGCTACGATTTCTTTGGTGATGACAGAACTGTGGACACGCACATTAAAATGCTTAGAAACAGTCTCGGAGAATACCGCCGGTTTATAGTCACGCTTAGAGGAATGGGATATAAGTTTGAAGCTGATTAAAAAGTTCAGAAGCCTTAACAGCAGGATCCCGCTTAAATATAAGATATGGATCTATTTTATGGTATTCACCATTGCCGTATTCGTGCTGCTCTGGATATTTCAGATCTCTTTTCTTGAAAAGTTCTATGAATCCATAAAGACAAGAGACACCGGCGAATGCCTGGAGGAAATATCTGAATCTTATGAAAAAATGGAACCGACTCAGTTCGGGAATTATATTGACGATATGGCGTTGAAGCACGATATATGCATAGAAGTACTCGACAGATACCGTCGTTCGATCTATTCAAGTGACGTTATCGGAGATTGTCTTATCCACGGCAGGGAAAACAGAACGCAGATCTATATAATAGGTATACTTGAAAATCCGGACAAGCAAATAAGATACAAAATAAAAAACAGCCGCAGCAACTGCGATATGCTGATCTTCGGCTGTACTCTCGGCAACCCTGATAATCCGGAGGGGTATATTCTGCTGAATTCTGCTCTTGCGCCTGTCGGGGCAACGGTAGCGATCATCAAGCGTCAGCTTACAGTTATCACGCTATGGCTGGTGATCCTGGCATTTCTGATCTCGCTTTATCTTTCAAAGAGGATCGCACAGCCTATTACAAATATAACAAAGGCGGCTGAAAATCTTGCCCATGGAGATTTCCGCACTAAATTTGACGGCAGAGGCTATCTTGAATCTAAAAAGCTTGCCGATACCCTGACATACGCCGAAAGGGAGCTGTCGAGGGTCGATATGATGCAGCGAGATCTTATCGCCAACGTTTCCCACGACCTGAGAACGCCGCTGACTATGCTTAAAGCGTATGCGGAGATGATACGTGATCTGTCGGGGGATAATCCGGTAAAGCGCAACGAACATCTGGAGATCATCATTAATGAGACCGACCGTCTGGCGCTTCTGGTAAACGATATTCTTGATTTGTCAAAGCTTGAAAGCGGTAAACAGAAGCCTAATCCCTCGGAATTTGAAATAAAGAGCAAGCTTGGTGAAATAATCGGAAGATTTAAGGGAATTTCCGAAAAAATGGGCTACAGCATTCATTTCACATCCGACGGTGAAAAAATGGTATATTGTGATATTGTGAAGATAGAGCAGGTGATCTATAATCTTATTAATAATGCAATTAATTATACCGGCAAGGATAAGCAGATCTTCGTGCGGCAGATCAATCTTGACGACGGAGTTCTTATCGAAGTTGAGGATACGGGCGACGGTATTGAGGAAGAGAAAATCAAGCTCATTTTTGACAAGTATTACCGGTCTGAAAATCATAAGCGTGAGGTAGTGGGAACAGGACTTGGTCTGTCTATTGTAAAGGCGGTGCTGAAAATGCATAATTACGATTACGGCGTGAGGTCGACTATCGGCAAGGGATCTGTGTTCTGGTTCAAGATCAGTGAATGGGACAAAAATTAATTTTCAGTTCATAATATATTCATGAAATCAACATATATTTGAATTATAATATAATTGCTGAAGGAGAAATCCTGAAGCTGATTTTCATGGTAATTAAGCGTTTAATTATTAAATCCCCAATAATCCCTATATCATGGCAGATGAGCTTCCTGAAAAGGAGGCTCGTTTGTTATATATTTACAGCGTAAAGGAAGTGCCGCATGAAGATAGATGACAATTGCAGGGGATTTCTGGAAAAACTGGAGACGGCAGGATTCCAGGCATTCTACGTCGGCGGATGCGTCCGTGATACGGTTATGGGCAGAAGCGTCAGCGATATCGATGTTGCATCCGATGCGCTTCCGGAGCAGATAATGTCCGTATTTGACGGATACAGAGTAATTCCCACTGGTCTGAAGCATGGTACGGTCACTGTGGTCAGCCGTGGGGTTCACTTTGAAATAACTACTTTCAGGATTGACGGTGACTATAGCGATTCACGTCATCCGGACAGTGTGACCTTTTCACGGAATATAGCCGACGATTTGGCACGGCGTGATTTTACGGTCAATGCCATGGCTATGGATAAGTGTGGGAATATCATTGATCCTTTCGGTGGCGCTGATGACATAAAAAATAAGATCATCCGCTGCGTAGGGAATCCCGTCAGACGTTTTTCCGAGGACGCTCTCAGAATAATGAGATGCGCTCGTTTTGCGTCCCAGCTTGGATTCAGTGTTGAAAAAGAAACGACTGACGCTGCTATTTCAATGAAAGAACGTCTCAACGATATTTCACGTGAGCGCATCCGCACGGAGCTTGATAAGCTTATCTGCGGAAAAAATGCTGTCTCTGTCCTGTTGGAGTACAGGGAGATCATCGGGGAGATAATTCCGGAAATGCGTCAGTGTTTCGGTTTTGAGCAGCATTCCCGTTATCACAGGTACGATGTTTACGAGCATATCGTCCGTTCGGTGGGAGCAGTTCCGGAGGATCAGCTTATACTTCGCAGAGCCTTGATGCTCCATGACATAGGCAAGCCTTGCACCTTTAAGGTCGGCGAGGACGGACACGGTCATTTCAAGGGTCATGCGCAGGCAGGGGAGATCATGGCGAGGAATATTTTTCGCCGTCTGAGGTATGACAATCATACAATTGACCTTACTTGTATGCTTATCGCACGGCACAGCGATAAGATCGAAAGCGAAAGACAGATAAAGAGGCTGATCTCGAAAATCGGCACAGAGGCGTTTGTTATGCTTATGGAAATGAAAAAAGCTGACAACAGCGCTAAAATGGATTTTGTACTTAAAGAGAACGAGCTTTTTGACGAATACATCAGGACGGCACGGCGTCTGGAGGAGGAGAACAGCTGTATGAGCCTTTCTCAGCTTGCTGTCGGCGGAAGAGATATGCTCTCCCTTGGACTTAGCGGAGCTGCCGTAGGAGCTGCGCTCAATGAACTTCTGGATCTTGTTATAGACGAGAGCCTGCCTAATGAAAGATCTGTGCTGACAGGCTATATAAAGGGGAAATATAAAAAATAGAAACAGCCCGAAAGCGGTTAAATAATATCGCTTTCGGGCTTGTTTTTTATTTGTTTTCTTTTTCGGCAGCTTCTTTTTCTAAAATTTCGTCCAGATCATCTTTTACTTCTTTACCGGTAATTTCTTTATAAGCTTCTTTTATACCATTCTTTACAGCCTACTTAATTATGAAATATAATGCTATCAAAACGATTATGGCAGTTCCTCCGCTTATGCCTAATTCTTCCAGCATGATTCATTCCTCCTGTTTACTTCACAATGATCTTCCTGAACGACTTCTTTCCCTTACGGATGATCGTTTCACCTTCAAGCTTTATCTGAGCCTTGGCGTCGGTGATCTTTTCATCGTTTACGGTGATTCCGCCCTGCTGGACGAGACGGCGTGCTTCTGAAACCGAGGGGGCAAGTTCTGCCTTTACGAGGAGAGTCAGAAGTCCCATAGCTCCGTCGACGAGGTCGTCTGAGCTGATTTCTGTAGTAGGCATATTGGCGTCTGAGCCGCTTCCGCCAAAAAGAGCCTTAGCGGCAGTTCTTGCCTTTTCAGCCTCTTCTTCACCGTGAACAAGTTTTGTGAGTTCGTAAGCAAGAAGTTCCTTGGCAGCATTGAACTGAGCGCCCTCCATGTGCTGTTCCATTTCCTCGATATCCTCAACGAGAACGAAAGTCAGCATTTTCAAGCACTTGATAACATCGGCGTCGGCAACGTTTCTCCAGTACTGGAAGAACTCGTAGGGCGGTGTCTTTGCAGGATCGAGCCATACTGCGCCCTTTTCAGTTTTGCCCATTTTCTTGCCCTCGGAATTAAGGAGCAGAGTAATAGTCATAGCGTAGGCGTCCTTACCGAGTTTGCGGCGAATAAGCTCAGTTCCTCCGAGCATATTTGCCCACTGATCGTCTCCGCCGAACTGCATATTACAGCCGTATTTTGTGTAAAGCTCCATAAAATCGTAGCTCTGCATTATCATGTAATTGAATTCCAGGAAAGTAAGACCACGTTCCATTCTTTGCTTGTAGCACTCGTGGCTGAGCATACGGTTCACACTGAAATGTGCTCCGACATCACGGAGAAGCTCGATATAGTTAAGATTCATCAGCCAGTCGGCGTTGTTCACAACGATAGCCCTATCCTCGGAAAAGTCGATAAATCGGCTCATCTGCTTCTTGAAGCAGTCAACATTGTGCTGAATAGTTTCAGGGGTCATCATTTTTCGCATATCGGTTTTTCCGGAGGGATCGCCGATCATAGCTGTTCCGCCGCCGATAAGGACGATCGGTTTGTTTCCAGCCATCTGGAGACGCTTCATGAGACAAAGAGCCATAAAATGTCCTACATGGAGACTATCGGCAGTGGGGTCAAATCCGATATAAAAAGTAGCCTTTCCGGCATTGATAAGTTCTTCGATCTCCTTTTCATCAGTCAGCTGAGCAAGCAGACCTCGTCTTTTAAGTTCTTCAAAAGTAGTCATATTTTTCTCCTTTATAATAAATTTTCTTTTATATACTGTATATAATCCTTGCGGATTATCAGTCCGCTGTTATTCTTATACCAGTCATAGGACTGTTTTAAGCCTGTTTCAAGCGGTTTTACGTCAGTCATAACAGATTCCTGATTTGTAACGTTGAGAACATATTCATAATCCCTGAACGGAAAATAAAGCCGCTGATTTATTTCATCAGATACATACCGTATTTCTGGAGTTTTGCCAAGTACGCCATAACAAAGCTTTACCCATTCGTTTATGTCAACTGTTTCCGGATTTCCTGCATTGATAATATGGCATTGCGGCTCGGTTTCGGAAATTCTTTCAATAAGTCTGCAAAGATCTTCGATATCAAAAAACTGAAGCTGCATTTTGCCGTCCTTTGGAATAAAAAAGGGCATATTTTTTTCTGCACATTCAAAAACAAATGACTCCCTGTAAAGATTATTCATTTTTCCGTAAAGATACGGAGGACGGATAATATAAGCGTCAGGAACTTTTTTCGTAAGGTATTTTTCCGCATTTATTTTATTTGTGCCATAGGATTCCCAATGGATATTGAATCCGCATTCCTGTTCTTCCTTAAAAGGTTGTTCAAGTGTTTCAGGATAAACAGCGCTGGAACTTATCATTATGTATCTGCCGAAATCTCCGAGAGAATCTGTGAGATCACGTACATCCTCCTCGTTATAGGCTGTAACGTCAATGATAAGATCAAAATAAATATTACGCAATGAGCCGCCAAGATCATGACGATCATTATTTATAAGTATGACACCGTCGGACTGGGGGCGTGTATTTCTGTTCAGAACATAAACTTCATGACCTTTTGCTGAAAAATATTCAGCGGTATATCTGCTGACAAAAACTGTTCCGCCTGTCACAAGAATTTTCATATGATCGGTTCCTTTCCTTTATTATACGGCATTGCAGTAGACAATGAAATCGTCGGGCAATTTCATGTATATCACAACCTTTCACATTACATTATGCTGTCCTACCATTAATTATCAGAAATAACTGACGGAGCATTTATATAACGGTCAATTTCATTAACCGCCATTTCAATCTGATATTCATTAAGCTCGGCAAGATATTCCTTATCGGCTATAATACGTACTTTATGGAGATATTCTTCGCCGGAATAGAGAGTACCGTCATATTTTTTGAGACGTGTGATATGTCTCGTGACCGACTGCTCATGCTTTTATGGACAATGCTGCAGATACTTGCGGGACTGCTTACAGTTTTCGGGGTGATATTATTTCTGCTCCCCGGTCCATTCCTTATTTACCTTGGTGCGGAAAAATACTTTGCGATTCCGGTAAAAAAACTCTATAAACGCAGGGATATTGATATTTCCGATGTCGAGAAGTCTTACGATAACGGCAGGCTCCTTACCTATAAAAAATGCGGAATAAATATCGGAACAGACTACACCGTGATATACAGCGAAAGAGCAGTCGCTGTTATCAGAAACAGCGATGTAAAGTCCTATAAGTGTCAGCGGAAGAGATGCCATTTGGCGGTATTTTGATGTAAGATCGGACTTCATGCCATGTTCACCGGGGTTTTCAAAGTGATTTTCCTGAATGTAACAAAGATATTTTTCATGCCACTCCGACGATCTTAAATAGCTGTCGTCGAGAAATGCTCCTTTCTCGGATTCAGCCTTAATATCGGCTTTTTTCTCCCGGAAATAGGTATAAACAAAGTATGCGATACATACAGCCGACATCGCCGGCGCAAAGACGAATGGAATATCATTCCGTATGAAAAGGAAGAAAAGCGGCGGCAACACTACAGAAAAGATAATGCCGCTTATCAGCGTAGATTTAGGATTCGGCGGTTTTTGATTTCGACGCATTTTATCTTACCTCTCAGAAAAAGGAAAGCTGCATATCGCCGTAACCACGTTTGTATGCAGCGATTATGCTTTTCATTTCGTAAATTATTCCGAAGCGTCCGCATTCTTCGGTAAATATTTTCCACAACTTTCGGAATCTGGGGCTTACGCATTCATAGCGATTTCCGAAATATTCCGTATAACGCTGCCGGAGACCGCTTCCGGGAAAGCGGCTGTCGAGCTTGTCCAGAAAATATTCACGCTGATTTTCTCTCAGGGTCACGCCGAAAAAAGGATAGATACACTTTACGCCGCATTCATGGGCATGGCGGACTATAGTACGGATATTTTCTTCCGTATCTTCGATAAACGGCAGTACAGGCATCATGGTAATGCCCGTGAAAAGTCCCGCATCAGACATTCTGGCAAGCGCATCGAAGCGTTCCGATGAAACTGAGACATTGGGTTCAAGGATCTTTGAAAGGTTATCGTCAGCAGCAGTGACCGTCATCTTGCAAAGCACTGGCGAATGTTCGGAAATTTCTTTGTAAACGTCGATATCACGTGTTATCAGTGAACTTTTTGTAATTACGGTCACGCCGAAGTTATATGCGCTTATAAGTTCAAGAGCATGACGGGTGAGGAGCTGTTCTTTCTCAAAAGGATTGTACGGGTCGCTCATCGCTCCGGTACCTATTACCCCTGTCCGCACTTTCCGGCGGAGTTCGTCACGAAGAATAGCGAGGGCGTTTTCCTTTATACATACGGTGTCGAAATCTTCAATATGATAGCAGTCGCTCCGGCTGTCGCAGTAGATGCAGCCGTGACAGCATCCACGGTAAAGATTCATATTGTATTCATTTCCGAACCAGTCAGATGTCCGGTTTTTCTGGAGAATTGTCTTTGCAGAAATACTTTTCAATGTAATCACCACTCGGAAATATAATAATATATTATACCATGGAAGTAAGTTATTGTCAATATTTTTGTAAAGCTTTAAGTTATCAATGCTGTGATCCTTAACATCAGGCTTGACAAATAAAGGGATATGTGGTAGAATGATAACATTGATATAAAACGGAGGTCTGCTTTTATGGCAAAATGTAAAAAATGCGGAAAAGAAATACCAAAGGGCGGTGTATGCAGCTGTACGGATTCTTCTGAAAGTACAGTGAGGGAGAAAGGTCTAAGGAATATACTGAAAAGAGACAGCATTATCGAATGGGCGGCTGTTATCGTGCTTATTCTTATTCTCGGACTGATTGTTCTTTTGGCTGTCGGATCTCCGAAACACGCAGCAAAGAGATTTGCAAAGTCGCTTACGAAAGAAAAGGGCGGAAAGACTTATTTTTCATATGTTTATCCCGATGAATACATAAAAAACATAAATGACGACACTTATGTCGGAAAGCATCCAAGCGTTAAAAGCTGGGATGACGATGTTTCAAACTACAGATCGGTCAAAAAAGAAGAATTCAGCAATGGTAAGCTTAAAGTTGAAAAAGTAGAAAATACCGGCAGACTCAGCACCGACGCTGTCAATTCGGCTTCAAACTACTTCAAGACAAAATACGGCGTCCAGAATTATCACTGCACTAAAGGCTATGAATTTAAAATAACCTTTGATAAAGAAGGCAGTGATACTGCTCCGGGTTATACCATATGCGTTGTCAAACTTAAAAAAGAAGGTTGGAAGGTCATTGAAATGACTCCTGAACAGTTGATTGAGGAATATTGATTGTCATAGTCCGGAGCAAATAAGCTCCGGACTTTTTTCAGCACTTTTTTATTTATGAACTCAGGTTCTAAGCGAAAATAAATCGTAGTTTCTACTGCTCTGAGTACGCTTCAATGCATAGATATGTAAAAATTCCCTGAATTTTTACAACTGAAATCGTTTTATCAGTAATTTCCTTGCCGCATCAGTTAGTTTTACGGAATATTTAACAAATGTAGTGGCACGACTTTGTTAAAAATGCTGATTTTAAAAAAATATTCCTTTAAAGGTTTGAATTTTAGCAGGAATGTGTTATAATATATATGTGTAGTAATCTAATTGATTTACCAAACAGAAATACTTATTTTATTAATAGAAAAGGAGTTGTATGAAATGGAAAAAAGAGGCATTAGCAAACTCGATCTGAAAAGGCGCAACAGAATGCAGATTCTTCGTGTTATAAGAGAATCGGGTCCCATTTCCAGAGTTGACGTTGCCAGCGCACTTGAAATCACAAGAGCTGCTGTAACGATCATTACAAATGAAATGATCGAAGAAGGCGTTCTCGTAGAGATCGGTGAAGCGCCTGTTAATACTGAAAAGCTTCAGAAGGGCAGACGAAAGATTCTTATTGACATTAATGTTAACAGCCGCTTTGCACTGGGTGCAACTGTAGACGAAAAAGAAGTAAGCGTCGGACTTACAAATCTTAATTCAGAGATCCTTGATAAGGCGAGTATGATTATTGACGAAAGGACAACCAGTAAGGATATTATAAATTACATAATCAAAACGTGCAATGAAATGGTAGAAAACAGCTGTCTTACAAAGGATAAGATCCTTGGTCTTGGCGTTGGTGTTGTTCCTTCAATGTGGGGAAAGCTTAAAATATTCTACAAGGATGGAGTTCTTGACTTTACAAACTTTATAGACAAGCTCTCAGGCGGTCTCGATATTGACATCCACTGCGGAAACGCTATCGGACTTATGGCTCTGGCAAGCAATGATTATCGTGTACAGAACGGATATCAGACAAATACTGTATTTATTCATAATGGCAATCAAGTGAATCTGGCAATTATCAACAAAAACGAGCTTTCAAGCGATTATTATTCCTATACTTCCATGATCGAAAAGTATATTGTATGTCCGGACGGAAGGCAGTATGAGGGGTATCCTAACGGTTCGGTAAAGGCTGAACTTTCAAGAACGGCTATGCTTAATGCAGTTTTTGAGATCTATTCAAAGGATAAAACGCCTGTGCTTTACGAACTCACGGACGGTGATAAAAATAATATTACAGTGGAAAATGTCTTTATGGCGCTGATGAGAGGCGAGGAGCCTGTCAAGTCGCTGGTTGACGATATTATTTCCAAGTACACCGTTCTTCTCAATAATTTGGCTATCAGTCATTTTGCAAAGAAGATAGTTCTGCATAATTTCAAACTCAATGAAAAGCAGTTTGATTACGTAAAGAGAGAGATGATACGCCTGGTCAGCGAGGATATCGCAGACAGAGTTGTGCTCAGTAAGCTTGACGGAAAGAATAATTTCCTTGGCGGATGTTCGCTTATCATTCAGGATAACTTCTTTATCAAAGGCGGAATGCATTAAGTCATGAAAATCGGAACAGGGAATGCAGTGATGCATTCCCTGTTCCGACTTATGTAAATCTATAAATTTTTATTTTCAGACGACCTGTTACTGAAAAGTTTTTGCAGAACAAACAGGATCAGCAATGATACAAGCATTCCGATGAGAGCGCCTGATGTGTCAATCATCATATCACGGAATTCACAGGAGCGTCCGGGGACAAAATACTGATGTATCTCATCGGAAAATGCAAACAAAAAACAGAATATGAGTACTCCGGCCGAGGCAGGACTGAAAAGTTTTCTGCGCCCCATTACCATTGAGACCATAAATCCGAGAATGGCATAAAGAGAAAAATGAGCGAATTTCCGGATAATAAAGGTAGTTTTGTCTAAAATGGACATTTGTTTTTCCTTCGGCAGTTCGTCATAGTTTTTTACTGCGATTTGAACGGCATTTTTAGTTATTTTACCGCTTGTTTCAGATGATTTTTCAGAATCTTCACATGAAAAACGGAATATCATTATCATGCATATAACAGCAAGAACAGAAAAAATTATTCTTGACGGATAAAAAAATCGTGATTTCATATCTGATACCTTTCAATTAAAAAATGGTTCTTGTTAACACTTGTCTTAATTATACACCATTCAACATAATTTGTAAAGCAAATCAAGTCTGATTCGTGTTTATATATAAAAATGCTGATTTTTTCAGAAAAATTTCCGGAAACGCTTGTATCTTGAAGCAAAAAATGATATAATTAGATGTACCGGTCAAAAACGGACAAGTCTGATTTAATCGGAGGTAAAAATGAAAAGTTTTTTTGAAAATGTCTGGACTAAAAGGGTTGTGGCATTTCTGGGGCTTATATATACCTGCGGCGTGTGCCGCCTTTGCTATCTGTCATTGTTTTATGATATATATATTCGTGCAAAAGTTTCGTTATGTCTGATAACTATTGCGGTTTCAGTACTTGCTATTGTGATAATGCTTTATACCCGCAAACAGCTTGTCACAAAGATTGCAAGCTTCGTAATCCTGCCGGCAATGCTTCCGGTAGTTCTGCTTTATTTCGGAGAATGGGGGCTGATTCTGCCGATCATCCTTACCGGAGTGGCGATACTGCTCCTGTCCGGGGCAGGAGAGGGAATCAAGACAGCTCTTGGAACTGTTACTCTTCTGCTTTACATTTTCGGAGCGCTGGGATATTTTTTGTTTACTTCCTTCTTTGTAACGCCAGTCAAAGAGAAGGAGATTGCAAAAGGCGTTTCACCGTCCGGAAAGTATCGCTATCGTGTTGTAAATACTGTTGACAGCTCCAAAGGAAGTACGGCAGTTTATGTCGAGCCGAATTACGCCGACCTCAAATATCCCTATGTTACGTTTAAGCTTAAAAATATGGAGCGTCAGATTCATGTCGAAAGACCTATAAGTGAAAATATTGATGTTCAATGGATCACTCAGAGCCGCAGCGAGACTACAGAACAGCTTAACGGCATTTCAGATAACATTCTTATTCATCTTGGTGAGAATGATCTGAAGGAACTTGGTTATTCTTATGACGAGAAGCTTGTTCTGGATGAAATTGCGGTTTCGTACAGAAAAAAGATCGGTCAGACTGCTTCCGACGTGGATGTCGTCAAGCTTGACAGTCTTACTGAAGAACAGTTGGAGATTTTCGGAATAGGCAGGGATTCAGACGGCAGATATTACGTTCTGACCCCATCTGCAGAGCTTATTGAAAAGGCGGAAGCTAAAAAAGGTGCACGTATCTATTTCAGTGATTTCAACGCAGATGCGTATGAGGTTTTCAATGACGGCAACGTTGACGCTTATGGCAGCAAGCTCTTTACCGTGGAAAAGGAAAATACAGTTCTTCTCAGTTCGCTTACTGACGAGCAGCTTGAAGCCGTTGGTATTCCGGACGAGGGCGACGTTATGCTTTTTAATGGAAAGATATGCTTCCGTGAATATGTAGCCGTTGTAGATCAGTATTTCGACGTTGAAACAAGGAAGATCTCACTGGATATATTGACAAATTAAAAAATGGCGGTCATGAGTAGTGTGACCGCCATTTTTTCGGTATTATCAGCTGGAAAGTACTGAATTCGGGTCGATGAGTTCGCCGTTGTGGCGCAGTTCCATGTGAAGATGAGGGGGGACAGCGCTTTCTATATCAGCTGTCTGACCTACAACTCCGATAACTGATCCGCTTGCGACAGTGTCTCCCTGCTGAACGGAAAGTTCAGTTCCCAGACCGCAGTATTTTGAAATATATCCGTTGTGATGATTTACGGTTACGGTCACTCCCCAGAGAGGGTCCGTATTGATTTCAGTTATCTCACCGGAAGAAATGGCGCATACCTCTGCTCCTACTTCGGCGGCGTAATCAACGCCGTTGTGAGTCTGCCATGAACCTGTAGTCTCGTTTTTCACCAGTTCGCTTCCGCTGAATGGATTGAGTATATTTCCGGTATCGGCAAGGGGCGGTTTTACATTTTCAAGTTTTGCGGTTCCGACCAACTCCGCTTCAGGTGATTCGGGAGTATCTGCCATGACTTCTTTCGTAGGTTCTGGCGGATCGGAAATGATGATCTCAGCTGCCGGCAAGGTTTCTCTGGGGACGGGTTGTGTAACGGCAGCGGTAGTAATGGGTGGATTAGTTGTATAAATCGGCGGCGCTGTAGTCACAACTGCTGTTGTGGTCTTGGGTATTCCTGTGGATTTGCGGTCAACAGGAGCTTCGGGAACAGATATAATTTCGTCTACCGGTTTTTCTTTGAGCTTTTCACCCTGATCGTAGGCAAAAAAGCAAGCTGAACCGATCATTACCGCACTTATTCCCAGGGCTGCGTAAAAGCCCTTTGAGCCTTTTTTCATGTTATTGTCTTTCACATATAACACCTCCAAGCTTATTATTGACAGCAGAGGTAAAATTATACGAAAAGCCTGTTCAATATTTGAATATTGAACAGGCTTATTTTTCATTCAGTTTGATTATACGGCGGAACGTCCGGAGCGATAGGAGTATCCGGAGGAGGTGCGGCTGTCACAGGCGGAACCGTTGGTTCGGGCGCCGACGTGGTTACCGGCGGAGCGGTGACAGACGGTGTCGGATCGACAGGGGGAGCGGTTGCCGGAGGGACTGTATAAACAGGTTCTGTCTGCGGCGCTGCGGGAGTTTCTGTCGATGACGTCGCAGAAGCAGAGACAGTAGTTGTTGTGATACTGCTGCCGGATGCCGTTGTACTTGTACCGGAGACGGAAGTAGTTGTAAGCACCGGACGTACTTCTTCAGGAAGCTTCTGATCCTTTGGCGGTACGCCGTTAAGACCGTAGCATTCCTGATATGCCAGGAGAATATCACGTATCATATACTTTGAATATTCGCCGTGTTCAATAACTCCTGCAAAGGCAACTTCCGGATTATCTGCCGGAGCAAAACCGATAAAGAAAGAATTCTGGTCGTTTGTATCTGCTCCGACCTGTGGAGTACCGGTCTTGATAGCAACGTCAAATCCCAGATCGGTGATAGAATACTGGGCAGGCATATTTTTTGATGCGTCCACCATGCCGCCTATAATATAATCGTAGACATAGTCATAGTTAAGATTTATTTTTTCAGCTATAGTCGGCTGTGTTTTGGAAATAAGATCGCCGGAGCCATATTCGTAGAGACTGTCTACAAGATACGGCTTGTATCTTACTCCACGGTTTGCGATAGTTGAGGCTACAACTGCCATTTGCAGCGGCGTCATGCCGCAGTCCTGGTTGCCGATACCTGCCTGGATAACGTAGCCGATATACCAGGGAATTCCGTTTTCGGCAAAGGTTTCCGGGTTGCAGAGATATCCGGGAGCGTCTCCGGTTTCGATTCCGGTGGAAGAGCCAAGACCGTAAAGCTCCGAATACTGAGTTATTTTGTCAATGCCAAGCTGACGTGAAAGCTCGTAGAAGAAAATATTGCACGAAACCTCGATAGCGTGCCTTACGGATATATCATTGTGCGTTCCTGTGCATTGGTACGGACTGCCGAAGAACGTATAACCCTGATGGCAGTTAAATTCTGTATCTCCGGTTATTATACCTTCGTTAAGACCGGCTGTTGCGGTGATCGTTTTGAAAGTTGATCCAGGACGGTAAAGACCGTAGGTACAGCGGTTTACCAGCGGAGAGTTTTCCGTATTGAGGAAGTAGTCGTAATTTTCAAGATAATCCTTGAGGTTGTATGTCGGAGCAGTGACTTCGCCTCTTACAGCTCCGGTTTTTACGTCGATAACCGCTATCGCACCGCATTTTCCGTTAAGAATATATGGTTTCGGATTGATAGACGGGAAGTTTTCAATGAATTTGTCGAGAATTCCCTGGAGTTTCAGCTGAAAATTTCCGTCAACCGTAAGTTTTACGGATGCGCCCGTTTCAGTGTGAGTTATGGTCTGGACGTCAACAACTGAATCGTCACGGAATACGACCTTTTCTTCGCCGTTGACTCCCCGCAGTTCTTTTTCCATGACCTTCTCAATACCGCTTTTTCCCAGTATATCGTTGAGCATATATCCCTGCGACTGGAGTTCTTCATATTCGTCAGCATAAATAGGTCCAACCGTGCCGATCTCGTGCGGGAGTATATCGCCTCGTTCTATCCGGCGTTCAGAAACTTCCACAGCTTCTACGCCTTTGTAGAAATTGCTCAGCTCTTTCATATCGATCACGGTATCGGGATCAACGTCCTCTGCCAGAGTAAGATCAAATTCATAGGAAAAATCCTTGACGATCATCTCATACCGCATTCCGGCGATGATACGCTTTTCTTCTTCCGTGTAATTTTCGCTGATCTGACAGTCTGATATGAGTTTGTCTATGCAGTTTTCGGCAGTGGCATAGACGTTAAGATTAAGCTCGGAGATCAGTTCTCCGGTATCGTTCGAGGTGAAAACATAAGGGGAAGTTCTGGTAATGGGAAGACTTTCCTTAAATTCATAACCGTGTTCTTTAAGACCGTTGTAAATGCCAAGGAGAGCTTTGTTTCCTTCCTGGAGTTCTTCCGGAAAGAAAGCTTTTTTCAGCACAAGATCCACCCGTGAATCTTGTGCTGAAAAAAGCTTTCTTTCCGGAAGAACTCCAGGA
>CAMZZN010000008.1 GCA_947345935.1 uncultured Ruminococcus sp.
GAGTCACAAGGGCTGTCCTTATGATAATGCTGTTGCCGAGGCAACCTACAAAATTTTTAAAACAGAATTTGTTATGAATAAAACTTTTGATTCTCTTGATCTGCTTAGATATGAGCTTGCTGATTATGTTCATTGGTTCAATAATTTTCGTATTCACGGCTCTCTCGGTTATCTTTCTCCGGTTCAGTTCAAAGCTTCTCTCCCGGCTAAATAATTTCTGTCCTATTTTCGGTTGACAATTCACGTTAATGTTACGGTAAACGGCAGAACATCTGCAATCAGCGGAAATAAGCGATATGCGTGGGGCGGTCCGGAGGCGGATGTCGCTTATATGCAGAATGATTCTGGTACTCTTGATGTTTCGATCAATGTTGAAAATGCAGCTGAAGAATTTACTATTTGGGGTATCGGCATAGTAGAATAATTTGTGCAGAAATCTGCTATAATATTCCTGACATACAGAATCCCCGTTGATACGACGAATAATCGTATTAACGGGGATTTTCTCATTTCTTTTCAAGAAGCATATGTTTCATTATGCATAGGTCGAATACATCCAATTTGTCATCTTTACACAGATCTGCAGCTTTCCAGTCAACAAGTGCAGTGTCCGGATTAACCAAGAGCCATTTCTGGAAAAGAACGACATCGGCTACAGTAAACTCACCATCCGCATTTATGTCCCCCTTTACTTTCGGCTCATCAGGTTTTGGAGGCACCTTTTTCTGCGGATAAATATTTCGGAATACTTCGAGTGATTTCAAAGGTTTGCCGCTGAAATCAAATAAAGCCTGATTGTCATAGGCGGAACCGCCTGCACTGTTTACTGACTTATCATATTCCGCTGCATAGTCAGTCGCCCAGCCCGAGCCGTATTTATTCCACAATTCGTTCTGCTGTTCCCACGAAATATTATTGACGCCCAACCATGCAGGCTCCCAGTAAAAAACGCCGATGCCCTTATTTTTTACATTTGCAACTGCCTGAAATACGTCGGCAAGGCACTGTGCTTGTCCGTCTACGGATATATCATATCTGAAAACAGCATTGTCAGAATCTGCCGAGACAGCATTTCCAAACGTATCGCCGTCCTGATTGGTATATGGATAAGCCGTTTCAGCAACCATAACATATTTGTCGTATTTATTGGCAATCTCCTGGAGAACAGCCGTAAGATTTTCGGTAGTTCCGTGCCAGTATGGATAGTATGAAGTGGCGAATACATCATAATCAAGGCCGTATTCATTCATGACCTGTGCATACCATGCGTAGTAGCCAGTAGATGGATTTGCAAAGTGATGTGCGATCAGGATAGATCTATCAAAGTCACGGACAGCTTTATTTCCGCTGGAAAAAAGGTCGCAGATCTTATACATATCCTTTTCTCCGCAGAAAAAACAATTGGTTTCGTTGCCGACCTGAACCATACCAATTTTTCCTCCCGATTCGGATATAGTTTCGAGAACCCATGAAGTGTATTTGTATATCTCGCCTTTCAGCGTTTCATGGTCATGCTGCTGCCAGTATTTAGGACGTGTCTGTTTTTCGGGATCCGCCCAGAAATCGGAATATTGTATATCTACAAGCAGCTTCATATCATATTTCGCCGCACGTTTTCCAATTTCCGCAGCCGTATACAGATCGCAGTTTCCTCCGCCATAGCTGTTTCCGTTTTTGTCATATGGTTCATTCCAGACACGTACTCTGATGTAATTCACGCCGTATTCAGAGAGCGTCTTAAAAATATCCTGCTTTCTGCCGTATTCATTATAAAATTCAACACCTGCTTTTTCTATTGCTAATATTGAAGATATATCAACTCCTCTTATTGGTTCTCCTCCATTTACCGACATATCAAAGCTTCCAAAATCAACCGATTTATCCGCTGCATAAGATATATTTTGTTGATGTGTCCGAAACGGACAGTTATAAGCCGTTAACGTTATGAGAAGAACCGCTGAAGCTATGGCGGCTGTTAATTTTCTCAGTTTCATAAATAATTCCCCCTTTTGTATTTAAATTTTTGTTACATATATTATATCACCAATGTCGGAAAAAGTCAAAGGAATTACACACAGATGCCGGAGCTTATGAAAGCATATTGCTGCTAAGCATTTAGATTTCCATATTCCTTTCTGAAATCATTTAGAAAACGTTCTGCCGCCTTCGAGAACACCTGATATTTTTTCCATACAAGATACATCTGCGCAGGTTTCAGCGGATAAAACGGACGAAAGCAAAGATTGCTCTCGCCTGTACAATTAATAAGCTTGTCAAGTGTAACGGCATATCCCATTCCTTCGTCTACGAGTAAAGAACCGTTAAATATAAGATTTGATGTTGCTGTTATTTTTACTTTCTTCTTCGGTATTTCAAGCCATTCAGAAAGATCGGTTGTATTCATCATCTGTCTTGATACGATCAACGGACGATTCGCAAGCATATCAGAAGTGATGTATTCATTGACTGCTAAATCACTGTCCTTACGCATAAGTATTCCCCACTTGTCATAAACAGGAAATCTGATATGTTCAAAACTTGAAAAATCTGATGGTTCAAATAATACTCCAAAGTCAACAAGACCTTTGTTCAGCTTGTCTATTACGTCTATTGAGTCGCAGCTTATATTGTGAAATATAATTCCCGGATGTTCATTCTGGATTTTTCGTACAATTTTTGCGATGATTCTGACAGCGTCCGTTTCGCCTGCGCCAACATAAACGTCACCCGTGATTTCTTCGTTTCCTGCAATCATTTCTGTTTCTGTTTTTTCGACAAGATCAATTATTTCTTCTGCTCGTTTTCTGAGAAGCATTCCGTCCTCGGTCAGCTGGATGCTATGATTGCTTCGTTTTAAAAGTTTTTTTCCAATCTCATTCTCAAGCTGATGAAGCTGCCTTGACAGTGTTGGCTGCGTTATGTGAAGCTTTTCAGCTGCTCTTGTAATATTTTCTTCTCTTGCTACGGTTAAAAAATAGCGCAATACTCTGATTTCCATAAAGCACCTCCTGCTAAGATACTGAACAGGCTCTAAAATTATTATACCATATTTAGAAATGCTTTTCAAGCATTTATTTAAATGCAAAATAAGTATTGGACTTTTATATTCTGATAAAGTATAATGAAGTTAGAGGAAGGACGTGATGATATGCCGATAATTGAATCTGAAAGTTTGGAAGAATATCTTAATGATGTAGGCTGTTCCCTAAAAGAAAAAGCTGAAATTATGGAATATGCCAAAAATCAAGATATAAAAAACATCGTTCGGCTGCTTCGCAGGCACAGGCAGTCAACACTCGATATAATTCATAAGGAAGAAAAGCAAATCAGCTGTCTTGATTACCTTCTTTTTCAGCTTGAAAAAGTACAGTCCCGACAGTGAAAGCAATGCCGTTAACTTAATGGGACTTTGTCTTCCTGTCAAAGGGGGAATCAACTCTTTGGAAATTCATTATTAAAGCAAGTGTCCATAGTGACATAGGAGATGACTGATAGACTAAAATCTGACTGTGCAATCTTCCGTACAATCTTTGTGCGGTGTTGCTTAAAACTAGGAGGTGCTATAATGAAAAACAGAATAATCTCTTTATTCGTTATAATTGCAGCAGTATTCTGCGGCCGTTCTGAGTTTTTAAACAAAACATCAACAGCGGAAGAAACCGGGCAGACAAACTATAGTTATACTATACAGGACGCTATAAATCTACAGGATTTTCTACTTAAAAGACCTACAGAAGAAAATCTTAAGGGCAAGCCGTATGATATGAATAATGACGGAGTATGGGATGTATTTGATCTTTGTCTGATGAAACATAAACTGCTGGTTCCGTCTGAAAGCGGTAATGATACAATTGTCGTGTATTTTTCAAGAACAAATAATACGGAAAAATTGCAGAACACATAATTGATCTGATGAATGCAGACAGCTATGAAATCGAAGCTGCTGTGCCTTATACGGATGCAGATATTCGTTATCAGGATACCGGCTGCCGTGCCAACAGGGAACAGAATGATAAAACAGTACGTCCGGAAATTGCGGAGCCTATCGGCTCAATCGACAGCTATGACGTGATTTTTATAGGATATCCCATATGGTGGGGAGAAGAGCCACGCATTATTGATACGTTTCTTGAAAGCTTTGATTTTTCAGATAAAATAGTGATTCCGTTCTGCACATCGGGAAGCAGCGGAATTGCTGCAAGCGAAAAAAATATTGCAGATCTTGTACCTATCGGAAAACAGCTTGAAGGAAAGCACTTCTCAACAGGTGCGTCAGAATCAGAAGTTGAAGCATGGCTTAAGGATATTGATATTATGAAAGATAATGCAGAAGAAAAATTATACTTGACAATTAATGATATAAAAATACCTGCATCATTTGAGAATAACAGTTCTGCGGATGCTCTGAAAGAAAAATTATCTGAGAGCAATATTGTTATTGAAGCACACGATTATGGAAACTTTGAAAAAGTTGGTTCGCTTGGCTTCACACTTCCACGTAATGACACACAAATAAAAACAGAACCGGGTGATCTGATTCTATATCAAGGAAATCAGTTTGTTGTTTATTATGATGAAAATTCGTGGAATTTTACAAAACTCGGTCATTTGGATAACATGACGCAAGAAGATTTAAAATCGCTGCTTGGTGACGGAAATGTAACTATTACGCTGTCATTAAAATAAATGAAACGTAGACGGTGATAGGCGAAAAAGCAGCAGTCATTTCAACAGTCTTAATTACATTTAAGAAAAGGAGAAGAATATATGAAAGATAAAATAATACAGACAGCCGGAAGAAGTCAGCTCGGAGAATTTGCTCCTGATTTTGCACATTTTAATGATGATATACTTTTCGGCGAGAACTGGAATAATCATGACATTGATCTGAAAACAAGATGTATTGTCACTATAGTTGCTTTGATGTCATCCGGGATCACCGATTCCTCTCTTACATATCATTTGCAAAACGCAAAGTCAAATGGCGTTACAAAATCAGAAGCGGCAGCCATTATAACGCATACAGCGTTTTATATCAGCTGGCCAAAGGGATGGGCAGTTTTTAAACTTGCTATGGAAGTATGGAATGATAAAGAAATCGCTGACAACGCCAAATCAAGACACGAGTCAACAATGCTGTTTCCGATCGGAAAACCAAACGACGCATATGCAGAATATTTTATAGGTCAAAGTTATCTTGCACCTATATCCTTATCGCAAGTCGGAATTTTTAATGTTACGTTTGAACCAAAATGCCGAAACAATTGGCATATACATCATGCTGATAAAGGCGGCGGGCAAATACTAATATGCGTTGGCGGACGTGGATATTACCAGGAATGGGGAAAAGAACCGATCGAAATGCATCCGGGAGAGTGCATCAACATTCCAACTGGAGTCAAACACTGGCATGGTGCTGCTCCTGACGACTGGTTTTCACATCTTGCAATAGAAGTTCCGGGTGAAAACTGTTCAAATGAATGGATGGAAGCTGTGAATGACGAGCAGTATAGAATATTGAAATAACCAAAAATTGTTCTCTATGAGCACAGGTTCTCAACTTTAATCATATAAATAAAAAATGTGTAATCGTCAGGATTTACAAATCCCGATTATGACCCGGAATGTGCTGCCGGAAATAAAAACTTTTTCACTTTAAATAAATAACTCCCTGTCTGCACAATAAGAGAGTAAATAAGGGGTTTGTTCTAATTAAGGGACAATCAGAAATCGTTGCCGGCTGCAAGATAATTTTGCAGCCGGCGTTCTTTTGTTAAGATATGTTTAGTTTTTTATGTGTGCAGAATGATACCTCAGACAAAAATACCGTAACTGTTTTTTTAGAATATATTGATTATTGTTTTTAGATATGATATAATAAAAAATAATATGTCGATTCTATTTGCTGCTTCAGGGATAAATCCCGTTTCGATGCAGGGAAAGGAGAAATTTTGCGAAAAGTTACAGACAAGCTGCTTATTGTCATTTTTTGCTGTACTATATGCGGAAGATCGCCTGCCGATATCGTTGTTTTGCTTACTGCGGTCACATTTTCTTCTGTCTGTCAGTACACAGGAAAATCAGCTGTATCGTATATCCTTGAGTTTATATATGCGCTTTTCTGTTGTGCAGACCCCATATTTATTCTTGCTTTTCCTGTTATAATGTACGACATTTCCGATGACAGAAGGGGAATTCCGGCGGTTATATCGGCAGGAGCTTTTTGCTTTGTGGCAATATCAGGCAGTATCCAAAATACAGTTTCGATTCTTATTTTCTGCGCTGCTGCCTGCATTCTGCAATACAGGACAAGCACATATGAACGACTTTACGAAAGCCATATAAAAACCGTCGATACTTCGGCGGAAGTAAACAGACTTCTTAAAGAAAATAATATCAGGCTTATTGAGAATCAGAATTATGAGATACGTCTTGCAACTCTTAATGAACGTAACAGGATAGCGAGAGAAATACACGATAACGTAGGACATCTTCTTTCACGTTCGATTTTGCAGGTGCAGGCTATGAAGCTTATAAATGACGCTGAACTGTTCAGTAAAGGGCTTGATTCTTTCGGAGAATCTCTCGGTAACGCAATGACGTCTATAAGACAAAGCGTTCATAATCTTCATAACGATTCAGTCGATCTGTATATATCTCTTAAAGAAGCCGTACGGCCGCTGATCGAAAAAGGAATAGATACAGATTATGAATGCCAGTATGTCAGCGTTCCAAATGCAGTGAAAATGTGCGCTGTCGGTGTTGTAAAAGAGGCGGTTTCCAATATAATACGTCACAGCAATGCGGATCATGCAGAAATATTTTTCTGTGAACATCCGGCATTCTATCAGCTTATAATCAACGATAACGGAAAATGTCAGGATAAAACAGGCATCGGCGGAATAGGTCTGTCAAATATGCGTGCACGTGTGGAGGAACTCGGAGGAATAATCAATATTACTTCCGGAAAGAATGGTTTCAGGATATTTATTTCAGTTCGGAAGAAAGGAAAGACATATGAAGATAGCAGTGGTTGACGACGATAAGATAGTTGCGGTTTCTTTGAAAACCATTCTTGATGCATCAGGAGGGATCGAAGTCATTGCGCTGGGCAGCAGCGGAGAAGAAGCGGTGGAGCTTTATCGTTTGCATCGTCCCGACATTATGCTTATGGATATAAGAATGAACGGCATGACCGGTCTTGAAGCAGGTGAAAAAATACTTAAAGACGATCCGGATGCACGTATTTTGTATCTGACAACGTTCGTAGATGACGAATATATAGGAAAAGCTCTGGAGATCGGAGCAAAAGGCTATATTCTGAAACAAGACTTTGAGGGAATAGCTCCTGCGCTGGAAACTGTTCTTGGAGGTCAGACTGTTTTTGGAAAAGCTGTCGTAAGCCGCATGAATCAGTATATGAACAGAAACAGCCGCAATTTTAATTATTCCGGTTATGATCTGAGTGAAAAGGAAACGCATATCATAAGCCTGGTGGCAGAGGGAATGAGCAATAAGGAGATAGCTTCCGTTCTTTATCTCAGCGAAGGCACTGTACGTAACTATCTGAGCACGATACTTGAAAAGCTTGATCTGCGGGACAGAACTCAGCTTGCTGTTTTCTATTATAAGAATCTGTTGTAAGGAGAATTAATATGAACAATTACGAAACGTTATCTTCTCTGACCAAGGATGAACTTATCGATCTGATCGATATATATTCAAAAAACTGGCTCGCCATGGACGGCGTATGGTTTCAGTCTGTTGAAAAAAAGCTGGGCATGGATGAAGCTATGTATCATGACGCCGAAGCATGGCGGAGGTTCACGGTTATTGAAGCAAGAAGGATAAAGGAATTTCTGAAACTTGGCGATAATTCTGGCATTGACGGACTTGCAAAGGCTCTTCGCCTTAGATTTTATGCAAATATCAACGAGGACAGTATCGTTATCAGTGATAACAGCCTGATCTACAGAGCTTTAGACTGCCGTGTACAGACTGCGAGAAAAAGAAAGGGAATGCCTCTGCATCCATGTAAATCTGTAGGAATTGTCGAGTACAGCGGATTTGCAAAGGTCATAGACAGCCGCTTTGAGTGTGAGTGCCTTAGCTGCTATCCTGATATTACAGACGATTCCTGCTGCTGCATCTGGAAATTTACACTGCATATATAAGGACAAAGATACGGAAAGGAATCAAATGAGCGCATATATTGAATTTAAAAATGTCCGGAAAATATATAAGACAGGCGAAATCGAGATCGCTGCCCTCAGCGGCGCTGATTTCGAGGTTGGAAAGGGAGAATTCTGCGTAATAGTCGGTGCGTCCGGAGCAGGCAAGACTACAATACTTAATATTCTGGGAGGAATGGATACTCTTACATCAGGCAGCGTCTGTCTTGACGGAGTAACGATTTCCGGAATGAGCAAAAGGCAGCTTACGGCATATCGCCGTTATGATGTAGGTTTTGTTTTCCAGTTCTATAATCTTGTTCAGAATCTTACCGCTATTGAAAATGTTGAGCTTGCGGCTCAGATCTGCCGTAATCCTCTTAATGCGGCAGACGTACTTGAAAAGGTGGGTCTTGGTGACAGAATGAAGAATTTCCCAGCACAGCTTTCCGGCGGAGAGCAGCAGCGTGTTGCTATTGCCCGTGCTCTTGCCAAGAATCCAAAGCTGCTCCTCTGCGACGAACCTACAGGTGCGTTGGATTACAACACCGGAAAATCAATTCTGAAACTTCTTCAGGATACCTGCCGCAGTACGGGAATGACAGTAGTAGTTATTACTCACAACCAGGCTATTTCGGCTATGGCAGACAGGATAATTACTGTAAAAAACGGCGCTGTTGCAGATATGAAAATAAACGGCTGCATTAAAGACGTCGATGAGATCGAGTGGTGACGGCTATGAGATCTGTTATGAAAAAAGCGGCAGTACGTGAAATAAAGAACAGTTTCGGACGATATTTTGCTATACTCGCTATTATAGCCCTGGGCGTCGGATTTTTTTCTGGAGTCCGCATCACAACTCCAGCAATGCTGAATACTATAAACAGTTTTATGGACGAGCACCAGTTTTACGATTATCGTTTGCTTTCATCTACAGGCTGGAGTTCCGGGGATGCTGAAAAATTTTCAGAATTGGAAGATGTAAGAGCTGCCGAAGCGTCCTATAGTATTGATGCAATATACAATTATAAAGGCGGCAGGGAAAATGTGCTGAAAACCTATTCTGTTACAAATGAAGTCAATACTCTTGAGGTCGTCAGCGGAAGATTGCCGCAGTCGCCGGACGAATGCGTTATTGACGCAGAAATGAACAAGGTTCCGCCGCTTGGGAGCGATATCACACTTTCATTATTAAACGATGAAGAAACAATGAACTCCCTTGCGAATAAGTCCTTCAAAGTTGTCGGAACAGTGCGTTCGCCGCTCTTTATTAATATTGAACGTGGAACGACTTCTATCGGAAACGGAACAGTCTCCGGATTTGTTTATATGCTCCCGGAGGCGTTTCACATGAACCGTTATTCAGATATATATATACGATTTGACCACGATTACAGCATATATTCCGACGAGTATAAAGACTTTATGAAAAGCCGCAAAGACAGTTTGGAGAAATATACGGCAGAACAGGCACAGACAAGCAGTGACGCTCTGGCAGCTGAAATGGGACTTCCCGGTGCGGATGTTCCGACATCTTTTGTTCTTGACAGAAATTACAATATCGGATATTCATGCTTTGAGAGCGATTCAGAGATCGTTGAACAGGTAGCCAGGATCTTTCCGCTGTTTTTCATACTTGTAGCTGCGCTTGTCTGCATGACTACCATGAGCCGGATGATAGAAGAACAGCGCACACAGATAGGAGTTTTTAAGGCGATAGGCTATTCTGACAGAGCTATAACCGGACGATATCTTTTCTATTCCGGAAGCGCTGCGCTTATAGGATGCGTTATCGGATATACAGCCGGTATTTTTCTGTTCCCCGGAGTTATATGGATGACGTATAAACTGCTGTATATATCCATACCGATGAAATTCGTCTTTGACCCCGTGCTTGCGGCCGGAGCAGTCGGAGCTTCTATGCTGTGTTCTATGGGAGTTACATGGCTTTCATGCCGCCGTGAGCTTACCGGCACAAGCGCTTCTCTCATGCGTCCCAGATCGCCTAAGGCGGGAAAAAGAGTTCTTCTGGAACGTATTCCGTTTATATGGAATCATATGAAATTCCTTCATAAAGTATCGGTAAGAAATATTTTTCGATATAAAAAGCGTTTCCTGATGATGATTCTCGGCATAAGCGGCTGTACCGCACTGCTCCTGACAGGTTTCGGTCTGAAAGATTCTGTTTCACGATTTGCCGATATGCAGTATGGCGACATTATTACTGCCGATGCACAGGCGGCATTTAATGCAAACGATGACGGAAGCGTTCCTGATAAGATAACAGACAAGCTTGACAGCAGTACAAGTGGATATGTATTTATCCACAGTTCAAACTGGGATCTTCTCTATGGTAACAGGGTAAAGAGCGTTTCTCTTATTGTTCCTGAAAGCTTTGAGAAAATGCAGCAGTTCATGAATTTCAAGAATCTTGACGGCGGTTCGACGAAGATGCCGGGAATCAACGAAGCAATTGTCAGCAACAGTATTCAGGATCGTTACGGAGCGGAAATCGGCGATACAATAACCCTACGTGACGAATCTATGCACGAGATAAATGTGAAGATCGTCGGAGTTTTTGAAAATCATGTTTACAATTATGTTTTCGTTGCTCCCGAAACGATTGAGTCCCAGTTGTCATCTGCTGTTGTATATAACGGCGCATATCTCGATTTCATAGATGACGGCGAACAAAATTACTTCACCTCTCTGTCCAGGGCGCCGGGTATAACATCGGTGCTGCTTTTTGAAGATCTGAAAACACGTATGGCAAATATGATGAGCAGTCTGAATTATATAGTATTGCTGATAATTATCAGCGCTGCCGGTCTTGCATTTATCGTCATATATAATCTTACGAATATCAATATCACCGAAAGACTTCGTGAAATAGCTACCATTAAAGTGCTCGGCTTCTTTCGTCGGGAAACGTCGGCATATGTTCTGCGTGAGAATCTTACTCTTACGGCGCTTGGAACGGCTGTTGGTCTCGGACTGGGAGTTCTGCTTCACAAGTTCGTCATGGCGCAGATAGTTGTGGATCTTGTTTCATTCCGTACTGAGATCCGTCCGCTGAGCTTTGTACTCAGCGCATTGCTTACCTTCGTATTCAATTTTATTGTAAATCTTTTCATGGAGATAAAGCTTGAGAAAATAAATATGGCTGAATCTCTTAAATCGGTTGATTAAAGAAGATCACGCACATAAATTACAAATAAGGCAATGCCGCAAGATTTTTTGGCGGTGTTGCCTTATTTACTTTGAACGACTTTGCATTGCAGGGTCTATTTTTTTGTCATAATGGATGAGTTGTATGAATATGATTAAGTGGAAAGGGGAGAACAGCCTTGAACGGACGTACAAGCTATGAGATAATATCATCATATGTAACGCCGGATATACGCAGCGCCATGCGCCTTGTGCAGGCAGAGCGGCGGCGTGATCTAAGCGAGATACGGATACGCAGCGGACGTGCCATATCGTTCGTGTATCCTGGACGAATAATGTTTCTGAAAAAAGACGGCAGACTGACGGCAGATCATCGTGACTCCGATTGTATCCGTGCCTCGGCAGCTGATATACGTACTATAACAGAAGCTCTTTGCCGATATTCCGTACACAGTTGTCCAAAAGAACTGCGTGAAGGATTTTTCGTCATAGGCGGAGGTATTCGTGTTGGATTATCCGGAACGGTTTCAGAAACGGATGGAAGGACTATACGTGATTACAGCGGACTTAATTTCAGAATAGCCAGAGAAGTTACAGGATGTGCAGAGGAACTTTTCAGGAGAACAGACGGAGGCAGCGTGCTTATATGCGGCGGTGTGAATTCCGGAAAAACAACGCTTCTTCGTGATCTGTGCAGACTTCTTGGAGACAGCCGCAAGGTAGTGCTCATTGATGAAAGAAACGAGATATCTGCCAGTTCAGGAGGAACTCCGGGCAGAGACATAGGCGCAATGACTGACGTAATCGTCGGTTCCGGACGTGCGTCGGGGATTATTTCTGCTGTAAGAACTTTGTCTCCGGATATGATAATCTGCGACGAGATATCCGATTCCGGTGATGCAGAGGCGATACTTGGAGGTTATGGATGCGGAGTTAATTTTACGGCATCCCTTCATGCTGAAAGTTATGACGAGATGCTCAGCAGGACAGCAGCCGTTCCTCTGATAGAGGCAGGGGTTTTCGATTATGCCGTCTTTCTTCTGGGCAGCGGATTCCCCTCAAAGATAAAAGAAATAAGGAGACTTGCAAAATGCTGCTGAGGTTGATTGCAGCGGTCATGTTCGCTGCTGCCGGAGCTGTTGTCGGATTCTCTAAAGCCGAGGGACTCAGAACCGATCTTGAACTTTGCCGTGAAACCGGGGAATTGCTGAGAATGTCCGCCATTCTTATACGCTTTCAGGGGCTCGATGTCTACCAGCTGTCTGCCAAGCTAAAAAATTCTTCAGACTTGCATAAACTTACGTTTCTGAATTCTCTGCCGGAAGACTTTTCAGAAGAGGAAAATTTTCACGATCTATGGAAAAAAGCCGTTTCAGATCAGGAAAACATTCCTGCGGAAGAGAGGAGC
This sequence comes from uncultured Ruminococcus sp., assembly GCA_947345935.1. Lineage (GTDB taxonomy): Bacteria > Bacillota > Clostridia > Oscillospirales > Ruminococcaceae > Ruminococcus. The sequence continues at coordinate 12,748 of CAMZZN010000008.1, forward strand.
ATCTTGTTGAATTTCGGGAAGATCGTTGGTACAAGCGATATTACCGGACAGCTGACGTCAATTGAGGCTATCGGAGCCGAGCTGTCAGGAGTTGAGAGCAGACGGAGAGAAAATTTTATACGAAAGAGCAGACTTTACCGCAGTACGTGTACGTTATTCGGTATCATGGCAGGAATCCTCATCATATAAGAGAGTTGTTCTAAAACCTCTGAAACACCGCTTGACTTGTCTTTTGGTGTCATACTTTGTCAATTTATATTAAAATACATATAGTATCCCTGTGTAAAATTGACTTTGCCTGATACAAAAAATCCTGAGTCGTTCGGCGCTTCTGCAGTTTTAGAACAGATCTAAGGAAAGGACATAAAAATGGACATTGATCTCATTTTCAAAATAGCGGGAACCGGAATAATCGTAGCAGTTCTTAATCTGGTGCTGAAAAGGGCAGAGCGTGAAGAACAGGCAATGATGACCACTCTTGCCGGACTTATAGTTGTTCTTGTCGTTATTGTGCAGGAAATAGGAAATCTTTTTGAAACAGTCAAAACGGTGTTCGGATTATGGTAGGCAGCAGTCTTTCGGTATCGGTTTTCTGTATATGTGCGGCGATATTGGCTGTTCTGCTCCGCCAGTATTGCCGTGAGCAGTCAATGATGATAGCTCTGGGAGTATGTTCCGCAGTAATTGCAGGATTTATGCTGTTTATCGAACCCGTGATAACAGAAGTGCAGGAGATCTTTGCCGGTGCAGGTATACCGGATAGCTATATGTCTATTATTTTTAAAGCGGCTGCAATATGCTTTATAACTCAGATAACCTGTGAAATCTGTGCTGACAGCGGTGAAGGCGCTATAGCGTCGGCAGCGGAACTATGGGGGAGAGGCGCTCTTGTTTTCATGAGTCTTCCCATAATCCGTTCGCTTCTGGAAAAAATAAATGAAATGATTTAGGATCAGGATAGTATGAAACGTATTTTTGCAATAGCAGTTATCCCATTCATCCTCTTTTTTATGATTATTCCGCTGAACGCCGCCGCAGAGTATGAGACGGAACAATCGGAAATAGCCGGCGAACTTGACGATATTCTTTCCGACTATGATATCGGCTGGGGATTCGGCGACATAAGCGGGCTTACATTCGGCGAGATCTGGGAGAGAATTGCAGATTCTCTTTCGGACAGGCTTCATGCCCCGATGAAGCTTCTCGGAACGCTATTGGCTGTTATCGTATTCACCGCTGTTGTAAAAGGACTTGGCGACGGCGTTTTCACTGGCGGCAGTAATTCCGGACTATATAATATGGTCTGCGTTCTGACGGCTGTAACGGCAATAACACCGTCATTGTTCATAGTTTACGAAAATGCGTTGACGGCTGTTCAGCGAACGGGTGGATTCATGCTTGTTTTTGTTCCGGTGTTTGCAGGGATCACAATTGCCTGCGGAGGAACTCTTTCCGGCGGTGCGTACAGCATGATGATACTGGGGGCGTCCGAACTATTCACAGCTCTCACAGATAAATATCTTATGCCTGTGCTCGGAGTAACGGCTGTTCTTGCAGTTTCGGGCAGCGTTTTTCCGAATGTTTCCGTGGATGGAATAGTTAAACTCATAAAAAAGCTCATCACATGGGCAATGACCGTTTCCATGACGCTTTTCACCGGATTTGCCGCAATGAAGTGTACTCTTGCCGCAAATACTGACGGGGCAGCCGTAAAGACGGCAAAGTACTTAATATCTGGATTTGTTCCTATTGTCGGCGGAGCGGTTTCCGATGCTTACTCCACAGTAAGAGGCAGCTTTGACGTTATGCGGTCTACCATAGGAACGGCCGGAAATATAGCTGTTCTTCTTTTTATTCTTCCGCCGTTTATAGAGATACTGGTTTTCCGGGGGGTGATGTGGATAGGAACGGCTGCTGCGGAACTTTTATCGGCAGATCCGCTTGTCAGACTTATGAAAGCTATAGACAGCAGTCTTGCTATAGTTCAGAGCATTCTTATATGTTATTCGGTAATGCTTATCATATGTACCGGCATTCTTATACAGTCATTCGGATAAAAGCCCGGAGGAGCAGATATGGAAAGTTTGAAAAATTCTGTCATAGCCGTATGCGCTGTTTCTGCGGCAATATGTATAATAGAAAGTCTTGTTTCCGGAACACGTCTGAAAAATCAAATGAAGCTCATCCTTAATCTTGTTCTCATAACTGCGGCTGCCGCACCTTTTTTTAAAGGAGGATTTCACATTGATCTGTCCGGGTCAGGCTCGTTTGGAAGTGCAGATTACGGATATTCGCAGGAGATATACAATGAGGAACTGCGCCGTCAAACTTCGTATAATATTTCAGCGGTGCTTCTTCAGCAGATACAGGCAGCAGGGATAAGCTGTGAAAAAATTGAAACAGAAGTTAATATTCCGGAGGACGGCAGCATATCTATTACTAAGGTCACCCTTAAAACGGACAATTTCAAAAAGGCGGCAGAGATCGTCAGGAGCAGTCTTGGCAGCGAAACGGAGGTCGTAAATGAAGATAGCTGAAAAGATAGGAAGCATTAAAAAGGATAAAAAAACAGTAACGGCAGTAACTATCCTTGGAATGGGAGGACTTCTTCTGATAATGCTTTCCTCATTTCTGCCGGAAAAAAAGCAGAGCGGCAGGATACAGGAACCTATCAGCAGTTCTGATCTGTCTGATTCCGCAGATTACTGTCATGAAACGGAACAGAAACTGGAAAGTTTTCTGGAGACTATAGAGGGAGCAGGAAAAGTAAGAGTATATCTTACTGTAGGCACGGATCAGCGGTACGTCTATGCACGTGAGGAAAAATTCAGCCGCTCTGAAAATAAAACGGAGGAGGAAGAGAAATATGTGATGATCGGAGGAGGAAACGGAAAAAGCGCATTGATTGAAACTGTAGAAGTCCCTGAAATCACGGGAGCTGTTATTGCCTGTACAGGCTGTGACAGTCCGGTGGTGACTGAAAGAATCTATAAAGCAGTTTCTGCCGCACTGGGTATCCCTTCGGCAAAGATTTTTGTAACAAAACTGGAGGGATAACAAGTTACTTAAGGCAATACCGCACAAAGATTGTGCGGCAGATGTGTAGTAAGATTTTTCGTAAGATTGTACAGAAATTTCGCAGGCATACTGTCGTATGTCAAGAAATTTATGTGCAAGATGACGGAAAATATTCAAGCAGATGACGTGCAAAGCCGTCAGGCGTGCTTTGTGCGGTGTTGCCTTAAAACATATTTAAAGGAGAATAATTATGAAAAAACCCACATTAATCATCAGAAAGAAGCACATTATCATGACCTGCCTGACCCTTATGCTGGCTGTGGCAGTATACATAAACTACGCAACTGCGCCTATCAGTCCTGATAAATCGACACGGAAGAAGGCTTCATCAGAAAAAGGCGATACCGTAAGTTACGGAGAGACGGAATTTGTAAATGCCGAAGCGGACGGAACCGCAGATTATTTCGCCCAGGCAAGGATAGATAAAATGAATAATCGTGACGAAGCTGTCCAGACTCTCCAGATGATAATAGGCGGAGGCGATATAACAGAGGATGAAATGGTAATGAATGCCCTTGACGCCGTTGAAGTATCAAGACTTATTGAGTCGGAAGGAACTATCGAATCTCTTATAAAAGCACAAGGATTTGATGACTGCGTTGCTTATCTCGACGGAGAATCCGCTAAAATCGTTGTCAAAACCGAAGGTCTTGATAAGGCTCAGGCAGCTTCGATAAAGGAGATAATTCTGGGTGAAACAGAAGTTTCTGCAGAAAATATCAGAATTTTTGAAGTAAAGTAGTTGTAAAAGCTGAAAAAATCTGGTATAATATAAAGGACAGAGTGTTTATGATACATTGGTTAAAATACTTGTCCAATGATGGCACTCAAAAAATCGAACCGGAGGTCTGAAAATGGAGGTTTCCAGAGAAGCGGTCAGGAGCCGTCTTAAAATATCAGACGACGTAATAATTACAGTTGCAAGACTTGCCGCCCTTGATGTCAGGGGCGTTGCAGGTCTGTGCGGAAACGTCGGCAGGATGAGCAGAATAAGGAAAAACGGACCGGTCAGAGTTTCAATGATCGGCGATGTTGCGGCAATTGATATTGCAGTTAAAGTGAAAAGCGGCGAAAACGCCGGAGCTGTTGCTAAAGAGGTACAGTCTGCCGTTAAGGAGAATATCCAGAACATGACGGGAATTACCGCTGCAAGAGTGAATGTTTCCGTTTGCGGAGTAGTTTTTAATTAATTAAAAAGGAGAGTTTAAATGACAAGACGTGAAATAAGAGACAGTGCATTCAAGCTGATTTTTGAGCAGCTTTTGAGGGACGACGATATTCGGGAGCTTTACGATATAGCAGAAGAAATCGACGAGATAAACGTAAATAATGAAGTTAAAAAAATCGTTGAAGGAACACTTGAGCACGCTGAAGAAATAGACGGGATAATAGCAGGATACAGCCGATCGAGAAGTATTTCCCGTATTTCTAAGCTTAATCTGGCAATTCTGAGGATAGCTTTGTATGAAGCTATCTATGATGAAAATACGCCTGTAAACGCAGCTATCAGCGAAGCGATAAATCTTTCTATGATCTATACCTATAAAGAGGACACATCGTTTATCAACGGTGTACTCGGAGCGTTTTCCAGAGAGCATAAAACGGAAGAGGCAGCTGAAAATGCCTGAATTTCTGGGAATCGACACAAGCAACTACACTACTTCGGCGGCAGTATACGTCAGCAGTGAAAACAGAATATATCAGGCAAAAAAGCTGCTTCCCGTCAAAAAGGGCGAACTTGGACTTCGTCAGAGCGACGCCGTATTTCATCATACAAGACAGCTGCCAGAAGTAATAAATCAGCTGTTTGGAGGAGATCGCCGGGAAATTCCCTGTGCAGTGTCGGTCTCTGTACGTCCACGAAACGTAGAAGGCTCGTATATGCCGTGTTTTCTGTGCGGAGAGTCCTTTGCATGTTCTCTGGGTGCTATAGAGAATATTCCCGTTTATTCCGCCTCTCATCAGGTCGGTCATATTATAGCGGCTCTTTACTCTGCGGACAGGCTCGATCTGGTCTCACAGCGATTTATAGCTTTTCATGTGAGCGGAGGAACTACCGACTGCCTTCTCTGCGAACCGGACAGGGAAAATATCTTAAATATTTCCGGCATAGGAACTTCGCTTGATCTGAAAGCAGGTCAGGCGATCGACAGGGTAGGAGTTATGCTCGGACTTGATTTCCCATGCGGCAGAGAGCTGGAATCCTTGGCAGCCGGAGCTGATAAAAGATTCAGGGTAAAGCCAGTCATAAAGGGAAACGACTGCTGTCTGTCGGGGCTTGAGAATAAGTGCCGCTTCATGGCTGATAACGGGGAAAAACCGGAAAATATTACAGGATATTGCCTTGACTTCATTGCAGAGACGATAATTGGTATGACAGACGCTGCGGCAGAGCTTTACGGTTCTCTTCCCCTTGTGTTTGCAGGCGGAGTGATGTCCGACAAGTATATTTGTGACCGTATTACCGGAAAATTTAAAAACGCTTATTTTGCGGCGCCGGAATTCTCCTGCGATAATGCGGCAGGAACGGCGATATTCGGTTACCTGAAAAGTATTGGAGAGAAATAATGCCTGTTGTTACAGTTACACAGATAAATAAATATTTAAGTTCTGTTATCAGAAGTGACAGAAATTTGCAGGGGATCATGGTAAAAGGAGAGATCTCAGATTTTAGGCATCAATATGTCAGCGGCCATATGTATTTTACGATTAAGGACAGTGAAAGCGTTTTAAGAGCAGTAATGTTTGCTTCGGCTGCTTCCCGTCTGAAATTTATTCCGGAGGACGGAATGTCCGTAGTTGCCATTGGAAATATTGCTGTTTATGAGCGCAGCGGAGTTTATCAGATCAATGTCACCGATATTATTCCCGAGGGCAAGGGAAAGGACAATACTGCGCTGGAACAGCTCAAAAAAAGGCTTGCAAGGGAAGGCGTATTTGATACGGCGCATAAACGAAAATTGCCGGAATTTCCGAAAAAAATAGGAGTTGTGTCTTCTCTCAGCGGAGCAGCTGTCAGGGATATTATAAATATCCTGTCAAGACGCTGGCCCTTGTGCGAGATATATGCTGTAAATGCGCTTGTGCAGGGAGAAGGCGCTCCCGAATCCGTTTGCAGTGGAATCCTGGCTGCTGAAAAGGCAGGATGCGATGTTATTATCGTTGGTCGTGGCGGAGGTTCGTCTGATGATCTCAGTGCTTTTAACACAGAAAAAACAGCGTATGCCGTATATAACTGTAAAGTTCCGGTAATATCTGCCGTCGGTCACGAAACGGATATAACTATAACCGATCTTGCCGCAGATATGAGAGCGCCTACGCCGTCGGCAGCGGCAGAATTGGTTGCAAAGTCGGCGGAAGGAATCTCTGACAGAATCGGATTATTGGAAAAAAGAGCGGAAAAGGCATTTACCGCAATGTTATCATGCTATGAAGAAAGAATTGCTCTTTTCAGCGCCAGGCTTGCGGCTCAGTCTCCGTCGAATCGTCTTAGACTTACGGAGGAACGTTTTGAAAACCTGAAAAAAAGATGCGGACTTGCTTTTTATGCATATATTGACAGACTTGATTCTAAAACAAATGAAAAAATCGGCTGCCTTGAAAGTCTCAGTCCGCTTAAAGTGCTTTCAAGGGGATATTCTCTTGTCTATAAAGGCGATAAACTTGTCGGAAGTTCGGATCTCCTTGAAACGGGGGACAGCGTCAGCATACGCTTTGGAAAAGGCGGCGCAACGGCGGAAGTAAAGGATAAATGGTGATATAATGGAAGAAAAACAAAGCTTTGAGGAAAATATGGCAAGTCTTGGTAAGGTGGTTTCAGAGCTTGAAAAAGGAGATATTCCTCTTGAAAAGGCAGTGGAACTTTACGGAGAGGGCGTCAGGCTTTCAGCCATATGTAAAAAACAGCTCAGCGAGGCAAAAATAAAAATAACGGAGGCAGACGGAGAGAATCCGCCGAGAAAATGATATGAGTTTATGCAATGACAAACTTTCGGAATATATAGAGTTTACCGAAGAAAATTTAAAAAAATACAGTTTATGCAACGGAGCGGTCAGCGCTCAGAAAAATCTTATAAAAGCAATGAATTATTCCCTTGAGGCTGGAGGAAAGCGTATCAGACCGGTTCTTGTATACGCCTTCTGCGAAGCCTGCGGCGAGAATTATAGAAAGGCGGCTGCGCCTGCTTGCGGTATCGAAATGATACATACGTTCTCACTGATTCATGACGACCTCCCCGCAATGGATAACGACGATTTTCGCAGGGGGAAGCCGTCCTGTCACAAGGCTTTTGACGAGGCGACTGCTATTCTCGCAGGAGATGCTCTCTCTGTTCTGCCATTTGAGATAATTGCTGATGATCCCTCCCTAACCTGTGACCAGAAAGTAAAAATTTGCTCTTGTCTTGCAAAAGCAGTAGGGCGTGACGGCATGATAGGCGGTCAGGTAATTGACATGGAAAATGAAAAGCGAAGCGATGTGGATGAAGAAAATTTGCGTAATATGTATCGGCACAAAACAGGAGAACTTATTGCGGTTTCATGCATGATGGGTTGCATATGCGCCGGGGCTGACAGCGACGTCGTATCCGCTGCTGCCGAATACGGTTATCGTCTTGGTCTTGCATTCCAGATCATTGACGATATTCTTGATGTCACAAGCACTACCGAAGAACTCGGAAAGCCGGTAGGAAGTGATTCCAATGAAAACAAGACCACATTTACTACACTTTACGGAGTCGAAAGGGCACGTGAGATTGCCGCAAAAGTTACGGGAGAAGCTATGGCGCTGCTTGAGAAATTCAGTGATAATACCTTTCTCAGGGAACTGACTGAAACGCTTCTGGGCAGAAAAAATTAACGTTATAAAGGAGCTGCGGAGTTAGCGTTTTGCTTTTTTTGCTCCGTTTTGTTACAAATGAAGGAAAAAAATAATAATGAAAAAAATGCTGTTACAGAGAAAAAAGTTACTTTGTCCGAACTGGAACTGCCTGAAGATCTGAAAAATCTTTCCGTCAGACAGTGCGGCGCTCTTTGCAGCGAGATCAGAAATATTCTTATAACAACAGTTTCAAAAAACGGGGGACATCTTGCCTCAAACCTTGGCGCTGTGGAATTGACAATGGCTATACATCGTGTTTTTAACTCGCCGGATGATAAAATAATCTGGGATGTGGGACATCAGTCGTACACTCATAAAATTCTGACGGGCAGGCTTGCAGAATTTTCCACACTCCGCCGGAAAGATGGATTATCAGGATTTCCAAAGCCGGAAGAGAGCGTTCACGATACGTTTATAAGCGGTCACAGCAGCACTTCTGTTTCGATTGCCTGCGGTATTGCTGAAGCCATGAAGATACAGGGAAAAAATAATTATGCCGTGGCAGTTATCGGAGACGGAGCAATGACCGGCGGAATGTTTTATGAAGCTATGAACAACATAGGCAGAGGAAAGAATTCTCATCTCATAGTCATTCTTAACGATAACAATATGTCCATCTCCAAAAGCGTGGGTTCTGTTGCCAAATATCTTACTTCTCTGCGCAACAGCGAGGAGTATTTACAGACCAAGCGTGCCGTTGAACGTGGACTTAAAAAAATTCCTATTATGGGAAAATCAGTAGCCAGGGGGATCAAAAACGTAAAGGATTCCGTGAAATACCGTATTTTTGAAGACAGCAATCTCTTTGAAGATATGGGATTTATATATCTTGGTCCGGTAAACGGACATGATCTTGATGAACTTGAAGAAGTCATGCGAATGGCAAAGACATACGAAGAACCGGTATTCATTCATGTCAAGACAGTCAAGGGAAAAGGCTATATGCCGGCGGAAAGGAATCCTGGTGAGTATCATGGCATATCACGGTTCGATATAGAGACCGGAAATCCGGAAATTTCTGCGAATAAGTGTTTTTCTACCGTATTCGGCAGGGAACTTGTGCGGATGGCTTATAATGACAGCAGGATAACGGCAATAACGGCTGCCATGAAATACGGTACAGGGCTTCAGTTCTTTTGCAGCTGTTTTCCGGATCGTTTTTTTGACGTGGGAATCGCCGAACAACACGCCGTGACATTTGCGGGAGGTCTTGCCGCAATGGGAATGATACCGGTTTTTGCGGTATATTCTTCATTTCTTCAGCGTGCATACGATCAGTTGATTCATGATATTTCCATTGGAAATCTGCATATAGTTTTGGGTATTGACCGTGCAGGAATTGTCGGAGAGGACGGGGAGACTCATCAGGGACTGCTTGATGTTCCAATGCTGACGACAATAAAAAATACGACCATTTATTCACCGTGCTGCTACGAGGAACTTACACTTTGCATGAAACGGGCAATTTTTGAGGACAAGGGACTTGCGGCAGTGCGTTATCCTCGTGGTGCAGAACCGTCGGCTTTTGAGAGCTGTTATCTGTCTGCTGACCATGTCTTTGTGAGCAATGGCAGAAGCAATATCCTCATAATCACCTATGGACGAATTTTTAACGAGGCTCTGAAAGCGCAGAATGTTCTGTTTTCAAAAGGGATAAAATGCGATATCCTTAAATTGACAAAGATCTGGCCTCTGTCAGAAAGTCTTGCCGGTGAAATAGAAAATTACAGTTGTATCGTATTTTTTGAGGAGAGCATGGACAGTGGAAGTATTTCCGAAAAGATTGCCGATATGCTTGCCGAATCGTCCTATCGTGGGGATTACTCAAGAGTGACTGCAACAGGGTATGTCAAGCAGGCTTCCGTAATGGAGTGCCTTGAACAGCTTGGTCTTACAAGCGGCAGAATGGAAGAATATATAATGAAAAGGAGCAATGAAAATGGCAAGGCTTGACAGTGTCCTTGTTGCAAGAGGAATTGCTTCCAGCCGGAAAAAGGCAAAGGAAATGATCGATGCCGGAGCCGTGACCGTAAACGGGAAAACGGTGACAAAAGCTTCAGCAGACATATCCGACAGTGATGTGACAGAATCGTCAGTCCGGCAGTTATATGTCGGCAGGGGAGCTTTTAAGCTTGAAAAGGCGGCAGAAATATTCGGTCTGGACTTTGACGGAAAGACTTGTCTTGATATAGGCGCTTCAACAGGCGGTTTCACTGATTTTATGCTGAAAAACGGAGCAAAAAAGGTTTTTGCGATTGATGTAGGCATCGGTCAGCTTGCTGATATTCTTAGAAGCGACGAGCGTGTGTTTAGTATGGAAAAGACGGATATACGCAGCGTTACAGTTGAAGATCTGGGAAAATGTGTGGATTTCATCTGCGCCGACGTTTCGTTTATCTCGCTAAAAATGATACTTCCGAAAATATATGAACTCCTTGTAAACGGCGAAGCTGCCGTGGTGCTGATAAAGCCGCAGTTTGAAGCCGGAAAGGGAAATATCGGAAAACATGGAATAGTCAGGGACAAAAAAATTCATGTAAACGTTCTTGCAGATATAGAGTCGTTCGCCGCCAGTCTCGGATTTGTTCCCGAGGGATTCTGCGCATCGCCGATCAAAGGTGGCAGCGGAAATATAGAGTATCTTATGAAGATAAGAAAAAATGCCGGAAATCATGTTATATGCGATTTCAGAGAGCTGGCGGAAAATGCATTCAACACACTTTAAGGAGTTATTATGAAAGCAGCGTTATATCCTAATTTTCAGAAAAAAAATGCGCTTCCCTGTGCAAGGGAAGTCTGCGATATACTTTGCCGTGAGGATATTCAGGTTTGTGTAAGCGCAGATTTCAGAGAAGAATTTTCCGACAAACCGGGCATTTTATTTGAGGATATTGAAGAATCTGCAAAAACAGCTGATTTTGTTATCGCTATCGGCGGTGACGGAACGATACTGCGCTGTGCCCGGCTTCTTACCGGTACAGATACCAGACTGCTGGGAATAAATACCGGAACACTGGGTTTTATGGCTGGTCTGGAAGCCGATCAGCTTGACAAGCTGAGTCTCCTGAAAAAAGGCGTCTATGAGATCTCTGACCGTATGACCCTCGATGTTGTTTTTCATCATGAGGCTGGAGATGTTGTCTATACGGCGCTGAACGAGATCTCCGCACGTTCCGGAAGCTTTAGGATCTGCGATTTTGAGGTGTACTCGGACAGTTATCTTGTCGGCAGATATCGTGCCGACGGGGTTTTGTTCAGTACGCCGTCAGGCTCTACTGCCTATGCGCTTTCTGCCGGCGGACCTGTTATTGAACCTGATCTCGAATGCATTGAAATGACGCTTATTTGTCCACATTCACTGTTTTCAAGAGCGACAATGTTTGCCGCAGGCAGAAAGCTCAGGCTCACAGATAAAACTCACGGTGACGAAAGTATGGTCGTATGTGTGGACGGAGAAATTTATTTTCAGCTTCATGAAAATGAATCGATCGAGATCAGCAGGGGACGAAATAATATTAAATTTGTTAATCTTATAGGCAATTCCTTTCATGAGTCCCTGTGCAGGAAGCTGTGTAAGCCTATAAAATAAGGAGAAGATATGAAAAATCGCAGGCAGGAGACAATACTTGAGATCATTTCCATGCAGCCGGTCTCAACGCAGGAGGAGCTTATAATGCTTCTGGAAGAACGGGGCATAAAAACTACCCAGGCAACCCTTTCACGTGATATTCAACAACTTTCATTGGTTAAGCTGCGGGATGAATCGGGGGCGGTACGATATACGATGCCGGTGTCCGCCGTAAAGGAAAAGACTCTTTTCCAGGAGGCTGTATTGTCGGTGGACTATGCCATGAATACCATAGTTCTTAAATGCCGTGCCGGAATGGCTGCCGGAACCTGCGCTGCCATTGATTCGGTAAATCACGATGGCGTTGTCGGAACGATAGCCGGTGACGATACTATCTTCATTCTTGTAAGAAGCGAGACTGACGCCAAAAAGTTGTCGAAAAAATTTAGGAGCGATCTTTTTCCGGGGAGATGACATTTTAAATGCTTAAGGAAATCTATATACGAAACCTTGCGGTGATACGTGAAGCCGTCATACCGCTTGTTAACGGTTTGAATATATTTACAGGCGAGACCGGTGCCGGAAAGTCTATCCTTATTAACGGCATAAATGCCGTATTGGGTCAGCGATGCACGAAAGATATTGTTCGTACAGGCTGCGACAAGGCGGTCATAACGGCTTTGTTCACCGATCTTTCTCCCGAAGCGGCAGCAAAACTTGACGAACTCGGAATCTCTCATGAAAACAATGAAATAACCGTTACACGAGAAATAAGTGCTGACGGGGGAAGTGTTTCAAGGGTCAATCACCGCACGGCTTCGGCATCTCTGCTAAAGGAGATAGGCAGTATGCTGATAAATATACACGGTCAGCATGATAATCAGATATTGCTCGACAGCGACAAGCATCTTCGCATTCTCGACGATTTCGGCGGCGACAATACTCTTCTTAACGCATATCGTGAAACTTTCCGGGAACTCCAGCAGACAGCAAGAAAACTTGGCGACCTGAAACGCCAGGAGCAGTTCCGCATTGAGCGGAGCAGATATCTCAATGAGATAATAAATGATATAGGCGAGCTTGATCTTGAAGAAAACGAGGACGCTATTCTGGAACAGGAATACCATACGGCAAAAAATTCCGAAAAGACTATAATAGCCCTGAAAAATGCCGTACAGTCGATAATCGGAGACGAAGGAGCAAATGATATTATAGTTTCGGCGGAACGTGAGATAGCCGGTTATACTGACGGTATCCTGTCTCTTAACAATCTTTATGAGAGACTTTCGGCGGCGGAGATCGAACTTGCCGACATTGCTTCGGAGCTTGAATCTCTTTCAGAAAAGATCGAGCTTGACGGTCAGCGTCTGGAATATCTCGGTGAGCGTCTTGGAAATATCAATCGTCTGAAAAGAAAATATGCTCAGGACTGTACCGGACTTATACAGCTTTATGATAATGCCTGTACGGAAATAATGCAGCTTGACAGTTCTCTTGATGAGATAGAAAAGCTAAGCTCCAGAAAAGAAGAACTTCTGCGTACAGTCACCAATCAGGCAAAGTCTCTGTATGATTACCGTGAGAAAACAGCAGAAAAATTTGCAGCTCAGGTTACGGCGGAACTGGAATTCCTTAATATGTCAGGAGTTGTTATTAAAGTACGGCACGAAAAGGGAAAGCTGACATCAAACGGTATGGACAGCGTTGAATTTCTGATATCAGCGAATAGGGGAGAAGAACCTAAACCTATCTCAAAAATAGCTTCCGGAGGAGAACTCTCCAGAATAATGCTTGCACTGAAAAGCGTCATAGCTGATAAGGACAGCATTCCTACAATGATATTTGATGAGATAGATACCGGAGTAAGCGGAAAAGCAGCTCAGAAAATAGGCATAAAACTCAGGGATATAAGCAGGGTGCGTCAGGTCATTTGTGTTACGCATCTTTCGCAGATAGCAGTTATGGCAAAGAATCATCTTATGATCGAAAAAAAGATCATAGACAGCAGGACAGAAACGAGCGTGACAAGTCTTGATCTCGATGGAAGAATTGCCGAAATAGCCAGGATCATGGGCGGAGAAGATCCAAGCAGACTTATGCTCGACAACGCCCGGGCAGAGATTGAAAAGGCGGCTAATTTACAATAACAGGTGTGATAAAATTGAATTTATACTCAACAAGACACGGTCAGACCGATTATAACAGGGATGAACTTATTCTCGGAACGACGGATATCGAACTGAATGAAAAAGGTCTTGAACAGGCTCACGAACTTGCCGAAAGAATAGCGGAAATGGGATGCATTGACATTATAATTGCCTCACCGATGAAAAGAGCCATGAAAACAGCCATGATAGTTTCGGAGAAAACAGGTCTTACTGTAATATCTGATAAAAGATTCCGTGAATGGGATTATGGAAGGTTTGAGGGAAAATCTCGTTTTACGCAGGGATTTGCAGAAAACAAGGTGAATTTCGGCGTGAAAATGGGCGTAACTGGTGAATCCCTTTTGCAGTTGTCGCACAGGGTCTATTCTGCTCTTGATGATATTATTCAGCGACATGACGGGGAAAATGTTTTGCTGGTCAGTCACGGCGGCGTTTGCAGAGTGATTGAAACATACTTTCATGATATGACTGTCAAGGAATATTCCGACTGGTTTATGGGAAATTGTGAGATAATAAGTTATACAACAGATCATAGGGAGGCAGAAATATGAAGATAGGCGTTGATTACCATCCCGAACAGTGGAACAGTTCGTTCTGGGAAAGGGATATCGAAACAATGTCAAAAACAGGAATAAAGATTGTCCGGATAGGAGAATTGGCATGGTCACGTCTTGAACCAAGAGAAGGTGAATTTGATTTCCAGTGGTTTGATGATATTATGAGGATGTTCAAGCGATATGGCATAGAGGTAGTTATTGGAATTCCGGCGGGCAGACCTCCTCTGTGGCTTTACGAAGTTCATCCTGAGATAATACGGACAGGTTTTGACGGAAATAAGGGACATATTGGCGGCAGCGCAAGCAGATGTATAAATTCTCCTATATATATAGATTATGTAAAAAAAATTACTGAGCGTATGGTTCGTCGTTATGGTTCAGACTCAAATGTTGCAGCATGGCAGGCAGACAACGGATCGGATGCGTCTCCCTGCACTTGCGGAGTATGCAGAGAGAAGTTCAGGGAATGGCTTATTGATAAGTACGATTCCATTGAAAATATTAGTTTGGCTCTGGGAGTCAGATACAGCGATGTTTCGCAGATATCCCCTCCTGGATATTATCCCGAAACGAAGCATGACCCGGCACTGTCTCTGGAATATTCACGGTTCTGTTCTGACAGTATGGCGAAGTTCGTTAAAGAGATCGTTCTTATGATCAAGCGTGAATGTCCGAAAGCCAAGGTTACTGTGAATGCTGATTTTTCGAAGTATAATCCCGATTTCTACCGGCTTTTCGGTGAACTTGATTTTGTATCCTGCAATAATTATAACGTTCTTGATATTCCGGATGATCCTGATGTCAATTATTCCAGTTCTTTCTTTCTTGACCTCATGAGAGGAATAAAGGGGCGCAATTTCTGGGTAATGGAGCAATCAAGCGGCTCGGACGGACGGTGTTTGCCAATGTCTCAGACTACAAAGCCTGGACAGCTGGCAGGGAACGCTTTTCAGGCGATTGCTCACGGAGCGGACAATATTCTTTACTTCCGTTGGAGGAGCGCTGTTTCCGGTGAGGATATGTTCGCTCATGGTCTGATAGATCACAGCAATATACCGGGTCGCCGTTTCTATGAATTTTCAGAGTTCTGCAAAACTATACTGAAACTGGGCGTTCTTGATACGACCGAGATTGTTTCAAACGTTGCAATATTGTATTTCTCTGATAACGAATGGGCTTTCAAAATTCAGCCCCAGTCTGAAGGATTTGATTATCTGGAACAGTTGAGGTATTTCCACGCTGCATTTTCAAGATACGGCGCAAACGTTGACGTAGTATCTCCTGATGCTGATTTGTCGGGATATAAGGCGGTAATAGCTCCTGCAATGTATATTTATAAAAAATCCGCAGCGGAAAATATTTATCGGTATGTAATAAACGGCGGAACTCTTGTAATGACCTGCCGCAGCGGCGTCAAGGATGCAAATAACAATTGCGTGATGGATACACTGCCGTCCGTTTACAAGGAACTCATAGGCGCCGAGGTAACCGAATACGACCCGATAGGAAATCATGAGCAGACTATTGTTGATTTTGCCGGAAATAAATTTGCCTGCCGTCAGTGGTGCGATGTTCTTCGACTTACTACAGCCAGAGCTTATGCCGAGTATGGCGACAGCTTTTATAAGTGCTGTCCGGCGGTTACAATGAACAGATATTGCAGCGGCGTAGCCTATTATGTCGGTACGGTCTGTCATGCGGATTTTTATGAGAATCTTGTGGGAAATATTATGCGCCAGACAGGAATACCACGTCTTATGGGACTTCCAAGAGGAGTGGAGGTAACGACACGCACCAATGGGCTGAATGATTTTATCTGTTTTTTCAATAATTCCGAGCAGGAAGCTGTTATTAATCTTCCGAAATCAATGTATAGCATCATTGAGTCGATAGGAAAAGAAAAAATCAATCTTAAGCCCTTCGGTTTTGATATTGTAAGAAAGTAGGGATATTATGAAAATAGTCCTTCAAAGGGTATCCTCGGCGTCTGTGAAAGTTGACGAGCAGATAACCGGAAGCATACGGACGGGATATCTTCTGCTGTTCGGAGTTGGCAGGGATGACACTGAGGATGACTGCCGCAGGCTTGCCGATAAGATCATAAATCTCCGTATTTTTTCAGATGAAAACGGAAAGATAAATTTGTCTCTTGGCGATGTCGGAGGTTCTCTGCTGGTCGTGCCGCAGTTTACCCTTTATGCCGATTGCCGCAAGGGAAACCGTCCGAATTTTATTCAGGCAGCTAAGCCTGATGAAGCGGATAGTCTGTACAGATATTTTGTAGATTACTGCCGCAGTAAGGGACAGCATACCGAAACAGGCGTGTTCGGAGCAGATATGAAAGTAGAACTCCTTAACGATGGTCCCTTTACTCTGATTCTGGAATAATTTCACGTTTTTTGCAGATAATATCAAGGCAGCCCTGGAAATCAATCGGCGCTGCCTTAATAATATCTGAGGTGATTTTTTGATACAGAAGCGTATTGAATCAGGAATAATTTCATTGACGGTTGTTTTTTTGATTATGTTTTCGATAATAGTCCTGAAATACTATCAGATCACAGCCGAACAGAAGGATATTCCGGCAGCATTCCATAGATCTGTCGTAGAAATAAATGCCGGCAGGAGTCAGGGAACAATTTATGACAGAAATATGCAGCCTCTTGTGAATACTAAGAAATGCTGGTATGCCGCTGCGGTTCCGTCTGCTGTTGATAAAGAACAAATAATGGAGTATGCTGCTGATAAAAAAGAATTTGCAGAAAAATTTTCAGCCGGAGATCCATTTGTATTTGAGTGTACTGAGGGCACTCCGGAATCAGAGGGGATAACAGTATTTGAAGTGCCGGAAAGATATAACGGAAATCAGCTTGCACAACATACTATCGGCTATATTTCTGACGGAACAGGAGTATCCGGTCTGGAATACGCCTATGACAGGATTCTCAGAGATGATTTAGCCGAAAATAAAGTGACGTATTACGCTGACGGATTCGGCAGGGTTCTCATAGGCGACGGCAAAACAGTTCAGCGAAGTTCAACATATAAAAGCGGAATAGTTACAACGCTTGACAGCCGTATTCAGAAAATTTGTGAAAAGTATGGAGCGTCTATTGAAAAGGGTGCGATAGTCTGTGCTGATGCTGAAACGGGTGATATTCTCGCAATGGCAAGTTTTCCCGGATATTCTTATGACGATCTTGACGAGGCACTCAGCGACGAAAGAAGTCCGCTTATAAACAGGGTTCTTTATTCATACAGTGTGGGATCTATATTCAAGCTGGTAACAGCCTGTGAAGGAATAAGCGAAGGGTGCGGCGGATATATTTATAGCTGCACCGGAGATACAGAAATAGACGGACAGCATTTCAACTGTCACAAACACGACGGTCATGGTCTCCAGGATATGACGCAGGCAATGACAGAATCCTGCAATACCTATTTTATAAGTCTCAGCAGAAGTTTTGATATCGTTGATTTTCGCAGTCTTGCTTCCAGTCTTGGTTTTGGAAAAGAAAACTTTTTGTGCTCCGGTATGGTAGGTTCGGCAGGAGTTCTTCCGACAGAGGACGAACTTGCCATTCCTGCAGAGCTTGCTAATTTTTCTTTTGGTCAGGGCAGGCTTACGGCAACTCCCCTGCAAGTAACGCAGCTTGCCTGCGCTGTAGCAAATGACGGAGAAATGCCCGTTCTGCGTCTTATAAAAGGTATTACTGTTGACGGATTGACTGTTGAAAATGAAAAGTCGTGTCAGTTGTCACGGGTTTTGGACGAGGAAACAGCTAAAGAGTTGAAGCTTATGATGATATCGGCAGTTATTAATAATGAATCTTCGAACGCAAGAACTGAGAAAACTACTGCCGGCGCAAAAACTTCTACCGCTCAGACAGGACGATTTGATGAAGACGGAAACGAATATTGTCACGGGTGGATAACCGGATTTTTTCCGGCATACAAGCCAAGATACGTGCTTACGGTACTCGTTGAGGACGGTGGATACGGTAATGATGCAGCTGCTCCTGTTTTCAGGAAAATAGCGGATGAAATTGCCGGCTCATATTAGAACGTGTTCACATAAAAATAGAATGCACGTCATTTCAGTAAAATTTGCCGAAATGACGTGTGAAAAATGTTGTGAAGACAGGTTCTAAAAGTCAGGGGGATTTTATGAATATATTACATATTAAATATGCTATCGAAGTTGCCAGAGTCGGCTCGCTCAATAAAGCGGCTCAGAATCTTATTCTTGCTCAGCCTAATCTGAGCCGGTCCATTAAGGAACTGGAAGCAGAGATGGGCATAAAAATATTTGAACGTTCTGTAAAAGGTATGGTACTCACTCCGGAAGGGGAAGAATTTATAGAATATGCAAAAGGAATAATAGATCATATAAACCAGGTTGATATGATCTATAAATCAGGTGCGGCAAAAAAGCAGAAATTTTCGGTATCCGTGCCAAGAGCCTGCTATATTTCAGAAGCGTTTGTAGAGTTTTCAAAATCGATTCCTGATACAAATACGGAAATATTCTATAAAGAAACCGATTCAAAAAGTACGATAAACGATATACTCGATTCTGATTACAAGCTTGGAATAATCCGGTATTCAAGCAACTATGACAAGTATTTCAAATCCATGCTTGAAGAAAAGGGACTTTCGTACGAGATGATCGCTGAATTCAGTTATAAGCTTATTATGAGCATGGATAATCCGCTTTCACATAAGGAAACAATAACTTTTGATGATCTGGAGGATTATATAAGAATCTCTCATGCTGACCCTCATATTCCATCGCTCTCAATTGCAAAGGCTATGCGTGAAGAACTTCCTGATAACATCAGACGCTGTATTTATATTTTTGAACGTGCAAGTCAGTATGATCTTCTTTCTAAAAATTCTCAGACGTATATGTGGGGATCTTCTGTGCCCGCCGGCGTACTTGAAAAGTATTGTCTTGTACAGCGTGATTGTAAAAGCAATAAAAAAATTTACAAGGATCTTCTGATATATCGCAGCGGATATAAGTTTACAGAACTTGACAATAATTTTATAACCGAGTTATGCCGGTCACGCCGGCGTAATCTTGGATATAATCTCTGATGATGCAGCAGAGATCTATGAAAACGAATTACGTTGCTTTGTGGATAATTCGATATATTCTGGTTATATCAATCGTGATAACCTATTATAACATTCTTATATTTTACAAATAATGAAAAGTTTGTTATAATAATAACGAAGTCGGAACTATCTGACGTACAGATAATTATACAGGAGGATTATTATGGAGAATAAGGCTTATGAAATTGTGGACAGTGTTGAGAAACTTGAAGAAGCTATCAGCCGTACACGAAAGGCACAGAAAATTTTTTCAACCTTTACTCAGGCACAGGTAGATAAGATATTTTTTGCTGCTGCATCTGCCGCAAACAAGGCAAGAATTCCGCTTGCTAAGCTTGCTGTAGAAGAGACGGGAATGGGAATTGTCGAAGATAAGGTTATCAAAAATAACTATGCGTCCGAGTATATTTACAACGCATACAAAAATACAAAAACCTGCGGTGTTATTGAAGAGGATAAGGCGTATGGGATCAAGAAAATAGCTGAACCTATCGGCGTTATTGCTGCTGTAATACCTACTACCAATCCTACTTCAACTGCTATTTTCAAATGCCTTGCTGCATTGAAAACAAGAAATGCAATTATAATTTCTCCGCACCCGAGAGCAAAAAAATCCACCATAGAGGCTGCAAAGATCGTTCTTGAAGCAGCCGTTGAAGCAGGCGCTCCGGAAAATATTATCGACTGGATAGATATTCCGTCCATTGAAATGACAAATATGGTTATGAAAGAAGCAGATATAATTCTTGCTACCGGAGGTCCGGGAATGGTCAAGGCAGCTTATTCCAGCGGTAAACCGGCGCTTGGCGTAGGAGCCGGAAATACTCCTGCCATTATCGACGACAGCGCCGACATACTGCTTGCCGTGAATTCTATAATTCATTCAAAAACCTTTGACAACGGCATGATCTGCGCTTCTGAACAGTCTGTGATCGTAATGGAAAAAATATACGATACCGTTAAAAATGAATTTACTGAAAGAGGATGCTATTTCCTCACTGATGCAGAAATCGAAAAAGTTCGCAAAACTATGATTATAAACGGCGCTCTTAATGCACGGATTGTAGGACAGTCTGCTGCTAAGATCGCTGATCTTGCCGGAATTGAAGTTCCTGCTGGTACAAAAATTCTTATAGGAGAAGTGGAAAGCGTCGAACTCAGCGAGGAGTTTGCTCACGAAAAGCTGTCTCCCGTTCTTGCAATGTATAAGGCTAAGAACTTTGACGACGCTCTCGATAAGGCGGAAAGACTTGTAGAGGACGGCGGCTACGGTCATACTTCGTCGGTTTATCTGAACGAGATTACTGAAACGGAAAAGTTGGACAAATTCAGCAAACGTATGAAAACTTGTCGTATCCTTGTCAATACGCCGTCGTCTCATGGAGGCATAGGAGACCTTTATAATTTCAAGCTGGCTCCGTCCCTTACCCTCGGCTGCGGCTCATGGGGAGGAAATTCTGTAAGTGAAAACGTAGGTGTAAAGCATCTTATCAATATAAAAACTGTTGCAGAAAGAAGGGAAAATATGCTGTGGTTCCGTGCGCCTGAGAAGATCTATATAAAGAAAGGCTGCCTGCCGGTTGCTCTTGATGAACTGAAAACAGTAATGGGCAAAAAGAGAGCGTTTATCGTGACCGATACTTTTCTTTATAAAAACGGCTATACCAAAGCTATTACCGACAAGCTTGACGAAATGGATATTGAGCATACAACGTTCTTTAATGTTGCTCCAGATCCGACGCTTGCTTCCGCAAAGGAAGGCGCAGCAATTATGACGGCGTTCCAGCCTGATACGATCATTGCTCTCGGCGGAGGCTCTGCAATGGATGCAGCTAAGATAATGTGGGTACTTTATGAACATCCAGAGGCTGATTTCATGGATATGGCAATGCGCTTTATCGACATCCGGAAGAGAGTTTACACATTCCCGAAAATGGGAGAAAAAGCATATTTTGTTGCAATTCCCACATCTGCCGGAACAGGCTCTGAAGTTACGCCGTTTGCTGTAATTACAGATGAAAAGACAGGTGTAAAATACCCTCTTGCCGATTATGAGCTGCTTCCTGATATGGCTGTTATAGATACCGATTTCCATATGTCCGCTCCAAAGGGACTTACTGCAGCATCGGGTATCGACGCCGTAACTCATGCTCTTGAAGCTTATGCGTCAATGATGGCGACAGATTATACTGATGGTCTTGCCAAGCAGGCATTGCAGGTAATATTCAAGTATCTTCCCAGGGCTTACGAAAACGGACAGAATGATATCGAAGCTCGTGAGAAAATGGCAAATGCGGCAACAATGGCAGGTATGGCGTTTGCTAATGCATTTCTTGGAGTATGTCACTCAATGGCACATAAGCTCGGAGCTTTTCATCATTTGCCTCACGGCGTTGCCAACGCTCTTATGATAGAGGAAGTGCTTCGTTTCAATTCATCTGAAGCTCCGGCAAAAATGGGAACATTTTCACAGTATGGTCATCCGCATACTCTTGCTCGTTATGCCGAGGTTGCTGAATCGCTCGGAATCAAAGGCGATACGGATGAAGAAAAGCTTGAGGGACTTATCAGTGCAGTCAATGAGCTTAAAGCGGAAGTCGGCATAAAGGAAACTATCAGAGACTACGGTATTGAAGAAAGTACTTTCCTTGAAACGCTTGATGAAATGACCGAACAGGCATTTGACGATCAGTGTACGGGAGCAAATCCGAGATATCCCCTTATGAGCGAGATTAAGCAGATGTATCTTAACGCTTATTACGGCGGCAGACATTTTGCCGAAGCAGAAATGCCTGTAAAATATACAGCGGAAAATGAAAAGCCGGATTCGGTTAAAGCCGTATACAATAGCGGCAGGAAAAGCAACAGAGGCTAAAGGAGGAATGATGATATGAAACTTGACAGAGTGATTGCAGTCAGAAACAATAAAACTATATACCGTGACGGTGATACCTGTATAAAGGTGTTCAATGATGATTATTCAAAGGCAGACGTATTGAACGAAGCTCTTAATCAGTCCCGTGTTGAGGAAACCGGACTTAACATACCGAAGATACTTGAGGTTACCAGGATCGACGGCAAATGGGCGATAATTTCTGAATTTATCAAGGGAAAAACGCTTGCTCAGCTTATGGAAGAAAATCCTGATAAAAAACAGACGTATATAGAACAGCTCGTTGATATACAGCTCGAAATACAGTCTAAAACCTGTCCGCTTCTGAATAAGCTTAAAGACAAAATGAACTGCAAAATAAGCGCCTGTGAGCTTGACGCAACAACAAGATATGATCTTCATACACGTCTTGACGGTATGCCAAAGCATAACAAAGTTTGTCATGGAGATTTAAATCCGTCAAATATTATCATAACCAACGACAATGTGCCGTATATTATAGACTGGGCTCACGTTACCCAGGGAAACGCTTCTGCCGATGCAGCCAGAACTTACCTTCTGTTCTGGCTTAACGGAGATATCGAAGGAGCCCGTGTTTATCTTGATCTTTTCTGTGCAAAGAGCAACACTGCAAAACAGTATGTCCAGAAGTGGATGCCTATAGTGGCGGCTTCACAGTCTGTTAAGGGAAATGAAAAGGAAAGAGAATTTCTGCTTTCATGGGTCGATGTTGTCGACTATGAATAATTTATCAGGAGGAATATGCAAATGAAAGTAACAGTATGTATTGGCAGCTCATGCCATATAAAGGGTTCACGAAGCGTAGTTGAACAGCTTCAGTATCTTATTTCTGAAAATAATCTCGGCGATAAGGTGGAACTTGGCGGAACTTTCTGTATGGGAAATTGTCAGAAAGGCGTATGTGTTAATGTTGACGATGAATTTTACTCTGTAACTCCTGATACAGTAAAGGAATTTTTTGAGACGGGCATCATGGCTAAACTTTAATGTGGATTGAAAGGAGAATAACTGACCCATGACAAATTGGCTTACATTAAAAAAATCCAACTGTAAAAACTGTTATAAATGTATTCGTCATTGTCCTGTAAAGGCAATACGTTTTTCGGGGAATCAGGCGCATATTATAGGAAACGAATGTATTCTCTGCGGTCAGTGTTTCGTTGTTTGTCCGCAGAATGCAAAAGAAATAACCGACAGTGTTGAAAAATGCAAGGTTCTGCTTCAGGGCAGCGATCCTGTTGTAGTCAGTCTTGCACCGTCGTTTATTGCAAATTATGAGGGCGTCGGAATCGACTCAATGCGTGAAGCGCTCCGGAAGCTTGGATTCTATGACGCTGAAGAAACGGCGATAGGCGCAACTATAGTAAAAAATGAGTATGAACGCATCCTTCGTGAAGAAAACAGAGACATACTTATTTCGTCATGCTGCCATTCGCTTAATCTTCTTATACAGAAATATTTTCCGGCGGAGCTTGCATATCTTGCAGATGTGGCATCGCCAATGCACGCTCACTGCATTGATATAAGAAAGAGAATTCCAAATGCAAAGACGGTATTTATCGGTCCTTGTGTTGCAAAAAAGGATGAAGCTGAATATTATGAGGATGCAGCAGATGCCGTATTGACTTTTGAAGAACTTACAGAATGGCTTAAAAGCGAAAATATCGAACTTAAAAAAGATATTGATGTAAGAAGGGACAGTCTTGCCAGGTTCTTTCCAACAACGGGGGGGATACTGAAAACAATGGAGCAAGGAATAAACGGCTATACATATATGGCAATTGACGGCGTTGAAAATTGCATAGCCGCTTTGAAAGATATTGAAAGCGGCAGAACGCATAAATGCTTTATTGAAATGTCGGTATGTTCCGGAAGCTGTATAGGCGGACCAGTAATGGAAAAATATCATCGTTCTCCTGTAAGAGATTTTGCTGCGGTAGCAGGCTATGCCGGATCGGATAATTTTGACGTTGTTCAGCCTGATATGAACGAAATACATAAGGATTTTACGTTCATAGAACATAAGCTTCCTGTTCCGTCAGATATGGAAATAAATGAAGTTCTTAAAAAAATGGGAAAAACCAAGCCGTCAGATCATCTTAACTGCGGCTCATGCGGTTATAATACCTGCCGTGAAAAGGCTATAGCTATCTGTCAGGGAAAAGCTGAATACTCTATGTGTCTGCCGTTTCTGAAAGACAGAGCAGAAGGATTTTCTGATACTATTGTAAAGAATACGCCGAACGGTCTTATTGTTCTTAACGAAGATCTTGAAGTGCAGCAGGTAAATGACGCTGCAAGATCAATTATGAACATCCGGAATGCTTCAGATGTATTGGGAGATCAGGTTATTCGTATTCTTGATCCGACAGATTTTGTAAACGTTCTTGCAATGGGAAAAAATATCCGGAATAAACGGGTATATCTCGCAGAGTATAACCGATATGTTGAGCAGACTATCGTTCATGAGAAAAATCTGCATTTGCTTATCGGGATCATGCGTGATGTTACCGACGAGGAAGAAGCCAGGGAACGGAAAGAGAATTTCAGCCGGCAGACGGCTGAAGTTGCTGACAAGGTAGTGGAAAAGCAGATGCGCATAGTTCAGGAGATAGCGTCGCTGCTCGGTGAAACTGCCGCTGAAACAAAGATAGCGCTTTCAAAGTTAAAGGGGTCGATTTCTGATGAATAATCTTTGTGCAGATATAGGCTATAAAAGTATTTATCACTATGGCGAGGAACTTTGTGGCGATCATGTTGACATCGTTGAACAGGATGAAAATTCAACAGTTGTAGTTCTTGCCGACGGATTAGGAAGCGGTGTTAAAGCGAGTATTCTTTCGACTCTTACGTCAAAAATAATTTCAACCATGATGGCAGCCGGACTGTCTATAGAAGAATGCGTAAGCACTATCGCCGCTACTCTTCCAGTCTGCTCGGTAAGAGGCGTTGCATATTCGACGTTTACAATAATACATATTAAAAACAATGATACAGCCGATATTATTCAATATGATAATCCCCACGTTATTCTTATCCGAAATAATGAAAATTACGTTTATCCGGAAATGGAGATGAATATTGACGGAAAACGTATTTATAAATCTACGATAAAGCTTTGTGAAAATGATATTTTTATTGCAATGAGCGACGGATGTCCTCATGCGGGAATAGGTATCGGTTATAATTTCGGGTGGAAGCGTGAAGAAATCATTGAATTTATGGAAGCTCTTTCAAATTGCGGATATACTTCGAAAACACTTTCAACTATTCTTATTGATGAATGCAATAAGCTTTACGGCGGAGAACCCGGGGACGACGCCACCGCTTGCGTAATAAAAATACGCAGAAGAGAACCTATGAATATTCTTTTCGGGCCTCCGTCCAACAGGAATGACTGCAACAGAATGATGTCCCTGTTTTTCTCAAAAGAAGGAAAGCACATCATATGCGGCGGAACGACTTCTTCAATTGCAGCGAAATTTCTTCGCAGGCCGCTCAGACCGAGTCTTAATTTTGAAAGTTCTGATATTCCGCCTATTGCCGAGCTTGAGGGAGTAGACCTTGTAACGGAGGGCGTTATAACTGTAAACAGGGTGCTTGAATATGCCCGTGATTACCTTGATAAAAACGAATGCTATGAAAAGTGGAACTTCAAGCGTGACGGAGCTGCCTTGATAAGCAGACTTCTGTTTGAAGAAGCTACTGATATAAATTTCTATGTCGGACGGGCAATTAATCCTGCCCATCAGAATCCCGATCTGCCTATTAATTTCAGTATTAAGATGAATCTTGTAGAAGAACTCTCAGCCTGTCTGAAAAAAATGGGAAAACGTATTAAGGTTAGTTATTTTTAGGAGGTAGTCAGTTGAGAAAATTTGATACGAAAATACAGCATCTTAAATATAAGGTTCTGCGTGAAGTTGCAAAGCAGGCATGGAATGATACGCTGCTTGAAAACGTTCTTAATATTCCTGAAATAATTGTGCCGGGAAAAGTACCTACCATGCGCTGCTGCGTTTACAAGGAGCGGGCTATCCTTTCAGAGCGTGTAAAAATGGCTATCGGCGGCGATAAGGATAATCCCAATGTTATACAGGTAATAGATATTGCCTGTGACGAATGTCCGGCTGCCGGCTATGAAGTGACTGATTCCTGCCGTGGATGTCTTGCTCACCGCTGCGAAGATGTATGTAAAAGGGGAGCGATATCCTTTGACCATAATCACGTTGCTCATATCGATAAAACGTTGTGCGTTGAATGCGGACAATGCGCAAAGGTTTGTCCGTATTCGGCAATCATAAACAGAAAACGTCCATGTCAGATAGCCTGCAAGGTAAAAGCGATAAAGATCAACGAAGAAAATGCCGCTTACATTGATAACGATAAGTGTACAAACTGCGGAGCCTGCGTTTATCAGTGTCCGTTCGGAGCTATTACCGATAAATCTTACATACTTAACGTTATTGATCTTATCCGGAAAAGTGAAAATGAAAAAAGCTATAAGATATATGCGATTGTTGCTCCGTCAATTTCCAGCCAGTTTACTTATGCAAAGCTCGGTCAGGTGATAGCCGGTCTGAAAAAACTTGGATTTCATACCGTCGTGGAGGCGGCGCTCGGAGCGGATATGGTCGCACTGGAAGAATCAAAGGAGCTTGCAGAAAAAGGATTTCTTACAAGTTCCTGTTGTCCGGCATTCGTAAAATATGTAAAATCGGCATTTCCGGATATGCAGCAGTATGTCTCGCATAATCTTTCGCCAATGGCAACAATTGCAAAATATATCAAGGAAACGACAGAAAATGCAAAAACTGTCTTTATAGGTCCTTGTACTGCCAAAAAAGCCGAAGCTCAGCTTGATACGGTAAAGCCGTATATTGACGCTGTGCTTACCTTTGAGGAACTTCAGGCGCTTTTTGATAGCCGTGATATTGATATAACCGAACTTCCGGAGGATGTTCTTGATAACGCATCATATTACGGACGTATTTTCGCACGTTCCGGAGGTCTTTCAGATGCAGCGGCTCAGGGACTCAAAGAACAGAATATAGATTTTGATCTTAAAGCGGTTTCGTGTAACGGAATAGAAGAATGTCGTACAGCGCTTATGAAGAAAAGCAGAAATGTTCTTGACGGCAACTTTATCGAGGGCATGGCGTGCATAGGCGGATGTATCGGCGGAGCGGGATGTCTTACTCACGGTATGAAAGATAAAGCCGAAGTCGATAAATACGGCAGGGAAGCGTATGAAAAAACTATTTCTGACGCCGTTTCCGTTTTAAAATAACTTAATAAAATTTGATATAAATAAACAACGGCATCCCATTACGGAATGCCGTTGTTTTTATTTATCGTCGATAGTAAATCCGGTAACGTCAATAACTGAGGAGCTTTCATTTCTGGATGCGATCGTATGAGCAACGAAAAGATTAAACAAACCATTGAGAATCATTACTATTCCAACAAGAATACGTGCTATCTTTCCAGCGCCAAATGGATTGAAAATACATAAGCATCCCACAATGAGCATTACAGCTCCGATTATACAGCCGAATATGTTGTATTTTGCTTTTAATGCACGAACGCTCTCAGAAATCCCCATTATCGTGATAACGATACCGCCGATGAAGCCTATGCCAAAAGCTACGATATCCGGCAGAAAAATAATTGCGGCGATAAGCAGAGCTGTCCCGATAACAGATGGAACGATAATTCCGAAATCACCGGAAGCAATTCCCTGTATGATCTCGATTACGCAGAACAGCGCTATGATGATACATATACCATACATCGTATAGGTGATTATTTTAGGTAGGAAAGCGACTATAAATCCGATTATTGTCAGTAAAAGTCCTTTTGTAATGAATTTTTTATTACTCATTTCAGTTTGACCTCCTATATCATTACACTGCCGATCCTGAGCCATATTCTGTGCGGCAGTCTGCATTTTTTATAGATATTTCCGGCAAGAATATCTACAAATTCGGCGCAGAATTTTATTTCATCTGTTCCTGGTTCTTCACGGCTGAATCCTGCTTTCATAGCAATATCTATGAACTTGCTGAAATCTCCGGATCGGAAGAGGTTGCCGTTTGTATTTTGTTCGACCCTTCCGGCAAATTCCGTATAATTTCCGGTTTCATTTTTCAGTTTAAGAACTGCAAGCAGCTGCTGGGAATAGCGATACATACTGTCGATCCTGTCAGAGGCTGAACCTTTGGTAAAGCGGCTGCGTCTCATTCTGAGAATAACAAGACGTCTGATAAATATAAATACAGCCAGTAAAACTATTGTAAGAATAGTACAGAGGACGCTTTTTATTGTTCCTGAAATATTCCTGTTTTGCGTTTTGGTCGATGATACCGCTTTTGCCTGTCCTGACCCGGCAGCTGTACCAGTGCTAGCCTGATTATTATTTGCTGCCGTAGAAGTAGTCTGTACGGAAGATGTCTGAGCCGGGGGGCTGTTTGCAGTTATAGAATCGGAGCGGGGAGTGTCAGAAGTATTTTCCTGTCCGGACGTATCAGGAATTTCTTCATCAGGATTGTTGCTTATGGTTCTCTCGGTATATCCGGCGGTAAATTCGTACGGCACCCAGCCTAATCCGTCAAGGTATATCTCTACCCAGGCATGACTGCGGTTATCTTTTACGTCGATCGTGTAGGAACCATCCGGATTTGCAGAATCTTTATTAAAATCATCGGCAACTATTACATATCCGGTGGCGTAGCGTGCAGGAATACCTGCCATTCGTGCAAGTAAAACTCCGGAAGAAGCATAGTGTATGCAGTATCCTTTTTGGTTCTCAAGCAGAAAATAGTTGACGAAATCACGGTTTGACGGAGTCTTGCCTGGAGAGAGCGTATATTTTGTATCTGACGCCATTTTTTCTCTCATTTTCTGAAGAGCGGCGATTTTATCAGCGGCTGTTTCCGCCTCGGATGCTTCCGCAATAAGGGTGTTATATTCCTTACGGACTTCTTTCATATTCTTATCGTCAGGCAGTTGGAGATAATTGTCATATACAAATTCTCTGTACTTGTTTTCAAGAAGAGCAGCCATGATAAGCTGTCCATTGTTGTAGAAATTATCTGTAAGTGTACTATATTTTATATCTGCATTCAGGTTGTTTTCAGATATGTCGTTATCAGTGCAGAATTCCGTTATGTATTTCTGCCATTCTTCGTTTACAATGAATGATGTGTTGATATCAAAAGTCCATCCGTTTGTCAGCATGGAAGCGAAAGTATCGGTATTGACCGGCACAAAATTGTAGCTGAATTCTTTTTCCTCGCTGTCGATAGAAGATACGATAATATCCCTGTTATACGATAATCCGTTGATATTATCCGTACCGTACGGTGCGAATATCCTGTCTTTCTTGACCTTGGAATCTATTTTCACAGTATATTCATCAATCAGAGGATTTATAAGCTTTGAGAAAAGGCACGGAAAATCCTGAGGAAATATCTTGTATTTACTGAATTCATCAAAGACCTTGGTATTATACTTTTTGTTGCTGAACTGAAGCCACTCATTCTCCTTATATATGTTTCCGACTGAATCTTTCAAATATACAGATCCGTTATAAGCATGGTCGAACGTCACTAAAAGATCAGTTTTATCCTTGTATGTTATATGATCTTTGTTTCCGAGCTTATTATTGTTGTATTTAAAGGATAATCCGAAAACACCGGTTATCCTGGAAAGACTTTCTGCCAGATTATCAATTGAAAACTGTTCAAAAGCGACGCTCAGTTCACGGCGTTTTTTGTTAAGCTCGTCACTTCTTTCGTAACCGAAAATATTTATTGCAAATGAAGCCGCAGACGAAACTATCATAACAGATAAGATAATAAAAATACCGCACTTTTCTGTTACTTTAAGCTTCATCTGGCGTTTAGGGGAAAAAACGTTGTTTTTCCGGACAAATCCTCCCGAACCGCCTGAATATTCTCCCATGTCGGTAGAAGTCATGCAGAACATAGCTATCCAGTAGCCTGCGGTAAGGCTTCCCCAGAAAACAGGAATAGCTATTCCGTTATAAAGACCTATCTCGATAACAGGAAACGTGACAAGAAGCGGCAGTATCATATTGGGATGATAAATTGTGAAGAAATAGATAACAAAGGCGATAAGCCATATACCGAAGATAAATAGTATGGTCGTTGCACGTTCCTCATCCCTGAAATCTACATATTTATAATAATTTATATCGGATTTGAAAGACTGCTGGTAAATTACATTATATACGAATTTAAATCCTTCGGTGATATCGTTCAGCATCTTGAATGCAGCGCCGGCAAGAAGAACGAGCGAAGCGGCTATTATCCAGAGAGCCTTACGGTTTATCAGTATCAGCGTTATATAGAAAACTGAGAAAATTAATACTGCGGCAGCTACTGCACCTTTGCTGTATTCAAAGCTGAACATTCCCAGAAAGGACATTACAACGGAAATAAGACCGATGACCGCAATAATTACAGACTCAAAACGCCTCATATCTCGGCGTTTATTTTTTACCGACATTACTATACTGTCACAGACAGCAATGCCGTTTCTGTTTTTTACGTTGTTTTTTTTCATTATAGTTCTATATCCTTTATTGATGAAGAAATTCTGCCAGCCGCCACCGGAATGACGTTTATTTCAGAGTAGGGGCAGACAGCTTCTGCGGCTGATTCCTGCGATTTGACAATGACCAGCGCATTTTTGACGTCTGCGTCTACACATTCGTCTATGAGTCCGAAAACGTTTGGTTCAGGAACAGATGTGATAAATGTGAAAGACGACATTGATATCACGGAATTATCCGTCAGATAGACATCGGGCTTCAGGCAGTATAGGTTATCGCTGAAGGAATTTATAATATCCCTTACAGCTTCTGCAAGATCGTCTGAAGAAGTGATGTTTTTTTCAACGAACTGCTTCTGACGTCCGCTGTAAAAGATGACGTTATGGCATCTTTCATTGTCGAGCATGAACTGCGAAACAGAAAGAAACGTTTCTATAATGGTATCAAATACAGGGAGGGTATATTCGGAGTCCTCATAACATTTTAAATTAAGGAATATTGCTGACGGTATGTCAACAGGCAGACTGTACTCCTTAACGATAAAACCGTCCTTTTTTGAACTAAGTTTCCAGTGGATGCGGTTAAGCCTGTCCCCTGGATTGTAATCACGAAGATCGAAGATCTCAGACGGATCGTCTCCGGGATTATTTTCTGAAAAAACTGTGCTTTCTTCATTTACACGGTCGGTAGTATTCACAATACCTGATATTTCGTTGTTTTCGGGCATGACTGCCGTTTCTGTCCTGATATTTTTTCCTGTTTTGAATCCGAATAGCCTCATAGGATCGTAGATCTTTATATTTACAGTCCTTATCTTGACAATGCCGCAGAATTTTGAACTGAGCTGAAATGTTACTCTCTGAGTATTTCTGGGCTGGATAGGCAAATCAAGATAAAATGATGATATCTGATTACTGAAAACATTGTAGTACTCGATATGAGCTTCGGCTTTTCCTACAGGTATAAAGCTTTTATTTGTGATACACAGCTGAACAGGAAAAGGATGATTTTTAGGCACTACAGTATCCTTTACCGTAATTTCCGCTTTTATGGAAAGTTTCAGGATCAGCGCCGTGATAAACATTATAACCGGCAAAGCGATAAAAACCACCAGAAGCACAAGCGCAAAATCCGGCACATACAGGATATAAAAGAACGAGCATATGATGATAAGCAGCAAAAAAAGTATCTTTGTTACAAGCATCAGATCACCTGCCGGATGAAGTTATTCCGGGGACAGGAACAGTCCTCAGGATATCAGCAATTACATTTTCAACTGTAATGTCCGAAAGCTTTGCTTTAGAATTAAGTATTATTCTGTGGGCGAAAACGTCGGAGCAGATATAGGAAATATCGTCGGGAATAACGTAATCACGTCCCATAGCAACAGCAATTCCCTTTGATATCTGCATAAGAGCGAGGGTTCCTCTCGGACTGATACCGAGCTTTACCATAGGATGATTTCTGGTAGCGGCAGACAGCGCCACAACGTATTCGTATATTCTGTCGTCAACATAAATACCTGCGATATAGTCCTGGAGCGCAGTTATAAATGATGCGTCGGCAACTGTTCTTACGGTATCAAGCGGATTTGAGTTGTATTTTGCCTTGAGAATATTGACTTCTCCTGTAAAGTCGGGATAGCCCATACTGAGTTTTATCATGAATCTGTCAAGCTGGGAGTCGGGAAGACTATGAGTTCCGGCAGAACCGATAGGATTCTGCGTAGCTATGACAGTATATGGTTCGGGAAGTTTGTATGTAGTTCCGTCAACCGTTATTCTTTTTTCTTCCATAAGTTCCAGAAGTGCAGACTGAGTTTTGCTGGATGTACGATTGATCTCATCTGCAAGGAAAAGATTGCAGAAAGCAGCTCCGCAGCGGAATTCAAAAGCTCCGGTTTTTTTGTTGTATATATTGAAGCCTGTCACGTCTGACGGGAGGACATCAGGGGTAAACTGCATACGGTTATGTTCAAGGGACAGAGCCTTGGAAAAAGAAAGGGCAAGCGTCGTTTTTCCAACGCCGGGAATATCTTCGATAAGGATATGTCCTTTGCAGAGTATAGCAAGGAGTACCTTAATGATTATTGAATCTTTGCCTATAACAGCTTTTTTGATCTCGGTCACGATTGCATTGATCTGATTTGTATAATTATTATTCATATTGAATCTCCTATATTAGACCTTCTCGGAACTAAAATGCACTGCCTGACTTATCTTTTTTGTTTTTTGCTTCGTCAGTTTTTCTTGACTTTGCAAAAACTCAAAAAATCCTGCGTCATTCATCACTTTTTAGTTTCCTAGAATGCCTATTTTATTTGTACTTTTTTATTATAACATTTTTAAATAGAATTTGCAAGTGATAATGCAAAAAATATCGGTTGTTCTGTTCCTGAGAACATCCATTTAGTGTATTATTCGCTTTTATCTTCAAAAAAACTGCTTATCGGTCTGTCGAGGATCTTTGAAAGTCCCCATAATTCAATATCTGATACTGTTCTCGTTTGTTCTTCTATTCTGCATATAGAACCACGGCAGATATATACGGCGATCGTTTCAAGCCTGTCAGCAAGGAGCTGCTGGCTCATTTTCTGTTCGATGCGGAATTTACGTACTTTTTTGCCGATCATATTCTTTTTTTCTCCGTCTATTATTCTTGCCATAATAATCACACTCCAAAAAAGTCTTGACATAGGACAATTAATATGATATACTAAAATTATCTTATTACTGTCCTGTAATGAGACATTTTCAAAAAACATGAGAAGAATGCTTTTTTCTGACAAACAACAGCAGAAAAAGTCATGAGATATCGTACTGTATGTGATATAATAAGGGTGTTTTAAAGGAGGCAGAAAGATGTCAGAAATAATCGAAATAAAAAATATATCAAAAGAATTTAAGGTGCTTAACCGACACGAGGGACTCAAGGGAAGTTTCAAAGATCTTTTTTCACGTGACTACAAGATCGTTCACGCTGTTGATAATATATCAATGAGCATTTCACAGGGGGAGATAGTGGGGTATCTTGGTCCAAACGGAACAGGAAAATCCACAACCATCAAGATGATGACAGGAGTTCTGGAGCCGACTTCGGGCGAAATATTGGTAAACGGCAATGTTCCGTACAGGGACAGGGCAAAAAATGCTCAGGATATAGGAGTAGTATTTGGTCAGCGTTCGCAGCTCTGGTGGGCACTGCCGCTGGTAGAATCTTTTAAGCTGTTAAAGGATATATATCAGATATCTGATGACAGTTACAACAGTATAATGAAGCTATATAAATCTCTTGTAGATATAGAACCGCTTTTGCACAAGCCTGTTCGTCAGATGTCCTTAGGGCAGAGGACGCTCAGCGATATACTGGCTGCTTTTCTGCATGATCCGAAGATAGTATTTCTGGACGAACCTACTATCGGACTTGACGTCTCAATGAAAAGCAGGATCAGAGCGCTTATTCATGCTCTCAATAAGGAAAAGAACACCACAGTTATACTCACGACGCATGATATGGGAGATGTTGACGCTCTCTGCCGCCGTATAGTAATAATCGACAAAGGAAAGATGCTTTATGATAATGACATCGGTCATTTAAAGGGATTTTTCGGTTCATACCGTACTCTGAAAATACGTCCGTCGGGCGATATAAAAGAGCAATCGGAAAAGCTTAAAAACGAACTTGACAGATTTTCTGCTGCTGTTTCCGTTGATAATGAGTGGATATCCGTTCTTATCAACGAAGAAAAGGCGAAAGTAATGGAGGTACTTGGAGAAATACAGAAGTTACACGATGTTCGTGATATGAAGCTGGAAGAAATATCCACCGAGGATGTCATAAAGAAAATATACGAGGAGGGTGTGGAATGAAAATAAAAAGATATTTTGCCCTCACCCGTGCCGGAATATTGGAGTCCTTTCAGTATCGTCTGGCAATGCTTGTAATGATAGCGGGAAATTTGCTCTACCTTACTGTTGTATACTTTTTCTGGAAAGCCGTGTATTCTTCGTCAGGCAGCGACGTCGTAAACGGAATGACATTTTCAGATACGCTGATATATCTCGTTCTTGCGACTGCTCTGTTCAACTTTATGGAAATGTACACAGTCTGGGAGATCGGCAGAAATATTCAGTCCGGAAAAATAGTTCTTGATCTTTTGAAGCCAATGCGATACCGCAGTTATCTATTCTGGTCATATTCCGGAACTCTGGCAACTCAATTCGTATTTACGTTTCTTCCGACCTTTATTATCGTGTGCATTGCCACTAAAGGAGCAGTACCTCTTGGGACAAATCTGTTTTATTTTGTAATTTCAGTTGTCATGGCAGTTATTATAAACTATGCCGTTGATTTTATGACAGGTACTATCTGTCTGTACACGGAGTCTATCTGGGGCATAAATATCATGAAGCAGGTCATAGTGCTGCTTCTTTCCGGAGCTACGATACCCGTTGCCTTTTTTCCGGAGGGAATGAAAAAGGCAGTCGGTTATATGCCGTTTCAGTCAATATATAACACGCCGCTTACAATTCTTCTTAATGAAAAGCCTGATTTCACAGAAGTATTTAAAGCTCTTGGAACGCAGGCGTTCTGGTGTGCAGCTTTGCTTATACTCAGCAGCTTGTTCTGGAAAGTATCTCTGCGTAAGATCACAGTTAATGGAGGCTGAAACATGAAAAGAAAAGGGTTTCGATTTTATTTCAGAATATACAGAAAGATTCTGGCACAGGATCTGAAAAGCAAAATGAGTTATCGTGCAGATTTCATAATATCCACTATCGGCATGATTTTTACAAACATT
Source organism: uncultured Ruminococcus sp. (assembly GCA_947345935.1). Taxonomy (GTDB): domain Bacteria; phylum Bacillota; class Clostridia; order Oscillospirales; family Ruminococcaceae; genus Ruminococcus. The sequence goes on from CAMZZN010000008.1 coordinate 48,412, forward strand.
GCAGGCTTTGTAAGCTTCTGGATACTTTTCCGTAGTTTTCCGGAGGTAAACGGCTGGGGATATCATGAGATACTGTTTCTGTATGGATTTTCGCTTATTTCCCTGACGCCTGTTCAGTGTTTTTTCGACAATAACTGGAGTCTGAGAATATACGTCTATTCCGGAGATTTCATTAAATACTGCTTTCGCCCGATCAATTTGTTTTTCTATTATCAGTCGGAAGTGTTCGATGTCAAAGGATTAGGTCAGCTCGCTTTTGGTTTGGGAACGCTGATCTATTCGTGGAATCGGATAGGACTTCCGCTTACACCTGTAATGATATTGAAAACAGTGATTTTTCTGATTACGGCATCGCTCATTATGATTGCAGTAATGAATGCGGCGGCGGCTACTTGCTTCTGGATCACGAATTCATTTTACGTGATGGATCTTGCTCTTAAATTCAAAGATTATGCAAGATATCCGATAACAATTTTCAGTCCGTTTTTCAGATTTATCTTCACATTCCTTATGCCGATTGCATTTATTGCATACTATCCGAGTCTGGTTATACTGCGCCCTGACGAAGTACCGCTGCTGTCATGGCTGTCTCCGCTGTTTGGCTGCGCCTTTTTCTGGCTCAGCTATAAATTCTGGATGTATGGCGCAATGAAGTACAGCGGCACGGGATCATAAAAAATGTGGGATTGTATGAGCAGCTCCATTAACTTAATGATCTATGTTCCTCTCACTTTTGTCAAAAGGGTATTTGCTCTATGGACAATCAACCTAAATAAATATAGCGCCTCTTTACGAGACGCTATATTTATTTAATATTGGGTTTCCAAAGGGAATTTACTTCCCTTTGGCAGGGGTGTGGGGACAGAGTCCCCACCTAAGCTAACGGAATTGCTTATACAGTCCCGAATTGTTATCAGATCAGTCGTTGTCGGGTTCAAGAACGGCGTAATTATCGTCGTCACGGCGGTAAACTACGTTTGTTTCGCCTGTTTCAGCATTAATAAACATGAAGAATTTATGACCGAGCATATTCATCTGAAGAATAGCTTCATTGATATCCATTGGTTTCATCTTGAATTTCTTGTGTCTGATTACTTCATAATCAGAAGTTTCGGGAACTGGTTCGGCGAATACTTCCTTGAAAGCTGTATCCTTGAGCTTCTTCTCAATTTTTGTCTTATTCTTGCGTATCTGTCTTATGATCTTATCAATAGCATCGTCAAGAGCAACCATTTTATCTTCCGCTTTGCACTCGGCACGGAAGATTATACTGTTATATTTTACTGTAAGTTCAAGCTGGATAATATTTTTGTGTTCCGTCATGACAATTCTTGCGTCAGCTTCGTCGCCAAAAAATTTACTGAGTCTTGAGTCTATTCTCAAGGGCGCTTGTTCAGAAAAATTCTGCGGAATCTGCATTTTTTTTGCTGTGATAATTGTTTTCATAAATCGTCCTCCTTGTAAAGGGTAAAACCCATGATGACCGTCTGATATTTTGTCCGGTCTTACCTTTATGTATATATTATACCATATAACAAGTTGTTTTACAAGCATTTTTGTGAATTTTGTTTAAAATGTACAGTTTGAACATTTTTTTTAGTACGTTTTAACAAATTTAGTTTTTAAGATAACTTTCACTGAGAGAATCAAGTATTACTTTTGCTATGTTTTCCGTTTTTACAGATGTGCTGTTCTTATCTTCAAGAAGAATACAGAAAGCAATAGGAAAGTTTTCATCATCAACAAAACCAACAAGAAGCGAGTTTTCAGTGTTTCCTTCATTTACTTGTGCAGTACCGCTTTTAACCCCAACTTTATATCCGCTTATCAGGCTTGAATAATGATTTTCGCCGTTTGTAAGAAGTATTTGTCTTGTCGTTTCAGCTGTAACAGCGGAAAATATCTTATCGCTGAATTTTGTTTTGCCGGTGTAATTTTCTTTACCATAAACGTCGGTAGTGTAGCTGATAAGATATGGCATAGTCATTTTACCTGATTTGTTAGCAATTGCACTCTGCCACATCATAAGCTGAACCGGACTTATAAGGGTATCGCCCTGACCGATGCATCCCCACTGAGTCTTAAATTCATAGGGATCATTGAGTGTAGTGGAAGCTTTCTCACATTTTATTCCGTCGATATCAATATAACCGCAGCCGTCGTCGTTAACGGTATATCCCATTTTCTTGAATATACTTTTTACTTTTTTAAGCGGGAGATCACTGTCCTCGACCAACTGAGCAAAGAAAGGATTACAGCTGTTTTCTACGGCTTGCTGAATATTTTGCGTTCCGTGACCGTAAGCATTATGGCAGTCGATGTTGTTTCCGCCCAGGTTCTTATAGGAACCGGAACACGAAAAGCTTTTTGCAAACAGCTTATCCGCCCCCATGATTTCCAGTGCAGCGATAACGGTGGAGACCTTTTGGGTAGAACCTGGAACAGTTCTGTACATCGCCTTTGACATAAGAGTTCCGGAGCGGAATTCCAGGATGTTGTCATAACCTTTGGTAACGTCAAAGGAGGGGAGACTGGTACATATGAGTATTTCGCCGGTTTTATAGTTGTATGCCACTGCGCAGCCGTCCTGTCCGACGAATGAATCATATACCTTGCGGTTGGCTTCATGGTCGATCGTGGTATGGATGGAAGCATCTCCTCCGCTCTCTACGAGTCCTGCCGTGAAACTGTAATTATTAAGACTTTCAATATTTCTTGCAACGAGGGTATTTGTCATTTGTCCCTTATCATCGCCGATGAGATTTCCTACGTCAATGAGATAGTTGTCCTCAAATTCTGTTTTTCCTGAACCGTCAAAGAGAACGTCGCCGTTTCTGTCGTAGACTTTTCCAAGCTGATGCTCTCCGGAATTCATCATATAAAACGACGCTTCACGCTGGATTTTTACGACGAGCGCCGCCATTCCGAGAATGAAAAGAATCAGAACAAGGCTCATTATTCCCTGACATCTTTTAATGCTTTTCAATAAGATTCCCTCCTGTATTGCGGCGGATAATTTACCTGAGATGCAGTTTTTTTGATTTTTTTAGGCGGCTTTGGCTGTTTGAATACAGGAGACTGGCAGGCGATAAGCATTCCTGTCATGAAACCGCTTACCATAAGTGAACTTCCTCCGGATGAAATAAACGGTATGGTTACTCCTGTAAACGGAATCATGTTGCACGAGCCGAAAATGTTAAGTCCCATTTGTACTGCGAACGCTGCGCAAATTCCAGTGGCGACCGTGCCATGGAAATATGAACGGGGGGGATTTATCAGAGGTATCATGATTATAATAAGAATTACAAAAATCATCATCAGCGAGTAGAGAAGTCCCCATTCCTCGGAAATCGTAGCGAAAACAATGTCGTTTTCATGTGCAAAGACATTGTGGAGATCTCCATAGCCTGGTCCTTTTCCGAACCAACCGCCGTTAGCAATTCCGATAAGAGCACGTGACTGTTGATAGCCGTCACCGGAAGGATCGCTCCATATATCGACATGAAGTCTGTCCTGGACATATCCCGGGGCAAATTTAATTCCCACAATTGCGACTATTAGAAGTATCACTCCGGCGCCGACAAGCTTCTTCTTTGAAAATTTAGCTTTCGGGTAGCATATCCTTAGGAGGAAACCACAGGCATAGATCGCTACAAACGTCGGGAGACTTCCGAGGTCACGGCACCACCACTGAAGCAGAAATATCATCGCCATAAGCCCAAAGAGTGCAAAATTTTCATATACTACGTGGAAAAACAGAATTTTATGTTTTTTCTGCTGTTCCGCAATGGATGTGGCGCAAGCGAGGATAAACAGCGGTTTTATAAATTCCGATGGCTGTATGGTAATAGGTCCGAGAGATATCCACATATTTCTTGATCCGGTGAGAGTAACTATGACCACCATAAGTATGCCTATGCCGATGTAGAAATATTTTTTCTGCTGCTGAAGCCATTTATGATTGCGGCACAGTATATATCCGACACGGCAGGCAGCCAAAGCAACAATACACGTGATATAGTGTTTTACAGACAACCGGACTCCTCCGAAGCAGGACTGGAATATGATACTCATATTAAGGAGCAGTATCATCAGGAAGTCAATGGCGTATGTAGTCTGTCTGAAAAAAAGCATAGCCGTAAAATAGGCTGCATCAAGAAGCAGGACGGCTGCCGAGAGTATGATAACATTGTTTATGCTTGAATAATTTCCGTTGAAGAAAACGTTAAGCAGCATTCCTCCGTGAGCTATAATAACGAAAAGACATGAAAACACATATGCAATTTTACTGCTCATATCAGCATCCCCCTTTCCGTCTGAAAATCAGACGTCTGTTACCGAGCTTTATGACGTCGTTTTCTCTGAGCTGAACCGATTTGACCAGATTTCCGTTGACAAATATTCCGGATTTTGACCCCATATCCGTTATCGTCCATATGCCGTTGGAAACAGTCATCAAAGCATGATACCGGGATACGGAAAGATCAGGAAGCCTTATATCTGCCGAAGCGTGGCGTCCGATAAGTATTTCGTCGCATCCAAGGGGATAGCTGACGTTATAGTCTGCAAGTTCCATAAAGCTTGTCATTCTGTCCCAGCGTTTTTTTCCGGCGGAGCGTTCATGATAGGCTGTAAGGAGAAGCACAAGAGCGCATATATCGAGGGATGCAGCCGCAACTGCGCATAAAATCAGATTCAATGTACTCAATTGTAAACCTCCATAGATCAGATTTTATAATATAATAACCTCTAAAAATTCCTTATGCAAAAAAGTGTTTTTCAGAGGATGCCTTAATTATATCACAATTCGGGAATTAATGCAACCTTTCAGATGTAAATTTAACCAATTGTTACATATGAGTAATAAAATACCGGAGATGTTACTCTCCGGTAAATTTTTCAGAACAAGTTATATCTGTGAGTCTTCAGGTTTCTCATTGTCGGTTTCCTGCTGCTGGTCAGTCAGGACGGATTCTGTTATTTCGCCTTTCATAAGCTTTTCAAAATCAGAACCGTCGATTTTTTCAAACTTAAGCAGATACTTCGCAAGAAGATGTAGTTTGTCAACGTTGTTTCTAAGGATTTCAGCACAGTCGCTGTATGCCTTTTCAATGATGAACTTCACTTCTTCATCGATCTGAGCGGCAACAGCTTCACTGTAATTTCTTGTATGACCGTAGTCTTTGCCCAGAAATACCTCATCATTATCTGAACCATAGACTACAGTTCCGAGCTTCTTGGAGAAGCCGTACTTGGTAACCATATTGCGTGCAGTTGAAGTGGCTCTTTCAATATCGTTGGAAGCGCCTGTACAGATATCATCCAGAATAAGTTCTTCTGCTACACGACCGCCCAGAAGCATAATGATATTTTCCCTCATCTGGTTTCTTGAAACGTGCTGGTCGTCGGAATCAGGACGGGTAACAGTAAGTCCGGCAGCCATGCCTCTTTGTATTATCGTTACCTGATGCACCTTATCCTGCGTAGGAAGATTATATGCGGCGATAGCATGACCTGCTTCGTGATATGCGGTAACACGCCTGTCGTGCTCTGAAACGATTCTTGATTTCTTTTCCGGTCCTGCAATGACTTTCATTGTGGCTTCTTCAATATCTTTTTCAGTAACAGCCATTCTGTTGTTTCTTGCAGCTAAAAGCGCAGCTTCATTGAGAAGATTTTCAAGGTCTGCACCGGTAAATCCCTGCGTAGTCTGAGCGATTATCTTCAGATCAACATCGGGGGAGAGCGGCTTATTTTTTGCATGAACCCTGAGTATTTCCTCACGTCCCTTTACGTCCGGATATCCTACGACTATCTGTCTGTCAAAACGTCCCGGTCTGAGAAGAGCCGGATCGAGAATATCACGTCTGTTTGTTGCAGCAATGACTATAACGCTTTCATTGCCGGTAAAACCGTCCATTTCAACGAGAAGCTGGTTAAGGGTCTGCTCACGTTCATCATGTCCGCCGCCAAGGCCTGCGCCTCTGTGACGTCCGACAGCGTCAATTTCATCAATGAAAATGATAGCGGGTGCGTGTTTTTTTGCCTGTTCAAAGAGATCTCTTACACGGGAAGCTCCCACGCCAACGAACATTTCCACAAAGTCGGAACCCGAAATAGGGAAGAAAGGACATCCGGCTTCACCTGCGACAGCTCTTGCAAGGAGAGTTTTACCTGTTCCGGGAGGACCGAGGAGCAGTACGCCCTTTGGAACCTTAGCGCCGATCTCTTTGTATTTATTAGGATTTTTCAGATAATCAACAATTTCTTCAAGTTCCTGTTTTTCCTCGTCGGCGCCTGCAACGTCTTTAAAGGTTGCTTTTCGTGCATTGGCCTGATTTTTAAGATTAGCTTTTCCGAAAGAGGAATATTTTCCGCCTCCTCCGCTCTGTCTCATCATAAAGTAGAGTATTGCGCAGCCAAGAAGAACCGTTACAATTACCGGAATCAGAGAGTAAAGCCATGAGCGGTCAGTTATTTTAATAAGATTTTCCTTTACGGGCTCGTCAGGATGTATTCTGTTGTAGGTTGAGCGGTAGTGCTCGATATCGTCCATAAAGATACCCACATTAGGCACTTCATATTTATGTTCCTTTTCATCTCCTCTGAGCTTATAGGTGAGTTCTCCTGAACCGAGGTCAATCTCGTATTCTGAAACATTGTAGTTGTCAAACTCTACCATGATCTCACTGTAATCTTTTTTAGCGGCATTTTTTGAAAGCTTGGTGCTTACAAAGTAAATGCACCCGATAGCAATAAAGATTATCAGGAGGTAGGTAAATATACCCTTATTCTTTTTTGGTGTCAATTCATCCACTCCATTCTGCATCAGCGGCTGATCAGATCCGCTTTATATTAATTTCCAGAAACCGCACCGTGTTTTCATCTGTCTTTACCCTATCGGCGATCCCTATCGCCTCGGCAAAGATCGTCCCCATTTCATCTTCTATAAAGTAGAGACTGCTGCGAAGATCTTCAGGTACTTTTTCGTTGATCAGTTTTTTTACCGACGAGGTAAAGTTTCTTCCGCAGAGCTGTATTTTGTCTCCAAACTTTCTGTTTCTGACAATAACTCTACCTGTTATTTTATCATAATCAAGCACATAAAATGTTAAGTTTTTATGAACATTTTCAATTTTCCTCAAATTATCACAATTGACAATGCGGCAGGTCATAATTTTGCCAGGGAATATCATATTTTCGCCAATAATAAGTTCAGACGAGATTTCAGTATGCGGCGGTTTATGATCAATTCTCGTAATTTTAGCCGTTTTTCCGTTAGAAATAAAGTAAAAATTACGACAAAGATTAAGCTTTCCGCCGCCGCAGAGGATACGGTCGCATTCTGTCAATCTTTCATTGGAATAGGGGAGACCGTTTTCACTGAGAAGCTCTGCGATGCACCGCCGTCTTATTACCTTATGGAAATTTTCCAGACCTGTAAAGGAATTTCCGATGCGGCACTTTTTGCAGGCGTCCCTTACGGCGTCCTCAATAAATTGATTTTCGTCCCTGAGCGTGCTGGAAGATCTCACCGCCGTTGCAACTGCCGAACTGTTAATTTCTTCAAGAACGGGTATGATTTTATGGCGGATTTTATTTCTTGTGTAATCTTCGGTCAGATTAGTGCTGTCTGTGACAAATTTTTGTCTGCGTAATTTCAGAAATTCTTCAATTTCACTTCGGTTTATTTCAAGCAGAGGTCTTATTATATTTCCACGGACAGGCGGAATGCCTGTCAGTCCTTTCAGACCCGTTCCTCTTGCAAGATTGAGAATTATAGTTTCCAGATTATCATTGGCATTATGAGCTGTTGCGATCTTTTTTCCTTGTGAATGTGCTTCAAATATTCCATACCTGAGTTTTCGTGCAGCTTCTTCGCATGAAAATGAGTATTCACGGGCGAATGCATTTACATCGCATCGTTCCGCCGAAAATGGAATAAAAAGTTTTTTGCATAGACAGCGGCAGAATTCCTCGTCGCTGTCGCTTTCAGCTCCTCTGAGGGAATGATTGACGTGAAGAGCTTCCAGGCTGATTCCCAACTGCTCTTTAAGTTCGCTGAGGACAAGAAGGAGACATACGCTGTCTGCTCCTCCGGAAAGTCCGCATACAACAGTGTCTCCGCTGTGAAGCATATTATTTTCTTCAATAAATTTGTATATTCTGTTCAGCATGATTATACACCCGGCGGAGCGTTATACTCCGGATTTGAGAATCTTGTATACTGACCATCCCATATCAGATTTACAGAGCCGGTTTCACCGTGACGGTTTTTTGCAACAATGCACTCTGAAATATTCTGATTTGGACTTTCTTTATTATAGTAGGCGTCACGGTAGAGAAAGAGAACGATATCTGCGTCCTGCTCGATAGAACCAGATTCACGAAGATCGGACAGCATAGGTCTTTTATCGGTTCTTCCTTCAACCGCACGGGAGAGCTGCGAAAGAAGTATGACGGGAACATTGAGTTCCTTTGCCATAACTTTAAGCTCTCTTGTGATCTCGGAGATAACAAGAACTCTGTTGTCGGAACGTGAAGTAGTTCCCATAAGCTGGAGATAGTCGATTATGACAAGTCCCAGATTTTTAACACGCCGCAGTTTAGCTTTCATCTGCTGAACGGTCATACTTGCGGTATCGTCGATATAGAGCGGCAGAGTACTGAGATATCCGGCGCTTGTGGCAAGTTTTACCCAGTCGTCTCCGGAAATACGTCCGTTTCGCAGCGAGTTTGAGTCAACGAGAGCTTCAGTGGATAGTATACGTGTGGCAAGCTGCTCCTTGGACATTTCAAGATTGAACGTAACAACTTCCTTGTCCGAATGGCGTGCAACGTTTGTAGCAATGTTCATGGCAAATGATGTTTTACCCATACCCGGACGTGCCGCAATTATTATCAGGTCGGATTTGTTAAGACCGGATGTAATGCTGTCCAGCAGAGTAAATCCGGTGCGTGCGCCAACATACTTATCCTTGTCCGGTCCGGAAATTTTTCCCAGTCTGTCGTAGGCTTCTGCGATCGCTTCGGAGATCGGCACAAGCCCCCGGACGTCACGTCCCTGGCGGATGTCGTATATCTTCTGCTCGGCTGCGTCCAGAAGAAGCTGGGCGTCGTGTTCGCCCGACTGTATATCTTCCAGGATCGTTCTTGCCGCATATCCGAGACTGCGTATGAAATATTTATCTGCAACGATCTTGCAGTAGCTTTCAATATTTGATGTAGACGGCAGCGTTTCGCCGATCTCGGAAAGATAGCGTCTGCCTTCTGCAGCAGTCTCAAATATATGCAGTTTTTCAGCTTCGTTGAGAACGGTAATAATGTCGACCGGAGAACCGGTAGAAAACATCCTTACAATAATCGAAAAGATCGCCTTATGCTGTTCACTGTAAAAATATTCTGCTTTGACTTGTTCAATAACTGTGGGCAGAATAGACGGATCTGAGATAACAGCTCCTATAACAGACTGCTCCGCCTCGATGCTGTGGGGCAGCTCACGGGCGGAGATGATAAAATTATTGTCGTCCATTTGCTATCAGCCTTCGTTGACGTCAATGTCGATTTTTTCTGAAATGCCGTTATAAAGCTTGACAACAGCGTTGTATGAACCAAAATTTTTTATGTCGGCAGAAAGAACTACCTTTTTCTTATCGATCTTAACACCGATCTGTTCAGCAATAGCGTCGGCAACATTTCCGGCGGTAACGGAACCGAAAAGTCTGCCGTTAGAACCAGCTTTGGCGGTAATACTGATTCGCTTTCCTTTAAGTTTTGCAGCTGATTCTTTGGCTGCCTGGATCTCAAGGTCTATTTTGTGCTGGGCTGAGGATTGCTGACCCTGAAGTTTGCTCATATTTGCTGAATTTGCTTCAACGGCATATCCCTTGGGAATAAGCATATTGCGTGCGTATCCGTCGGCAACATTTTTTACTTCGCCCTTTTTTCCTGAGCCCTTGACGTCCTGTACAAAAATAACTTTCATGAATTATCAACCTTTCTGTTTATGTATTATGATTCGTCCGCCAGACGAATGTCTATGGCGTGAATCAAAGCTTTTACCGCTTCCTGAACTGTAGCGCCTTCGATCTGAGTTGCCGCCATTGTCTGATGACCTCCGCCGCCCAGCTCCTCCATAATGACCTGAACGTTTACTGCGCCGAGAGATCTAGCGGAAATATTCAGCGTACCACCTGTTTTATATATTACAAACGAAGCGTTTACGCCTGAGATCGAAAGAAGCTCGTCCGCCGCCTGAGGCGCTACAAGGCGTATATCGTCGGATTTGAAGTCGGCAGCTACGATAGCGCAGCTGCGGTGTATCTTGGCAGCAGAGATGATCTGCGATCTTCTTTTATATGATTCAATTGAATTTGAGAAAAGAAGTTTTACGGCTACCGTATCGGCGCCGAGTTTTTTCAGATAAGCTGCGGCTTCAAATGTACGGACGCCTGTCCGCATAACAAAATTTTTAGTATCGAGCATGATTCCGGCAAGCAGAGCGTCGGCATAACAAGTCGGAAATCTTTCATCCGTGTCAAAACGGAAATACTGAATAACTTCCGTTACCATTTCGGAAGCGGACGACGCATATGGTTCATGGTGAAAAATAACGGCATTGTCGATGAAATTTACCGTCTTGCGGTGATGATCTATAACGACGACCGATTTAGCGTTATCATAAAGACTGCGACTTTCGAGGAAATCCTTATTGTGGGTATCTACGATAATGAGAAGATCATTTTCTCCTATGCAGTTTTCCGCTTCGCCTGGAGTAATAAAAAGATTGTTATCCGTTTGTTCCTCAATCTGATTTATGAGATGTGAGGCAAGATTTTTAGATCTGTCAACAACGATATTAACTTCTTTTCCGAGAAGTCTTATTGCTCCCGCTATACCGCATGAGGCTCCTACGGAATCAAGATCTCCGAATCGATGTCCCATGACGAATACTCTGCCGGAGTTTGTGATGAGATCCTGAAGTGCGTTTGAAATAACACGTGTTTTGGCGTGGGAACGCTTTTCTATGCCTTTGGATACACCGCCGAAGAACCTGTAACCGTTTTCCGTCTTTACAACCGCCTGATCTCCTCCTCTGCCCAGGGCCATATCGATACATTGCTTGGCAATCGTTTCGCTTTCCGTCAGAGAATCAGCGCCCAGTCCCACTCCTATGGAGAAGGTAAGCGGATATTTGTCTGATATCTTTATGCTGCGTGCCTGGTCCAGTATCCTGAATTTATCATCGATCACCTGCTTCATATAGCGATTCTCGATAATTGCATAGAATGTATTTGAGGATGTCTTTTTGACAAAACCCTTTGTACTCAGCATGAAATTTTCAATAATCTTTTCGGTTTCAAGGGATGTCTGCGATTTTACGCTTTCTTTGGCGTTCTGCATTATTTCGTCGTAATTGTCAATAGTAATGATAACGACGTTCTGATGCGAGTCCTCCGAATGCTTCTTAATAGCGTAATAATCTGTTTCGTCGTGAAAATACAGCACATAGAAGCTCATATTAAGCTTATCGTATTTTTCAGCGGAGATCTTATATATACATCCGTTTATAAGACAGACTGCGGAGCCTTCCGATATGAGATTATTTATATCAATGCTGACAAATCCTTCAAAATCAAGACCGTATACGTCCTGACCGAGACTGATCTTCTCAGTAAAGATCTGATTATACCAGACGAAATTTTTATTCTTATCGATCACTGCCACCGGTGCAGGAAGAGTATTCATGTATTCGGCGGCAGAATTTTCAAGATGAGTGTTCATCTTTGAGATATGTCTGATAGAATTTCTTGTGAAAACTGCATAAACGATCAGGCTGAGTACGATAAGCAGTACAGCCGGAACAAGGCAGACCACCCCGAGCCAGTCGCTGTATTTATGAAGCAAAAGGGCTGAAACGGCAACATCAGCAAGCAGCAGAAGCTGCACCACAAACAATGATGCCGGAAATTTATTCTTCACTTTTCCGCTCCTTCCGGAAACTGTCAGGTTTCCATAATAATTGGAAGAATCATTGGGCTTCTTTTGGTTTTCTGGTAGATATAATCGGAAAGCGCATCCCTCATTTTGCCTTTCAGGGCGTTCCATTCTCTCAGTTCCGCTGCGGAGCACGAATTAAGAGTATTGCTGAGGAGAAGCTTTGCTTCTACCATAAGCTCCTCGGATTCTCTTACGTAAACAAATCCACGGGAAATTATATCAGGTCCTGCTACGACCTCATTTGTGGCACGTTCAATGCCTATGACAATAATTATCAGTCCGTCCTGAGCCAGATGTTTTCTGTCACGAAGAACGATCGAGCCTACGTCTCCGACGCCGAGACCGTCTACAAGGACACGTCCGGACGGAACTTGTGAGACGACGCTCATTTTGTTACCGTCGGTCTCAATAACGTTTCCAATCTCTGCGATAATAACATTTTCTCTTGGTATTCCCATCTGTACGGCAAGATCGGCGTGCTTTTTAAGATGCTTGTATTCACCGTGGACGGGGATAAAGAATTTTGGCTTTGTAAGCGCCTGTATCAGTTTTAGTTCTTCCTGGCAGGCGTGTCCGGAAACGTGTACTTCATACATAGCTTCGTAAACCACTTCAGCTCCAGATTTCATCAGTTCGTTAACAACACGTGTAACGAATTTTTCATTTCCCGGAATAGGCGTGGCGGATATGATGATAAAGTCAAGGGGAGTGATGTTGACTTTTTTATGATCGTTCATTGCCATTCTTGTCAGAGCTGACATAGGTTCTCCCTGGCTTCCGGTAGTTATAAGAACGATGCGTTCGCTTTCATAGCGGTTCATCATTTCGATATCTATTATCAGTCCGTCAGGAACTTTCAGGTAACCGAGTTCTATTGCCGTGTTGATAACATTTATCATGCTTCGCCCGAATACGGCGACTTTTCTGCCGTATCTTTCAGCACAGTTTATTATCTGCTGTACACGGTGTATATTTGAGGAGAAGGTGGCTATAATGATACGCTTGCCTTCTCCTTTTTTAAAGAGCTTGTCAAATGATTCCCCGACAGTTCTTTCCGAATGCGTGAATCCGGGACGTTCGGCATTGGTGGAGTCCGCCATAAGGGCGAGAACACCTCTGTTTCCGAGTTCTCCGAATCGTGCAAGATCAATGATTTCTCCGTCAATAGGCGAATAATCCACCTTGAAATCGCCGGTATGGACGATAATGCCTGCCGGTGTATGGATAGCCATTCCCACGGCGTCCGGTATTGAATGATTTACTTTGATGAATTCAACTGCCATACATCCCATTTTTACCGTTTTTCTTGGCTGAATGACGTTGAGAGAGACTTTTCCGTAAAGTCCGTGTTCTTTGAGCTTTCCTTCGATAAGACCGATAGTCAGTTTTGTTCCGTAAACCGGAACATTTACTTTTTTGAGGAGATATGCAAGACCGCCTATGTGATCTTCGTGACCGTGAGTGATAACTACTCCTCTGATTTTTTCCCTGTTGCGTTCAACAAATGTAAAGTCCGGGATAACAATGTCTACGCCAGGCATATCGGCGTCGGGAAAAGTAAGACCGCAGTCCAGGATGAAAATGTCGTTTGAGCACATGAAAAGCGTCATGTTCTTGCCGATTTCGTTAAGTCCGCCCAGAGGAATGATCTTCACGGGAGTTTTTCGTATTTCTCTTGGCTGTCTTGTACGGGACTTCTGAACCGGAGCGTCTGCTTCCGCCGTTACAACGGATGGGGCAGACTGTTTTTTTCTGTAGGTTCTTTTTGGAGCCGTCTGAGCATCCGGCTTTTTTCTTGTTACTTTTTTTGTTTCTTTTTCGTTCACTTTTTGACCTCTCTTTCAAATAAATACAGAGTCTCCGTGCCTGAACGTACGTGGCGGAGGTACTCGTTGGTACAGTAGATAGTATGTAGATTACAGATAATCCGGGCACAAGTATAACAATTATGATAAAGTAATGACAGGAACGCACATTGATTCAGCAGTGCAGTCCGTCGTATATTTTATCCCTTGCAGTGATGTAATAAAGCGGCAAATGCGTTCGTTACAGGATATATCCGTTTACATCTGACGGCATAATACTGTCTGAATATTTTATGACGGCAGATATTTTTATTATAAAACTTGTTCTCATAGGAAAAACGTACGTATTTTCAATAAGAATCCGCCGGAAAATGTGCGGCGGCATCCTATGAGAACAGGTTATTAATCAAAGGAATAGTTTATACTATATAATTATACAGAAATTTTCAGTAAATGTCAATAGAAAAACGGGATCAATTTTTGTGGTTATGCATAATAAATTTTAGGCAACACCGCACAAAGACTGCACTGTCGGTTATATGCCGTTTTTTCTTAGTTTTTCAGTCCACTGTCCGCACAGTTCAGCTGCAGTTTCAGAGCAGTGAGACTGTACTGTGAGGGTAACTCTGTTTTTTCCGCTTCTTGAAATGAGGATTTTTCCGTCTTTTTCAGTGATCCGCCGTTTGTCCGGAATATCGTCTTGTTCGCATACTACTACTTCACGTCTGGATGTTGCAAGTTCCGGAAGTGATATAACATTTTTTATGAAGGACTGCCTGTCTGCTGCAAGGTGTGTGCACATATACAGAGGATCGTACAGAAACCGCTGTTTTTCGGCTTCCGCAGGAATGTTGTCTTCCGGGTCAAACCTACGGATATCCATTTTGTCGTTTCCGCTTATGAGATCGGCTCCGTAGTGAAATGATTCCGGAAGCCAGATAGCCTGACCAGCTTTTGCAAGCGTAAAAGAAAAAGTGAGGATAAGCTTTTCGTACGAGATAAATCCGGCTTCAGACGAATAAGCGTTGACTTTTCTGCCGTCGTCGGAAATCTGAAATACCATTTCGTTATCTTCGCCTGTAAAGAATTCATGCCAAAGAGATCTTACGGAACGGTTTCCGCAGCTTACTCCTGCTGGAATGGCAGATGCGGTATTTTTCAGTGAATCCGCAATGTTATTGAGGTATATTTCCCGGAACGAACCGGCGGATATGAGCTTTCCGGAGCGTGCCGCCGGTTCTGACGGAGAGGCGTTCATGATAGCCGACATAGTTCTGGTGCTGACCGGAAAACGATTGTTATTGAAAATATATATTTTTACGCTGCTTCCGCTTCCGCTGACGAATATGCCGCAGTCAGAAGAAAGCAGCGGAAATCCGAACAGAAAGGACGGCAGATCCGTATTTTCGCTGACATAAGCGTCTTTTCCGCATTCCGATATCCCGCAGCATATTGCATACAGTATGTGATTGTGGCCGAATCCGTCGCAGCCTGCGCTGAACCGGTCAAAAAAGCGTGACAATATCTGACCGAATTCAGATGCGGCCGACGAAGTAAGAATTGTGCCAGGCAGCGATTCGCATATGCCCTCACGAAAGCTGAAATATTTGTTTTCTCCGCAGTAACTCATTTTTTCCTCCTGTGCATTTCTCTCCTCTATTGCAAACTATCCATTAATGCTGACATAAAATCCGTCTGTCTGCATCATCTTTTTCACCATATGACAGTATGCTTTCGTCGTCTTCCTTGATATAGGAATTTTTTGTTCAGCATTTTTTAGAACACTTTGAAATAGAAGAGAGTATATGAAATGTTAACTATATGTTTAGTTATTGACGGAGACTGAAATTTTATTCCTTTTTTACCTTTTTGATAAGCAGTATAAGTCCGACAAGATTTGGAAAAGCCATAAGTCCGTTGAAAATGTCGGAGATGACCCATACAGTGTTCAGTGAAACAACTGCTCCCAGAGAAGCGGCGGCAGAAAAAACAAATGAAAATATTTTTCCGGAATCTGTTTTTCCCGACAGAAATTTCCATGCCGTTTCGCCGCAGTAATACCAGCCTATTATCGTGCAGAATGCAAAGACAGCCATCGCTGCCGGAAGAAGAATTCCCGAAATATTACCTATCACGGCAGAAAACGCACCGGAAGGAGAACCGTCTCCGGGAGCGCATATAACTACAAGAGCCGTCATGGTACAGCATATAATTGTATCGAAAAAAACTTCAAACATACTCCACATCCCCTGTAAGTGAGGAGAATCGCTCTCGGCGGCGCTGTGGAGAATAGGCGAACTTCCGAGTCCGGCTTCGTTTGAGAAAATTCCACGCCTTATGCCGACTGAAACGGCATATCCTGCGCCGCCGGAAGCTGCTTGTTCAAATCCGAAAGCATGAGTAAAAATCGAGCGTAAAGCCCCCGGAAGTTCCTGCCGAAGGCACACAAGGACTGTTATGCACATAATACCGTACATAATGGAAGCAGCCGGAAGAAGAGCCTGCGCTGCCGATCCGATGCGCTTTGCTCCTCCGCTTGTAACCAGAAATATAAGCATGAAGATGA
>CAMZZN010000009.1 GCA_947345935.1 uncultured Ruminococcus sp.
ATTTTTCTATTTCTTTTATTTTTGTTTCCATATTTCTTATTATATCATATTTCTTCTATTAAGTAAACGCATATGGGGAAAACACCGTATGATTTAGATTCCCATTTGATCGGCTCGACATCAGGCAGTTCAAACTTCCATATCTATTATGGTTACAAAGTATATATTTGTAGAACAAAATAGATGTCCGCCTAAAAGCCCATATTTGTGGGCTTTTAATTTATTCGTTGATTTTTCCAGCGAAATATACGTTATTTCTGTTTTTTCACTCTTATAGATTCAAATTTGCCGGGATTTGTAATATTTTTTAACTCTTTTGTTATTGACATTTCTCCTTTTCAAGTGTATAATTAATTTATCAGATGTTTTTATATCTGATATCCTCATGTGGGGGGCGTAAAGGTCTCGACGGGGATTTTGCAATATGATAAGCAGGCGGAGCTTGGTGTAATCTCCTTAAACTGCCCTCGTTTAAATATAAACGCAAGAAATAACATTACAGTTACTAGAAATAGTGCACTGGTAGCAGCTTAAGTCTGCTTCTGTCCTCCATTAGAGTACCGTGGCTTTTGGGTGGGCATCGACTAACGGTGAACGATCCCTGGGCGTGTCCGTGCCCTTGGATTGTATATGGACTACTTTTACTTTCAGCCCGTTTATCGGCGGTCTGTGAGAGGAATTTTAATAGGTAAAATAAGCTTGTAGAAAGTTGTATGAATGAATTTCCGGACACGGGTTCAATTCCCGTCGCCTCCACCAAATCAAACATTATACGCAAAAGGTTACATTATCACATTAATTGCGTTAAAGAACAAAACCGTTCCTTAATTAAAGAACGGTTTTGTTTTTTAGTTAAATCTGTACGCAACAAAACCGCCGTCCTACAAAACGAGGACAGCGGTAATGCTTTGTTGTCTGATCTTTCTTTATAACGATCATAATTACATTATAACTGATATTTCCGCAGAAGTCAACAGAATATATCGGGAGATTTTGTCGATTGTTGTCGATTTGTGTATCACTTTTCTGTCAGATTCCCCTGATAAGTCACGCTGTCAATAGTGAGCGTGACTTATTTAGTTCCTTTGACCTGAGCAGTTGTTCCAGTTCTGTATGAATCAAAATGATTATACCACATCCACCTGAATCAATGCTTTCAGAACACAGCCTTTATTTGTTTTTTGTAAGGACGTGTCTACAGTAGCTTTTGCAGCCGCAATTAGGACATTTCAGTTTTCTTTTGGTGATGGTATGGGCGCCGTTGACGTATGCGGACATTGTTGGCGTGAATCGTGTATGACATTTGTTGCATTCAAACGCTCCTGCATCTCTGTCGAGAATACAGGCAACTGCAATCCCTATGACTATTACAATAAGAGCGATTGCAATGAGCGAAATTCTTGCAGATATATGCATTTCAAACATTCCTGAAACCACAACAAGCGGCACTGCGGATAAGATTGCCGAAAATGCAACCAACGCCGATAGAATTATTTTTTTCCTGCTCTCCTGAGCTTCCTGTACTAAATTCATCATATTTTCCTCCGCCATTTCTTTGTATTCTGAAATTGGTATTCTCTCTCCAGTGAGTAGCTCGTTGACATTGATATCGAGAATCTCACAAAGAGGTAGCATTAGGGAAACTTCCGGCAATCCTTTTCCGGTTTCCCATTTTGAGATTGTCTTGTTGCTGATAAAAAGCTTATCGGCAAGCTGACCTTGGGTAAGTCCCTGTTCCTTACGCATCTGAGCAATGAATTTTCCTGTTTTGATCTGATCCATTGTCTGTTAACCTCCTTTCATCTCAATGATAGCATATACCGACAAAAAAACAAACCCACGAGCCGTAGAATCACGCAAAACAGACAATTCTACGTTTCGTGGAAATACATTAAAATTTAAAGAATTACTGATTTAATTCGATATACAGTAAATCATAAAAATATTGAACAGCATTTTAATCTCGTTCAATATTTCACATTAATTATTTATAGAGAATTTCCATTTTTTATAAATTCGATCAGCTTTTCAATGTCGTTAAAATTATCATAATCACCCTTGATGCAGTCTCGATGATATACAATGCCTGACCGTTCATTTCTTTCGAGACAATCCAGCAGACGCTTAATTCCGTATCGTCGGGCAAATTCGCTGAATGCTTTCGGCTTAATTTTTTCAAGCATAAATTTTCCACAATTCTCCGGGCATTCAAAGCAATGATCAAATTCTTTTTCCATGCTGCATTTTCTGTTCACACACCAATCCTTGTCGTAGCATTCATTACTCTGACAGCCGTTGCAGGTTGTATTATGTCCGCACAGGCAGCAAGCGAGACCACAGCGTGCGATTCCAAGCTCTCGTTTCATTTATTAGTCCTCCTTATCGGGTGTCTTATAACAGTTTTTAAGTTTTCAGGTGCACATCTGCGAGGATCGGAAAGATAAATCTCATGATGAAAACGAGTATCTGAGATATCTTCGGTATATCTGCTTATTTCGGCAAATTCACGTAATTTCGTAATACTATCCGGTTCATCGTCATATGCACCCTTGTGCATTATCTGAACGCAAAGTCCTTCGGTCATTTTTATCAGTTTTGCTTTTGACAGATCAAGTTCACGCTTTTTCATTGCAAGAACATTCTTTGTGTTTTCAAATACCTTTTCCGTAACAAAATCCGGCTGGCGTATCATGGATGTCCAGCAAAAACGGTTCTTATCTGTAATATTTGTTCCGTCGAATTTTGCATCATCCACATACCAAAGTCCTTCCAACGGCGGAACAACGTACTCAAAATATCCCTCTGGCTGAGTGCCGCTCATTTTTGACATCTTAATAGTGAAAGACAGTCCATACAGAATTTCAAGAGCTTCTTTGTATTCGCCGCACGTATTGGGATCTCCCTTTCCGTCAATTGCAATGAAACACATTTCTGGAACTTCAACGATTGACGGCTTTGTTTTTGGCTGATATAAATCTTTGTATTCCTTTTTAAAATCAAATTTTTCCATTATTTTTCCTCTCTGCGGTACATTAAATTCACAAAGTCAAAATACTCCATATATGGTTTTGTCAATTTATAATTCCACGAATAGATCAGTGTCGGAAAAATCTCCAGCAAAATCTCATTCTGCAAACTTGAATAGGCTTTGTATGAGCCATAGAAATACTTCTTGAATGCCTTAATAAAAAAATCATTTTTGCTTTTAAGAGGTTTTCCTATGCATTGACAACTTCCCTCTATTGAAAAGTTTTTTTGACAAACTGCAACTTTTGGATTCTCAGAAATTTGTCTGTATTTTAAATACGTCTTATCTGTCTGACAATAAAATCTGCCGTCTATTACAACCATGCTCATTGAGCGTGACGTTGGGAGATTTTCTGAGCAAGTGGATAACGTCATTATGCCGTGTGTACCGATTTTTTTCCATAATGCAGGCAAATATAAAGAAAATTCAGCAAATCGCTTCTGATACTCTTTTTTTAGTTCATATAGATGTTTTATTCCATTCTTATTCCAAGTTAGATTTTTCTTGAGCCATTCGCAGGGAAATTGCCGGCAAAGTCCGCAAAACTTTACTTCATGTTTTCGGCAGCAATCGTATATTTTACAACTGTCCTCCCATAATTTCACGCATTTTCCGCCGTTTTGATTACAGCCTTTACATTCGCTGTTTTGAAGATATTCGCACTCTGTACAATTTCCGCCGCAAGGAGTAATATTATTAAAATCTGTCATGTCCGATCACTTCAATCCGATATAAATATGAATCTCCGCATTTTCAATATCGGCATTCTGATACTCCTCAAAATCGCAGATAAAAGAGCGTTCAAGATTCATATTCCAAAGTTCTGTCCAGAACTGCTGAACGGCAGCGACCATGTGACCCTTTACGACGAATTTCGCATATTTTCCGGCAGGAATTTTTCGCAGTTCAAAATTTTCGGGAACATTTCTGCCGCTTACCTCACAGGCAGCAATGACTGTATAATCAGCCTTTTCGTTGTCGGCATATTCCGTATAAATGCCGAGTGCTTTATCGTTTACTCTGTTTTTCAGCGTAAAGCAGCCTTCGGGGGAGTAGAGTTTCTGCCAGAGTTTGCCGATAACCTTTCCCATATCGGGAGAAGCGTTATTTGTTCTCGCAGAAAATCCTGCGACAATCTTTTCCTCTAAATTTACAATTTCATAGTTCATGATAGTACCTCATTTCATATTTGATGATCAGAGTATACCATACCAAATATGACAACTGTATGTCATGTTTCATATTTTTCCGAAATTCTTTTCACCAGCTCATGAAATCCACTGCGATACTCTTTGGGAGAAAGAACCTCCGCTTTATCTCCGAATGACAGAATATAGCTGTAAAACGACGGAACATCAGACCATGTAAAAGTAAATATAATATCTCCGTTTTTGTCAAATTTGGGGAGTTCTGTACCAAATTCATCTGTTATGCGCCATTTCAGAGATTTATCAAATTTTACTGTCGCTTCAATTTCTCCTTTGGTATGGCGAAGTTTATCGCAGGTGTATTCGGGAACTTCACGCAGTTCGCACTGTTCATCCGTACATTCAAGATCGGTCAGACGGGTAAGCTTGAACATCCGGTAATCGTTACGAATACAGCAATATCCCCACACATACCAGTTTGACCATTGAAAAACCAAATGGTACGGCTCGATCTTCCGAATTGTTTCATCTGTAGGAGAAAAATAAGTGAATCTGATTTTCAGACGGCTGTCTATGGCATTTTGGATCAGTTCTATCTTATACGAAACAGCAGCCTTGTCCCAAGAAGAAAGGTCGATGATTATTTGATTTCCCATATTGATCGTATCGGGGTTTTCCGCCGAAAGCTTGCTCATAAGCTGACGGTAACGTTTTGTATCGCTGACGCTGTCGAGACTTTTTAAGCCTGCAAGAATCGCTTTCATGTCGTCGTTGGAAAGGAGGGTACGATCCAGTCTGAATCCGTTCATAATTGATATTCCGCCGCCTTGCCCCTGAAATGTGACAATGGGAATTCCGGCTTTGTTGATCTCCTCAATATCACGTATAATTGTGCGGCGTGATACTTCAAATTGTTCGGCAAGCTCTGATGCCGTCACTTTTTCTTTTTGAAGAAGAATGGACAAAATTCCGATAACACGGTCAATTTTCATATTTCACAACCCCGTTTCATATCTTCCCTAATTATAGCATATCCAATTCTTACTGTCAATTATGGTAATGAAAAACTTGATTAAATTTAAAAGTATCAAAAACGCTCATGTAAAATTGTAAAATTTCTTTCCCGCTTGATACAGGTTTGTCAATCGGGGTGTTTTTTATTCCAATATTTATAAATATATCCGGCGGATTTTTTGTAAGTTTGCATTTTCTCATAATTTGTGTTATAATAAGTTCAATCTATGAAATGTGTGAAAGGAGATCTTATGGATAAATTTAAGCTCTATTCGGAGTATAATCCGGCAGGAGATCAGCCAAAGGCAATTGAAGAACTTGTGTCGGGCATAGAATCTGGAAAAAAAGAACAGATACTTCTTGGAGTTACAGGTTCAGGAAAAACTTTTACCATGGCTAACGTTATTGCAAGGGTGAATAAACCAACTCTTGTTCTTGCTCATAACAAAATCCTTGCGGCTCAGTTGTGTTCAGAATTTAAGGAGTTTTTCCCTGATAACTCTGTAGAATACTTTGTCTCCTACTACGATTACTATCAGCCTGAAGCGTATGTTCCAAGTACTGACAGCTATATTGAAAAGGATTCTTCCGTCAATGATGAGATAGATAAGCTGCGACATTCGGCTACAACGGCTCTTGCAGAGCGGCGGGATGTTATCATCGTTGCCAGCGTTTCATGTATATATTCCCTTGGAAGTCCGGAGGAATACCGTTCCATGGTGGTGTCCATCCGTCAGGGAATTGAAAAACCAAGAGATCAGCTTATCGACGAGCTTGTAAAAATCAGATATGAACGCAATGATATAGCTTTTGAGCGAAACAAATTTCGTGTAAGAGGCGACGTGTTGGAAATTTTTCCGGCAATGTCATCAGATACTGCTGTCCGGGTTGAATATTTCGGCGATGAGATCGACAGGATCTCCGAGATCAATGTTGTTACAGGCGAGGTCAAGGCTGTGGTAACTCATGCCGCTATTTTTCCGGCAACACATTACGTTGTCAGCGATGATAAACTTGAATCTGCATTGGGGGAGCTTGACAGGGAACTTGCCGAACGTGTGGAATGGTTTACTCAAAATAATAAGCTTATTGAAGCGCAGAGAATCGAGCAGCGTACTCATTACGATATGGAAATGCTACGTGAAGTAGGTTTTTGCAGCGGCGTTGAGAATTATTCACGTGTGCTGTCAGGACGTCCGCCGGGAAGTACTCCGCAGACGCTTCTCGATCACTTTCCGGAGGATTTTCTGCTTATCGTTGACGAAAGTCATGTAACCTTGCCGCAGGTAAGGGCAATGTATGCCGGTGACAGAGCGAGAAAGACAACGCTGATAGATTACGGATTCCGTCTGCCCAGTGCGCTGGATAATCGTCCGCTTAATTTTGATGAATTCAATGATCATATTCATCAGGCAATCTATGTGAGCGCAACGCCGGGACAGATCGAACGTGAAAAAACCGATATTATTGTCGAACAGGTAATTCGTCCGACCGGTCTTGTCGATCCTGAGATAATCGTCAAGCCTACGCAGGGACAGATAGACGATCTGCTGTCGGAGATAAACAAGCGCACAGAGAGAAACGAACGAGTTCTTGTTACGACGCTTACGAAGAAAATGGCTGAGGATCTGACGGAATATTACGAAAGACTGGGAATAAAAGTGCGTTATCTTCATCACGATATTGATACTATCGAACGTATGGAGATCATAAAGGATCTTCGGAACGGTGAATTTGACGTTCTTGTTGGAATCAATCTTCTCCGTGAAGGACTGGATATTCCGGAAGTCAGTCTTATTGCTATTCTTGACGCTGATAAGGAAGGATTTCTCAGAAGCGAGACTTCTCTTGTCCAGACTATCGGACGAGCTGCAAGAAATGCCGGGGGTCAGGTTATTATGTATGCGGATTCCGTAACCGGTTCAATGGAAAGAGCGATAAACGAAACGGAACGCCGCCGCAGTATTCAGACTGCTTATAATGCCGAACACGGTATCGTGCCGAAAACTATTATAAAGAGCGTCAGGGATGTTCTGGAAATAACGTCTAAGAAGGATGTTGATGAAAAAACAAAAACGAAAAAGATGAGCGCTGCGGAAAAGAAAGAACTTATCGCTAAACTTACGGAAGATATGAAGAATGCGGCAAAATTACTTGAATTTGAGCACGCAGCATATCTTCGTGATAAGATACGGGAGCTTGAGGGCACAAAAAACAAATAAATGAATGTATTATCTTAAAACAGCAGTATTTTGAAATCGATCGCATTTGTTTTGCGGAAACTCTTGGGCAACACCGTACAAAGCACGCCTGACGGCTTTGCACGTCATCTGCTTGAATATTTTCCGTCATCTTGCACATAAATTTCTTGACATACGACAGTATGCCTGCGAAATTTCTGTACAATCTTATGAAAAATCTTACTACGTATCTGCCACACAATCTTTGTGCGGTATTGCCCTTGAAAAAAAACAGCTTTTATGGTATAATATTATAATATGAATTTTCAGAGTCTGCTATGCAGATTCAAAGTAAAGGAGGCAGGAATTTTGAACGATAATACCGCTGTTATCAGGGAAATAAGGTCGCTTATCGGAGAAAGAACGCCGAAAGCCCTCGTCAGGAGTTTTGGATGTCAGCTCAACGTTTCTGACGGAGAAAAAATGAAGGGACTTCTGGGTGAGGCAGGCTATAGTTTTACCGAAGACGAGAACGAAGCCGATCTTATAATACTTAACACCTGTGCTGTCCGTGAGTCGGCAGAGGACAGGGTTTTTGGCATAATAGGCAGCATGAAGAAGCGCAAAGAGCTGAAACCGTCCCTTATTATAGGGATTTCGGGCTGCATGACCGCTCAGGATCATAATGCTGAAAAAATTAAAAGATCGTATCCCCAGGTGAGCTTTGTTATGGGAACTTCGGCGATAAATTCCCTGCCTTCTCTTCTTCTGGAAAGTTTGCAGGGAGTGAAGTTTTCCGCAGATACGGCTGAATACGATGATTTTTCACAGTCCGTGCCGCAGGTGCGTGACAGCAGTTTCAAGGCAAGCGTACCTGTTATGTTCGGATGCAATAACTTCTGTACTTACTGCATTGTTCCATATGTGCGTGGGCGAGAACGAAGCCGGAAGTCTGACGATATTATACGTGAAGTCGGGGAACTTGTCCGGAATGGATACAAGGAGATCATGCTTCTGGGACAGAATGTCAATTCCTACGGCAATGACCGCAGTGATGAAATAAGTTTTCCCCGGCTTCTTCGTGCACTGAACGATATTGAGGGAGATTTTATTATTCGCTTCATGTCGTCTCACCCCAAGGATGCGTCAAAAGAACTTATTGATGCGATTTTTGATTGTGAAAAGGTTGCAAAACATCTTCACCTTCCCCTGCAGAGCGGCAGCAGCAGCGTTCTTGACAGAATGAACCGCAGATATACGGCGGAAAAGTATCTGGAGACAGTTGACTATATCCGCAGCAAAGATCCGGATTTCTCTCTTACTACAGATATAATCGTAGGATTTCCCAATGAAAGCGACGAGGAATTCCGTGATACACTCGATATTATCCGCAGAGTCAGATATGATAATATTTATTCGTTTATATATTCAAAGCGTTCCGGAACAAAGGCGGCTGATATGGACGACGAAACGCCGGAGGATGTCAAAGGTCGGCGCATGAGAGAACTTCTGGAAGTTCAGCGTGAGATATCCACAGAGCATTACAAGCGTTTTATTGGCAGGAAGATGCGTGTTCTTGTGGATGATGTTTCAAAGAAACATCCAGGATTTATGACGGGGAAAAGTAATGAATTCATTATAGTGGAATTTGAGGGAGACGCCTCTTTGACTGGCAGTTTTGTTGATGTTGAGGTCACAGAGACAATGAACTGGGCGGTGAAAGGAAAATTGATATGAAAAAAAGAATATTTCTTGCAATGACGGCTGCGGCGTTATTGACCGGATGCTCGGCGGGGGATTTCTGGAAAGTTTCCAAAAAGGAAATAAAGAGATCAACCGAGGAAGAAACGACGGCGGAGGAAACAACTGCCGAAGCTGCTACGCTGCCTCTGACAGAGCCTGTGCTGGATAGTCATACCATGCATGTTGACATTACAAGGCAGAAAAATGCCCGATACTGGAAAAGAAAAACGCCCAAAACCGAATATGAGATGAGAGGATTCGGAACAATAAGAGAAGTGGACGACAGCGTCTTTCTTGTGCTTTCCGTCAGTGAGAAAAATCTTCTGGTAGCTCCGGAGATCGAGGGCGGTAAGGTTTCCATAGTCTGTCAGATAGACGATGTCCGCTTTGTATACGCTGTGAAAGTAAATGACGATATCGTTAAACTTGGCATTTACGATATAGCTTCCGGTGAGGATTATGTTATTGAAAACGATACTGACCAGAAAAATTATCACTATCGTCCGCTGTGCGTTTCCGGCGACTATCTCATATTGTATTCAAATGATGATTCTTCCGACGGTAATATAAACTATTTCCGGTTTGATCTTGATAACTATAAAATGGAAGATTACAGTTCTGTATATCTTTCGCATGAGGGTCAATCGCCCTCTGCCGGATTTTCATCTGACGGAAAAAAAGCAGCGGAGATTTCTTCCGCTATCGAGGCGGACGGATTGTATAATTACACGGTAACTCTGTTTTCCACTGAAACGGGTGAAAAGCTTGACGAATTCGTGATCGGAGCGCCAAAAAAGCATCCTGTATTCAGTCTTGAATTTCACGGAAACGACAATATATATGTTTACGCCGGAAACGATGAGGGCGGCTGGGACGATCTTTACATCATTGACCTGTGGCTGGGCGACGGAATCGAATGGATAGACAACAGGCAGGATGAATATCCGGACGTAAAGAAACTGAATATTGCCGAGTCTGATGAAACGGATTCAATGTATAGCAGTAAGCTTGTATATTTCGTGAATGACGGATGTTATTACGAGTCGCCATGGCTCGATGCGGACGGTCGAATACGTCGAAGTATTGTATTTGACGATGGCAGCGGAACTCCTGCTTATATAGAAAATGCAGTGAATATTTACTGGAGTTATTTAAAAGACGGAAATCTATATGGTACTTCTCTTTCTTATTTTTCTGATGATGTTAGGTATATCTGCAAACTTGAAAAAGATACTGTTGAAAAGATCGCCGCCGTGCCTAATAATGGATGTCAGGTTATTTTTACTCCCGATTATATTTATTATACATTGACTGAGATGGACAATAAAGATCAAACGGATTTATACAGAATGGATTACAGCGGAAAAAAACGTAAACGTGTTCTGACTATCGGCGACGATTTATACAGCAGAACTATCAAGATCAGCGGCAGCCAGATATACTATTACTATTGCGATTATGAAGCGGCTGCGGAATATCAGAATGCTGTTGGCATATACGATATGGAAACGGATGAACATATAAAACTTAAAGACGGAGTGATGGGGCGTATAAACGAAGGATATATGTATTATCTGAAGGAAAACAGAGAGCTTATGAGAATGAATCTTGACGATTATACTATCGAGCGTGTCTGCGGAAATGTGCGGGATTATGATTTTCAGGATGATTCCATTATATACACTATGTGGAACGTCGACACACCGAATAGCTGTTTGTACCGCCTTGATGATAACGGAAGTACTAAGATGTTCAGTGTATCGGATATTCCGGGATTTAAGTCCGGCGATTGGATAACAGGGATTCAGCGTCATGACGATGAGATAATTCTGAGGATAAGGGACACTGACGGTTACGCCAGTCTGATCGGAACAGATAGGCAGGGCGGACTGATAAGGGAATACGGTGAAAAATATATAATGCCGGATACTCCTAAAACATAAAGAAATCTTTAGGCGGTGCTGCCATAAAAAGAGGGGGAACAGAATGAAAAAACTTATACTGCTTTTTTGCATGACCGCTGTACTTGCAGGATGCGGAAATGATACGGGAGATGACAGCTCCGACAAGAGAACTTACGGAACTGAAAATAGTTTCTCCGCTGACGTGAGAACGCCGGAAATCGAAAAAACTACAGAAAAAGAATCGGTCACGGAGACGGAAGAAATCACCGGAGAAGCCATTGAGGAAAAAGTAACAACGGCGGTTCCGGTTACGCAGCCGGAGACGGCTGAACTTTCGGCAGAGCAGGTGACTTACCGTTCTGTTCTGGAAAATATCTATTATAACCGCACTCTGCCGGACGGAAATACTCTTCCTGACGACGGATATGATATTACTCTGAATGAATTCGCTGTCTGCGATGTTGACGGCGACGGACGTGACGAGTTGATCCTTATGTATTCCAATACCGCTATGGCAGGAATGTTTGCCAGAGTGTACGATCACGGCGCATATGGAAATATAATTAACGAGATAGGGGGATTTCCAAGTATGAGATTTTATGACAGCGGCGTTATCGAGGTAGATATTTCTCATAATCAGGGATATTCCGGCGAGTTCTGGCCATACAGCCTGTATCAGTATGATCTGGAAACGGATAAATATAATGAGATTGCTTTTGTTGAAGCTATGGATAAAAAACTTGTGGACAGGGTAAACTCATATGCGGCAGAATACGGCAGTGAAAATCCGTTGGTGTATCCGCAGGAGACTGATACAAGCGGTTCTGGATTCGTTTATTATATCCGCCCGAACGGATTTACCGGAGATGTATCGCCAGTTGACGTGACGGAATATTCAGACTGGCATAATCAGTATGTCGGCGGCGCACGGCAGATAAAGCCGGAGTTTATGAAGCTGACGGAAGAAAATATAAAAACAATAAATAATTAATCAGTAAGGAGAAAAAATTATGGATATAATCGAAATGACAAGAGAACTGGGAAAGGCTTTACAGCAGGACGATCGCTTTATCGCCTATACGCTTGCAAAGCAGGTAAACGATAACGATAAGGAACTTCAGGAGGATATCGAGAGATTTTCAAAACTCCGTGAAGAACTTAACGAGGTCATGAGCAGAAAAAATCCTGAAACGGAAAAACTCAAGGAGCTTGATTCCGATATCAAAGCTGTTTATCAGAAGATCATGAGCAATCAGAATATGATCGTTTTTACCGCAGCACAGAAGAATCTTGAAAGTCTTGTAACAAATATTAATCAGATAATTTCACTCTGCGCTAACGGAGAAGATCCCGATACCTGTCAGCCGCCTGAATCAAATTGTACGGGAAGTTGTGCAACCTGCGGCGGATGCGGCTGATATCCTGAAAAAGCAAGATAAAGGAGCAAACGAATGAATGTTGACAGAAGCAAGATCTCCCCGATGATGCAGCAATATTTTGAGGTCAAAGACAAATATCCCGACTGCATTCTCTTTTTCCGGGTTGGCGATTTTTATGAAATGTTTTTTGACGATGCACTTACTGCCTCAAAGGCTCTTGAACTGACTCTCACCGGTAAGGAATGCGGTCTTGAGGAACGTGCACCTATGGCTGGTATCCCATATCATGCCGCCGAACTGTATACAAAGCGGCTTATAGACCAGGGATTTAAAGTTGCGGTCTGCGAGCAGCTGACCGATCCTGCCGAATCAAAGGGGATAGTCGTACGTGATGTTATCAGGGTGGTCACTCCCGGAACTCTTACCGAAAGCAGTATGCTTGACGACGGAAAAAATAACTATATATGCAGTATTTATTACAGCGAAGCGGAAAAGACCGGCGGTATTGCTTCTGCCGATATTTCTACGGGTGAAGCGTTCTTGTGCAGTTTTGAAGGGAAGGATATGGAAGCCGGTCTTATCAATGAACTTTCACGCTGTCAGCCGGCGGAGGTCATCTTCACCGACAGCTTTCTTTCTCTGAAAAATACGGCGGATTTCATCAAGCTTCGTCTTAACTGCGTTGTTACTCTCCGTGACAGGATCTGTTTTGAACCCGATCTCCGGAGATCGGATACGGCGGCGGTTTTCGGCGCAAAGTCAATGACGGAGCTGGGCATAAGCGAAAACGGTGCGGACTGTGCTGCGGTCTGCGGATTGTTCGACTATATACGTGATACTCAGAAAACGTCTGTATCACGTTTTACTTCTATCGAGATACTCAGCGGCGACGCATATATGGGGCTTGATCTAAATGCAAGGCGAAATCTCGAACTTACCGAAACTCTCAGAAATAAGGAAAAAAGAGGTTCGCTGCTGTGGGTGCTTGATTCCACGAGAACGTCAATGGGACGGCGCCTGCTGAAAAACTGGATAGAACAGCCGCTGAAAAGTCCGGCGAGAATAATTGAAAGACTGGACGCTGTGGAAGCTCTGACACGCAGCAGCGTTATTCTTGCGGATATACGTGATATACTTGAACGTGTATATGACCTGGAACGTCTTATGACAAAGGTAATGTACAAAAGCGCCAATCCTCGTGATCTGAAGGCTCTTTCTGCTACGTCGGTACAGCTCCCTGTACTTAAAGGGGAACTGGAAAAGCTCGGCAGTTCAAAACTTCTTGCAAGATACAACAGCATGATCGACGATCTGGAGGAGATCGCAGGACTGGTGGAGAATGCTGTTATTGAAGAACCGCCTGTATCTGTAAAAGACGGCGGCGTAATAAAGGACGGTTTCAACGAGGAACTGGATCAGCTGCGCCATATTATGAATCACGGACGTGATATAATTTCCGATATAGAACAGCGTGAACGAGAAGTTACAGGCATAAAAAATCTGAAAATCGGATTTAACCGTGTATTCGGCTATTATATTGAGGTAACGAGGTCGTATTACGATCTGATCCCCGATAATTACATAAGAAAACAGACCCTTGCCAATGCCGAACGCTTTATCACTGAGGAACTTAAAAATGCGGAGAATTCTATTCTCGGCGCAAAGGATAAGGCGCTTACCCTTGAAGCTGAGATTTTTGGAGAAGTACGTGATTTTCTGGCAACAAAGCTTGAAGCCGTTCAAAAAACAGCCTCTTCTGTTGCGGCTGTCGATGTTCTTTGTTCTTTTGCCGATGTGGCGCTGAAAAATCTCTATGTTAAGCCGGATATTACAATTGACGGCGCTATTGACATAAAGGCTGGACGTCATCCGGTGGTTGAACTTATGTGCCAGGATGAGATGTTTGTGCCGAACGATATTTACATTGACAAAAGGGCTGCAAGGATGTCGATAATCACCGGTCCGAATATGTCAGGTAAATCTACATATATGCGTCAGACGGCGCTTATCGTGCTTATGGCTCAGATCGGCAGTTTTGTTCCTGCGGATTCGGCAAGGATATCTATAGTCGATAAAATCTTTACACGTGTTGGCGCTTCGGATGATCTTACGGCAGGTCAGAGTACGTTTATGGTGGAAATGAGCGAGGTTTCGGATATACTAAAAAATGCTACCCCCGATAGTCTGGTTATCCTTGACGAGGTGGGACGTGGAACGTCTACTTTTGACGGAGTAAGCATTGCCAGGGCCGTTGCCGAGCATATATGCACTTCAAAAAAATTGGGATGCAAGACGCTTTTCGCTACCCATTATCACGAGCTTATCGGTCTGGAGCAGGAGCTTGAGGGCGTAAGGAACTATAGTATCGCTGTAAATAAACACGGCGGCAATATACGCTTTCTGCGTAAGATAGTCAGAGGAGGCGTTGACGAAAGCTACGGCATTGACGTTGCCAAGCTTGCAGGTCTGCCGACAAAGGTGGTCAGTCGTGCAAGAGAACTTCTTACCGAAATGGAATGCAGTCATGGTGCGGCAGAAAGGTCAGTTGTATCTGAACCGGAGCAAATAAGCTTTGTAAGCGTCTGCCGGGAGCAGGCTCTTGAAATGCTTGAAAAAACGAATATAGAAGAACTGACCGACAGTGAATGCCGTGAACTTCTCAGGGATATGACAGGAATGATAAATAAAGGATGATCTCTGAGATCTGACAAGGAGAATTGATATGCCAAGATTCAATAAAGAAAATATGATCGCCGAACTTGATCGTTTTGGAAAGACATATAAATATCCGGTTTTTGTTACAGTATCTGTACAAAACGGTATTCTGGGAGCAAAGCCGATAATAAGGCATGGTTATGCGGCAATATCCGACGATCATTTCCTGCTGATCGTTGATTATGAATCGGCAGATTCAGAAGAAGCCGTATGTCATCGGCTGCCTGTAACTGGGATGAGTTCGGTCAGGGTCAGGAAAGCCGATAAAATGAATATATTTACCGTGCGTCTAAAAGGAATAACTTCCGAGTCGAAAAAATACAGGATAAAAGTTACTGTTGCGGGGACAGAGGTTGAAAATGGGCTGCCGGATCAGGTCGAAAACTGTGCGAAATTCGTGGAAAGATTCAGAAAATGGTCCGGAGAAATATAGGTGTATCGTATGAGTAATGCAAGAAGAATACTATTTTCAGCTGTCAGCCTGAGCTTGTTTCTATGCGGCTGCGGTAAAAAAGTTTCTCCGGAAGATAAAAGCAGCAGTTCTTTCAATAGCGTTCCGGAAAGCAGTACCGCATCAACGGAGAGAGAGACCGTTTCACCGGATGCATCATCTGCGGAAACTTCGGCGCAGAATACGTCTGTTTCCACATCAGAGCAGACAACTGCGGCTGCTTCAGAAGAAAAAACTGAGTCGGAAACGGCTGCCGTCACGGAACAAGAAACTATGTCCCCAGCTACAATGGAACTTATGAACGATATGACGCTCCGTGAAAAAGTCTTACAGATGTTCATTATAACGCCGGAGCAGCTTACAGGCTCCGGCGGATGTGTGACGTATGCCGACAGCACAGTGCAGCAGTATCTTATGGATATTCCCGTGGGAGGGATAATACTCTTCGCCCCGAATCTGACGAGCCAGGAGCAGACCGCCCAGCTTATCGCTTCATGTCAGGATTACGTTAAGGAAAGCTGCGGAGCAGGACTTTTCGTTGCCGTTGACGAGGAGGGCGGAACGGTTGCACGTGCTGCTTTAAAACTCGATACGACTTCGTTCAATAATATGGAGTACTACGGTTCTATGAACGACCCTCAGCTTGCGTATGACGTGGGCAGCACTATAGGCAGCGATATCGGCAGTCTGGGCTTTAATGTGGATTTTGCTCCCGTTGCAGATGTCAATATCAACAGCGGAAACGAGCTAGGAAGCCGGATATTCAGCAGTGATCCGTATATCGTTTCCGAGATGACGGCAAACGTTGTCAGAGGACTTCAGGATCAGGGAGTATGCGCTACTCTTAAGCATTTTCCCGGTCTGGGAGCGGCGGACGGTAATACGCATTATGATAATTATGTTCATATCTACAGGACTATTGACGAGCTGCGTGAGTCTGAATTCGTGGCTTTTTCCGGCGGTATCGAAGCAGGAGCAGATTTTGTTATGGTTGGTCATCAGAAAGTTTCAGGTATAGGAGACGATCTTCCTGCCGATTTGTCATACACCGTTGTGACAACGCTTCTCAGGGAGGAACTGGGTTTTAACGGAATAATCGTCACCGATGCTCAGCAGATGAACACTATTGCGGGAGTTTACGGATCGGGAGACGCAGCGGTGCGTTCTGTTGAGGCTGGTGTAGATATCATTCTCATGCCGGCTGATCTGAGTTCGGCAGTTGATGCAGTATGCAGCGCCGTAGAAGAAGACCGCATAACAGAGGAACGCATTGATGAAAGCGTGGTCAGGATCTTGAATCAAAAGGCGGAGCTCGGACTTCTGGGATGAAAAAGAGGTGTAGCAAAATGAAATACTTTTACCGTAAGGAAGAGCTTTACGGTACGGACTGTCATGAATTTTTCAGCGGAAAATGGGACGGAACATTCTGGAATGAATCCTCCGTTTATATTTATGACGAAGACTTCCGGCTTACAGGGCTGAGACGGATAATATCGAAAATAGTTGAAGGGTATTCCCCGTACGAGGATACGAAGATATATCCGGAGGACTGGGAGAAAATATGCGAAGCATCAAGGCTTACGGCGTGCGACGCCCTGAACGAGATTTCTAAATGGGTGAAAAATGCTTTTGAAAAGCACGGAATGTTCACCATTCTCGGAATATGACAGGAGTGAAAAAATGTCTTTGATAAATGTACTCAGCAAGGAAGTTTCCGAACTTATCGCCGCAGGAGAAGTTATTGAAAGACCGTCCTCGGTTATAAAGGAACTTGTGGAAAATTCTATTGATTCGGGAGCAGGACATATCACTGTTGAAATAAAAAACGGAGGATCGACATATATACGTGTTACCGACGACGGCTGCGGAATCTCATTCAGCGATGTGCCCACAGCTTTTCTCCGCCATGCCACAAGCAAGATAAGCTCTAAGGAAGATCTTGAAAATATTCTTACTCTGGGCTTTCGTGGAGAAGCTCTTGCTTCGGTTGCGGCTGTAGCACGGGTAGAAGTTATGACCAAGCAGAAGCAGGATGAACTTGGTACTCTTTACGGTATAGAGGGCAGCTGCGGGACTTTTCACGAAAAAGGCGGCTGTCCGGATGGGACTACTATAATTGTCCGTGATCTGTTCTATAACGTTCCGGCACGGCGCAAGTTCATGAAAAAGGACGTTACCGAGGCAAATGCAGTCGGACAGATATTGCGTAAGATAACTATGTCGCATCCAGATATTGCTTTCAAGTTTATCCGGGACAACAGGGTTGATTTTAATTCCAGCGGAGACGGCGAGTTGTTTTCCGCAGTTTATGCCGTATATGGCAGGGATTTTGCACGTGATCTTATGCCGGTTGAATATGAGTCGGGCGGAATCAGGGTGGAAGGCTTTACTATCAAGCCGCTGTATTCAAAAAATAACAGATCTTTTCAGAATTTTTTTGTCAACGGAAGATATGTACAGTCAAAGCTGTGTTCATCTGCTCTGGAAAACGCTTATACGAATATGATAATGACAGGAAAATTTCCTGCCTGTGTTCTTATGATAAGTATTTCTCCGGCGTCAATGGATGTCAATATACATCCGGCAAAGGCTCAGGTAAGATTTACTGACGAAAAAGCGGTGACCGACGCCATTTATTTTGCGGTGAAAAATGCAATGATCCAGGACGGACTTATATATGAATTTGAATTGAAATCAACTGTTCAGGACTGGAAAAAGCCCGTGCCTGACGAGGACGATTCCGTTCAGCAGGAGTTCATGTTTACACCGGTTGACAAAATCGAAGAAAAAGAAGCTGAGATTGCCGGAATGCCCGATCCGCCTATGGCGCCTGTTTCGCTGGAATCTGATTCCGGAAAGGAAACAGAATCCACGGAACTGCCGGATAATTCCGATATTTCAGAACCTCAGCCGGAATACGTTCATACTTTGGAAAATATACCGGCGAAGCCGAAAACAGAGGATACCCCGAAATCGGTTGACGGTTTCAGATTTATAAACAGCAGGTCTTTTGAACGTCCGGCTGCCGTATGTATGGAAAAAACTGCGGAAAAGAAATCAGAATGGACGGAAAAGCCGAAAATACGTGTTATCGGCGAGGCTTTCGGAGTGTATATTATTGCCGAGATCGAAGATAAGACTATGGTTATGATCGACAAGCACGCCGCACACGAGAGGATTATTTTCGAAAGACTGAAAAGCAGGAACTGCCGTCAGTACAGTCAGATGCTGATGAACGGCGTGAAAGTTCTTCTTACAGCCGACGATTTCAGCGCCCTTGAGGAAAATGAAGAAATGCTCGGCGATATGGGCTTTGCTTTTGATTTTTCCCAGAAACCGTGCGCAGTGGCAACGGCTGTTCCAACTTTTATAATGGAACTGGATATGGAAGAGATCATTTCGGAAATTGCGCAAAATCTGCGTGTGCACAGTATAAATCCACAGTCTCATGCGCTGGACGATATGTTACATACAGTCGCCTGCAAATCGGCGATAAGAGGAAACGACAAGAATGATATTCGTGAGCTCCAGGCTCTTGCCGAGGAGGTTTACGGCAATGAGGCGATACGTCATTGTCCTCACGGCAGACCGGTGATGTTCACGATGTCCAAGTCGAATATCGAGCACCAGTTCGGGCGGACGTGAGAAGTCTTTAAGGAGAATTGAAAATGATAGATAAGACAAAACCACGTGTCCTTGCTGTTGCAGGTCCTACGGCGTCCGGCAAAACATGGCTGGGAGTCGAACTGGCAAAAAAGTACGGCGGAGAGGTCATATCCGCCGATTCCATGCAGATCTATAAGGGCATGGATATAGCTTCTGCAAAGCCCTCAGAGGAGGAAATGCAGGGTATCCCTCATCATCTTATAGGATTTCTGGACAGAAATATTACGTTCAGCGCCGCCGATTACGTTCGGCTTGCCCGTGAAAAGATAAGTGAAGTGCTCAGTCGTGGGAATCTTCCTGTAATCGTTGGCGGAACAGGATTGTATATTGATTCTCTTCTTGACAATGTACGGTTTTCCGAAGGCGGGAGCGACGAAGCGTACCGTGAGAAACTCTATTCGGCTGCGGCGGCAGAGGGGAACGACGCTCTGCATCGAAGGCTTGCAGAAATTGACCCGGAGGCAGCCGGAAATATTCACCCAAATAATATCGTTCGGGTCGTCCGTGCTCTGGAAGTGTATCATGTCACGGGACGAACGTTCACCGAACTTAAAAAAGAAAGCCGGACAGGGGAGAGCACATATGATTCGTTGATACTCGGACTGAATTATCATGACCGTCAAAAGCTCTATGACCGGATAAATCAGCGTGTGGATATAATGGTGTCGAAAGGTCTTGTGAATGAGGCACGGGAGCTCTATAAACATGGCGATATGAGAACCGCAGCCAATGCTATCGGGTTCAAGGAATTTATTCCGTATTTCCGGAATGAAGAATCTCTTGAGGCGTGTATCGACAAAATCAAGCAGGAAACACGCCGTTATGCCAAAAGACAATTGACGTGGTTTAGGAAAAATCCCGGCATTCAGTGGATTTTTTTGGACGAATTTAATAAAAAGAATGAAATTTTAGAAAAATCTGAAAAATGTATAGCAAAATTCTGGAATATATGATATAATATATTGTGTGTATTTCTATCCTGACATAAATTGTTCGGAGGAAAGCAGGAATATATAATAAAAATTAAGGAGAATGTGTATGAACAAGGCAATCAATCTTCAGGATGTATTTCTTAATCAGTGCAGAAAAGACAGGATAATGGTAACTATAATTCTTACCAACGGATTTCAGTTCAAGGGAATGGTAAGGGGATTTGACAGCTACGTTGCGATCTTTGACTGCGA
Source organism: uncultured Ruminococcus sp. (assembly GCA_947345935.1). Taxonomy (GTDB): domain Bacteria; phylum Bacillota; class Clostridia; order Oscillospirales; family Ruminococcaceae; genus Ruminococcus. Next base: position 20,413 of record CAMZZN010000009.1, read on the forward strand.
CGGAAAGCAGCAGTTGGTGTACAAGCACGCAATTTCAACTATCGTACCTGCAAGACCGGTTTCTATTCTGGATTCATCTGAAAAAAGTGAATAAGGTGATCTGAATGCGCTTTGTTAGATCGGAAGGCAGTCCGCTTGTCAAGGTGATGCGTAATATGGTTCTTGTACTCTTTGTGGTGATTTTCATAAGCATTGTGTATAATTTCCGCAACAGGGAAAGCAATACGGAAAGCGCTCTTATTTCAGAAGCAGCGGTTTCCAGGGAATTCAAAGGCGTGTTTATCCGTGATGAGATCCCGGTCATTTACAGCGGAAACGGCGTGCTGAGTTATAACGTCTCCGACGGCGGCAAGCTTGGCAAGGGCAGCGTTATAGCAGAAGTTTATCCCGACGAGAATCAGATATCTGTGAACCGCCAGATAGAAAGTCTTGAAAAAGAACTGGATATACTGGAGAAAATACAGAATCCCGGAACTCTCGAATCGGCGCAGCCGTCCTCTGTTTCCTCAGGCATTAAGGAAAGCTACCGCAATCTTATATTATGCAGGGATATGGAAAAATATGAAGATTTTGAATCTTCAAAAGAAAATCTGATCGTTCAGATGAGTACCTATCAGATCATAACTAACGAGGTAAGCGGATTTGAGCAGCAGATCGAAGATATAAGGGCAGAACTTCAGCAGCTGAAAAGTCAGTCCGTTAAACCGACGGAGACGATAAATTCGGACAGACCGGCATATTTTGTAAGCTACTGTGACGGTTACGAAGGAGAACTTACGGGACAGAATCTTGATTCGCTGACTATCGAAAAGATAAACAGTATCAGTGATGACAGAACGGAAGATCCTTCCGTTGTGGGAAAGCTGGTGGAGGGATATCACTGGTATATTGCCGGAATTGTGGACAACTCACGCAAGGAATATAACATAGGTTCATATGTCAAGCTCAGGCTTGAATCTTCATCGGAGTATGTTGACGCCGTTATTTACGACATTCGTGATGAGGGCGACCCCGGGCAGAGCATTATTATTCTTGAATGCAGTCTGTTTAATCATGATCTCGTACAGCACAGGACGGAAAATGTGGAGATTGTCGTTGGCGATTTCAGGGGGCTTAAAGTTCCCGGCAAGGCAAAAGGACTTAAGGTTCCCCGTGAAGCTATACGTTTTGAGAAGCAGAAAGTAACCGGTGAAGAAGGAACAGAAGGCAAAGAAGTTCCGGTCAAGGGAGTTTATATTCTGAAAGGCGAACAGATTGAGTTCAAAAAAATTGACGTAATATATGAGGGCGGCGATTTTGTTCTCTCAAAGATTCATGAGAACGATAAGGATTACCTTGCACTTTACGACGATATAATTACTGAAGGTGTTGATCAGAATGGAAAATAGCAGAAGCTCTGAAGTAATCAGGGAAAATCTCAGGTTAATTCGTGAGAATATCGGCGAGGCTCTGGGAAAATACCGGAACAACGGGGATAAAACTGAAATAATGGCGGTCACTAAGACGGTTCCTGCGGAGATTGTCAATCTTGTCTTTGATATGGGGCTGAATATGATTGGCGAAAACAGAGTTCAGGAGTATCAGTCAAAGGCAGAACTATATGATAAAAGGGCGGAAGTCCATTTTATCGGTCATTTGCAAACCAATAAAGTTAAATATATAATTCAGCCTGTGAGCATGATACAGTCTGTTGACAGTTTTAAGCTGGCAAAGGAAATAAGCCGGCTTGCAGCTGTCAATAATAAGGTTATGGATATTCTCTGCGAGGTGAATATCGGCGGTGAGGAATCTAAAAGCGGTATTGCTCCCGGTGAACTGGCTGGACTTCTTGAACAGATCTCCGCACTTGACGGATTAAAAATAAGAGGTCTTATGACCATACCACCTCCGGCGGACAGCGATATCTATCTGGGCAGAATGCAGGAATTGTATTTAAGGTTCAGGGAAGATTATACAATGGACACGCTTTCAATGGGCATGACTCACGACTATGTACAGGCGGTAAAGTATGGTTCTACATTGGTGCGTATCGGTACCGGACTGTTCGGTGCAAGAAATTATAAATAAGCATATACCCGGCACAGAGCCGAAACATCTCGGGATGCTCCGCATTGATTCCGCAGATGAGAAATAAATAAGAAATGCGGAGAAACGGAGTAAAAAATGAAACTTTTTGAGAACATCAAGGAATTTTTCTTCGCTCCTGAGGATGATGAAATGGAACAGTCAGATGTTCCGGTACGTCACACTGCGAGAAGCGAACGTCCCGGCTATCAGTCGCCGGAACAGGAGGAATCCGCAGGTTCCCTCGGAGAATCCGGAACAAGACGGAACAAGGTTGTGAATATTCAGACAACGGCTCAGCTCCAGGTGGTTCTTGTAAAGCCTTCTGCTTTCACTGATGCAAAGCAGATTGCCGATCATCTTATCGATAAGAAAACGGTCGTTCTTAACCTTGAAACAGCATCCCCTGAAAACAAGAGAAGAATTATCGACTTCCTGGTAGGCGTTGCATATGCAAACGGCGGCAGCCTTAAACCTGTCGCAAACCTGACATATATTATTACTCCATATAATGTAGGTTTTATCGGTGAAGATCTTGTGGGGGAACTTGAAAATAACGGCGTATTTATCTGATGAACGAGGCAGAGAATAAGTTCTTTGCAGCAAGGCTTGGCGATATTGTAAAACGCAGTGAACGTGACGGCGTATGCTGCTTTTCAAACTTTCTTGATGAAAAACAGTGCTCGGAAGCAGAACGCTGGTGTCAGTATAATGTAGGTTTTCTGTTGTATACGCTCTTCGGCGGTTTTCCGAATGCCAAAAGACGTATTCTTGCAGTTTTCCCTGATTATTACGAGAACTATATAATAGAAAGCTTTCCGATAAAGTGCCTGACTTTTGTTTTCCGCAGGGAGGACAGGCTTACGCACAGGGATTTTCTGGGAACTTTTATGGGACTTCGTCTGAAACGTGACGTTATCGGCGATATTATAGTCGGCGAGGGGATCGCACAAGTTTTTGTTACCGATATTGCCGCCAGGCTTATTATGACGGTGGTTTCTAAAATCAGAAAAACAGGGGTAAAGGTTTACGACGACCGTCCGTTTCAGCTTGAAGTGAAGCAGGAATTTCGCAATATAAGCGGAACTGTGGCGTCAATGAGACTTGACTGCGTTGTTGGTCTTGCTGCGGGAGTAAGCCGGGAAAACGCTGCAAAACTTATCAGGTCTGAAAGGGTCGATGTAAATCATCTTACGGCTTCGTCAGTTTCGCAGGAACTTCATGCAGGTGATGTTCTTTCGATAAGGGGCTGCGGAAGATTTATTTTGTCAGATATAAACGGTTCTACGAAAAAGGGCCGCATACACATCAATCTTTGTAAATTTATTTAGAGGTGAATTATAATGATAACTTCAAAGGACGTAAGGAATAAAAGGTTTGAAAAGGCTGCTTTTGGTTATAAGCAGGAAGAAATCGATGAATTCCTCTCCCAGCTTGAGGCTGAGCTGGACGAAATGGAAAGAGAACGTATGGAATCAAATAACAAGATCCAGGTTCTTGCCGACAAGGTTCGTGAGTATATGAGAGATGAGGACGCTCTTAAAGACGCTCTTCTCGGCGCTCAGAAGCAGGGGCATCAGGTTATAAACGAGGCTAACGAAAAGGCTGAGCAGATCATTGAAGAGGCAAAGGCAAAGGCGGCAGAACTTGAAGACGAGGCTGTTCGTCAGCACGCAGAGGCTATGGAACATAATCGTGAAGAGATCGCAAGAGAAAAGGAAGCTCTCATTGAAGCACAGCAGCAGGTTGCAGATTTCAAGAAGAGTCTGTTTGATATGTACAAGACCCACCTTGAACTCATCTCTTCTATGCCTGAAACTTTTGAAGAGGCGACAGGCACAGTACAGACGGCAGAGCAGATCGCCGCTGCCGTAACATCAGAAGAACTCTAAGGCAATACCGTACAAAACAGTTTTTACCGCTGTTTGTCCGGATTGCGGGAAATTATACGAAATACAGGTGAAAGGAGGATCTTCCTTCCGGGGAAGACCGAAAATATGGCACAGGATTACAATAATACGCTTAATTTACCTAAGACAGATTTTCCGATGCGTGGAAATCTGCCGAAAAGAGAACCTGAAACTCTTGAAAAATGGGAAAAAGAAAAACTTTACTACAAAATGATTGAGAAGAATAAGGGGAAAAAATCCTATATTCTTCATGACGGACCTCCTTATGCAAACGGTGAGATCCACCTTGGTACGGCTCTTAACAAGACCCTCAAGGATTTTATAGTTAAATACAAAAATATGAGCGGCTTCTGTGCTCCCTATGTTCCCGGCTGGGATACTCATGGTCTGCCTATAGAACTTAAAGCAATGAAGGCTATCGGCGTTGAAAACGGCGCAATTCCGCCTGTTGAGCTGAGAAAGCACTGTCATGATTTTGCAATGAATCACGTTGCAAATCAGATGAAACAGTTCAAGAGGCTTGGAACACTTGGCGATTACGACTATCCCTATCTTACCCTCCGTCCCGCTTATGAGGCAAGGCAGGTTGAGGTATTCGGCGAAATGGCTAAGAAAGGCTATATGTATAAGGGGCTTAAACCGGTTTATTGGTGTCCGGACTGCAATACAGCCCTTGCCGAGGCTGAGATCGAGTACTCCAACGATCCTTGCTACTCGATCTATGTTAAGTTCAATGTTACAGACGATAAGGGAATCTTCACAGGAATTGGTCTTGACCTTTCAAAAGTGTATTTTGTTATCTGGACGACAACTACATGGACTATCCCCGGAAATCTGGCTATCTGCCTTGGACCAGAGTATAATTATACCCTTGTTAAGGTTGGTGAAGAGTATTATGTCATGGCTGAAGAGCTTGTAAAGACTACCATGGAGACTGCTGGAATCACCGATTACACAACCGATGGTATCTTTACAGGCGCAGAACTGGAGGGAATGAAGACAAAACATCCTCTTTACGATCGTTCGTCACCGATTATCGTAGGAGATCATGTTACTCTTGAAAGCGGTACCGGATGTGTTCATACTGCTCCCGGATACGGTGTTGAGGACTTTGAGGTCTGCAAGAATTATGATGATATCGGTATTATCGTCTGTGTTGACGCAAAGGGCAGACAGACTGCCGAAGCAGGAGAATTTGAGGGGATGGATACCGACGAGGCGAACAAGGCTATTGCCGCAAAGCTTACCGAAGTTGGAGCAATGCTCGCTACACAGAAGATCGTTCACCAGTATCCTCACTGCTGGCGCTGCAACAGCCCGATAATCTATCGTGCTACAGAGCAGTGGTTCTGTTCTGTAAACGGCTTTAAGGACGAAGCTATAAAGGCTATCGAAGAGGTTCAGTGGATCCCTGAATGGGGCGAAGACCGCATTAAGGGTATGGTGCGTGACCGTTCTGACTGGTGCATCTCACGTCAAAGAACATGGGGCGTTCCGATTCCGGTTATCTACTGTAAAGACTGCGGCAAGCCGATATATACGGATGAGACTATCAAGGCAATTGCCGATCTTTTCCGCAAAGAAGGATCTGACGCATGGTGGACAAAAGAACCTTCTGAGTTCATTCCCGCAAGCGTAAAGTGCGAGTGCGGATGCGGTGAATTTACAAAGGAATACGATATCATGGACGTATGGTTTGACAGCGGAGTTTCTCACACGGCTGTAATGGACGATTTTGACAGTCTGACATGGCCTGCCGATCTCTATCTCGAAGGTGCGGATCAGTACAGAGGATGGTTCCAGTCGTCGTTGCTTACTTCTGTCGTATATAAGGGAAAAGCTCCTTACAAGGCTGTCTGCACTCATGGCTGGGTAGTTGACGGAGAGGGCAAAACAATGCATAAGTCTCTTGGAAACGGTATTGACCCCAGTGAGATAACAGACCAGTACGGTGCGGATATTCTCCGTCTTTGGGTGGCTTCTTCCGATTATCACTCTGATATCAGAATTTCAAAACCAATTCTCAGTCAGCTTTCAGACGCTTATAAGAAGATCAGGAACACAGCAAGATTTATTCTCGGAAACCTTGGCAACGGCAAGGGATTTACTCCCGATACTGACAGCGTTTCTGACGATAAGCTCACAGAGCTTGATAAATGGGCAATTATGCGTCTCGACTCCCTTATCGACAAGGTGAATGAGGGATATAACGCTTTTGACTTCCATATCGCATTCCACGCAATCCATAACTTCTGTGTAATTGATATGTCCAATTTCTATCTTGATATAATCAAGGACAGACTTTACTGTGAGAAAGAGGATTCGGAAATCAGACGTTCTGCACAGACGGCTATGTATCGTATTCTCAGCGCTGTTGCAAGGCTTGCGGCTCCGATTATTTCATTTACTGCCGAAGAGATCTGGCAGTTTATGCCGCACACAGCATCTGATGATACGGAAAGCGTGTTCCTGAATCAGATGCCTGATAAGTCCGGTATTCAGTTTGATTCTGAATTTATTGATAAGTGGAATTTCCTTTATTCCGTTCGTGAACAGGTAAATAAGGTTCTTGAAGAGGCAAGAAATGCCAAGACTATCGGTAAATCGCTGGAGGCAAAGATCGTTGTCAAAAGCAGCGAGGAAGATTACGAAAAATATTCCGCTCTTGCACAGCAGCTTCAGGAAGTGCTGATAGTTTCCGGAATTGAAGTCGAACAATCTGACAGCGAAACGATGTTTGAAGTTGCAAAGGCTGACGGAGAAAAGTGCGAAAGATGTTGGTGCTACTCTAAGTACGTTGGCACAAATCATACTCATCCCACGCTTTGCCAGAGATGTGCAGCTGTTATTGAGATATAATTAGGATTATATTGCCTGCTGTCTGAGGGCGGCAGGCAATTGCTTGAAAGGATAATTTTTGTGGCTATACTGCTTGTTGCAATGATAATCGTTCTTATTACAGCCGATCAGATTATAAAATTCTGGGCTGTAAATTCTCTTGAACCGATAGGAAACATGGACTTTATCCGCTTCGGTGATCTGGAGATTTTCGACCTGACTTATCTGGAAAACAGAGGTGCGATTTTCGGAAGCATGGCAGGTCAAAGGTGGTTTCTTATCGGGTTTACTTCACTTGTTATTGCCGCCGGAATATTCGTGTTGTTTCGTTATATGAAGCGTTCAAAGTTTCTTAGTACGGCTATCGCACTGTTCATTGCCGGAGGAATAGGAAACCTTATTGACCGTATACGTTTCGGTTACGTGGTAGATATGTTTGAGGTGAAGCTCTTTAAGTTTGCTGTTTTCAATTTTGCCGATATTTGTGTGACTTTTGCATTTATTATGGTTTTGATATATGCAGTTTTTATTGATCCTAAAATTGAAAAGCGGCTCAAGGCTGAGAAAGAGGCTGGAAAAAATGAGTGAATCAATACTTCTTACAGTTTCCCAAAACGATGCGGAAATGCGTATTGATAAGTATATTTCGAACAATATTGCACAGCTTACAAGATCGGCGGTACAGGGGATTTGCGAATCGGGTGGAGTTTCCGTCAATGGAAGATCTGCAGTGAAAAACTACAAGTTGCGTGCCGGAGATGTTATAGCCGTTGATATCCCCGAACCGCAGCCTATGGATGCCGTTCCGGAAAATATACCTCTTGATATAGTATACGAGGACAACGATCTGCTTGTGGTAAACAAACCGAAAGGTATGGTGGTACATCCGGCTCATGGAAACTATAATGGAACTATGGTAAACGCACTTCTTTATCACTGCGGCGCAAGTCTTTCCGGAATCAACGGCGTAATACGCCCGGGAATCGTACACAGGATCGACAAGAATACCAGCGGTCTGCTGATCGTTGCCAAGAATGATGCTTCTCATTTAAAGCTTGCGGAGCAGATAAAGGTTCACAGTTTTACACGTGAGTACGAGGCGATAGCAGCCGGTTATTTTAAGGAAACATCCGGAACTGTTGACGCTCCTATAGGACGTCATAAAACCGACCGCAAGAAAATGTGCGTGACGGCTGAAAATTCCCGGAACGCCGTTACTCACTACGAGGTTATGCGGCAATTTGGCGGATATGCTCATGTCCGGCTGCGGCTGGAAACGGGACGTACTCATCAGATACGTGTGCATCTTGCTTATATCGGTCATCCTGTCCTCGGAGACGATGTGTATGGAAAGCAGTACAGGGGGATCGACGGGCAGTGTCTCCATGCACGAAAAATAGGATTTATTCACCCGTCGACAGGCGAGTACATGGAGTTTACCAGCCCTCTGCCCGATTATTTCACCGCACTGCTCAAACGGCTTGAAAAAACATGAGGAGGGATAGTATGTTCAGCGATATTAGCAAAGTAATTCTGCTCAGCGATATGGACGGAACGCTGCTGAATTCAAAAAAACAGATATCTGACTGTGACAGGGCTGCAATTGAGCAGTTTACGTCTCTCGGAGGTAAATTCACAATAGCTACAGGCAGGACGATACAGGCTTTTGAACAGTATACCAGACTTTTTAATCTGAAGATGCCGGTAATTATGTACAACGGAGCGGCTATCCATGATTATGCATCCGGGAAAACGGTGTTTACTCATCCTCTGCCTGACTGTGCCAAGGAAACGGCAGTCAGGATAATGGAGATGATGCCGGATGCCGGCGGCGAGGTTCTTAAAACTGACGGAACTTATGTGTTCAGCAATACGGAGTATCAGCAGCTTCATACAAAGCTCTGCAATATCGTGCCTTTCTACGAAAAACTTCCGGAAATTGCAGACGGAGGCTGGCTGAAAGTCCTTTTTGCCCTTGCGCCGGAGGATATTCCGTTTCTTGAGATACTCATAAAGCAAAAAGGATTTGACCAGACATTTGATTTTGTAAGATCGGCGGAGATTTTCCTTGAAATGCTGCCAAAGGGCGTAAGCAAGGGATCGGCACTGAAAGAATACCGGAATCTGCCTGGTATGAAAAATATGACTTTTGTTGCTGTCGGCGATTTTGATAACGATATTGAAATGATACGTGAGGCGGATTTCGGAGTGTGCCCTGCAAATGCCGAAGAATCTGTCAAGGCTGAATCGGATATGGTGCTCAGCCGGACAAACGATCAGGGAGCAATAGCCGAACTGATAGACTACATAGTTAATAAATGCGGTGCAAGCCGTTAAAATAAATGGAGGTTTTTATGGACGCATCTTTAAAAAAGAATTTGCAGAAGATAGCCTGCAAGGTCAGAATGGGCGTTATTGAGGGGACTTATAACGCTAAATCAGGTCATCCGGGCGGTTCTCTGTCTATCTGCGACACATTGACATATCTGTATTACATCAAAATGAATGTGGATGGTGCAAATCCTGATGATCCCGCCAGAGATCGTCTTGTTCTTTCAAAGGGACATACGGCGCCTGCTCTTTATTCCGTACTTGCGCAAAAGGGATATTTTGATGAAATCGAATTGAAATCCCTTCGCCACATCGGCGCAATATTACAGGGACATCCGTGCATTCACATTCCGGGAATTGATATGTCCAGCGGTTCGCTCGGTCAGGGAATTTCCGCCGCCTGCGGTATGGCTCTTGCCGGCAAGCTTGACGGAAAATCCTACAACGTTTATGCGATCCTTGGAGACGGAGAGATCGAGGAGGGACAAGTCTGGGAAGCTGCTATGTTTGCAGCGCATTACGGTCTTTCAAATCTGACGGCAATCGTTGACAACAATGGACTTCAGATCGATGGCGCTATCAATGAAGTATGCTCGCCTGAGCCTATTACGGATAAATTTGCAGCGTTCGGCTGGCACGTCATAACCATGGACGCCCATGATTTCGACGATATTGACAGAGCTTTTACAGAGGCATCTGCCGTAACCGACAAGCCTGTTGCCATTATTCAGAAAAGTGTTAAGGGCAAGGGCGTATCTTTTATGGAAAATAAGGTTGACTGGCACGGCAAAGCTCCAAATGCACAGGAGTACAGTCAGGCAATGTCAGAGCTTGAAGCACAGTTAAAGGAATTGGAGGGCTGAGGTCATGGCAGATGTAATTAAAAAGGCTACAAGAGAGAGTTACGGAGAGGCTCTCCGTGATTTTGCGCAGGAGTATAAGGAACTTGTCGTACTCGACGCCGATCTTGCTGCCGCCACAAAAACAGGTATTTTTAAGAAAGCATATCCGGAGCGATTCTTTGACTGCGGAATCGCTGAGGCAAACATGATGGGGGTTGCTGCCGGTCTTGCAGCCTGCGGAAAGATTCCGTTTGCGAGTACGTTTGCTATGTTTGCAGCAGGAAGAGCTTATGAGATCGTAAGAAATTCCATTGGATATCCTCATCTCAACGTTAAGATCGGCGCTACTCATGCCGGAATTTCCGTCGGCGAGGACGGTGCAACTCATCAGTGCAACGAGGATATCGCACTTATGAGAACGATTCCCGGAATGACGATCATAAATCCGTGCGACGATATTGAAGCACGTGCAGCCGTTAAAGCTGCTCTCGATTTCAACGGCCCTGTATATATGCGCTTCGGACGTCTTGCTGTTCCTGTTATCAACGACAGGGAAACGTATAAGTTCGAGCTTGGCAAAGGTGTCGTTCTCCGTGAGGGAACTGACGTAACTGTCGTTGCTACAGGTCTTATGGTGAACGAGGCGGTTGAAGCTGCAAAGGTTCTGGAGTCTGAAGGAATTTCTGTACAGGTTGTAAATATCCATACAATAAAGCCTATTGACAAGGAACTTATCACTGAATGCGCAGAGAAAACCGGGCTTATTGTTACTGCCGAGGAGCACAGCGTTATCGGCGGACTTGGTTCAGCCGTTGCGGAAACCGTTACGGAAAGAAATCCTGTTCCTGTTGTGAAGATAGGCGTAAATGACGAGTACGGACATTCCGGTCCTGCTGTTGATCTTCTTAAAGAATTCGGACTTTCTGCTGAGAATATCGTTAGAACGATCAAGGATGCAATGAAACTAAAAAAGTAAAAAATAATCCCAGCGGCATTGTGTTGCTGGGATTCCATATCGTAATAGCACTGTTAATCTTGAGGACAGCCGTGAATCACTTTGGAAAATGGTATACTATACCTCTGATAAAAATCACACTATTGAATTTTGGTTTAATCCGGAACAGTCATGTGAACTATGATCTGTTGACGTTTCATATGCTTATTATAACGAATGATATTTAATAACTGAAATACTGATCGGGTTGATGCAGTGTAAAAAACTGTATCAACCCGATTTAATTTTATAATTTCAGCAGCGCTTTTCTTATGAGCACATTATCAAATATGTCGATGCAGCCGTCGTCGTCTAAGTCGGCTGCGGATGCCTGTTCCGGGGTAAGTTCGCCAAGTCGGAGAAGATATTTTTGCAACATTACCAGATCGCCGGTATCGAGCTTTCCTGAACCGTTTATATCCCCCTTGACAGGCTGATGGAATTGTGACGCTGGTACAGCCATTGCAAAGAAATTGACGCACATATACGATTGACCGTTGCTGCCGAGTGTGACCTTTTCGTCTTTTTTGACTTGTTTTCTGTACAGGTCGAAAGTTACACCATTGGATGAAGTGACGGTGGAATTATCCGGAAGCTTTTCATAACCCGAAAGCCAGTCCGGAACTGTTTCAACTCTCCGGTCAAGAGCAATCATCAGGTCGATATCGTCGCCGGCAGTGAAAACAGCCGTATCTCCGGTGGAAGATTTTGCGTCGCAGGCAGTCATGAGAATTTCGCATCCTTCCGCTTCTTTCGGCAGATCAGTGACAGTGAAATCACGGTCGCCGAAAATTTTCGGTCCCGCACCTATCGTCCATTTGTCTGGATATGCGTTTTCACTGACGCTGACGTTTTTGAAGTAAATTCCGTTTATCGGAAGAGCGTCTTTGCCAAATACGAAATTATCAACATTGAGAAGATAACCTTCGCCTCCCGTAAATTTAAGATAGAGATTATGAATTCCGCTTATCTTGTTTATGTTGAATTCTACGTCCTGATAATCGCTGAATCCGGAAGTTCCCTTGAAATCCGCATAAGCAGCTGGAGTACCGTCAAGTGTGTCAAGATAAAGCTCGATTTTTGCCGCATTTCCTGAAACACGTGCCTTGAATCTTTTTGCGCCGTCGCCAAAGTCAATTTTGCGGTATACGGCGTAGTCTCCGTTTTCAATAAATCCGATGTTTCCGCCGCCGTCCGGAAGAGTTTCTGTTTTTATTCCTTCCTGAGTCCAGAAATTCTCTGCCTCTATAGTCTCAAACGCCGATACTGCCGGAACGGGAGGTACAGTGTTTTCAGGAGAAATCTCAACTACTCCTTCCGGGAATGAATCAACCGTCAGGTCGTTGATATAATATTCGATATTTGTATATCCTTTGCCACAGTAATCGCCGTTGATGTCCCCGGGATCGTTGGGATCAAGACCTCTTGCTTCTTCCCATTCGTCCGGCATTCCGTCGTTATCACTGTCGATTATTTCTTTTTTAAGCACGGCGGACGGGTATGTATATGTTACGCCGCACTGGATCTTATATTTATCAAGATCGGTGTTCGATGCGTCATATTCGGAAGTTCCGCTGCACGAGCCTGTACCGTTTCTGGTTTCTTCTGCGCACTGAAGGTCAATTGCCGTTCTTTTATCGGAGGAAATACCGTTTCCGGCAAAATTTATAACATGATCGTATGAATCAGCCGCACTTTCTGCGCCGGCAACAGAAGAAACGTTTTCGTCGTTGACGATAGTCTGAAACGGGGCGGAGGAGTAGAGATCGTCCTTTGTAATTCCAATAGATGTCTTTACGCTCACCCCAGACCAGTTATCGTTTGTTATCGCATGGAGAGAGCCGTCTTTGTTTATCATTCGGTTTCCGTCGCAGTAAACCTTGAAGTTTTCAGGCTTCGTACTGCTGTCAACGGACATCCAGTGGTAACCGCCGGTAGTGGAATTTCCTGCTTTAAGGGTATTGTTCACATAATTCAGATGGCCGATAGTTCCGTAAGCTGTCTGGTATCCCCAGTCGTAAATAATATTATTGGTGAAATCAGCTGTGTAGGTATCCTGTACCTTGCCACGGAAATTTCTTGAAACGTTGTGGATGATAAGGTTGTGGTCGAATGTGAGATTTCCCTTGCCCATCATAAGACCGAATCCGTGTAGACCCTTTTTGTGACCGCCCCATGAATCGGCAGGACCGAGCACGGAATATTGAACAGTGTAATTCATGTTGTTGGAGTAAAGACCCCATTGTTCGTCGGTAGTCCAGCCCATGGAGCAGTGATCAATAATGGAATTTGAACCTTTTGCGCCGCCCCATGCGTCGTTTCCGGAGCTTGTCGCAGCATATGGACCTGGACGTGAGCTGATGTATCGGCAGATGATATTATCTCCTGACATACCCATTTTATAGTTTTTCAAAGTGATACCTGAGCCTCCCGGAGCTGTCTGTCCGGCAATTGTAATATTGCTCTGGCAGAGAATGTTGCTTTTAAGTTCGATAGTTCCGCTTACATCGAAAACAACGATGCGGTTGGATTTGCTTACGGCGTCACGGAAAGAGCCTGCGCCGCTGTCGTTAAGGTTTGTGACGTGATATACTTCGCCTCCACGTCCGCCGGTTGCATATTTTCCGCCGCCGACAGCACCGGGGAAAGCGGGGATATTGGATGAAGCTGCATCTGCCGTAACGACCTCAGATGTTTTTCTCTCCGGTAAGACGATGCCTGTGCATGACGCAGCGGTGATAATCCCAGCAAAAAAAGCGGTAATTTTTTTAAGTTTTATATTCATTTTATATCCTCCTATCATGTTATGCATAAATATATTCCGATTCCATACAAAAATAACAATATATAATATTATACATTATTTATAAACAAAAAACAATGAAAAATAGTATTTTTCTCCGAATTAAAATAATGTCTTTATTTTGATGTGTAAAAAAATCTTTTCTTAACGGGCAATATTAAGATTATTGTGCGGTGCTAATCTATAGCCAACAGAAATTGTTAAAATTAATTTCTATATTTTTTGAAAAAATTGGTTGAATTTTTCTGAAGAGTATGTTATAATATAATGAGTATATTTTTATGAGAAAAAATACGCTGTTTCGGGTGAATATCCATCCGTTGCAACAGCAGATCGGAGTTATCATGAATTATTTTGATTTATTTGTTATGACGCAGCAAGCAGGAATTGAAAATCCGTCGCTTTTTCCGTTTCCGTTCCATATGCATCTGATTTTTGCATGTATCGGCGCAATTTTTTTTGCGTATCGTTTCTATACTCAGAAACGACCTTTCCAGATCATTATGGCGGTGGCTATTCCGCTTTCTCTATTGGTATGGATATCCGAAAGCAGAGCGCTTTTCTACGGTATCGGAATAGCTGAAGCAGTGCTTATTATCGCCGCAGCTGTAGCATCTCTTATCTTTAAAACACCACAGGAAAATGATACGGAAGCAGAAGAAACAGAGGATGAAAATTCAGTGGAATCATCCGGTACAAACGAGGAGGAACAGTCTTGAAAATAGCCGTTCTTGACTGGTCCACAGTAAGCTGTTCCGGCGATATTCCTTTTGATAAAATAACCGAACTCGGAAATACCGAGATCTTTCCGCTGACAAGGCCGGAGGAAACAGCCGTTAATATCGGCAGCGCCGAAGCTGTTCTCTGCAATAAAGTACAAATCAACCGTGAAATTATGGATATGTGCCCGAATCTGCGCTATATCGGACTTTTTGCGACAGGATGCAATAATATTGATCTTGAAGCGGCTTCTGAAAAGGGGATAACGGTATGCAATGCCGGTCAGTATTCAACAAATGCCGTATCACAGCAGGTATTCGCTTATATTCTCGATCATTTTAGCCGTATAAGGGACTATGATCTCCTTGTAAAAGCCGGTGAATGGGAAAAATCCCCGACATTTTCATTTTTTCCGCTCCCTGTCGGCGAACTTTCAGGAAAAACTCTTTCTATAGTCGGATTTGGTTCTATCGGACGCCGTGTTGCGGAAATCGGCAGGGCTTTCGGAATGAATATAGTGATATGCACCAGAACTATTCCGGAAAACTGCGGATATGAAGTGACTGATATACATACGGCAGCCCGAAAAGCTGATATACTGACGTTTCACTGCCCCTTAACGACGCAGACGAAGGGTGTCATAAATAAAGAACTCCTGTGCGAAATGAAAAGTTCGGCAGTACTTATAAATACTGCAAGAGGAGGAATTGCAGACGAAGAAGCTCTTGCGGAAGCTCTTGATTCCGGAAGAATCGCCGCTGCTTATGTCGATGTTCTGGAGCATGAACCGATGCTGCCGGTCACTCCGCTGAAAAATGCACGCAACTGCCGTATAACTCCGCATACCGCATGGGCGGCGCTTGAAACGAGACAGCGTCTTGTCGATATTGTGTGCGGCAATTTCCGGGCGTGGCAGAACGGAAAACCAATAAATAAAGTAAACTGAAAGAAGCATTTTATGAGAAATATTTCTGAGAAAAAAAGAATCGTTATAAAGCTGGGCACATCTACTCTTGCTCATGCTACAGGTAAATTAAATATACGAAGAATGACAAATCTGGTAAGGGTTATTTCAGATCTGCACAACTCCGGACGTGAGATAATCATGGTTTCTTCTGGTGCAATGGGACTTGGCGCCGGAAAACTCGGAATTCCTGAAAAGCCGCGTGAAACCAAAATGAAACAGGCGGTTGCAGCTATAGGACAGTGTGAACTGATGCACGTTTACGACGATATGTTTGAAAAATACAGCGTTACAGTCGCCCAGATATTGCTGACAAAAACGATTATTAACAATCCGAGCCATTGTGAAAACTTTAAAAACACCATTGAAACTCTGGTGGGCATGGGAGTTATCCCTATCGTCAATGAAAACGATACTATCGCTATTGATGAATTGGAACTGGAAATCGGCGAAAACGACTCGCTGTCTGCGTTGGTTGCCGATCTGGCAGGAGCTGACCTCTTACTGATACTTTCGGATATCGACTGTCTTTATGACGATGATCCACGTAAAAATCCTGATGCCAAGCCGATAACAGTGGTGGAGAAAATAACGTCTAATATTGAAAATGCGGCGGGAGGCGCAGGATCAGGTCTGGGAACGGGCGGAATGTCCACGAAGATCAATGCTGCAAAGATCGCATCCGAAGCAGGCATCGACATGGTTATAATGAACGGAAAAAATCCGGAACTGCTTTATGATCTTTTTGAAAATAAAGAGATCGGTACTATATTCAAGGCAAATAAGAAATAATGAGGTGACTGAATATGAATTATACTGAAGAACTTGGAAAAAATGCAAAAGCGGCTGAAGCTGCCATTTCATCGGCATCTGCTTCGTTGAAGAACAGCGCTCTTGCTGCAATATCGAAGGCGCTGACAGAAAACACAGGAGTTATAATCGCTGAAAATGCAAAGGATCTTCAGGCGGCAAAGGAAAACGGTATGTCTGAGGCAATGCAGGACAGGCTTCGTCTTGATGAAAAACGCATCATGGGAATGGCAAAGGGAGTTGATGAACTTATTGCACTTAACGACCCGGTAGGGGAGGTCATCGAGGGATTTACACGTCCCAACGGACTGAAGATCTGCAAGACGAGAGTACCTATGGGGGTTATCGGAATTATATTTGAATCACGCCCAAATGTCACGGTAGATGCGGCTGCGCTCTGTCTCAAGGCAGGAAACGCAGTTATCCTCAAGGGCGGAAAAGAGGCTATAAATTCTAATATATGTCTCGGAACTATCATGAGGAACGCTATCGAAAAAGCAGGTCTGCCGGCAGATGTTATTCAGGTCGTTGAAAATACGTCACGTGAGACGACCAATGAGCTGATGCGCCTTAATGGATATCTTGACGTACTGATACCAAGAGGAAGCGGACGTCTTATACAGGCGGTTGTAAATACTGCCACAGTTCCTGTTATTGAGACGGGAACGGGAAATTGTCACGTATATGTGGATGCTTCCGCAGATCCGGAAATGGCTGTGAATATTGTTGACAACGGCAAAACACAGCGTCCTTCTGTGTGCAATGCGGTGGAAAGTTTACTTATACATAAAGAATGCGCAGAAAAGATTCTTCCAATGATAGCAAACCGTCTTGCAAAGAGTAATGTTAAATTTTATGGATGCGACCGGACTATCGAAATTCTCGGCGATACTGTTGAAAAAGCCGGCGACGAGGAGTATGCAAAAGAGTTTTTGGATTATGTTATATCTGTCAGAGTCGTTGACAGCGTTGATGAGGCTATCGCACACATCAGCCGCTTCGGAACGAAGCATTCCGAGTGTATAGTTACAAAGTCTCTTGAAAATGCAGAAAAATTCCAGCGTTGCGTCGATGCTGCCGCTGTTTATGTAAATGCGTCAACAAGATTCACCGACGGCGGAGAATTCGGCTTCGGTGCGGAAATAGGAATTTCCACCCAGAAGCTTCATGCAAGAGGTCCTATGGGACTCAGGGAACTGACAACGATCAAATATATTATTAACGGAAACGGACAGATCAGATAAAACTGTTTCAGATTTTTTTACTTGATTTATTTTTAACTTTTATTTATTTTGGAGGTCGTAATGGCTATCAGAAAAGATCTTGACGATATGCTCAATAATCTCAAAGGAAACAGCCCGGAAAGAAATACATCCGCAAGGACTGAACCAGTAAAACACAAAAGCATTTATGATAATATGTCGGTAGATGATCTGCTTAATGCGCTGACAGTGGAAAAAAAGCCGTCCCTTGCAGAAAATATACTTAACGAACTTGAGGATAAAGAAAATAAAGCGTCTGAGAAAGCTGCCGTAGTGCAGCCGGTTCCGGAATCTTCTGTTCCTGAGCAGAAGAAAAAGGTTATCATTACCGGAGAACTGCCCGATTACGAGGAACTCCGCCGCATTGAAGAGCAGACAAAGCAGCCGGGATGCATACGGAATGAAGAAAGCCGTGAGGAGATCGTTATTGCTGACGAGTCTGAAACGATTCCTGAGATCGAATCAAAGCCAGAACCGGAAATATCTGTTACAGCGGAGGAGGATGTTCCGCATAGCGTTGATATGCCCGAAGAACCGGAAGTACAGTCTATTGAAGAGGCAGAGCTGAACGATTTGTCAGAAGAATCCGAGAATGGATCCGGCAGAAAGAAAAAAGGACTTTTTTCAAAGCGCAGGAAGAAGCATTCCTTTGATGAAAGCGGCGATGAAGAGTTTTCCGGTGCGGATGCTGAAAAGTCCGACGAAAGCGCTGATGATGAGTTTAAGATCATGAAAGAGAATGCTTCATTCGGCGGTGGTAAGACTGAAAGCGATGCAGACAAGTCGGAGGAATCAGCGACCGACCTTATAGAAGCGGCTCTTGCAGCTATAAACGGCGTTCAGGAAGCAGATGAAAATACTTCGGAAACAGACGCCGGCGATGAAAGAAAAGCTGATCCTGTTCCTGAACCTGAAACGGAGGAGAAGAACGATACCAGAGAAAAAGACGGCGTGACAAGTCTCATTGACGGTATACGTGAGAATGCTGCCAATGCTATAGCGGAGATCGAGGAACTGGGCAGAGATGAGGAGACTGTAAAAAAGAAAGAGCGAAAAAGAAAACACGGAAAGAAAACGGAAGAAACATCTGGCGAAGAAAAAATTGAAGCCGAATCATCTGAGAATCAGACGCCTCCTGAACGTAAGGGAAAGCTTGTAGCTGCGCTTACGAATATACTTGACGAAGAGCCGGAAACGCTGTTAGATGTCAAAAGCGAGAAAACAGAAGAATCCGAAGAAAACCAACCGAAGAAAAAAAGGTTAAAAAGGCGTGTTTACGCAGTTCTCGGCGTTATTTTTACTGTTTTTGCCGTTATAGGTATGGTCGTTACAGCCGGCAGGGGAATAAAAATGCTCAGGAGCTTTACGTCAGGTGAGACAAAGAAGGATGGCTTTACAGAGCTGGTATATCCTATGGTCATAATGGATATCGAATCCTTTGATAAGCCGTCCGATCTGACTTCTGAACAGATAGTTACCGCTTCGATCTGGTCGATCATTATGAATGATGAAAAGCTAGAGAAATATCCTGTAAATGTTGCAGGAGGCGATATTGTCTCAATTTCTGCCTATGACGTTGAAGCCGAGGCGGTAGCGCTTTTCGGACAGGATCATGCAGAATTTGTACACACCACCGTAGGACCTGTTACATCACGCTTCTATTACGACCCGGAAAAAGGCGTTTACAATGTGCCGATACATCCGATCGTTTTTACATATGAGCCGGAAGTAAAGTCGATTGTCAAGAGCGGCAGCGAATATACGATAACAGTGGATTATATCGATGAAAGACCTGCCTGGATGGAAAAGAGCGTTTCGAAGTCCGTCGAGTTCCATGTAACGGAAAAAAACGACGGAACATATCAGTTTGACGCCATGAATATTCTTTATGTTAAAAATAATCTGTAAATAGCAAACCTGTTCTGTAAAAATACGGAACAGGTTTAGAACTTGTATTTATAGGAAAAATGTATGGATTTTCGAGGAGAATTTTATGATTGCAAGGCGAAAGACCGCAGAAATACTGGCGTATTGCAAGGGTTTTCAACGCAGCAAGCATAAAATTTTACCGAAAAGATGTGCATTTTATCCTATGAACACAAGTTCTTATTTTTATTCAGACTTACTGTAGTCCTTGAAGCTGATATTCATGTCAACGTCGCCGTTCACACCGGGAACTTTTCCTGTTGATGAATACTGCCACATCTGATAGTCGTAGTAGTAGGTGGGTTTGTCGTTGTATTCAGCCAGCCAGAAATCGTAATCCTGGAGACGGGGGAGATCAAGCTTGAACATTGAGGTGTTCTTGTTCTGATAGATCATAGGAGTATATCCCGCAGATTTAACACGCTCACTGAAAGCAATACAGCATTCGGCAAGATCGTCAACAGTTATCTTGTCAGTTCGTGCAGAGTCGCCGGAAATGATCTCCCAGTCAAAAACGACCGGATATGTAATGTTATACGGCTCGATAGCGTCGATCACAACGTCGGCTTCCTGTATAGCTTCTTCCGGAGTAACAGCCTGAGAGTAGAAATAGACACCGACCTTAACACCGGCTTTATCGGCATTTTCAAGATTTTGTTGAAATGCTGTGTCAAGGGTGATATCGCCTCCGCCGTAGGTACGATAGCCCACACGTATAATGGCGAATTCAATGCCTGCGTCTCTGACTTTATTCCAGTCTATATCCCCCTGATGTTCTGAAACGTCAATGCCGGAGATAGAAGTTACCTGCCCGTTTTCTGTGTAGAAAGAATAACCGTTTCTGGTCACAAGCTGCTCCATGTTAATGGAACAGGCGGGAACATCAGCAAAAACAGGGAAGAAGATCTCGCCGTAAACGCTGTCTTTCATGAGTATCTTTTTTCCGTCAAGCTGATATATTGTTTCTTCTTTCTCGATAACAGGACGTGTTCTGATCTGAGGTTCAAGAGAATCTGCTCCGGCATTGGCAGGAACGGCTTTATCATCTTTTATGAAACGGTCACGGAGAAAGACGCTCCAGGATAACTCGCCGGCAAGAACGATAATAATCAGCATTTCAACAAATGCCAGGAACTTGAATTTATTCCGGGGCGGTTTTTCTTTGCGTTTTTTGTGAGATTTTTGCAGACTCTCGCTTTCCGCCAACTCGTCGTTATATATTTTCTGTATTTCTTTTATCTCTGCCATTTTATCCTCCGTATATAATGATATAAATATATAATATCATATTTTATGCCCGTTGTAAACAGTATACGTCAGATTTTGCAAAGAATTTACAAAGAGAAAGATTCTTCCGTTTATTTATGTCCCGCAAGGAATATCAGAATTATAGAGGCGGCTATCGGGAAGAAACACAGACATCCCCAGATGACAGCCTTTTTCTTCTGCCGCTGTTTGATGCTTTCTATTGTCATAGCCAGTGTACTAATCATATATATTGCCGCAAGCGTCTCAATTATTTTTTCCATAATGATTTTATATCCTCAGATCATCTATCAGACAGAAAAGGAGGGATCTCTTTTGAGATAATCCCCTCCTTTTTTCAGATTTTATACGGTCAGCTCATCCACGCAGTTCAGCGCCAAGAGCGGAGAGCGCTTTAAGAACACGCTTCATAGCTCCGTCTGCCTGTTCGTCTGTGAGAGTTCCCTCGTGTGAGCGCATCGAGATCGAATAGGAAACGCTCTTTTTACCGTCCTCAATCTGCTTGCCCTTGTACACGTCAAAGAGAGTGACCTTTTCAAGAATCTTACCTACAGCGCCCTTGATAGCTTTTTCAAGCTCGGCAACAGGGAGATTGTCGTTGCAGATAAGGCTGAGATCCCTTGTAGTAGCCGGGAACTTGGGAAGAGGTTTGTATGTGATCCTGCCGGAAGCTGCGGACATCAGCTCGTTAATATTCAGCTTTGCAGCGTAAGTTTTTATGCCGAGTTTATAGGTATTCTGTACCTCCGGATGTACTTCGCCCATGATGCCCAGGTGAACGCCGTCTTTCAGGATCACGGCGCTTCTTCCGGGATGAAGCGCATATTTTTCATCGAATACCTCGCAGTCGGCGGCACGCACATATTCAACGTCATTTATGCCGAGTTCTTCAAGAATCTGCTCGATCATGCCTTTCATGGTGTAGAAATCAGCGTCGCCTCCGTACATACCCAGTGTAAGCTTCTGAGGCTCATCAGGGAGAGAGTAGGCGTATCTGTGCTTTGTGCCGCCGCTTGCAAGCGTATCACCGTTGATATATGCCTTTTCTTTTTCTGCCGGGATGTACTCCTTAGATATCTCAAAAAGACAGGCTTTTTCGTTACGGTTATTGTAATTGAATGAGAGTACGTCAAGCATCGAGGGGATAGTCGTTGTTCTCATCACGCTGGTATCTTCGCCAAGCGGATTAACGATCTTTACCGCATTACGGAGCTTACTGTTCTCCGGAAGTCGGATTCTGTCAAAATATTTTGGAGATACAAAAGAGTATGTTGCAATCTCATATCCGCCCAGGGAAACGACAGTATTTCTGAGAGTGCGTATGAATTTCTGCTCTGCTGTGAATTCAGCCTTTGCAACGCCTCTGAAATCGCTTGACGGAATATTGTTATAACCGTAAATTCTTGCGATCTCCTCTGCAATATCAGCCTTGCATCCGATATCAATTCTGAATGACGGAGCAATGACCTTGCCGTTTTCTATAGAGAAATCCAGCCTTTTGAGATATTCGGTCATTGTTGCTGATGAGATGTTTGTACCCAGAAAGCTGTTTATCCATGCCGGATTGAATTCCACTTCGGACGGAATATAATCGGTATGGTCGCAGTCAATAACTGTACGGATGACCTCGCCTGCGCCAAGTTCCTCGACAAGCTGGAATGCTCTTTTAAGGCATACCATGCTGATAAGCGGATCAACGCCCTTTTCATATCTTGAGGATGCGTCGGATTTGAGCTTCAGCGCCTTTGATGTGCGGCGTACCTGAGTAGGCTCAAAGTATGCGGACTCAAAGACAACGGTAGTCGTATCGTCCATTATGCCGCTGTATTCGCCTCCCATAACACCAGCAACAGCAACCGGTTTGTTTGCATCGGCAATCACCAGCATATCTTCTGAAAGTTCTCTCTCAATGCCGTCAAGGGTCATGATTTTTTCTCCCTTTGCAGCATTTCTGACATTGATATGAGCGCCGTCAACATAGCGGAGATCAAATGCGTGCATTGGCTGACCGTATTCAAGCATAACATAGTTTGTTATATCGACAAAGTTATTGATAGGACGCACGCCGCTTGCACGGAGACGTTCTCTCATCCAGCGTGGCGAAGGACAGATTTTTACATTTTTTACAATACCGGCACAGTAGCGTCTGCACTTTTCGGTGTTGTGTATGTCTACTTTGAGATATTGGTCGATATCCCCGTCAACGCCCTTGAAAGAGGGAACCGGAATGTGCAGAGGGAGATCAAATGTTGCGGCAGTTTCTCTTGCAAGCCCGGTAACACTGAGACAGTCGGGACGGTTTGAGGTTATCTCAAATTCGACCGATGTATCGTCAAGTCCTATGGCAGACTGAATGTCCTGACCGATGCGGCACGGTTCCTGAATGATGAAAATGCCGTCCTCGATAGCATAAGGGAAGTCCTTCTTGTCAAGACCAAGCTCGCCCAGTGAGCAGAGCATACCGTTGGATTCAACACCACGGAGCTTGCCCCTTTTGATCTTTATTCCGCCGGGAAGCGTTGAACCGTCAAGGGCGACAGGTACGATATCCCCGGTATTTACGTTTGAAGCGCCGGTAACGATTTGTATGGGAGATTCTTTTCCGACTTCTACCTGGCATACTACAAGATGATCTGAATTTTCGTGGGGAACAACAGAGAGTATCTTTCCGACAACAACATTGGAGATCTCTTTTCCCTCTGTTTCATAACCTTCTACCTTTGAACCGCTCATTGTAAGAGCATGGCAGTATTCTTTTATCGGCACATCGACGTTGACATAGTCGGAAAGCCATTTCATTGAAAGATTCATTTAACTCAATCCTTTCATTGTATAATTTAATAAAAGCAACTTATGTGGTGCTGTTTTCTGTATTTCTGCCAAAAAGGAAATATTCTCTGTGGATATTCTCTCTGATTATTTCCATTGCCAATTTATGGGTAATGGAAATAATTAATATTGGGATTCCAAAGGTAGAATTCTCCATTTGGCAGGGGTGTGGGGACGGCGTCCCCGCATAAGCTGACTGTTCTTAGAATTGTTCAAGGAAACGGACGTCATTCTCATAAAGCAGACGGAGATCGTTTATGTCGTAGCGTCCCATAACCATACGTTCAAGACCAAGACCAAATGCGAAACCGGAGTAGACATTGCTGTCTATGCCGCAGTTTTCAAGCACCTTGGGATGAACCATTCCGGCGCCCAGAAGCTCGATATATCCTTCGTCCTTGCACATGGAGCAGCCTTTGCCGCCGCAGTTGAAGCAGCTTATATCAACCTCGCAGCTTGGTTCTGTGAACGGGAAATGATGAGGACGGAAACGCAGTTTGCAGTCGTTGCCGTAGAGCTTTTTCATAAGCATATCAAGTGTGCCTTTAAGATCGGACATAGTGATGCCTTTATCAATAACAAGTCCTTCGATCTGATGGAACAGGGGAGAATGTGTTGCGTCAACGGCGTCTGAGCGGAAAACACGTCCCGGTGAGATAATGCGGATAGGAGGAGTCTGATTTTCCATTACGTGAACCTGCACGGAAGAGGTCTGGGTACGGAGAAGAATAGTCTCATCTGTGCCCTCGATGTAGAAAGTATCCTGGGTATCACGTGCAGGATGATCCGGAGGAAGATTCAGCGCCTCGAAAACGTGGTAATCGTCGTCGATCTCAGGACCGTCGGCGATGTCAAACCCCATTCCCATGAAGATCTCACGTATTTCGTTTTCCACTTTGGTAAGCGGATGGAGCTTGCCGAAGGGAGCGTGCTTTCCGGGAAGAGTTATATCGATCGATTCTTCTCTGATCTTTGCTTCCTGTTCTTCAGCTTTAAGAGCTTCAAGTTTGTTTCTGAGAGCCTCTTCAATATCTGCTCTCACCTGATTGGCAAGCTGACCGATGACCGGACGTTCTTCAGCGGATAGCTTTCCCATTTGTTTGAGAATCGCAGTAAGCTCGCCTTTTTTTCCAAGAAATCTTATTCTCAGATCGTCCAGGGCTTTGATCTCTGTGCAGGATTCAAGTTCCTGCTTAGCCTGCGCTTCAATTTTTTCAAGCTGTTCTTTCACAATAATCAACTCCTGAATTTTATTTGGCAGAACGCACAAAGAACGTGTGCAAACGCCTTATGTATCGGAAAATAAAAAGATCCTGCCCAACAGGACAAGATCATAACCTTGCTTATTACCACCCATTGTCAGGAGAGCCGACACTCTCTTGCCCTTAACGCAGACATACGTCAACCCCTACAGCATACCGCAGTAATGCGGGAGTTTCAGGGCTGCCCCTCAGGAGTGAACTTCGGTCTGTTTTTCGCCGGAGCTTTCCACCTGTCGGCTCCTCTCTGTAGACTTCATTACGGACTTACTCTCTCCGTCATAGGGTTCAATATAATTATATACTAAAAATAAAAAAAAATCAAGTATTTATCTTGAAATTCTGACAAATTTGTGATATTATAATATTAGATGGTCATTTATACTGTAAACTTTTATAATTTTGCTGAATGGTAAGGAGATATATCATGGATAATTTTGCTGAACAGCTCGTGTCACGCTGCGAAACCAGATCTGAAAAGCTGAGTAGGATCGGAACTCTTATTTCGGGAATTCTTTTTTCCGTTTGCCTTGTTCTTCTGGGGATATTGCAGCTTGCACACCTGCCCATTGCGATAATGGCGTTTATTCTTGCGGCATGCGGAGGCTACGTTACGTGTCTTCTCATTCAAGGCAGATCGGTGGAATATGAGTATACTTTTACGAACGGCGAACTTGACATAGATAAGATAATTGCCAGAAAGAAGAGAAAATCCCTGCTAAGCGTTGAAGTGAGGACTTTCTCCGCTTTCGGGAAATACAGCGACGATATGGAAGAATCTGAGGATATGACAGTAGTGTTTGCTACAAATAATATTGCTTCAGATGAATACTATGCTGATTTCGATCACAGCGATTACGGCAGAACAAGGCTTGTTTTTGTTCCAAATGAAAGAATGCTTGGAAATATAGAGAAATTTCTCCCTGCAAAAATAAGAAATTCTTTAAAGAAGTAATGGCGGCTTAATCGGTTCTGCCTCCAACGCTCGTGTCAGTGGAACATTTTGTTCTGGATATCCCATAATTATTTCATATACCCTTAAAGGGTATATGAAATAATTAATAACGGGTTTCCAAAGGGAATGTACTTTCCTTTGGCAGGGGGTGGGGACGGAGTCCCCGCATAAGCCAGTACATTAGATATATAAGGAGTTGGTAAAGTGAAAATCGTTACACCGAAGCAGATGCAGATGATCGAGGAACGTTCCGAGGAAATGGGCGTTTCAAGAAAAAAACTTATGGAAAATGCCGGAAAGGCTCTTGCGGAAATAATCGACAAATACTGCCGGAGCAGCAGCGTTCCGCCGGAGGAAAAGTCGATTGTATTTCTTGCCGGAAAGGGCAACAACGGCGGCGACTGCTTTGCGGCTGTAAATATTCTTGTTTACAGGGGATACCGAATTACTATAATAAATGTCGGTGGAAAACCCTCGACAGATCTTGCGAAAGAAATGTTCCTGCGACTGCCTAAGGAGCATATTGAGTTTATCGACGGCTATCGCAGCGAAAGCGTAGATGCCGCTATAGAAGCAGCGGAACTTGATTATATGTCTATTCCTAAAACTATTGAACTTGAAAAGACAGCGAAAAAGGAACTGAATCCTCTGGAAAAGATACTTATGCAGGAAAAACTCAGAATGAGCCTTGTAAAAAGCGCTGTGCTTGGTGCGTCTGTTATCGTAGACGGAGTTTACGGTACGGGGTTCCGGGATAATCTGGATAAAAATGCAGCAGGTATTTTTGCAATAGGTTCAAGCGCCTATAGAATAGCTGTGGATGTTCCAAGCGGCGGAAACAGCGTTACAGGAACAGTTGCTTTCGGGGCGTTTGAAGCTGACGAAACAGTGACTTTCGGATATCTGAAATCAGGAATGACGCAGTATCCGCTCCGAAAATACTGCGGAAAGATCACGGTTGCCGATATAGGTATTCCGAAGGGGGCGGAAGATGTTCTTGACGGTGAAAGGGCGTATTACAGGATCGAGAGAAATCATCTGGCAAGCTTTCCGCCACGCCGTGAAAGGGATTCATACAAGGGTACTTTCGGTACTTTGCTGGTTATCGCCGGAAGTTCGTCCATGAGAGGAGCGGCTTCATTTGCGGCTATGGGCGCTCTCAGAACGGGTGTGGGTCATGTGAAAGTCGCCTCGGTAGAGAAGTGTATCGATACGGTATCAATGCTTGTGCCGGAGGCTACATATATTGAACTTGAATGCGATGATAACGGATTCATGCTTTACGATATAAACAAAAACGCACTGTTCAATGCCATGAACAGCGCCAATGCAATAGTTATCGGCTGCGGTATGGGCGTTACTCCGGATACCGCAGAAATCACCAGATTTGTGGTGGAGAATGCAAAATGTCCCGTAATTATTGACGCAGATGGAATAAATTGCATAGCATCGGACATAGATATTTTACTGGGAAAGAAATCGGACATAGTTATTACTCCCCATGTTGGAGAAATGGCAAGGCTTCTTAGCTGCGACAACGCCATGATCTCCAATAACCGTATTGTGGTTGCGGAGAAGTACGCTGAGAAGTACGGAATTACCGTTGTGCTTAAGGGCGCAGGCACGCTTATTGCAAACAGCAGGGTGACTGCTGCAAATCATACGGGAAATCCGGGCATGAGCGTAGGTGGCAGCGGCGATATACTGGCGGGAATAATCGGCTCCCTTGCAGCTCAGGGGTGCTCCGTTTATGACAGCGCCTGCGCAGGGGTCTATATTCATGGTCTTGCCGGAGATGCGGCTGCTGAAAAGCTTGGAATGGAATCCATGCTGCCCAGGGACATTATCGTCTGTCTGTCCGATTCGTTCCGTATCCTCAAAGAAAAGAAGTCGGCAAAATAACGGAAAATCTGCTAATTTAAAGGCAACACTGCACAAAAAAAGCCTGACGGCTTTGCACGTCATCTGCCGTACAAACTTTGTGCGGTGTTACCTAAAGGATGTATAAGTTTTAAGGCAATACCGCCTCAAAAAAATACGGATGCTTCAGAACGGAGAAGGTATTATGAAAAAACTTGTTACATTCGCATTAACAATCCTCACGGCGCTCTGCCTTGTAAGCTGCTCTGTGCCGCTGAAATCCACCACGTCACGAAAAAATGGACTTGACTGCGCTTTTCAGGCTGATGTCAGCATAACTCTTGACCGCTTACAGGCGGAGGGCGTTGTAAAGCGTTTCGGCACGGGCGCATGGGAAGTGGAGTTCTCCTCTCCAAATACGCTCAGCGGAGTAAAGCTTGAATTCAGCGAGGGGAATACGGAAGCCTCATACAAGGGGCTTAGCTTTTCGGTTCCGCAGTCGGCAGTTCCGGTAAGAGCTATGATGTTGAACCTCATAAAAGCTGTTGACAGCAACGCCAAGTCGGAGGAACTCAAAGGCGAGGAAAAAGACAACGCTCTTGAGGTGAGCGGAAAGCTTGACGGCGGAGAGTACGTACTCAGAGTAGATAAGGACGGAAAACTCTGCGGCTTTGAAATGGACAACAATAAGCTGAAAATGACTTTCAGCGGATTTACAGTCATTGACGCCGGGACGGCTGAAGAAGAGACTGACGCTCCAGCGGAAGAGACGACGGCCGTATCATCCGAAGAGGAGACTTCCGAGCCTGATACCGAGGCGGCAGTCGCTGAAAATGTTACCGAGCCATCGTCTGAAACGGCAACAGAAACAACTGAATAATTCTGAGATTTTCTCGCTGCATCTGAAGTGATGCGGCGGGATTTTTTTGTTTTGTAATATAGATTTAAACTTTTGATTTGTATATTATTTTGAAATATATGAAAAAACTCATTTGTGAAAAATATTTGAACGGTTTTAAACTCACTGAAACCGGAAAAATCTATTATACATTTTGTATATTTATTTTTGTGATTATCGTCAAACAGGATTGTGCATTATGCTGAAAAAACAATGTTTTTTCTTGCTTTACCCCTTTAATTCTGGTAATATGTAATCAGAAACAAATACAAACAGTAATATAATTACTGGTCTGATAAGGGGCTTTAGATATGAAAAAAACATTAAGAAAAATGATCGCTTTAATGTCCGCAATGGTTATGACTTTTAGCTGCATGATGATGCTTATAAATACGACTGGAAATATTGCTGAGGCATTTGCTGCAGAGGAGGAATCCGGCGAGTATTACGCTCTTATAGAAGAAATGGCAGTCAAGTTCAACAACGCAAGAGAAGAAATGGGTCTTGATCCGCTTTGTATCGTTCCTTACCTTAATGAGATCTCTCAGATACGTGCAGAAGAACAGCTCACTCAGTATGCTCATTATCGTCCGGACGGAACATTTTTTGATTCCGTTATCGACGTTGAAACTGTTGATTACAAAAAAGCAGGCGAGATACTGGCAAGAGGAAGCAAGGATGCGGATATTATATTTGACGCATGGAAAAGATCACCGTCACACTGGGCAAACATAACAAAGCCGGAATTCACGCACGTAGGTCTCAGCTTGATATACGGTACGGACAGCGACGGAAGGGAAACATGGTACTGGGCTGTTATATTTGTAGGTATGTGGGAAAAAACCGATATGCTTGAAGGTCAGAGAATGCCGGAAATCGTAAGCGCTCCGTATTCAGACAACGACATAGTTCCCGCCTGTGTCGGAGATTTAAACGGCGACGGAATGATAGATGTGTTTGATCTTATATTTGCAGCCCGTTATTTGGACGGTACAATTGAATTCAACAGCGCTCAGCTCAAGGCAGCGGACGTTTTTGCCGACAGTAGGATCAATGAAGCGGATATACTCGTTCTCAGAAGATATATTCTGGGTCAGTACAGCACGCTTCCGGTTACGATTTAGGGCAATATCTTATAATAATTAGAAATTGCCTCCTATAATACTCTCTATAAATGAAAATGACCGCTTTCTTTATTGAAGCGGTCATTTTCGCTATTCTCCGGGAAAATAGTAATCCAACAGCAGATCGACCATGTATGAATAAGTATCTATGCCTTCTTCACGGCCGTTCATCTTTATGTTGGTATCAATGGCAGATTCTGAAACAGTGCTGACGGTTTTGGTGGGGATAATCTCCTTTTTTTTATTTTCTTCCCAATAGTTGTCAGGCATGAAACGAAACCAGTCACGGCGGACTTCGTCGGAAATATTATCGGTAAGACTGTAAGCCTCGGTTATTTTCGTATCATAGATCTGATTATGAACATATTCAAGAGCTTCAAGATATCCGCAGTACTGGAATTCCTTGTTATCGCTGCCTGTCGTAGCTATAAATGAAATGAAATTTGCTTCATCTTCCTGGATAACTCCTTTTAAATGGGCATATTCATGGCAGATAGTTCCGGGCAGATTTGTTTTGACCATGTCGTCATTGTAGTTTGATTCCAGTGAAAACGGGAAATAAATTCCCGACAGATTTGACTGGCTCATGAAGTATGAAAACATGATCGGTTTTGCGTCAGGATAATATCCTGCCAGCTGCGGATATTTCTTGGATGCTTTTTTCATCGCCTTTTTTGCCTCGGAATCTATATCGGCACTTATATAGAAACGGTTGTCTTTGTCTCGTGGCACTTCCAGTGAAAGCTGGTTTGTTTTATTAATAAGAGCCGAGTAAAGGGAAATCAATTCATCCCTTGTGTGCTCCTTTGAACTAAGATACCGCTGCGAAAATGGTGTGCACTGATACATGATAAAGCAATTCATGTTTTCGGTTACGGCGATAAAAGTAGCTATCCACAGCGCAGAAGTAAGAAATATCCCTGCTGTTTTTTTTCTTGAATTCTTTCTGACGATCAGTAAAATGACGGTAAGCGGAATTCCGATTATTACCGCCAATACTCCTGCTATTATCATGATCTCGCCAAGCGAAAAGGGGAACAGACCGCTTATAAATGAAAATGTATTTGTTATCGCCGGAAATATTTTCATTACGTAGAAATCGGCAAATCCGGTGCTGAATCTTGCCGTGATATGTATGACAACCATTAGTATTATGATTGCTATGGGGATTATGTATCGCTTTTTTAGTTTTGACAATGGATTCACCGCCTGTAAAATTGATAAAGGGGGTGACTTTCAGATATCATTAATTTAAAGCACCCTGTTCTTCACACTCTTGTTAAAGGAGATTTTCTCTATAGATATTCTTTCTGATTATTTCAGATACCCTAAAAGGATATCTGAAATTATTAATAATGGGTTTCCAAAGGGTGACTCCCCACGGTGTGGGGAGATGTCACGAAGTGACAGAGGGGACGGGCGCCGGTAAGGCGTGTACTCCCCTTTGGCAGGGGTACGGGGACAGCGTCCTCGCTTAAGTTGACGACATTTGAGAATCTCACCTTTTTTACTTTATAAGTCCCATTTCTGCTTTGAGATTGAGAATTCTCGTTACGCTTTCGTTTATTCTGGTTTCACGGATTTCTCCGTTCTCGACAGCTTCACATACGGCGCTTACGGCTGCCGGCAGATCGTCCGGGAGAAGAATAATGTCTGCTCCGGCATTTACAGCCATAACGGCGGCTTCACCTGATGAATATTTTTTTGTAATAGCGGGGTCTTTGTGCGAACCGGTCATGACGATACCGCCAAATCCCAGTTCGTTTCTGAGAATTCCGGTAATGGCGGTATACGAAAGATCGCATGGAAGATCGTCTCCGATACCTGAAATGATATGGTGGCTTACCAGAACAAAGTCTGCACCGGCTTCGATACCGCTGTCAAACGGCAGCAATTCTTCTTTTCTTAATTGGCTGAGACTGCGCTTTATGAGAGCTGATTTGCCGTCGTATGCGCCCTCTCCGGGAAAATGAGAGAGGGCGGAAGCAATGCCTGAATCGGAAAATCCCTTCACAATATTTGAAACCATTTTGGCAGCCGTTTCAGTGTCGCTGCTGAACACTCTGTCGCCGAGACCGTTTTTGCTGTTTGTTCCCAGATCGGCTATCGGTGCAAGATCAACGTTGAAGCCAAGTTTTTTTAGTTCGGAGCCAAGTTCTCTTCCAGCGTCATATACGGCTTTTTCGTCCTTCTTATCACCGAGCGTCGCCATTGAGCCTGGATTTTTAATTCCCAGCTTATTTGCGGCAGGGGCTATGTCTCCGCCCTCTTCCTGGATTACAGTAAATATCCCCGCACCAGAGACGCTTTTTGCCGATGTCTGCAAGTTGCGAAGCATAGCTGTTATCTGATTTTTTGATTCGAGGTTTCCTTCTGAAAAAATGATTCCTCCCACGTGGTATTTTTCAAGACCTTTTTTAAGATCCTTATCCGCTTCGGTGGAATATCCGCTTTTGCCTGTGAGTTGTTCCGGAGAAACTATGAACATCTGACAGACTTTTTCTTCGAGGGTCATATCATCTAAGAGAGCAAGCTGCGGCGGTTTTGAAGTTGTTGAGGTAGTAACGGAAACGGTCGTTTTCCTTGCCGTTGTAAAGGCGGTTGTTACCACAGTGACAGCCGCACCTGTTCCTGAGCCGGCAGACGTAGTTACTGCCGGATTTTTTCCGGGATTCTTACCGGTAACAACGGGGCGTTTTACAGTAGTGGTTCTTTTGCCTGACGTTTTTGATGAAGCGGTAGTTTGCCTTGGCACATAATTGTTATTAGCTCCGGCGTGATACGGTTTGGCTGTTTTTACAGTGGTGATCGTCCATACAAATTCAGTGTCGTCTATACGTTTTGTAGTTGTCACAATATCCTCGCTGTTATCGGAATTATTGGTTTCCTGTTCGGTGGTGGCTTCTATATCGACAATGCCGTCCGGAATATCCGAATCATTATCAGTTTTTCCGCAGCTGCAAAGAACGAGACAGCAGCTGGCCAGTGTAAGTATAAATTTTTTGAAAAAAGTCATAGTGAACTCCTTTTTCTGCTAATGCGATTCCTTAATGGCGTTTTTAGCTTTTGAAACAATAGTTTTGTCGTTTTCATATGAAAGAATATTCGACGCATATGATATATCCACCCATCGGATTTCGGCAATTTCGTCCTCCTGAGGAGAAAAGTCAACATTTTTTGCCTTTGCCAGAAAATATACGACGACTTTCATAGTATCTTTTTTAGGCGAATATGTAACGGTTTCACGGAAAGTCGGGTCAATTATAACGTCAATGGAAGTTTCTTCCATTATTTCACGCTGAGCTGTTTCGGTTTCTGTTTCACCTTTTTCAACGTGGCCTTTAGGAAAAGACCAGTGACCGCTGTTTATGTGCTTTATAAGAAGTATTTCGGTATTTCCATGAAATTTACGGTATACTATAGCACCGCATGATTTCTCATGTAGCATAAATTTTCCTTTCTTGCAGATGTCAGATGCAGTAATAAATTAGATTCACAATTATTATATCATAATTTGTTCATTTTGTCTATACCTGAAAAAAGAAATTTATGTGTTATTTTGCAGAAAAATATACCAATAACAAAACATCGCCGCACAAATATATTATGTACGGCGATGTCCGGAATATTCTATCTCTGTGATTTTTGGGTTAATCGTCAAGAGCCTTTATGGAATCAACGGTAAGATGATAATCTTCGCTGACAGCCGGGAAAAGTTGTTTTGCTCTGTCAAGATCCCCTGCACGCAGAGCTTCGGTTACATCCGCAGAGGAATGCATAAGTTTATCAAATCCCAGATTGGCGCAAACTCCCTTGATTGTATGGGCAGCTCTGAACGCTTCTTCAACATTATTTTCATTCAGGGATGCTTCAAGAAGTCCGTAGCTCTTGTCGTCAAGGAATCTTACGGCAAATTTTTTTATGAGACGTTCGTTTGTAAGACGTCTGAGAACATCTTCGTAATTACCGCCGAGGGCGCTGTAGCATTCTATAAGATTCATAATTTTATTCCTTTCTTGGAGTCGGTTCAGGATCAAAGATCATTTTTCCGATGACGCCGATATATACCGGAGGATCGTCGTTGATCCAGGTGGAGCGGCATATAAGTCTGATATGCCTGGGCTGCCCGTCGATAACCGTGTCGCATTCAAATTCAAATTCCGGATTTTCCGGAGAAGACTCCCTTACTTTTTCGGAAAGCTGTCTGTGAAGTTCTTCGCAGAAGACAGGACGAAGCGTGCTGTTATCGGAAAATGGGTTTACAATTATCTGTTCGGTTCCGAGCATACGTGCTCCGGCAGGTGTGAGAATAAGAACCGACGGAGTGACGGTATATTCAAACAGGAAATCCTTTGAAAGATTCATGAAGAACTTGTTAACAGTTTTTTCATGGCTGAGCAGATCGAAGATGCGTTTTGCAGGTGTAAGTTCGCTGCGGCTGAAAAATTCTCCGGGAATATCGTCTATGTAGTCATGCAGTATGTATTGTACAGAACTGTTTACGATATTTTTGATGCTGTCAGCGGCAGCAGAAAGACATTCCAACAGCAGTGGATTGAAGTTTCCGCATTTTCCCTCACGAATCATGTCAATGGCTGTTTCATGAGTGAAAGCCTTTTTGTATACACGGTCGCTGGTAAGAGCGTCGTAAACGTCGGCAAGCGCTACTATCTGCGCCGATATTGGTATATCGTCACCGCTTATTCCGTCGGGATATCCCCGTCCGTCAAATCGTTCGTGATGCCAGCGGCAGATCTCGTATGCCGTTTTGAGGAGAGGTTCGTCTGCGAAGAACGTAAGCTGCGAAAGCATATCCGCACCTGCCATGGAATGCGTTTTCATAACGGCAAATTCCTCGTCGGTAAGGCGGCCGGGTTTGTTGAGGATCTCGTCCGGAATAGTGATCTTGCCTATATCGTGCAGAGCGGAAGCATGACTTATCATTGTGATCTCAGCGGCTGAAAGCCTGTACTTGTCCGTTATTCTGACAAGGGTTTTC
Organism: uncultured Ruminococcus sp.; assembly: GCA_947345935.1. Classification (GTDB taxonomy): domain Bacteria; phylum Bacillota; class Clostridia; order Oscillospirales; family Ruminococcaceae; genus Ruminococcus. The sequence continues at coordinate 55,067 of CAMZZN010000009.1, forward strand.
AGAAGTATTTCCGTAAGATTCTGGACGTGTATGACATGGAGACCGCTTTCGCCGTTTCGGAATTCAACAATATGGCTTAGAATACTTATCATAAGGCTGCTGTTTTTTTTCTTTTCGTAGATCTGGCTGATGGCAAGTTCCGCAAGCTTTTTCTGCTTTTCATAAAGCATAAATGTGTTTACAACACGTCTGAGAACGATGCTTTTGTCGAATGGACGTGCAATAAAGTCTACAGCGCCCATATCATAGGCACGTTCAATATTTGAGGGAGTGCTCTCCTCAGAAATCATTATAACAGGAATATCGTCTATCCATCGGCGGCTGTTCATGATTTCAAGAACGTCGTATCCGTTCATGACCGGCATTACGATATCAAGGAGAACAAGAGAAATTTCAGCATTCCGGTGCTGAAGTACAGCGACTGCTTCGGCTCCGTTTTCGGCTTCAATAAAATTATATTTATCGCCGATCATTTCTGAAAGTATGGCACGGTTCATTTCAGAATCATCTACGATAAGTATTTTGCCGCCGTTTCCTTTCAAACCCATTATTAAAGATCATCTCCCTTATAAATAGTATATTTTTGTTATTATATCATAATAACATGAAAAAGTCAAGGGATTAACAATTGTATTTTCGGCAGAATTACGTTTTTATTTACTGCTTTTTGCTCTGCGCTGCAAAAAAAATTGTGTATAATAAACAATAATTAACGATATGTTCCTCATTGCAGTTTTCTCTAAACCTGAACTTACGAGATTAATTTTTTGTGTGATTTATTGGAAATCAGAGAGTTTTTCATACATTCCGAATTGCATAATCTGGTTAAGAATAAAGAAAAAAGCCTGTATTACATTTAATACAGGCTTTTTCCATGGTGAGACATGAGGGATTTGAACCCTCGACCCTACGCTTAAAAGGCGTATGCTCTACCGGCTGAGCTAATGTCTCACAACGTTATTTATTATATCAGATTTTAAGATCAATGTCAATAGATCACACGATTTTCTATATTTATCTCATAATAAATAACATTTCAAAGATAATTTAGTAGAAAGTGCCATTTTTTATGGATAAGTATTGACTTTTTGCTTTTTTGTGGTATAATAATAAAGTAATGTTAATGTGCTTGTAGCTCAGCTGGATAGAGTGACTGGCTACGAACCAGTAGGTCGGGGGTTCGAATCCCTCCAGGCACGCCATACTTGTGGAACAAAATAGATGTTCACCCTCAAAGTCCGTATTTACGGGCTTTTTTGGCGTTTAAGGGGCGAAAAATTCAGGTGTAAAACCGTGGATGCTTTTATTCCGCTCATATAGTTCCGCCTCCCATAAGAAGCTGAACGGCGGTGTTGAAACCGACTTTAAAAGCGTTACGGATGTTTCCGCATACAAGTGTGGTCAGGTTTTCCGAAAAATGGGAATAAGCGTCTGTGACCGTTCCATGCCTGGATAACTCGTAATCGGGAGCATACTTTTTTTCAAAGTAGCTTTCAAGTTCTCTGTTTTCTGTGGTTTGAAACGGCGTATTAGCGCCGCAATTTTCATTTATAGCGTCATACATAGCGTTAATTAAAAATTCTTTGTTCATTCAATTTTCCTCCAAAACTATTGACATTTCGGAGCAGGAGTGTTATAATTAATACAAATCTTGCTCCGGCGGGTGGTTGAGCGCCTTTACATATTGCTTTGGTCGGCGGTTATGTAAGGCTCTTTTCTTTTATGCAACTGTAAAACGGCGGCTCTTGGTCTGCTTGACATACTGGTTGTACAGTTCTTTGTGGGCGCTTTTAAACGCCGCTGTGTCGAAGCGGCTGGACGTGACCGTCTTGTATCTGATCTTGAATACGTCAACGTCGATCTCCTCTGTGCTGCGGTTTGTCATCTCGGCTTTAAGCTCGTCCTTGATGCTGTCAAGCTCTGCCTGAGCGTCTGAGATAAGGGCTTCCAGTTCCTTAAGGCTTCTTACCTTTGCTAATAAATCCATTGTACTCATATTCGTACCTCCGATATATTTTTCAGCTCCGGCTTTAAGTTTTCCCCTGCCGTTTACTTCCGGTTTAGGTTTTCTCCTGTCCTTTACTGTAATTATATCATATCACTATTTTTAGAGATAATCAATAGGCAAATATCACAAATTTTAGAGATGTTTTATGTACATTTTATCACTTGAAATAGTGACTTGAATATGCTATAATTTAATATGCTATAATTTAATGAGGAGTAGGGAGCGTTATATATTCAAGTTCCCAAAGAAAAGGAGTTGTTTAAATGCCGATTAAATATGATAAACTAATAAAAAAGATGCAAGAGGCAGGAATCACAAGTTACACAATTAAACGTGATAAGATTATAGGACAAGCGACCTATAAGAAAATAATGGAGGGTGGCGACATAGATACACGCACTATCGCCAAGCTCTGCAAAGTCCTGAACTGTCAGCCCGGTGACATCATGGAGTATGAGGAGGAGCAGGAATGAACATTATTAAATATCCCTCTACAGAGGACGTAAACAAGGCTATAGCAGAAGACGAACCGCTTCTTGCTGTAATGTCGTTTGACGGTAAAACAGCTATTATGAGTCAAATTGACGAAGCTATGGAGCATCATATTCTATTGATGAAATCAGGATATAAAGATACCGATATCGACAAGTTTTTTAGGATAGTTCTTGACCAAAGCGGAGCTGACTGGACGTTTATTTGTCCTCCAAATTATAAAAATATCCCCTTTAAGGATAAACGGATAGAGGCATTTTACAAGGACGGCTTTGCAGTTATCTCAGATTTTCTTCATTCTATAGGCTACATTGTTGGCATCAACATTCCTAAACGCTATCGCCGGCACTTAGATGCAATGAATGATAACAACAATATAATTTAATTACAATATAAGGAGTAGGCAATCGCACCTGCTCCTCTTTCATATCATAATATATGCCCTCTGAGAACGTCCAGAATCGCCGTTAAAGCCTATTCATATTGTTGATAGTATAATTACACTATTTGAATCACAACGGCTTGCAGCGCATTTAAAAGCCTTTTTATAGTGGGGAAGTATTAATGCTTTTTTATAGTGAGAAAGTATTAATTCTTTTTTATGAAAAAAACTTCGGAAAAATTCAAGTCTTTTTTGTACCAAAAATATCCGAAAAATTCATTTTACAGTGAATATTCCTATGCTTTATTCATTCTTGCGTAAAGGCTTGATAAGCTCATGGTAATTGTGATAGTAGTAATAGAAGATGTTCAGCAATAGGTTAGCCGTCCCCTCGTTCCCACGCATATAATGGACGTTCAAGCCGTATCTGTTGGCACTGCTCCCACGATTGCAAGGTACTGTATATGTACCGTCCTATGTCCTCAATTTTGCGGTTCTGAGCGATCATGATATATTGATTTACCTTAAAATTTTGCAGAAAGTCACGATCAGGACAGTTCTCAATTATCAGATCAGCCGAGCCTGTGAGATTCTTCATAGCTGATATTTCCTTTTCAAAGCGTTCACGGTCTTTAGATATATTCCCCCATAGTTCATTAACGTTAGCCTTTCGCTCAACTGCGCATTGCAGACGAAAATCAAGCTCGTTCACCTTGAATGAATAATCGCCCACAGGCAGCTTACAGACCTCGTATTCCACGCCCGACTGATTGAATATATCCAGTATGTGCCGGTTCTGCTGCTCCCTCGAATCGCAGAGGATAACAGCTTCTTTCAAAAATTTCTGCTTGTCGGTCATATATCAAGTGCCTCCACAATTGCCATTATAAGCTGATCGTAAGTCTCAAATCTTATTGTAAGAGTGCCGAGAAAATGTTTTATCTTGCTATAAAGTATATGTTTATACATGGTAGTAACCTCACATTAAATTAAAATATTTGGGTACTTTTGTACCTTTTGTACCGCCGTCCATGAGCCAACACTTGAAAAATATTTTAGTACAAAGCAATCAATGCTTAATCAGGAGTGTGAATTTTAGTTAAAATATATAATTATATATTAAGATTTATAATTATCGTGACTTGAAAAATTTTTTTCAGCGCATGGTACATGGTACAAAAGGTACAAAAGGTACAAAAGGTCATATTAACGGATTGATATAATACCGTACTGACGGTCTACCAGCCGTTTCTATGCGTTCACTTCGCATATAATTCATATATTCAAGAAGCTCTATTGCTTCATCAAACGCTGCGTCATCGTGTATAGCTCTGCAAAGATGTTTTAATTCACGTTTCGTCATTATCTTACTGCCAGATGATTTTAAACGGTTTATTATATACTTAGTGTTCTTGGTGTTTTCATCCTCTCCTGCTCCGCCGTTAAAAGCTAATAGAGCTTGATTTTCTGCCCATAGACCTATTGACACAGCGTTTAAAGCCGTCTGACCGTTGATAGGCTCGTCCGGTTTATGTTCGCATAGATGAAGTAAACCTGCGATCTTCAAGACTTTTCCGAAATGCTTAGCTGCATATTCTTTCATGTTCTCAAATATTCCGCCGTTACACATTTTGGATTGTAACAGGTCATAGTAATCATGAAATATATTATAGCTTTCCTTATCATGTATCAGCTTTACAGGTGTGTCATTTTTAGGCATCCTCAGCAGCTTTGTAATAAGTTCGTCATAAGACTGTTGTATGTTCTGCGGAATATTCCTGCTTGTATAGGCTTGCAAACCTGCACGCCCCTCAGGGAAAGAAAACAAGAAACGCTGCATAAGTCCACGCCCAGAAAACTGCGGATTGCTCATCGTCTGCATAAACTGCTGAGGCTGTGTCATAATGCCTATTGTTAGGTACGGAGCATTCAAGGTTATATTATCAGATGTACGTCTGAATATGGTGTGAGGTGAACCGTCATAAGCCTTTAAGAATAAATTGATATTGCCCTGACCTCCGTTGTACATACCTGAAATAACGTCAAATACACTTCCCTCATCGTCCATTACAGCCATACAGCCGCCTTGTTTCAACATCTCCCCCGAAAGTGCTTCGGGTGTTGTGTCGGAGCAGATAAGGCGCATTTCGTGAACCTGTTCAAGTTCACAAAGCTCTTTTGTAAGTTCCTGTACTCGTTCCAAACTTGCGTTTTTGCCGCTCATAGCCGCTTGTTTCTGACGTTCAAGGAACTGACGTTTACTTTTGGATTCCTCTATATCCATATAGTGAAGTTCATTGTATCTTCGTTGGTACTCCTCAACAGGTTTCATAAGAGCCTTGAATACGCCAGACTTTCTCTCTCCCGGAGGTGCAATAGTCAGCGTATACAGGTTTATTGATTCCGTATGATCATTAGCAGGGTGAGCCACTATCGCCTTACTCTGTAAACACAACGACAGCACCGACAACATCGGCAAAGCCACCATTGCACTATCAACCTGTACAAAGTCACATACTGCATTCAGACAATCACTAAGCGGATTCGGCAGACTGTTTATAGGAAACGGCTGCAAAGCAACTTCTTTTTCAAAGCTCTGAGGAAGCTCCCATAATTCAGCCGACTGAAATTCCTCTGCCTTAAGCTTCATAAGTTCATAGACTTCATTTTCATATCCACGCTCTCTTGCTTCCTGCATCAACTTTGTAAATATGTCGCAGCCGTTCTCAAAAGACACGGTCAATGCCGTTTCAAGAATATTGTTCGCTTTTATATTGAAGTCAAGTGAGTTACCATTCAAATAAAACTCACCACCTTATTTATCGAAACTATTTATAAAGTTCTCGGTAGGTCTTAAAGCCGCTTCTGCGCTTGAAATGCGACTGCGCTGCATCTTTTGATAGGGTATTGCTTCTTCTTTGGAAAGCGGTATGTAATATCCTGCTGTAGGTTCGCCCTCACAGGTCGAGCAGATGTTAGCACCTTTGATTCTTGCAAGATGCACTATTTTTCTTGTTGTGCGCTTATCAGTATTCAGTCTTATTGCAAGTTCCTCGTTTGAGATTGCGTTCTTTTTTCCGTATGGAATAAAATTTAAAATATTCATATCTGCATCTCCTTTCATAATTTGACCGGAATCGGCTTTATATCGCCGTTGGTCGCAGGTTCGTCAGCATTGATATAGCTGTTGTTGAAGAAATCAGCCATGCTCTTTGCGTTGATAAGTATTTTCCCTCTGCCAACACGTACCGCCTTTACAGCTCCGGACAAGGCAAGCTGACGGGTGTAATTCTGAGATATGCCGAATCTTATAGCTGTTTCCTTTACCCCGAGCATTTCGGGGATGTTCGTTGTCATTGTAAAATTTTCTTTCACAAAATCCTCGCTTTCTTATTGCGCCTGTCTCTAATTTGTAGTATAATAGAGACAGGCGAATATTTTCATTTGTGGTGAATGAGTGGTATTTGCTTTGCAACGTCCTTACTGCGTCAACAGTAGGGGCGTTATTTTTGTGGGTTGATTCTTTTAGGCGAACATTCGGCACAATAAACAGCCGTTCCGTACAGACCGCCGCCGTCTGCAAAAACGTCATGCAGATCAATTTCAAATTCTTTGCCGCAATCCAGGCAAAAGGTAAATACATTCTCGCCTGTAAGCTCGGTTACGATTGATGTTTCATCATTGATTTTTGTTTTTAAATAAAACATAATAATATACCTCCGTAAAATTAATTGTTTGTGGTTTCGTTCTTCACCGAAAGCTCGTTGATGATGCGTTTGATCTCATGCTTGTCCTGCTCCGGCAGCTCACTTCTGAGCCTGCGTGTCATTGTAGGCTCTGAAACGCCCATGACTTTTGCGATCTGCCAGAAGAAAACGCCTTTTTCCTTTGCGTATGCTCTTAAATCCTTGTTGAACATAAAATTTCCTCCATTTTCTTAAAATAGGTATTGACAAATCATCATCTATTATGCTATAATGAATTTGAGATGATGATTTCTGTAATTACGATTATATCACACTTTAGCTCTCAATGCCGTATATTCATCACAAAATTGTAATAACAGAATTTTGCGTTTTATATTCATTATAGCAGATAGGAAGTTATATATTTATGAAACTTACATTAGGTGAAAAATTAAAAGATTTGAGAATTGAAAGAAAATTGACATCAAAACAAGTTTGTGATGAAATAAAAAAACAATATGGTTACAGTTTGTCAGTAGGAAAATACAACGAAATGGAAAGCGATATTGACAAAGATTTTGGATATAGAGCTTTTATTTATCTTTCCAAGTTTTATGAAGTATCAACAGATTATTTGCTTGGAATAACTGAAACCCCCTCGCTTGATAAGAATATACAGAATGC
>CAMZZN010000010.1 GCA_947345935.1 uncultured Ruminococcus sp.
CTTTTAGCATAAAATTCCAAGTATTATTCCTCTTTATCAAGTTCAAGAAGTTCTTCTTCGGTGAGTTTTTCAAATTTAGTCCCCGAGCTATTTGACAAAATATAGCAGTCATTATACATTGTAACAAAACAAGTATCATCTCCAAGTGAATGACATGAACCATTAGAGACGTCGTACCATTTACTTAATATAAATAGTTTTCCATTCGCATATTTTCCAATGAATTTTGCATCTACCCCCTCTACATTATACTGTTTATCATCGTCTATAATAGTCGTGGATATCTCAGGATAATTACTGCAAACATAAACTGTACCGTCCATAAATGAACCCGTAGGCAAATCGCTTTCTTTTATTTCACCTGTATTAGGATCAAATTCAAAATTCAATATTGTAAATTTATCACGTGTATCAATATCGGTGGATTCTATGTATTCCCTCATAAAACTATATTTAACATATATTTTTGAATTAAAATATCCTACCACTTGCGCTGTACTTGTATAGTTAGAAGCTTCATATTGCTTATCGCCGTCATATATGCTTCCATAATTTGTATATTCACCACTGTCAAGATCGATACTGCACATATAATGAATACCGCCTCCGTTAGCATACGATATACCTCCGTATTCATTTTTTGTGGGATTCATATTGTCGCCGGTGAAATACAGTACGCCGTCAAGAATTACACAACCGTCATACTCCCTGGGTTCGCAGTCAGTAAATTCAGAAATTTTTTCAATCTCAGAATTTGTTAAAGAAGCTCTCATAAGTTTTGATTTTATGAAAAATTCGTCACCGTCGCTTGTTTCGTTTATACCATCCTGAACGTCAAAAAAATAAATGTAATCTCCATAAATAATGGGGGTTTTTCCTACTATCTTAGCCATGCATTCAGAAGTGTTATGATTACAGTTGGGCTTAGAACAAAGCACTGTGTTTTCCATTGTTTCAAAATCCAGATATCTTTTTGGATTTCCATCATTGACATAAATAAGACCGTCATCATAGATATTTTCATAAGGGTCTATATACATAGCTCCTGATTTCTGATTATTTCCAATGCCGCGTTTTTCGGACTTTGATTTTTCTCCGCAACCAGTCAACAACAGCATTACAACGAACGATGTTAAAAAAATTTTTATTTTCATAAAGTTACTCCTACATAAAATAACCTGTCTACATAAATCAAGCCCCGCACACACAAATCAGAGCAAGGCTTGATAAATTGAATTATCTATAAACTGTTAATGTCCCTGTTGCTGTAACTCCTTCATAAGTTAAAATAGTATGCGATGATGAAGCCTGCGTTGTTCCGGTTGCCGAACATGAGAAGCTCACGCTATTACTGTCTGCATATGTTAAAGATTTAGATCCGTTAAGAGTTCCATTCCAAGCTGTAATTTTTGCAGATATTTCGCTTACATTTCCTACAGTTGATTCAGTCTTTACCCAAACAGAGGATGTGCTGACTGAATTATAAGAATTACCATATCTTGTGCTTCCGTTATAAACTCCGCCCTTGCCATCGGCAGCGCTTGAACTCATAGCCGTCATTCCGACAACAAGCGTAACTCCTGCCACAACAGATGCTATGGTCTTTTTAAATACTTTTCTCATTATAATTCCTCCTAAAAAATAAAAAATAATTTTTGATGTTGCTGAAATCAACAACATTCATTTTTATTATATCATAAAAACCACATCTGTGCAAAACCTTGCAGTGAACCCCCGAATTGTTTGCAGTGAAAAATCATTTTTTGGACTTTTAGCATAAAATTCCAAGTATTATTCCTCTTTATCAAGTTCAAGAAGTTCTTCTTCGGTGAGTTTTTCAAATTTTAAGCGTTCTGGATTGGCAATGATATAGTAGTCTTTGTACATTGCTACTACTTGCCAGTGTTCATATTTATCATTCCAGATATGTTCCGTTCCGTCTTTTATATCATACCATTTTCCCGATAAAAACAATTTATAATTGAATGATTTTCCCGTTGTATTTGAATCTACAGAATCAACAATATATTTATCGCCGTTATATAATACAGTACTTGAATTTTCGGGGTAATTACTATAAACATAGGTATTTTCCCGAATATAAGAACCGGATGGCAGATCACTTTCTTTTATTTCGCCTGTATTCGGATCAAATTCAAAATTCAATACAGTAAAAATCTCACGAGGATCTGTTTTGCTGAAATCAACCCCGTCAAGTTTGTTCTTTGCAAAACTATACTCAATAAATATTTTAGAATCGTAAAAACCTGATATATGACCACTGCTGGTTGACGGCGTTCCTTCATATTGCTTATCTCCGTCGTAAACGCTTCCATGATTTTTGTATTCGCCCGTTTTAAGGTCAATGCTGCAAATAAATGTTGTACCGCCGGCAGAACCTGAAAAAATATTGCCATATTCATCTTCATGCGGACCAAGATCATGTCCACAAAAATATATTACATCATTATAAACCAGATATTTTGCTCTGGCTTCACAATCCGTAAATGAGGCAACTGTTTCAATTTCTGATGTTTCTAAAGAAATACGGTTCAGCTTGGAATCAATATGGAACTCGCGTCCGGTTTTTGTTTCTCTGACGCCGCTGTCAGAGGTAAAAAAGTATGCATAACCATTATACAGAATAGGGCATTCGCCAACGATATTTGATATACATTCACTGTTATTGTGCATACAATTTGGCTTTGAGCAGAATACGGTCTGATCCATATTTTCAAAATCAAAATACATATGTTTTGAATAGTCGGTGCTTTGAGTAATTGCTCCATCAGAATATATATTTTCTAACCAATTAACGCATATTAATTTTTTACCGGAACTGCTGATTTCTTTATTGTTATTATTGACATTATCTTTGGAACATCCGCATAAAAGTAAGATAATCGGTAACATGACTGCCAATATTTTTTTATTCATAATATTCTCCTTTTTATAAAGTACAGCAGAGCCGCAAATTAATATGACTCTGCTGTATGTAATCTTTAAAAACTAAGACAGGATCAGTAAACCGTCAGATTTTTCGTGCCTGAACCATATTCAGATGTTGAAACATAATGATATGACGAGGCGCTTGTAAAACCTGTTCCATAACCAGTTGCATTAGCAGTAGCATTTTCTATGTTGTAAATACTTTGTTCCGTAGTACCTGATGTAATAGTGCCACCAGTAGTACTTGTGATTTTTGCTGTTATTACATAAGAATATGCCGTACATTTTGTTGAAGCGCTAACAGTAGTATTCCCCCTGTAAAGAGTGGCGGTTGAAGCAGGTGAAAATGCCACTGTGGCATCGCCAGCGCTTACGTTCATTCCACCAACGCTAACAGCAATAGTCGCAACAGCCATAACCGAGACGAGAGCCTTTTTTAAAACTTTTCTCATTGTAATTCCTCCTAAAAATGAAAATTTATAATTTTTGATGTTGCTGAAATCAACAACATTCATTTTTATTATATCACCAAAACCTCATCTGTGCCGAAACTTGCAGTGAACCACCGGATAGTTTGCAGTGAAAAATTGTTTTTTGGACTTTTAGCATAAACAAGCACTCCCACTTATTTTGAGAGTGCCTGATTTACATTAAAAATTCTGATTTTATACTTTTTCTTAACGGATTGAACTTTTAAATATGCTCACTTAACTGAACGAGGGAGGAGTAACATTAGTTTTCGGAAACGGGCTGTCAGCAGGAGAAGGTTCCGACATACTGAAATACATTTTTGCTGCTTTCGTCGTACCGAAATCACGATTTGAACCTGTATTCTGTACTTTGTTAAACGCTTCTCTGAACATGGCGTTGTGCGCTTCCTCACGATTCAACAGAAAATCGATAGTTTCCCTTACTTTCTTATCCTCAATCTGTCTGTAAAGATATTCATATACAACCTTTGCCCTTTGCTCCGACGCAATATTGGACAGAAGATCGGCACACAGGTCTCCTGTTACGGTAACATAATCTCCCGTCCATGAATAACCGGAAGCATTGATAAGTCCCGGATTCAAGCCCAGAAGAACATGAGATTCTATCTCTCCGGCAGGAACGCTCTGAGCGTTTACGTCATGACCGTTAAGCAAATTAATTGTCTGAGCGACCATTTCCATATGACCCAGTTCCTCTGCCGCAATATCAAGAAACAGATCTTTGATTTCAGGGTCTTTTATCCTGAAACTCTGGGACATATACTGCATAGCTGCTTTCAGTTCTCCGTTTGCGCCGCCAAGCTGTTCCTGTAAAAGAGCGGCATACTGCGGATTGGGTCTTTCAATCTCCACAGGATGAAATAACTTTTTTTCATGTTTAAACATAGAAATAACCTCCATTTCTATGAGTATTATTTCCATGCCTGCAAATATTATTCTGTCTAAGAACCCACTATTGTACCTCCGTTTGGATGTAAAACCTGACCTGTCATATAACTTGAATCGTCAGAAGCGAGAAACACATAACAAGGAGAAACCTCAAACGGCTGTCCTGCTCTCATCATAGGTACTTTCGAAGTTTTTGAGCCAAAGGTTTTAACTTCTTCCGCTGAGAACGACGCAGGAATAAGCGGTGTCCATATAGGTCCGGGAGCAACTGCGTTTACTCTGATCCCCTTTTCGGCAAGAGATAACGCCAGCGACCTTGTCAATGCAACGATCGCCCCCTTAGTTGAACTGTAATCTATAAGATCTTTATTGCCCTCATATGCCGTAACGGAAGTCGTATTTATGATACATCCTCCTTTTTTCATATAAGGCAAAGCATACTGTATCAAATAAAAAAATGAGAACACATTATTTTTAAATGTAAATTCAAGCTGTTCATGAGATATATCAAGGATACTACGCTGAACAAACTGTACTGCGTGATTATTTACCAGTACATCAAGCTTACCGAAAATCTCTATTGTTTTATCCACGCACATTTTTGCAAAGTCCGAATTTTTTAAATCTCCCTGAATAAGCAGACATCTGCCTCCGAGCTGTTTTATTTTTTCAGCAGTTTCCTTGGCGTCACGATCCTCATCATAATATACAATAACAACGTCTGCTCCCTCTTTTACAAAATCATATGCAACAGCTCTGCCGATACCGCTGTCGCCGCCCGTAATCAATGCAGCCTTGTTTTCAAGCTTTCTGCATGGCTTACAGCATTCCGACATGGGTCTTGGATTCATTACATATTCAAATCCCGGCTGTCTATTCTGATGCTGCGGTGGAAAAGACAATGGCACGTTATTACAATCGCTTGTATTCCTTCTTTTATTGGTATTGTCATTCATTGCTCGTTAACACCTCCTGATATATAGTATGCAGTAATAAGAAAAACGGAGCAACGCTGCTCCATAATTAATTAAAAATGCTAAAACCGGTTCTGAACACTCTGTTTACATTGGATAATAGAATCTGATTACCGGAAGGGTTCGGAAAAAAGTATATATTAATATAAATGATTTCGCTGGCTATGTTCCAATATTTACGCATAATATCAAGCATATCATCGGAAAGAACAACATTTCTGTCCTTGTGTCCCTTTAATTGGTAACTCATTATAAAACGCCTCTCAAAACAGATATTGCCGATCAATCAAGAGTACAGTTCTTTAATCCTGAAAAATCAATGCATAGATAAGGTTTGGTCGATTCCATACTGCTGTGACCAAGCGCTTGACTGATAATAGGAAGCGGAACATTTGATTTCTGCATTTGTGTACCAACAGTTCTTCTAAAGCTGTGAAATCCTTTTCTCAGTTTTGAGTTGTATGTTAATCCGGCTTTGTTCAGATTATGCTGAACAATTGAAGTAGCATGATCGGACAACTTATTATATGGCGCTTTAGTTGATAGGAATATATATTCGGAAACAGCATTTCCTACATCCGCAAATAATGGAAAACTCAGTGATTTTCCAGTTTTATGCTGAACAATGGTTATTTCTTTACTGTGCCAATTTAAGAAGAACCTGATTTTTCATTGGTTCCTCCATGCTATCGGGATAAGAACTCTTATCCTGAATTCGGGATAAGAGTTCTTATCCTTTTTTCTTCGAAAATTTCAAAAAAGCATCTATGGTTTTACACCTAAATTTTTCGCCCCTTAAACGCCAAAAAAGCCCGTAGCTACGGGCTTTAAAGGGTAGACATCTTTTTTGTTCCACAAGTATGGTACGCCTGACAGGAATCGAACCTGCGCACATGGCGTCGGAGGCCAATGCTCTATCCCCTGAGCTACAGGCGCATATCAAATATACTATTATATATTATATCAAAAAAAAGGAAATAATGCAAGGAAAAACCTATTGACAATAGTAGAAAAAACTGGTATAATTAACAATGGTTTTGGTATATTTAAACAAATGCAACATAAAGGAGAAATAAATTATGAAACTTGCTGAAGCATTGCAGGAGCGTGCCGATCTCAATAGGAATATTGAACAGCTTAAATCACGCTTATCTATGAACGCTATCACTCAGGAAAACGAAGCTCCGGCAGAAGATCCGGCTGCACTACTCAAAGAGCTTGATTCTTCTGTAAAGCGCCTTTGCGAACTTATCTGCAAAATAAATATAACAAACTGCCACGTGATTAAAGACGGCAAATCTATAACTGAACTTATCGCCGAACGTGACACCATTTCTGTGCGTATAAACGCATACAGACAGCTTGTGAACAGTGCAAGCCAGACCGGTATGCGTGCCCGTGCAAAGGAAATAAAAATCGTCAGCACTGTCGATGTAAAATCTATGCAGAAAAAAATCGACGCAATGTCAAAAGAACTGCGACAGATAGACAATACTATTCAGGAGCTGAACTGGACATCAGAGCTTATCTGATCGTTTTGGAGTAGCCGTTCAGGGCGAATGCAGAAACGTTATTGAAAAATAACATTCGGGCATCGTGCAGAGCAACGATGGAGTTCAAATCTCCGTATAATTGTTATGCTCAGACAGCGTATACTTGCAATGATATCGTTATCGTTATTACCATGCATTGACTGTCCGGCGAGGATGTGGCTTGTGGGATAAAAAATAAGCGTTCACATTAGTGGACGCTTGTTTTATTTTACGTTGTTACTCTGAAAGCTCCATGTCAATAATTTCATACGCTTTTTCAAGCTGTAAATCAATACTTTCATCCTCATTCTGAACAGGATAATCAGGACTTAAGCCCACTCCGTCATAGCATTCGGATTTAATCGTTCTGTACTCGGCAACGGTAAGAACTACAGCGCCGCCGTTTTCAAATTCTGTGGTAGACTGCATAACGCCCTTGCCATATGACTGCTCACCGATAAGCTTCGCTTTGCCAAAATCCTTGAGAGCCGCCGCAAAAAGCTCGGCTGAACTAGCTGTTTCGCCATTTATAATTACCAACATAGGCATATCAAGTTCCGAATTGTCAGAATATACCAGTGTTTCAGAATGACCGTCCCTGTACTCCGCAATGGCAATTTTCCCTTCCGGAAGCAGAGGATCAAGGCATTCTTCCAGTGAAGTCACAAGTCCTCCGGGATTATCCCTGAGATCAAAGACAAGCGCTTTTGCACCGTTCGACGTAAGACGCTGAAGCAGTTCTGCAAACTGTTCGGACGTATTCTCTTTGAAACCTTCAATTTTTATATATCCGATATATCCGTCAACAAGTCTGCCTGTAACACTTGTAACTTCAATTGAACGGCGTGTAAAATCATAATCCGTATCGATACCGCTGCGGCGGATAGTCAGCTTTACGCTGGTTCCTTCAGAACCTTTAAGGGTTTCAACTGCCTCGTCAAAACCGATTTCTGTAACATCCGTTCCATCAATATGTATGATTGCATCGCCTGCAATAATACCTACTTCAGCAGCCGGAGAATTTTCCAGCACTTGTTCTATCCTTATATATCCGCTTTCATCCTCTGCCAGGGTAAGACCAAGACCAATCGTTTCTCCGGCATTTTCACTTTTCTCATCAATGAATTCCTCTTCAGAAAGGTATCGTGAATACGGATCACCAAGACCGTCAACGTACCCTTTCAGAATTCCGTCATTCAAATCAGCTTCATTGATATCACCATAGTAATTATCACGAATAAATGTATCAAGAAGCTGCAATGCATTGTATTTTTTTGCTTTCTGGTTTACATCTACGACCTTTTCATTAAAGCTCTGAAGTGAAAAGAAAGATGTCAGAATAAACGTTACCGCCGAAGCAATAGCTATAAGACTTATTGCAAGCCCAAGACTAATTTTTTTATTCATTATTTCATCAAAACTTTCAATGTAACGATACGGGCAGTTAAAAACTGCCCTTTTATAAATTTGAAACGTATGACTTATCGGCTTACATAGCTCATAGGATCGTTTGCATAACCGTTTACACGAATCTCAAAATGAAGATGCGAACCGGTAGAAAAACCTGTACATCCGATATAACCGACAACCTGTCCCTGAGAAACATAATCGCCTACAGAAACGTTGACAGAAGCAAGATGAGCATACATTGTAGAATATGTACTATCGTGCGATATAAGCACATAATTTCCGTAATTACCGCCGCAGCCGCAGCCATAATCCTTGGGATAATCGTGCGTGCACGAACTGCTTACAGCAATTACTGTACCGCCCTGCGATGCAACAGCCGCTCCTCCGTGAATTCCTGCATCTCCGATATCTATGCCATTATGATTTCTTCCCCAGCGTGCGCCAAACGGACTGGAGATATATGAAAAACCAGGGGCAGGCCATACAAATCCGCCGGTGCTCTGAGGCGGTACATAGGGATCAGGATCAACAGGCGTATCAGGCGTACCCGGATCTGTAGTGGTGGTATTGCCGTTTCCTGTTGCGGGCTGCTGATTTGCAAGAGCCTCCTGCCTTTTGCGTTCCGCTTCTTCTTCCTGAAGTTTCTTTTCCTCAGCTGCTTTCTGAATTGCATCATAAATAGCTTGCTCTTCTGCATCATATGCAGCGTTTATCTTTTCAAGATCAGCTACTTTTCCTTGAGCGATCTGTTTTTCCCTTTCTATACGATCGATCTCCGACTGAGTACTCTTCATTTTCTCGCCATAATCACTAAGAGAAGCTTCCTTTTCCTCTTTGCGCTTTTCCTGACTTTCAAGCTTCATTTCAAGAGTAAGCTTTTCGGTTTCAAGCTCAGACTTATTCTTTTCAAGATTTTCAATGTCGTCAAGGATGCCATTGATAAGCTCCTCGTCATATTCAGCCATACGATTTGCCATTTCAATCGTTGATATAATATCATAAAAGCTTGAAGAACCTATGACAATAGAAGCCAGGTTGTCATTTCCGGAAACATACATATTAAAAAGACGTTCCTTAAAAAGCTCCACGCTTTCATCAATCTCTTTCTCCTGATCGACAATCTTCTGATCGAGATCACTGATGTTCTTCTCAGTCGCTTGAATATCAGAAGATATCGCCTCAAGTTCCGTATTAAGAAGCCCAATATTCTCACGTATCAGCTCGATCTGCTCCATAAGCGTTTCCTGATATGCCTTTTGATCGTCGGCACTTCCCTGGAGATCAGCGATCTGATTTTCAAGCTCTGCAATTTTCTGGTTATTGGCATCCCTTTCAGCCTGAATCTCATTGAGAGACTTTGCCGACGCTTCCGTTGCACTTTTCCTGCCGGACGAGACATTATTATATCTTGCCACCAGTGCAAGAGACAGTGCGGAACACGTCAGAAATGATAGAGATTTCTTTAATATGCTTAATTTTTTCATATCCTTGCAGAACGTCTGCATAAGCCGGCGTCCTACTCCTTTCATTAATATCCTTATACGTCAATATGACGTTTTGTACTGATAACACTGCCAAGTGCACCGATAAACGATCCGGCTACAAGATATGCGGCAAGAACCAGTAATCTGATTTTACTGAACGGGATAAGATGCCCCATTCCAAAAGCATTTATAAGATACTCCTGCGTCATTATAACGGCATAAAGCTTACTGTATGCAGCCCATGTTATAAAGAAACCGCCTATACCGGCAAAAAGTCCTGTAACCATGCCCTCAACGAAGAAAGGAAGGCGGATAAACGCATTGGTTGCACCAACGTATTTCATGATCTGGATTTCCTCACGCCTTGCAAAAACGCTTGCCTTGGTGGTATTTGAAATCATTATCATAGATACCACCGCAAGAGCTATCACTATAGCGCCTGCCACGAGCGTTACCACACGCCGCAGTTCTTTCAGGAATTCAGCCACCTGAATAGAGGACTTTGCATTGAATATATTCGGCAGCGCCGCTATTTCATTGGTTGTCTGGTCAATGATAGCAGTATCCTTGACGGTAATGCTGAAGCCGTCAGGCATAAAACTTGCGTCATCCTTTATAAACATTTCAAATACTTTCTCACCGGAAGGAATCTTGGCTCTCTGCTTTTTCAGCGCTTCCTCCTTGGAAATGAACTGTACTGACTTAACGTTGTCGATGGACTTTATATCCGCCTCCGCCTGCTTTATTATCTCATCTGTAACGCCCCTGTCCATGTTGACAGCAATTTCGTTCTTGTCATTAAGTCCGAGTATCATTGAGTCCATGTTTATGTACAGAAGCGACGCTGTTCCGACAAGAAGAAGCGAGATAAGCAGCACGCAGAATGTTGCAAAAGCCATCATTTTATTTTTCCAGATGTTTTCAACGCCCTGATCTGCAAGATATTTGATACCGCTCAGTTTCATGTTCCTGCACCTCCCGACGTTCTTTCACCCGTTATGGCGGCGATTACGTCATCGGCGCTCATTTCAGATATAGGATCTGCCGGCATCAGGATATCGTCCGCCGCATTTATAAATGCAGCATCTTCTCCGCTGCTCAGCATAGAGGAAGGATCTGACGGAGCTGCGTATTCATTCTGATATCCTCCGTCTGTTTCAGACGTGCCTATAAGTTCCGGTTCCGAACCAAGGATCATTTCTTCGTTTGCACCAAGAATAACCTCGTCAAATACTATCTCACCATCGGTGATATTTATAATTCTGCCTCCGAAATGACGGACAAGGTCGTGTTCATGGGTTACCATAAGAATAGTAGTTCCCTGGTCGTTTATGCCTTTCAGAAGATCAACGATCTCATAGGAAAGCTCCGGATCAATATTTCCAGTCGGCTCGTCCGCAATAATAAGCTGCGGATCATTCACCAGCGCCCTTGCAATAGCCACACGCTGCTTTTCACCGCCTGAAAGCTCGTCCGGATATGAATTTGTCTTTGCGTGCAGTCCTACAAGGCTTATCACATAAGGAACACGCTTGCGTATATACTTGATAGGAGCGTCAATAACACGCAGTACGAAAGCAATATTTTCGTAGACCGTCATTGACGGTATAAGCCTGAAATCCTGGAATACAAAACCGAGAGTACGGCGGAATTCCGGAATTTTACGTCTTTTAAGCTTGCTGAGGTTATAGCCGTTGACAGTAACAACGCCGCTTGTAGCGTCTATTTCCTTCAGCAGCAGCTTTATCATGGTACTTTTTCCCGCACCGGATGAACCTACAACAAAGGCAAAATCACCGTCGTTGATTTTCAGACTGACGTTGTTCAGAGCGTCAACTCCGCTTGAATAGGTTACGGATACGTTTTTAAGTTCTACCAATGGATTACACCTGCCTTAATGTGTGGAAGGGATTGAAAATATATCATCAGAACTTAACAGGATTAGCAGAAAGATATTTCTTGACCATAAGGGCAATTTTAAAAATAATGGCGTGATCGAATTCACGAAGATCAAGACCGGTAAGCTTCTTGATCTTTTCAAGTCTGTACACCAGCGTATTTCTGTGTACGAAAAGCTTTCTTGAAGTTTCGGAAACATTAAGATTATTCTCAAAAAATTTCTGGATAGTAAAAAGCGTTTCATGGTCAAGCGACTCGATACTTCCCACCTTGAACACTTCATGGAGAAAAGTATCGCAGAGTGTTGTAGGAAGATGATAGATAAGACGTGCTATACCAAGATTATCATAGCTTACAATAACCTTGTCGGTGTCAAATACTTTTCCTACTTCAAGAGCCATCTGTGCTTCCTTAAATGAACGTGCCAGATCTTTTACGCCGATAACGGCTGTACCAATGCCGACATTGACCCTTGTATAGAACTCGCTGCTGAGGGTATCGGCAATAGAACGAGCCAGTTTTTCCAGATCTCTTGCGTCAACGGTGCTTTTAAGCTCCTTGACAAGAACGATATCGCTTTCAGTTATATTGAAAACAAAGTCCTTGTTCTTGTCCGGAAAAAGATTCTGGATAACGTCGTAAGCGGAGATATCATTAGCAGAAATTATTCTGATGAGAAATACGGCACGGCTGATCTCGGCATTGAAATGAAGCTCTCTTGCCTTGATGACAATGTCTCCGGGAAGAACGTTGTCAAGAATAACATTTTTGATAAAGTTGTTTCTGTCATACTTTTCATCATAATACTGCTTGATATTGGAAAGCGTAATAGCCAGAATGCTTGCATATTTTGCGGCCGCATCATCTACGCCCTCTACAAAAACTGCGTAATCCGGTTTTACCCTTGAGCCGAAAGGCTTGTACGTGAAACCGTCACGAATGAAAATATCGTGCGAATCGCTGAGATCAAGCGAAACGAATTCATTTGTCGTACCGACTCTTGTAAGATCGCTGCAGGCAATGATAGTCGCAGTTTCATCCACAACTCCTATAGTGGCGTCGATCGTATCACGCATCTGATGAACTAAACCCTGAAATAATCTGTTAGACATATTGGACATCCCTTCTCGTAATTTGAATAATAATTTTTATGTGCAAGCTGCAAGGGATATATATCAAGGAACTCTCCTTAATATATTACAAATTGTAACATATTTTTCATAAGAATTTGTTAACAAAGTGTTAATTTTTATCCCAAAACCTGCAAAAGTAACATTTATGACTTGCATTCTTTGTCATAAATTGCCAATTAAGTAGCAATTAAGTAATTTTCTCTGTAACCAAACCGTAATTTTTTAAAATCGTCATTACATTTTTTCCGGTCTGTCAACGTTAAGGATGCTGAGGGCATTTCTCAGCGTCTGTCTTGCGGCGATACACAAAAGTATCCTTGCATTCATAAGCTCCGGCGTTTCAGCGTTCTTTACACTGCATCCGTCATAGAAACGATGAAAAAGAGTAGCAAGATCGAAAGCATACTTAGTGATCTTCGCCGGATCATAGCTCTTTGCCGCCAGATTGATCTCATGCGGCAGAGATGCGATATGACGAATAAGCTCTATCTCACGTGAGTTATCAAGAAGTTCCAGAACTGCGTTCTCAGGAACTTCAATTCCCTCCGCACTAAGATTTGCAAGCAGACTGCAAATTCTCGCATGAGCATACTGCACGTAAAAAACAGGATTTTGCGACGACTGCTCAACCGCCAGATCAAGATCAAACTCAAACTGAGAATTTGCTTCACGGAGATTGAAATAAAATCTTGCTGCGTCGATAGGTATTTCATCCAGAAGAGTAACAAGAGTTATAGCCTTACCGCTTCTCTTAGACAGCTTGACCACTTCGCCCTTGCGCACCAGACGAACCATCTGCATGAGCACGACATCAAGCTTGGAGGAATCAACTCCAAGAGCTTCCAGAGCCGCTTTCAGTCTCGGCACATAGCCATGATGATCGGCGCCGAGAACATTAATTGCCTTGTCAAATCCTCTCGTAACAAGCTTGTCATAGTGATAAGCTATATCCGGTACTATATAAGTATACAGACCATTGCTTCTCCTGAGCACAAAATCCTTATCCATGCCGTAATCCGTTGCTCTGAACCAGACTGCGCCTTCCTGTTCATAGGCTTTTCCGGAAGAAAGAAGCTTGTCTACGATCTTCTTTGTTTCGCCCTTTTCATGCACTGTGCTCTCACGGAACCAGTTATCATAAACTATACGATATTTTTTAAGATCACGCTCAAGACCGGCAATATTCAGCGGCAGAGCATATTCTACAAGAGCCTTTCGGCGATCTTCGTCTCCTGCTTCCGCAAGACTTCCGCCGTTGAGATCATAATAATTTTTAGCGTGCTCGATAATATCCACGCCGAGATAAACATCATCCGGCATCTCGAATTCCATGCCCTCACTGCTTTTTTCGTATAGAGCCGCACATATCTTTTCGGTATCTCCGCCGCACTCTTTCATAACAGACTGTCCTTTTTCCGAACAAAGCTGCATAAATCTGAGGGAAAGCGATTTGCCGAATTTCTCGATTTGATTTCCTGCGTCGTTTACGTAGAATTCTCTTTCCGCTTTATAGCCCGCCCAATTCAGAACGCTGGCGAGACAATCGCCGATCGCTCCGCCTCTCGCATTTCCTATATGCATAGGGCCTGTAGGATTTGCAGAAACAAATTCGACAAGAACTCTTTTGCCTGCGCCGTAATCGGTCTTTCCGTAATCCTCACCCTCGGTCAGGACGTTTTCAATAACATCTGAAAACCACCTGCGGCTGAGGAAAAAATTCATGAATCCCGGACCAGCCACCTCGCAGCGGTCAAAAAGCGAACCGTTAAGATCAACGGCATCACAGAGAAGCTCGGCTATCTTTCTCGGAGGCATCCTGAACGCTTTCGCACATACCATAGCAGTATTGGCGGCAAAATCACCATGAGATTTATCCGCCGGTATTTCGACCGTAAAAGCAGGCACCGGAACTGCCGGAACCGATTCATCAGCCGTTAGTTTTCCAAGAGCCTCTGTTATAAGCTCCCGAAGCTGCATTGAAGCCTTATTAATAAGGTCTGACATTATTTTTATTCCTTTCATTTAGGTATTCTGAACGGTCATTATTATCTCGTTGTCCGATAAATAGGACGAATTAAGATCAAGAGTATATCTGAGATAAATACTGCCGTCTTTTTCAATCGAATTTTTTATCTGGTGGGTAAAAACACCTATCTGTAAATTCCCGTAAGGCGTACCGTACTGGCAGTAGTGCTTGCGTCCGATCTCCAGAGAAAGTACCGAATTAGCAGTACCCTCACGAATAATAGACGCTGTTTTTCCGCTGTTCACCTTTATTGTTGTAACAGATCCCTCAAAACCGGTAGCGGAAGTATCTTCATAAGAAATGATATCCCAGCCGTCCTCATGGACAAATTTTGCTCTTGTTACCAGCTCGGTCTCCGATTTTTCCCTATCCTGCCACTGAACGCTTGTAAGGGAAATAGTTACGTCTTTGCTCATAGATTCACCCCGATCCGCTCAGTACAGTCTTTCAGCGTTATCGATCGCCTGCTCAAGGATCTTATCAAGAAGATAAGGATAATCCATTCCAAGCTGGTTCATAAGCTTTGTGAAAACGCTGTTCCGGCGCAGTCCGGGAGACGTACCGATCTTGTTCAGAAGCAGTCTTCCGTCATCGGTGAGGAAGAAATCCACCCTTGCATATCCTTTACATCCAAGGGCTTTATATGCATTTACGGCTGTTTCACGTATCATATTCTGAGTATCGTTAGGCAGATCAGCAGGGACAACAAGAACGTCTCCCGTACTCACACTGAAATCAGTCGGGTCATAATCCGAACCGTCAGAAACTATCTCCCCGATATATGAAGAAAACGGCGTATCATATCCCATAACGGCAGCTTCAAGCTTTCTGCCCTTTATAAATTTTTCAACAACTACTTTATTATCGTTGGAGAACGCTATTTTAACGGCAGCTATAAGCTGCTCCATAGTTTCAGCGACGCTCGTTCCGGCATTGCTTCCGCTGTTTGCCGGCTTTACTACCAACGGAAATCCCATTTTTTCAGCGATCTCTCCGCAGCGGCTTTCGATCATGTTCATTTCCCTCTGAGTAATAAGCTTCCAATCGGCAGTAATAATACCGTAATCGTCAAGAACCATATGCGTATGGGATTTATCCATACACGAAGCTGCGGCTAAAAGACCGCATCCGGCATACGGTATCCCAGCCATATCAAGAAGTCCCTGTACAGTGCCGTCTGCGCCGCTTTTTCCCATAAGCACCGGAAATGCGACGTCTATCTTCCTGAAGGAAGCTTCTCCATTCTCGATAGTGATTATCCCCCTGTGAATAGGATCAGGTGAAATAATCGCCGAAACACAGTCAGGATTCATTTCCCATGTGCCGTCAGCTATCTCATCAGGATCGCCCGGAAAATACAGCCACCTGCCTTTTTTTGTAATGCCTATGCAGATAACCTCATACTCATCTCCGGGAATATTTTTCACAATCTCTGCTGCCGAAGCCAGCGAAAGCCGATATTCTCTTGATGTACCGCCGTAAATAACGGCAGCCTTTAATTTAGCCATATAATTCTCCTTTATTTCTGACAGCACGATCTTTTTTCTGCGCTGCATTTATAAGCTATCAATATATTTTATCACATTTCACAAAAAACTGCAAGCTTTTTTGCGAAAAATGAAGAAAAACACATAGAAATTAGCAAGGAAAGTGCAAATCGAATAATTTCAACTATTTTTTTTGTGCATTTTAACAACAAAATAAGGTCTGCCGCAAACACGTCAGACCCGATTCATACAATTCAGTTATCTGAAAGATACTTTTTGGAGAATTCATCCATGACAACAGGCTCAGAATAATAGTAACCTTGAAAACTATTTATAGCAAAATCACCGAGTACAACACGTATTCTGTCGGTTTCAACGCCCTCTACGCATACTTCTGCCTTAAATGCGTCCGCCAGATCTGCTATGAAATGAATAGTTTTCTGATCGGTAGTACTGCTGTCAATGTTCCTGACAAACTCCCGGTCAACTTTGATCGTATCAAAACTGAGTTCTCTGATGATTCCGATAGAAGAAAATCCTGTTCCGAAATCGTCCAGTGCGATCTTAATACCATGACGTTTTAGCAAGCTGAACTGATTTTTCAACAGTCCGATATCAAGAAGCCTGCATCTTTCCGTCAGTTCAAGACACAGATTTTCAGGAGGAAAGTCCAGTTCGCTGAGAATTCCCAGAAGTTCCGTAATAAAATCCCCACGTTCTATCTGAGCATAAGAAATATTAACGTGTATCAGAAAATCAGGATATACCTCAACAAATCGTTTACTATCCATAAGCGCCTGTCTGATTATCCACCTGCCCAGTTCCGCAAATATAGGATCCTGTTCCAGAATAGGAATGAACATTCCGGGTGATACGACGCCGTAATCGTCATTTCTCCAGCGGACGAGCGCTTCCATTCCTTTCAGTTTTTCATCTTCGGCATTTATTATCGGCTGATAACATAAAAAGAAATTACTGCAATTATCAGCGACGCTGTTGCGTATCACGTTCATCATTTTGATATAACGTCTGCTGCTGTCGCCCACATAGCTGGTAAATATATTCAATTCGCCCATTTTGTTGTTCTTAGACTGATAGTACGTATATTTCAGGCACGAAAGAACAGTATCCCTCGACGAATTGAAATCATTGACGTACACAAGACCTCCGTTAATCGAAAGAACCACTTTTTCTCCGCTTACAACAAAATCATGCGCCACTTCGTTTTTTATCTGTGCATAAATATCGGCGATCTCATTTGTATCAGATTTCCAAGAAATAAGCGCAAACTTTGTTCCATCCATTTTATAGAGCTGTCCCAGATGCCCCATGCGCTCTATAAGAAGCTTTCCGAAGCTGTTAAAGGTATCATTGCCAAAATTAAAACCGTACACATCGTTTATAGCGGAAAAGCGGCTCATTCCGATAAGCAGTATGGAATATGGAAGCTTTCGGTTTCTCATGACCTCAACGTCTTCCATAAAGCCGTAAAGGCTTCTGAGCCCTGTAATTCCGTCGGTATAACTGAGAACAGTATTATTCTTGATACATCCGCCGAAGAAAGTCGGATTTCCTGCCTCGTCCCTGAGTACAATGCCCTTGCAGGTACATATAACGTACTTCCCGTCACGGGTGCGTGAACGATACATCATGTTATGATTTTCGGATTTTCCACTGAAGATATCGTCAATGCTTCCGGAATATTCATCTCTGTCGTCAGGGTGAATGTGTTCTTTCCATATATCTCCGGCATTATACATATATTCTCCAGGCAGACCGAAGTATTCAACGGCATTTTTAGACCAACGGGAGTAATCTCTCTTGAGATCACAAAGATATATATGACAGCCTTCCGATACTACGGAAAGCGCCTCGAATAACGTATCAAGCTTTGAACTCAATTTCCTCACCCCGCCGTTCTGAACTCCGAAAAAATCTATATGTTTCTTAAATGTCCGTTTATAGGACAAAAATTCCGGAGTCAAATAATACTTTATACACATTTTACCACATTTAAATTTGTTTGTCAAGAGTTTTTGTAAATTATGTATAGATTAAATAAAAATCATCTGAAACAAAAAATTAATGGTATCTCAAAAGCCCTGTAAGCAGCACTTGCAAACAATAAAAAAATATGATATAATAAAGAAAACCTCTGAAAAATATCTTATTTTGCTTCGCAAAATCATCTTCAGAGGATGTCTGAATAAAAAACGGAGAATGATAATGAACGGAAAACTAATAGTAATAGAGGGGCTTGACGGCAGCGGAAAAGCTACGCAGTCGGAAAAAGCAGCAGAATATCTGAAAAAAAAAGGTCTGGATGTAACAAAGGTCTCTTTCCCAGATTACAGCAGTCCATCCTCCTCGCTTATCAAAATGTATCTTGCAGGAGAATTCGGAACTGACCCCGATTCCGTAAATCCATATGCAGCTTCCAGCTTTTATGCGTGCGATCGTTACGCCAGCTATAAAAAAAACTGGGAAACTCTCTACAAAAACGGTGGGATAATTATTGCCGACCGCTATACAACTTCAAATGTCATACATCAGTGCTCAAAGCTTCCACATGACGAATGGAACGGCTTCCTAAACTGGCTTTTTCGCTATGAATACGAATATCTGGGTATACCTGCGCCAGACGCCGTTATATACCTGCGTGTTGACCCCGACGTCAGCCAGAAGCTCATAAACGGCCGTTATAAAAATGACGAAGCAAAAAAAGATATCCATGAACGAAATGTTGACTATCTGAAAAGATCAGACTCTGCCGCAGATTACTGCGCTGAATTTCTCGGCTGGAACGTTATTGAATGCACATTCGGCGGAGAAATGCGTTCAATTGAGGATATTTCCGGCGAAATTTCCGGAATCATTAATAACATATTATAAAAAGGGGTGTATCTGCCATGTCGGATGATTTTGAAATCATTAAATTAATAAAAAAGCGAAAAAAAGGCATTTTAAGTCTTGTTTTCAGCAGATTATGCTTTTTCGTACTCCTTATTGCCTTTCAGCTTCTGCTTTTTTTATCGCTTTATGTGCTTATGGCTGAAAAGATCCCGTATTTTCTTACGTTCCAGACGATTTTTTCAATAGGAATGATCTTCTACCTTTTCCGCTGCGAAATGGATTCTACCGCAAAGCTGACATGGCTCACACTCATATCGCTATTTCCCGTTCCTGGAACTTTTCTTCTGTGGTTTACAAGACAGGGCATAGGTCAAATGGCTTCAAAAAATGTTATTTCCCGTCTTATAAACGAAACCAGAGACAAGCTTGAACAAGATGAGAAAATCCTGAATGACCCTGAAATAAAATCAACCGGCCTTGGCGATCTGCACAGATATCTTAACCGGACAGGCTGTTTTCCTATCTACGAAAACACTCAGGCAACATTTTTTCCTCTTGGAGAAGACAAATTTGAAGCCATGCTGACAGAACTTGAAAAGGCGGAAAAATTTATCTTCATGGAGTATTTTATTATCGGAGAGGGCTATATGTGGGGAAAAGTTCTCAATATACTGAAACGCAAAGCGCAGCAGGGCGTGGACGTGCGTGTTATGTACGACGGAATGTGCGAAATTTCAACTCTCAGCTTTGACTACAGTCAGCGTCTCGAAAAACTTGGTATTAAAAGCAGAGCGTTTTCACCTATCATGCCTTTTATATCCACTCACTACAACTACCGGGACCATAGAAAAATTCTTGTTATCGACGGAAAAACAGCATTTAACGGCGGAATTAATCTTGCCGACGAATACATCAACAGGATAGAACGCTTCGGTCACTGGAAAGACACGGCTGTCATGATTAAAGGCGACGCCGTACAGAGTTTTACGCTTATGTTTCTACAGATGTGGAATATTCCAATAAAAAACCCTGAATGGGATAAGTTCCTTGAACTTCCTGAAAAAAAAGTACAAGGTTCCGGATTTGTCATGCCCTATGCTGACTGTCCCCTTGACGATGATAAAGTCGGCGAAAACGTCTATATGGATATACTCAACCGTGCATCCGGTTATGTTCATATAATGACGCCTTATCTTATCCTCGACGGCGAACTCGAAACCGCCATTAAATTTGCAGCTCAGCGTGGCATTGACGTAAAAATAATACTGCCCGGCATCCCGGATAAGAAAGCTGCCTACGCTCTGGCAAAGACCCATTACAAATCGCTTATAAAGTCCGGGGTCAAAATATACGAATATACGCCGGGATTTGTTCATGCCAAAGTCTGCGTAAGCGACGACGAAAAAGCTGTCATAGGAACTATAAATTTTGACTACAGAAGCCTTTATCATCATTATGAATGCGCAACTTATCTTTATAAAACCGACTGCATAAAAGATATTGAGGACGATTTTGAGTACACTCTTGGCAAATGCCGCCAGGTAACTCCGGAAAGCATAAAAAAAGAAAAGCTGTATTACAAAATTATCGGCAGCATAGCAAAAATCATAGCTCCGCTTATGTAAACAATTAACATTAAACAAATAGACTTATTTCCATAATTTGATTTTCACGATTAATTGTTAAAAACCCTTGTATTTTTCGGATATATATGATATAATTAAAAAAACAGATTCAAAGGAGGAAACAGCTTGGCAAATTACATTTATCTCATTATGACTCAAACAGGAACAAGACCTGCAAGATTCTTCAGATTCTTTACCAGAAAACCATACAACCATGTTTCCCTGTCCGATGACGAAAGACTCTCCGAAATGTACAGCTTTTGCAGAACGTACTGCCGTTTTCCTCTGCCGGCTACCTTTAATAAAGAAATAGTTGGAAAAGGAACCCTCGGCAAGTTTGATTCTATACCATGTGAAATATACAGAATACCGGTAACAAGCTGTCAAAAAGCCGAATATCACCGTATTATCAAACATTTCAACGCAAATCACAACGTATATTCATATAATATTCTCGGATTGCTGGCAGTTTATTTCAACATAGAATGGAACAGGAAAAAAAGCTTTGTCTGCTCTCAATTCGTGGCTTATGTCATGGATAAAATAGGCATTCAGCTTGAAAAGCCTTTCTGTCTTTATAAACCTGACGATTTTCGCCGTTTTCCCGGTTCGACTCTTATATATTCCGGAGAATTGAACAGCTTTTACTCATGTATGCAGTCCAAGTCCGTTATAAAGCGAAATCAGATAGCACGTTAACCTCAGCTCGTCCGGCGACAATAGATATGCTCCGCAGTACAGTCTGCTTTCCGGAGCTATTACAGAAAGATCAAGGATTATTTCATGGTCTAACACCTCGATGGACGCTGTATCTCCGCATAGATCAAGACCTGCCGGAACTATTTTTTCCCCGGAAAGTCTGTTATATGAATTTGTGTATGAATTTAAAAACATCCATAAACCGAAAGTCAGAAGCACGTATATAAATACCGCTCTGACTGCGGTTTTTTTTCTTTTTCTTCTCATTTAATCCTCTTTCATATCGTTAAGCATATCTCCCAGCGACCTGCCTATGAGCTGTCCGGAATACTGTACCTGTTCAAGCGTATTTCCGTGAGAACCGACTTCTATCAGCAGGCTTCCTGTAGTGAGATCCTGATTATAATGACGGTAGTCAAATAAAATTGGTCTGGTCAGACCTGGATTATCTCCCTCCAGCTTTTCCTGCAGACGGCAGGCAAAATGAAAATTCTTCATGTAAAACGGCATTCCAAGCGTACCGTCGTCACATCCCGAAATTATCATTATCTGCGCCGCCTCCCTGCCGTCGATCTCAACATAAGGCTGATATGCGCAAGCTTCGCCTGATATTGCGTCACGGTGAATATCAAGCGCCACTTTTATGCTGGGATACTGTTCCAGTATGGGCAGTATCGACTCTCTGCTCCTGCCGTATGAACCATTGTATGAAGGATAATCATGTATCGTCCGTACATGAATCACCCCGATGCCTCTGGATTCAAGTTCTGCCTGAATAGCGTCGCCCACCATTATCATGTTCTTCGTTTCATCGGTAGTCCGGTAATTAAATGCGGAATCATAATTTTCACGGACATACGGTTCAAAGCTTTCAGTCGTGTGCGTATGATATATAAGCACCTGCGGCTCCGCTGTATCTTCAACAGTAAAATCCGGAAGATAACGGCTTTCCTTTATCAGCGTGTCATTGGGGATATCGGTTTTGTTATTGACCTGACCACAGTTTTCCAGATCAAAGAATGTCGTTCCGCTGTAAGGTGTATAGGTTGTTCGGATAATATCTCCACCCGTTGTCCATTGGTCTTCCGTGGGATACGGCTTTTCACCCGGATCATCCACAGTCATTTCAAGCGGACTCTGAAGCTTTATCACAGGATCTTCTGCCGTTTCGGCAGTTACTCCGTATCCCTCAGAAAGTATCAGGCTCCCACAGAGAATATCATCAGCATTTTGTTCAGGCGTTTCCTTTGTATATACAGATCTGTCCCCGTTATTTTCTGCCGGAACAGCGGCAGACGGCGTTTTTTCTGTAAAAAATCCATTTGTTCCCGAAAGCGCAGTTCTCAATCCCTTTATTCCGTTTGCCGCCCCTGCTATCCCAAACGGAAGAGACAGCAAGATTGCACATTTTATGATCGTTCTGATCTTCCGGCGTCTTTGACGTGTCATATCCTCACCTCATTATTATAACCTTTCATTTCATTATATTCATGAGTAATCGCCTTTATTTCTCCGGAGACATTTTTCACCCTGATCTCACATAAACTTTGTTGAGGTGAGCTGTATGTACAAATGCTGCAATTTAAAAAAATTATTTCGATTTCTGATTATCAATATCATGATACTTTCTCTGTGCTCTGTACTTATCCCTGTTGCAAAACGTTTTTTCTTTTCATATGCTGCCGAAAAAGAAGAACCTGTTTCTCTCCCTGTTATAATGTATCACAGCGTTTACGAAACTCAGCCTTCGGAATATATTGTGACCCCGTACCAGATCGAGAGCGATTTTATATGGCTGAAAAATAATGGATATACCTCTGTAACTGCCGCAGATCTGATAAATTATACCAGAAACCAAGGAGAACTTCCGGAAAAACCGGTGCTCATCACTCTGGACGACGGATTTTACAACAATCTGTCAGAGTTTCTGCCGCTGCTGGAAAAATACGATATGCACGCAATCGTATCTGTAGTGGGCAAATACTCGGAATCCCTTGCGCCAAACGATCCCCATTCGTCAGCTTACTCCTATCTTACATGGGAAGATATTTCCAATCTTGCTGATTCAGGACGTGTCGAGATTGGAAATCATACTTACGATATGCACTGCGGCAACGGAATCCGAAGAGGATGCTCCATAGCTGCCGGTGAAACAGAAGAACAATATCACGATATACTTTTTAATGACCTTACACTGCTTCAGCAGGAACTATACCGCTGTACCGGTATCACTCCCGTTGTTTTCGCTTATCCTTTCGGTTATATCAGCCGTGAAAGTCTGCCGATAATACGTGAATGCGGATTTCTCATCACACTGACCTGTTACGAACGAATGAATTATATTACCCGTGACCCGGATTGTCTTTTAGGTATTAGCCGATATAACCGAAGCGGAGCGTATTCTACGGAGGAGTTCATGGAACGATTGACAAAAGAAAACAGCGTCCGTTAAGACGCTGTACATTAGGCGGATTCACCCTTTGGCAGGGGTGAGGGGACAAAGTCCCCAATTAAATTGATGGCATCGAATCCATTAAAGACCGGTCTCCCAGCTCCAGCTGCGGACTTCAAGCTCTTCCAGGTTAAATGGCGTACGCTGATAAACGCAGTAATTAAGCCAGTTTGAGAACATCAGGTTAGCCGTACACCTCCATGAAAACAGAGGAACATTATTCGGGTCATCATCCGGAAAATAATTATAGGGAATATTGATGTCGATTCCCTTTTCAAGATCACGACGATATTCATTGGCAATAGTATCACGATCATATTCCGAATGACCTGTAATAAAATACTGCCGTCCGTTTTTATTTGCAACTATATGAACGCCGGAAATATCAGACGATGTAAGGATCTCCAGCTGCGGGATCCTTTCTATATCCTCCCTGCGCACTTCGGTATTCCTGGAATGAGGAACATAAAAAATGTCGTCAAATCCTCTCAGAAGCTGACATTTGCTTACCTCTGCCCTGTGGGGAAAAACGCCGAACATTTTCTGTTCAAGAGGATATTTAGGTATTCCAAAATGATAATATAGCCCTGCCTGAGCTGCCCAGCATATATACAGGGTGGAAAATACATGAGTCTTTGACCATTCCATTATCTCTGTGATCTCATCCCAGTAATCAACTTCCTCATATTCAAGCAGTTCTACGGGAGCTCCGGTGATTATCATTCCGTCGTACCGATTGCCCCTTATCTCACTGAAAGTCTTGTAAAAAGCCTCTAAATGGCTTTGCGATGTATTCCTTGAAACATGGGAAGCCATTTGAAGAAGATCAATATCCACCTGAAGCGGCGTATTACTCAGCAGTCTGAGTATCTGGCTTTCAGTTTCGATTTTTTTCGGCATAATGTTGAGAATTACGACCTTCAGCGGACGAATGTCCTGATGCTCTGCCCTGTCCTTGGACATAACAAATATATTTTCATCTCCAAGAGTTTTAAATGCCGGAAGCTCCGCCGGTATTCTGATAGGCATCTTTTATTCTCCTTTCCTGGCTGTGTTACAAGTAGATATCTTGTAAATGCAAACAGCTTTTCCCCTTTCCAAAGGGGAAATCCCAACTTTGAAAACCCATTATTGGCTGCCGTTATGCTTACAGTTCTGACAGCCGTTCATAAATCTGTCGATGTTTTCTGCAATTCTGCTTTCCTGTTCAAGAAACCGCAGTTTCCGGAGGTTATCGTACTTATTATCTCCGGGCAGATCGAACACGGCTGTTTCGATCCCTTTAAGGCAGCTCTTGAAAAGTACAGAACGTACAAGTCCGTCGCAGAGCATAAGCTCTCCGCCGTCATCATAATCAAAAATCACTGTTTTGTCCGGCTTATAGGCATATGCGATAAACCCAACAGCCTGTCCGCAGTCAATAGCTTCGGTAATATGAAGATCGTATCCCGCTGAACGCCTGACAAGATCTTCATATCCGTCTGTACCGAATTTTTCCTGTATTTCAAGCATTTTACCTCTCCTTACCTATTGCCGTTCTCAGTGCACGGAGTTCTTCGGAGGTAAGCTCTCTGAAAGTTCCGGGCTTGAGCATTCCAAGCTTCAGCGGCCCGATGCTTATACGGCGGAGACGTGCGACCTCCAGCCCCACGCCCTCGCACATTTTACGTATCTGACGATTTCTGCCCTCTTTGATAGTTATAAGAAGCACCACACGTCCCTGTTCCTTTTCCTTTACCACAACGTTGGCTGGAAGGGTCTTTTTTCCGTCGATCTCTACGCCCTCGGAAAGAGCCACGAGCTGATCGTCGCTTATATCCGGACGAACAGTAACACGATATGTCTTTGAAACATGACGACTCGGATGCATAATGCTATTGGCAAATTCTCCGTCATTAGTAAAAAGAAGCAATCCCTCAGAGTTGCGGTCAAGACGTCCTACCGGATAGACACGTTCTTCCACACCATCCAGAAGATCCATTACGCACCGTCTGTCAAGTTCGTCTGAAACTGTAGTAACATAGCCCCTCGGCTTATTCATCATAAGGTAAATGTAATTCTTTTTTCTGGGTACGAATATCCTCTCTCCGTCTATCGTTACCAGGTCTTTAAATCCGCACTTATCCCCCAGCTTTACAGGACGACCGTTAACCTTCACCCTGCCCTGGGAGATAAGCTGCTCTGCTTTTCTTCGTGAACATACGCCGCTGTCGGCGATCATTTTCTGAATCCTGATTTTTTCCACTTTATCAACCTTTTCCGTCAGGAGAAAAATCCCCCGACTTTAGAAATTAACTTTTTAAGCCAGTTTTTACTCTGCTTTTTCTTTGATGACGCTTTCTTCTTTACGTCGGCGTCCTCCTGGGCATACAGCGGTATTTTCGTGACTTCACGACCACGAAAACTGATCTCAAGCTGCGCTGCTTCCTCCCCCTCGCTTACGGGAGCATATACAAAAGGCGGAGCTATCACACGTATGCCTATATCCCCCGGATCATATCCGGAAGATGTCACCGTGACCGGAGCCTCTCCGGGAGCTACGATAAGCTTATCTTTCGCCGAACCTGCCAGATCAATTTCAAATGTCTCCGGAAAAGACACCTCCGTTTTTCTGACCTTGCCGAATCCGTAATCGTAAAGTTTACTATGATCCTCCCAGTCGTTTCGGTCGTTAAGAGTAACGCAGATAAGTTCCATTCCGTCACGTTCACACGCTGAAACCAGACATCTTCCGGCTTCGTCGGTAAATCCCGTTTTTACGCCGTAAACTCCGTCGCACATGGTCAACAGCTTATTTGTATTTTTAAGCCATCTCTTATAAGGAGGATTGCCGAATTCAAGCTGAATCGACGTCTGAGAACAGATTTCACGGAACGTTTCATTCCTGAGAGCTTCCCGTGCCAATATAGCCATATCGTAGGCAGAGGAACCATGACCTTCTCCCTCAAGACCGGACGGTGTAACGAAAAATGTCCTTGAAAGCCCCATTTCACGTGCTTTGTCGTTCATCATATCTGCAAATGCGCCGATGCTTCCGGCGATCTTTACAGCTGCGGCATTAGCGGCATCATTTCCGGAGGGCAGAAGCATACCGCAGCAAAGGGCATATTTGGTAACAATATCCCCCTCACGCAGACCCATTGACGATCCCTCTACTCTGATAGCGTCGCTGTCAACCACAAATTCCTCATAAAGATCTCCGCTTTCGAGGCAAAGGAGCACTGTCATGATTTTTGTCGTACTCGCCATAGGAAGCTTCTGACTGCTGCTGCGCTCATATATTATCTCACCGGTATCGGCTGAGATCAAAACAGCAGCTTTTGCCGATATTTCCGGCTCTTCGGCACAAAAGACAATTCCTGCCCGTAACGGCAGAATTCCTATCATGATAAAAAACGCCATAACTATTGAACAAAGCTTTTTCATTTACATACCTCCACAAAAGACGTACTTTTCTGTAAAGGATATGCTTGTTTATCCGATGTTATTCCACAATGGCAGCAGATTCTCCGGAATCTGACTTCTTACCTTTTTTCTTGCTGATTATTCCCTGAACCTTTTCAATTATCATAGGCGCTTTCTCGATAGCATTGCCGATAGGGTCGTTTGAAGGAGTCATAGACACCATTTTTGCCGTACCGTCAGGTGAAACCACGAGAAATCCTTCCGGCTTGATAGTAACTCCAGCTCCTGCGCCGCCGCCAAAAAGGTTCTTATCATACTTTGACGGAAGATCAGATCCGCCCGATGCAAAACCGTAAGATACTTTGGAAATAGGAATGATGGTCGTGCCGTCGTCCAGCTTGATAGGCTCTCCTATAATGGCGTTGACATCAGCCATTTCCTTTATTTTTTCCATTGAAACGCCTAAAAGATCGCTTACCGATGTTTTTCCTGTATTCATAATAATAAACCTCAATTCTTTATTATTTCTGCGCAGCGGCAGATCTCTTGTCTTTTCTGCTTCTGAGTTTTTCCGGGATAAATACCCGGAAAATATATGTTATCAGGAACCACAGTCCTGCTATAACAAACGTACCGACACGGAACCGCAGCCTGAACGCCGCATCAAATTTTCCTTTCTTCATACCGAATCCAGGCTGTATATCCACCGTTTTAAGCCTTACGGTGAATATCCGGCTCATAAGGGCAAGTCCACGATAGGAAACAGCGCTGATCCGTCCGTAATTAAGGGCGCATTTGCAGGCATCCTCATCAGCTATTACAAAGTCGATATAAAGATCGCTGAATTTAAACGCCTTAAAAATCAGACAAAGAGGATTTTTTGCGCTTCCCCAGATACCAACAAGCTTGTCTATTTTATCGCCGAGCGGCTTTTTTTCCTCGTCGTCATCGCTGTCATTGTCTTTGTCTTTATTTTTTTTCTTCTTTTTTTCCGGTTTATCATCATTTTCGTCGTCATCATGTTCAGGGATATCATAATCGTTTTCGTCGTTCTCGGAAAGATCTGTGCCAAGAACAGACTTGTCAGAGTCTGAAATGCTTCCGCTGAAAGAGGCTGGCTCTTCCGACTGTTTATCCCCTGTTTCCTCCGCACTGTCCGAAGTGGTGACCTGCATTTGCAGCTGTTCAGACGATTTGCTTTCCTTTTGCTTTTTTGTCCTGACTTTTTTTGATTTCGGCTTTTTATGCTTTTTTTTCTTTGATTTTCTTTTTTTAAGCCATCCAAGAACACCGCCGCCGTCTGAATCCATAACATTAATAAACCAGAGACTGACT
This sequence comes from uncultured Ruminococcus sp., assembly GCA_947345935.1. GTDB lineage: Bacteria > Bacillota > Clostridia > Oscillospirales > Ruminococcaceae > Ruminococcus. The sequence goes on from CAMZZN010000010.1 coordinate 28,643, forward strand.
TTATATTTCAGCTTGCCGCCGATAAAGCTTATCTCGCCGCCCACCGGTATAATAAGCACCAGCAGTATCAGACCGAGCACGGCAAGAAGTATAAATAGCAGAATTTTCAGTACGATCATTTCCTGCCGTTCCTTTCGTTAACTTTTTTCGCTGTCTGTTTCATCCTCCGTTTGTCCCGGCAAAGGCGGAAGTTCAGAAACAGAACCAAGACCGAAACTCCGCAGAAAGACCGCAGTTGTACGGTATATAAGCGGTTTTCCGGGCACATCCAGACGCCCTGCCTCCTCAACCAGCCCCTTTTCAAGAAGATTGTTTATAACGGAGGAACTGTCTATTCCCCTGACATTTTCCACAAAGCCCTTTGATACGGGCTGATTATAGGCGATTATGGTCAATACTTCCATTGCCGCATTGGATAACGGAGTAGTCTTTTTGGTTTCAAGAGCAGCTCTTATCTGCGGAGCAAATTTCTCACGGGTACACATCTGATAGCTGCTGTCCAGTTTTTTTATACAGATACCGCTTCCACAGTCGTCGTAACGTTCGTTTATGAGCCTTATCATAGACGGAATCGCTCCGGCGTCTAAACGGCACGCCTCTGAAAGACGGAAAAGTTCCACCGGCTCGCCGCTGGCAAAGAGAACTGCCTCTATAGCGCCGAGTTTTTCTTTGACATCCATTTCTTTTCCCCGTCCTTTCTTCCTTTAAAATATATGGTCATATTATCATCGCTTATTGTAATTCTGCCTGATTTGGTAAGTTCCAGCACAGCAAGAAAAGTTGCAACTCTTGCCGAACGGTCAGTCACGCCCTTATAAATATTATCCATGCACGCCTCCCCGGTCACATAAAGTTCCCTGAGAATGTGTACTACTTTTGACATTACGGAAACGATGCGGCGTTTTACTACAGAATTGATCTTGTTTTCAGCCGACATTCTGGTTATCTCAGTCCTAACTGATTTCCGGGAAATACCGCTGTACGCTGCGGCAAGGCAGGACGGATCATGCACCAGGCTATATGTCATATCCGCCTTGATACGCATAGGAGCACGTACAAAAATGCTTCCACCCACGAAAGCTTCGGCAAGCTTTTTAGCTGCAATCTTACAGAGAGAATACTCAATAAGAGCGCCCTCCAGTTCCTTTTTAAGCTGCTCTGCCTCCTCAGGACGTGGAAGCAGATACGCAGTCTTTATATATATAAGTCTTGCAGCCATTTCGAGAAATTCCCCGGCAAGTTCCAGATTCTGCTCCTGAGCCTGGTCTATATAAACAAGATACTGCTCAAGAAGCTTTGAGATCTCAATATCACATATATTGAGCTTATGCCTGGAGATAAGACTGAGCAGCAGATCAAGAGGTCCCTCAAAAACTTCAAGCTTAAACGAAATTGAAGCCATTGTTTATCCTCTGGCAGCCGGAATCCATGAAACTATCTTCCAGACAAAGTTTTCCATCGCATCCGACAAAAAGTAAAGCGGATTGTATGCGGAATCAATAGTACTGAAAACTATCAGGAAAAGAAGAAATCCGATACTTATCTCACGCTGATGTATATAGAACCAGCGGTCAAATTTTTCATTGGTAAAATATCGCAGGACATTGAATCCGTCAAGCGGAGGCAGCGGTATCAGATTGAATAAAGCAAGACCCACGTTAACAGATACCAGAAACTCAGTGAGCAGAATAGCGCAGAACAGCGGCGTTATCTTATCGTTGATAAAAAAGTCATAACGAGCCTCAAAACCTGCGTTAGTTGCCAGAATACCCGCATGAATAAACGCCGCAGCAATTGCTGCCAGAATATTTGAAACCGGTCCGGCAAGAGCCGTAAGTGCAAATCCGGCACGGTACTTTTTCATTCTCATAGGATTTACCGGAACCGGCTTTGCCCAGCCGAACCCCGTGAGCATTATAAGCGCAGAACCTACAAGATCAAGATGAGCAAACGGATTGATCGTAAGACGACCCTGCCGCTGAGCAGTATCGTCTCCCAAAAGACGGGCAACGCCGGCGTGAGCCGCTTCGTGCAGAGGAAGCACCAGCAGCAATGTAACAGCACGTGCAAAATATTTAATAAAAAGTTCTATATTCATACTTATCCTTTCATTGCCGGAATATTTCGCATCGGCAGCATGCAAGATCATATACTGCCATTATGAGTAAAGATTCCCAGATTACTATTTATTATTATACTACATTCCAATTTTTTTTTCAAGTAATAAATGAATTTTTTTACTTCTTGACACAAAAAAATTGCGGTGAAAATACTTTTTCAAATTTTTTTTGGTTTTTTTTAAAAAAAGACTTGCTTTTTTCCAAAAGATGTGATATGATATTAATGTTGTATTTTTGAAACTGCTAAGGAGGTGCAACCTAATGGCTAAATGTGAAATCTGCGGAAAGGGCGTTACCTTTGGAATTAAGGTATCACACTCACACAGACGTACAAACAGGACATGGAAGCCTAATGTAAAACGTGTAAAGGCTATCGTCAAGGGTACTCCTTGTCATATTTACGCTTGTTCAAGATGTCTGCGTTCAGGCAAGGTTGAAAGAGCATAATTTCCGTGAAATGAGAGAAATATGGAGCGTTCTTTAAGGAACGCTCCTTTTTCCATATACAGTAAAGAAAAGGAGCCAGCAAACGGCTCCTTTTTCAGGAATCACTTTGCATATTCTGATAATCCTGCTATTTTCTGAGACTTAACAGCCTGTGCTACGATACCTGCAACGATATCCGCACCCTTTTCGCAGAAATGCGTTCCATCTGTGGATCCCTCTACAGCGCCCATAAGATGATAGCTTTTCGCAGTTTCGTAGCCAACAGAGTTGTAATGACTCACCATAAGAGAATTCAGATCAATACAGGGAACATTATACTTTGAAGCCAATTTTTTGCAAGCGTCGCAGTAATTTCCGTAGCTGTTCACAAATTTTCCGTTGGAATATGCCTTCATGCCAATGACCGTTGTCACCAGTATAGGAGTTGCCCCCTTAGACTGTGCCGCTTTGATAAATTCCGTCATATACCACTCGTAAGAGCCGGCTGTCGGGTTATCGGCATTTCCGCACACAGGGGCATATCTTTCTGCATTGCTTGCGGCCGAATCGTTAATTGCAAACTGAATCATAACAAAATCCCCTGATTTGAGGTTATCAACTATAGTCTGATATCTTCCCTGATCGTAGAAGCTCTTGGAACTTCTTCCGGCAATGGCATTATTTGAAACGGTAACATTATCCTGAAAGTAATTCTGAAGATAATATCCCCAGCCCTGCTGCGGCGCATAGCTTGCTCGGTAGCTTTGAACAGTGGAATCTCCGGCAATGTAGATAACGGGCTTGTTTGTGTCAACAGGCGGCTGATCCTGGGTAGGATCATACACTTCGGCGATTGGTTCGTCAGTAAGCTGCAATGTCAGACAATCAAAATTAGGTCCGCCGCCCTCTGTTGCCGATACCATTTTTATTGTATTCTCGCCGGATTTAAGAGGAAGAACAATTCCTCTTTCTCCCCATGCCGTCCAGCCGCCTGTACCGGTAAACGGCTGCATCCAGTAGGATTCTGTGTTTCCGTTTACGAATATCTTCATTTTTCTGTCGGCGTCAGTACCGTTTGCTACTCTGAAAGTCACAAGATAATTGCCGTCCTGGGGAACCGTCACTGTCCAGGTGATACTGCTCCCCTCCGTATTGTCAAGATTTACATAGCCGTCTTTTGTGTATCCCTCGTTATAGTTCTCCTCAATTCCCTGTTCCCATGTCTGATCCAGAGCGTAATAACGTGGATCTGTAGTAGTAACAATAGGATCGGCAGGATAATACTCTATATCCGGCAAGGTTTCCATATTCAGAAGAGCTTTTTGGATAAACAGTGCGTCAAGATTTGTAAGACTGTCTCCGTCACCGGTAACATCTCCGTTGATCCTGCCCTGTTCAGTGATATGCGTTTTTTCAAATCCGTTTACGCCGTAAGCGTCTGGATTTCCAACAGCCTGCATGATAAGAACTGCATCGTTCAAAAGAATTAAGCCGTCACAATCTGCATCGCCCGGATACCTTTTCACTCCCGGAGAAGAAGATGTCGTCGTAACTGTTGTGGTAGTTGTTGTAGTTGTTACGGTTGTAGTTGTTGTAACAGCCGGAGGAAACACAACTTCTTCAAGTATCCAGTTCTGGCACGGATGATTGTTTGTCTCCCACTGCTGTACATTGCCGCCTGCCGTAGTTAAGGCATTGGTAACTTCAATGGCTCCCTTATCGCCGGAACATCTTGAGACTATAGTATAGCTGCCGTCGCTGTTTTCAAAGAATCTGAACCACTGCGCTCCGGTGTTTGTGTTGGTATTAATGGAAATATTTGCTCCGCTTGCAGAACTTCCTCCTTCAACATCAAGGAGATAGGTATTCTGACCGCCAAGATACGACCAGATCTCATAGTAGTTATAGCCCTTATGCTTAAGCCTCCATGTATTGTGAGCTGAAGCTCCGTCCGCTCCCCACTGCTGAACATTTGCGCCTGCCTCAGCCTTTGCTCTTTCAACCTCCAGGTAAAGACCGCTGTTTACATTTTTCAGACGATATGCCTTGCTGGTATCCAAACTGCTCGGTTCTCGAATCATTCCTGTAAGACTTGCCATAAACTCGGCGATCTTCTGAGCCCCCTGCTTGCTTTGGTGGAGATCATCATCTGCGCCATAGTACGGAGTCATGCCGTCATATCCAAGCGATACCCCGAAATTCTGCCATTCGGTGAAAAGATCTACGACCTTTACGTTCTGTTCTATACCGATCTGGTCGAGCTGACCGCCGAACCAGCGTCCGCCGAGGAGAGGCTTTCTGTTAAGATCAGAATGCCTGCCCTGCTGTTTTACAAGAACGACTTCCATGCCTTTGGCTTTGGTCCTTTTCACCATATCTGTAACAGTGTTGTAGTATTCTTCCGCATTGGAATAATTAGTATCATTTATACCTATAGATATGATATAAATATCTCCTGATCTGCCGTATGCCTCAATAGGTGCGAACTGTCCGGCATCCACAAATCCCTTGGCGTATTGCCCGCTGGCCGCCATATTCCGGACAATGAATCCCTTTGACGAGGCATAACTTCCGAAAAACTGTCCCCATCCGTGCTGAGAGGTATCAGCAGTATTGTAATAGTTGGCAACTGTCGAATCGCCGCAAAGCCATACAGTAGGATTTGTAATCCCGGTATCGTTGAGCTTAGTTATTTCAATAGCGCTGAGAGAAAAAGGAGTATTGGCTCTTCCTTCAACCGCCTGAATATTCAGCTGACCGTCTGTAACGGGGATCTGAAATGTCTCCACAGCATTGTTCCCGGTAAGATTCATAAGCTGGAGCATTCCCTCAGCTTTAATGCTTGTTCTTGAAGTATTTCCTGTAGTGACAGTGATCTCATACAATCCCTTTGGAAGATCGACATTGAAAGTATTGGCGGAATCCGTACTTTTGAACTGAACCGCATCGCTGAGCGCACCAGAACCGGCAGCGGCAACATTTGCGACATTACCGGGCTGCGCAAAACCGTACCCTTTTCCGGCATTGTATCCGTCAGAAGCAGAAACTCCGATACATCCTGATGCCGCCCCGTTTCCTCCAAGATCAAACTTCCAATCTGAATTCGCCGCTTTTGTTTCAAGAGCAGCTCCGCTGCGGCTGTCTCCTACGGCGCTGAAAGATGTCAGAGCCATTGCCAGCGACATTATTCCTCCGACCAATTTTTTTAACTTCATAAAATTAAAACCTCCAATTCCGTTAACTATTTATCTGATTTAATTTTAACACGAAATATCTTTAAAGTCAACGATTCAATTATGTACTTTTAAATCTTTTTTACGACATTTTTATTATATTTTTGTATATTTTTCGTTAGGTATGCATTTTTGCACTCTAAATTCCATTTAAAGAACACTATTCTTCACATCATCTTTAATTGCAATCAATTAAGGATGATCTTATGAAAAGTATTATAACATAATTATATACAAAAGTCAACGGTTTACCGACAATATTTTCGCATAAAAAATGATATTATAATATTAGATCGTATTCACATCAAATGAGAACCTGTCCATGTAGAAATTATGTGCGGCTTATTGAAAATAATTTTAACGAAGATAAGGGCGCAGGTATCCAGTTGATACCTCTGCAAAGCAGAAGCACCGACCGAGACGACGGTCGAGACTCGAAAAAGCGAAGGCATACTGTGGACAAGTTCTGAATGTGTGGAAAGTATAGTATTGAAGAAAGGCGGCATTAACATGAACGTTTCAGAAGCAGTCTCAGACAGAATCCTTGAACTCTGCAAAGAAAAATGTATAACAGTAAATAAACTTTCAACGCTCTCCGGAGTAACGCAGTCGACTGTAAACGATATAGTGAACCGCAAAGCTAAAAACATAGGAATAATCACTATAAAAAAGCTGTGCGACGGCTTTGGTATTTCTATAACAGAATTTTTCAACACAAACACTTTCTGTCATCTGGAACAGGAACTTTATTAACTATCACATAAGGAGACATAATGACTAAAAAGCAAAATATTCACTTTAAACATCGTTCACGAATGAAGCAGAAATTTCTTGAAAGCAACGGAAACATCTATTATCCTCATCAGCTTCTTGAAATGCTTCTTTTCTACACTATTACAAGAAAAGATACAAATCCTGCGGCTCACCGGCTGCTTGACCGTTTCGGTGATATTGACGGCGTACTAAACGCAAAGATCGACGATCTCACTGAAGTTGAAGAAATAGGTCCTGTCAGCGCCAGCCTTATCAAAGCCATAGGAGAAATCTGCCGCAGATATTCGCAGGTATCAGAGGAACGGATAAGCTTCTCGTCAACTGACGATCTCAAAAACTATTTTGCCGATAATTTTCCGGAGCATACTGTTGATTCCATTCTCATAATTTCTGTCAACACGCAGCTTGAACTTATACATTCGGAAAGTCTCAGACTTAATGAGCTTGAAGACAATCCGTCCGCCGCAAGGCTTATTACCAAAATTATTCTCAAGAGTGGAGCTGACCAAATTGCAGCCGGCATTTTTCACCTTTGCTCCCCTCCGATCCCGACACAAAGCGACTACCGCCTGACAAGAATGATCGCTGAAACAGCTTCGACAATTGGCGCAGAGCTTATTGATATGATCATATGCAGCGGAAAATACACTTTTTCCATGAAAGAAACAGGAGCTTTCGGTTTTTCCTTTTAGACACCATGAACAGAAAACAAATATTAAGAAATAAGATAATATCATCAGGAGCAGAGTCTATGACCGACGCCGAACTCCTTGAATTTCTTCTGTATCATTCAGGAGCGGAAGAAAATACGGCTGAACGTCTGCTCTCAGAGCTCGGCAGCATAAAGGCAGCAGCTGACGCCGATTCCAAAATTTTAACTGCCCAATACGGATTAAACAACAATACTGCAGCGCTCCTTAAACTAATACCTGCCATATGCCATGAAGGATCGACAGACAAAAATAAACTGTACCTGGTAAACAGTACGGAAAGGGCAAAGAAATATTTTGAAAACCGATTCGTCGGATATTCCGAAGAACACTTATGCGCTGCCGCAGTAAAAGATAATATGAGAGTATCAGATTATTTTTCTTTCGCAGCAGGAAATTCTTCATCTGTAAACACAAGATGCAGAGACGTTGTAAGATTCGCCGTCGCAAGCGGAACAAACAAGCTTATTCTTGCCCACAATCATCCCGACGCAGACTCCAATCCATCGGAAAGCGATCTGATCGCAACCAGAAAAATAATTGACGCACTAAGACCGCTTGATATAAAGGTTCTGGATCATATCATTGTTGGCAAAAACTCTTCATTGTCTCTGCGTGAAATGCCGGAGCTTATCAGTTTTGACGATGCCCCTGAGTACAAAACCACCTTGCAAATGCAAAATATTTGCAAAAAATAGCTCTGACTGTTTGACATCCGCTCTGTTTTCTGATAAAATTAAGGCAGCAATACACAAAGGAGCAGTTTCATGATAAATATACTTATTATAGAGGACGACAAAAATATTGCCAAAATGATAAAAGCAACTCTTTCAATAGTAAACTATAACGGAAAGTGCTGCTATGACGGAAAAAGCGGCGCAAAAGAAGCGCTCAAAGGCACATATGACCTTATCCTGCTGGATGTCATGCTGCCCGAAATGAATGGCTTCGAGGTAATGAACGACATAAAAAACTGCGGAACTCCCGTTATTTTTCTGACCGCCGTACAGGACGTTGCCGACAAAGTAAAAGGACTTCGCCTGGGAGCTGAAGATTATATCGTAAAACCGTTTGAAGCCCTGGAGCTGCTTGCAAGGATCGACGTTGTACTGCGGCGCTCAAACAAGACCCAGAACATCATTACCTATGGTTCGATCATGGTAGACATCGCCAGCCACATCATCACTGACGACGGAGAGCCCGTTCAGCTGACGCCAAAGGAATTCGACGTTATCGTATACTTTCTCCAGCATCAGGATATCGCCGTATCCCGTGAACGTTTACTTTCCAATATCTGGGGATATGAATTTGAGGGCGAAAGCCGTACCGTTGATATTCACGTACAACAGGTAAGACGCAAACTGAAACTGAAAGACAAGCTTATCACGATCCCGAAACTCGGCTATCGTCTTGAAAGCCAAGAAAAATTATGAAGCTTTGGCAAAAGATTTTTCTTAGTTCACTTTGCCTGATAATTGCGGCAGTAAACGTAATATCAATTGTACTGCTTAACAACAGTCACAAGCTGCTTATCGAGCGTGAACAGGTTCATGCAATAAACGAATACGAATATTTTGCCGCTTCATTTGCCAATACTGTAATATATGAGCGTCTGAAAGCCGAAAAAATTATTCTCAGTTCCGACATGGTGAACGATATCGCCGCCGATATTGTCCGGGGACGTTCTCAGGGACAGACGGCAACAGCTATTTACGACAGCAATAAAAATTTGATCGCAAGCAGCGATATTCCAGAACTTTTCAATCATAAGGACTTTGGAAGCTATATAAGCAACGTTGACGTTTCCGGAGACAGCTATAATATCCGGATATTTCAGTGCGGCAAGATCCACTATATGACCGTCTGCTCCTGCCAGAAGGCAGAGGACATGGACTATATTATCATGACGGTAACAAATGTATCGGAAATATACACGCTCCGTGACCGCCAGACGGATTTTGTCCGCAAGATAAGCCTTGTTTCGGCGTCGGTAATCTCGCTCATACTCCTTGTGACCGTAATATTCCTCCTGCGTCCGCTAAGCCGGCTCAACATTTATACAAAGGCTATCGCCGGAGGGAACTACAAAATAAGGATAAGAAAAAAAGGCAGCCGTGAGTTCCGTGAACTTGCCGAAAATATGAATATCATGGCGGATTCCATTCAGAGCAACGCCGCACGTCTTGAAAAGATCGCTGAGGACAGACAGACGTTTATCGCCAATCTTGCCCATGAAATGAAAACGCCGCTGACTTCTATCCTCGGATTTGCAGACCTGCTGCGCATCAAGAAAAGTGTAAGCGACCGTGAACGTCAGGAATACGCCGGCGTTATCGTGGAAGAAACAAAACGTATGCGTGCTCTTTCAGGCAAGCTTATGGAGCTTATCGCCCTCGGAGGCACTGAAACGGAGAAAAAGCCTGTAAGTCTGGCCGCCATGATACACGATACAGAAACTTCACTCGCCCCTATACTGGCAAAAAAATACGTTTCGCTAATATGCGATTCCGAGGATATCACCATATATGCCGATGAAGAACTTTTCAAGTCCCTGCTGTATAATATAATTGAAAACGCTATAAAGGCTTCGGATATGGGACAGGAGATCATCCTCCGTGCCGGTATGTCTCAGGGCAACGTCGTTATCGCCGTTACTGACCACGGAATCGGCATGAGCGAGGAAGACGCACGAAAGGTATTTGAACCGTTCTATATGGTAGATAAATCACGCAGCCGCAAGGCGGGCGGCGCAGGTCTCGGACTCGCCCTCTGCGTTAAAATTGCCGAGCTGCACAACGCTATCCTGACAATTGACAGCCGTCTCGGCGAAGGAACAACCGTTTATATAATCATATCCGGGGAGGAGTGTTTCTGATGAAACATACCGCAGCATTTATTCTGATACTGGCGCTGATTCTTTCAATAGGCTATTACAGCGTAAATGCAACAGATTTTTTCTCCGGCAGCTCGCATCTGGAGAACGCCAGGCTGCCCCGAAACGTCCAGGATTACGAAACCGTATATATTTCAGGAGAAGAAGCCGGATTTCATCCTATGGACTTTATTGAAAGCTCATACAATAATAATTATAATAACTATTACGATTACCTTACAAACAGCCACCATCAGGATATCAGCGCAGCGCTTATTACCGTTATAAGCCATTATGATATACGATGCCAGCTGACACCGAATGAAGGGAAAAAACTTATATCTGAACTTAGCTTCAAAAACGGATATATCTACGTCGAAAAATTTAAATATACCAACGTCCGGAATGAAACACGATTTCTTGACTGTATACTTACTGTCAGCGATTTCAGAATAGTCTATCTCCGATTCTATTCCGACGAAGATAATGTACAGCTGTCGGATGAAGCAATGAAGTCTGCTCTCGGAGAATTTGACAGTCAGTCCAAACAGTTTTATTATTCAATCAGTAAATTTGATAGTGAAATTTACAACACTCTCTTTAACGACGGACGTTTTATTGACCTTCAATTAGATATCAGCAATCTGAATTACACATATGATATATGCTATGACTCCTTATTAGCTACATACGAAATGATACAACCATATATTCCTGATGATAATTCCATAAATATGTTCTGGATTCTACCGGCTTACTTTTATTATACTACATTTAATGTCAATGAGAATTATTTTGTTGCAGTTGCCGTAAGACATATATGCGATAAAATTATGTATGCCCCCAATATATCCGAACCGGAATATACTTATTATCAGGGCAGCATATATCAAAGTATCTTTTTTGATCGAAGCGAGCTTATAACTATATATAATGCCCGTGATAAATATATTGAGGGTTTTTATGCCCCTGCCTACAATTGATATAAGAGGAATAACAATGAAAAACCGCATACTTTTCATCTTTTTGTTTATAGTCATAGCAATTATAGGATTGAACGGTACTAAAATTACTGCTGCCATTCTGAGTTCGAATGATGAAAAGGAGCTGAAAAAAACTCGCTCCTCCGACATCAGCGGAGCAATATATTTGTCCACTGACGAGCTATCTTTTGATCCCATGAGCATAGTGGACAAGAATAACAGCCGGCTTGTCAGTTCATCTCCGGAAATCAGCAGATGGTATGGAAACGGAAGCCTTGACATATGCTGCATCATGGACTCGCTGATCAGGAATATCAGCATATACAGCGAAAAAGCAGAATATGTCCAGCCTGTTGAAAACGGGATCACTGAAAGTATTTACGCAGCTCCAAACGGTCTTTACTATATAGAAAAACACCCGTACTACAATAAATTCCACAACAGGCGCTATGTTGATCTCATTATGGACAGCGAAGATCTCAGCACAAGGTACATTAACTTCTACGACGATCAGCAGCATATCGTCACCTCTGACGCCGTACAGCGTGGAATAGGGAAATTCAATGAAATAAGCGTGGAATTCTACAGCAAAGTCCTGTATATGTTTAATTCTGAAAACGGTATGTTCAACTGGTTCAGCGATTACCCGATCACCGAAATCCCTGCGGAATCAGAGTCTCAGATCTCCGTGGAAGGAAATGTCCTCTATCCTGATTATTATTTTGATCCTTTTGCAGCGGACGAAATCATACAGCCCGATTTTGCCGAACTGTGCGATTATTATATCAACTGCGCCTGCGAAGAAACAAAAAAGTTATATATAGAATCAGGCGAGAATAATCCCATGATTCTTTTCTTTGCCTTATCATCAATTCCGTGTATCGTAAGCTTTAAGGAGATGAATGGCAATGCGTATGAGACAGACGAAATATACGACGAAAATCTTCTTTTTACCACACGCTGCATTACTGCCTCTATGAAATTCGTTTCAGAATGCGTTGACTCCGATTTTATAAAAAATGAAGAATTTGCAGCGTATAACAACAGGATATATATGACCACCAAATCTCAGTTCAATAAAAAAATAATTATTTACAACGTTCTTACAAATGAAATAGAAGGCTTTTGCGACTTTTACAACGATGACGTATGGTAATATTTTAAATATTACAAATAAGCTGATTAAAGCAATAAAATTATTACAAAAAAAATACAAAATTCAGACGATTCCGTAATAAGAGCTCTGAAAGGGTTGACTTTTTTACAGAATGCTGATACAATAAATATGATGCGATTTTTTGCATTAATTTCATTTATTAAGGAGGAGCTGCTTTGGGAGAACGCAAATTCTGCTACAAGTGTATGGAAAAATATGACAATGAGCTCCATATATGCCCTCACTGCGGATATGACGAAACTACGCCGGCTAATCCTGCATACATAACGCCGGGAACACTTCTTCACGACCGATACCTTGTGGGTATCCTTCTTGAATACAACGGAGAAGGAGCCGCATACGCCGGCTATGATGTCTCCACAGGCTGTAAAGTCCTTTTAAGAGAATATATGCCGATAAATCTCTGCACCCGTGTCAAAGGCAAGGCAACTATCAGCGTAAACTATAACGACCTTGCCAAATACAAGGCTTTCATGGCAGAATATACCGAGCTTAACAAATCTCTTGCGAGACTGAGAAACGACTCGAATATCAATCCTGTTCTCGATATGTTTGCCGAGAACAATACTACATATACCGTTTTTGAACACATTGACGGCGTCAAAATGCTTGATTTCCTCAAGGAAAATGCCGGCGAACTAAACTGGGAACAGGTCTCAAAACTTTTTCCTCCTCTGTTCACAACTATCGGCAGACTTCATAACGCCGGGATCATTCACCGTGCTATCAGCCCCGATACGGTATACATCACCACCAAAGGCGAACTGAGGCTTTCAAGCTTCTGTATTTCCGCTGTAAGAACAGCAAACGCAGGTCTTGAATACGAACTTTTCAAGGGATACGCCGCTCCTGAACAGTATTCTGCAAACAGCAGCAGCCGTCAGGGATCTTGGACTGATGTCTACGGAGTGTGCGCACTTATATATCGTGCGCTTACCGGATGTATGCCTGACGACTCGGTTGACCGCACTAAACATGATGATCTGCACGAGCCGTGTCTTCTTAATCCGCAGATACCACAGCACGTTTCACGTGTTATCATGGACGGCATGAACCTCAGCGGGCGTGACCGCATACAAACGATCACCGAACTGGTTACCAGACTATTTGAACAGCCTGCGCCTGTAAGGCATACCGGAACTATTCCTGTTCCTGCGCAGACGCCTGAAGAACAGCCTTTAAATTACGGAGTAAACGCTGCTCCGCCGGAATATAATATCCGACAGCGTCCGGTTCAGAAGCCTGTATACCCTATGCCGCCTCAACAGCCGGTAAGAAATTACGCTCCGCCCAGAAACGATTCACAGGACGACTACAGATATGAAAAAGTAAATACGGTAGACAGGATAAAAATACCGGTTATCATCGCTATTCTGCTGCTGGCTATCCTTCTTATAATTGCCGTCGTCATATTCAATATCCTGGGCGTCGGCGGAGGAGACGAATCTTCGGATATCCTTAACAGCAATAATACCGTCACGGACAACGTTGTTTCAGGCACTACAGATCCTACCGCAACGACTCTTCCGGAGGACATTGAAATGCCAGATCTCGAAAGACGCTTCTTTGAACTTACAAAGGAAAAATATCAGGATCGTTTTATACTCGACCCCGAGTACGAATACAATGACGAATACGATACAGATATGATCTTTGAACAGGAAATCGAAGCCGGAACAATGATATCAAAGGGAACAGTCGTAAAAGTAAAAGTCAGCAAGGGTAAAGAATCGGCAATTATCCCGGATTATGCAGACTGCACTGTTTCTGAATACAAGAACCGCCTTGAAAAAGCCGGAATTTCTGACTTCAACTATCAGTTTATCGCTTCAAAAAACTCTTACGGAAAGCCAAATTCCATAATTGAACTTCAGGTGGAAGGTCAGACGATAACGCCTGGTACATTCTTCAGCAACAAAGAAGGCAAAAAGCTTACAGTCTACTATGTTCCTGAGGACGGTGGTATTCAGACAACTGCACCCATACAGAATACCCAGCCTGTGACCACGGAAACGACAGCAGCCGCTACTACTGCTCCTGTCGTAACAGATCCTCCTGTCACCGAACCGCCAGTCACTGCCCCCCCGGTTACTAATCCGCCGGTTACCGACCCACCGCCAACGATTCCAGTTGTAACAGATGTTCCGTCCAATAATCCGGATTACGGACAGTGGTAAAATAAAAGCTTCCGCATCATAATGATGCGGAAGCTTATTTTTTATTTGCTTTCACGGTAACGGTCTTCTATCCATTTTATCATTTCAGCAAAACCGTTCTCAGAACGTTCAAAGTCCTGTTCGTGCTCTATCTGAGCCTTCATGGAGCAAAGCCGTCCATGCCACGTCATAGCTTTAAGTTTTTCCCCGGTGATTATTTTATAAGCAAAATCACCTTTACTTCCGGAATAATCATTTCCACTGTCAAAATAGTAGAACTTTGGTATCTCAAAAACTGTTGAAACGCTCGGCATTTCAGCACCTCCAATTCTCAAAGAAGTTTACAGCTTCGTCCAGCGAATCATATACGGCGCTTAGCATAGGCAGTATATCTTGATCCGGCGGAGTCAGATCAGGTATCATTATCACATGGCATCCGGCAGAATGCGCCGATCTTATGCCGTTCGGAGAATCTTCAAAAGCAGCGCAGCTCTCCGGAGGAAGTCTAAGTTCGGCAGCAGCCGCAAGATAGATATCGGGATCAGGCTTGCCATTCTGTATCATATCTCCTCCGACCACAGCGTCAAAATAAGTCAGTGCCTCTATCCCTTCAAGCGTTTTCTTTGCTCTTTCAATTGGGGTGGCTGTAGCAACAGCAATTTTTATTCCCATGTCCCGCAGATAATTCAGCATAGTAAACAGACCTTTTTTCGTCTCTATACCGTGTTCTTCAATGTATGCGTCCATAAGTTCGGTGCGATGCTCACGTACCTGAACACAGGGAAAATTATCCCCAAAAATATTTTTAAGCCTGACATTAGCAAATTTTCTTGCCAAACTGCGTATGCCGAAAACGTGTTCTTCAGTCATGTTATAACCAAAATCCGCCGCCGACTGCCTCCAGAAACGAACATAAAGTTTTTCTGTATCGATAAGAACGCCGTCCATATCAAAGACGGCGCCCCTTAATTCCTTATTTTTCATAAATCACCAGTTTATCATCCAGTCATACATACCCTCGTACTGACGTGCGGAACTATTCCATGAAAAATCTGTCTCCATGCCTCTCTTAACCATTTTATCCCACTGGTCACGATGATTATAGTAGATATGCTTAGAATAGTTGATAACGCCAAGCATTTCATCGCCATTATAATTTGCAAATGAAAAACCTGTACCTGTTCCGTCAAATTCGTTGTAAGGATTAACTGTATCTTTAAGCCCGCCAGTTTCCCTGACAATCGGAACTGTGCCATATCTCAGGGAGATAAGCTGAGTAAGACCGCACGGCTCAAAGAGAGACGGCATAAGCATTGCATCCGCTGCGGCATAAAGCTTATGTGCAAGAGCGTCAGAATAAAGGATATTTGCGGAAACTCTTTCCGGATACTTCCACTGATAGTGTCTGAACATATTCTCATATCTCGGGTCGCCTGTGCCTATTACCACAAACTGCGTGAATTCATCACAAATACGTTCAATAGCATAGTTTACCAGATCAAGTCCCTTCTGATCGGTAAGACGTGATATAATAGCTATCATATACTTGTTCTTATCAACGGGAAGTCCAAGCTCAGCCTGGAGTTTTTCTTTGTTGACAGCCTTTTGCTTAATGAAGTTATTTGAATTGTACTCTGCAAAGATCTGCTTGTCGTTGGACGGATCAAATACTTTGTAATCAATACCGTTGACTATACCCCTCAGCGAAGCGGAACGGGCACGAAGAAGTCCGTCAAGCTGCTCGCCATAGAAAGGATACTTGATCTCCTCTGCATATGTTTCGGATACTGTAGTGATATAGTCGGCATAAACCAGACCGCCTTTGAGCATATTTGCATCCTTATGAAACTCCAGCTTGTCCGGAGTGAACATATAATCCGGCAGAGCGGTATGATACTTGAATGTCTTGACATCCCAGACACCCTGAAATTTCAGGTTGTGTATGGTCATGATTGTTTTAGTTGAACTGTAAAAAGGATTTGTTGCAAAAGAAGTATGAAGAAATACAGGAATAAGTGAAGCCTGCCAGTCGTGGCAGTGAATAATATCAGGACGGAAACCGATAACAGGCAGAACTGCAAGCACCGCCTTGCAGAAAAAGGTAAAACGCTCGATGTCCCATTTAAGATCAGACGAATAAGGCGTACTGCACTTGAAGTAATACTCGTTATCCACAAAATAGAACTTCACACCATTATACTCGTATTCCATGATACCGACGTGCTGATTTCCTTCATGCATTCCGAAGTCCATATAAAAATGGGTGACATACCTGAAAGAATTTCTGAATTTTTCCGGAATACACGTATAAAAAGGCATAATCACCCTTACGTCATATTCGCCGGAGTCGATATACTGGGGCAAAGCTCCCACTACATCGGCAAGTCCGCCTGTTTTGATAAAGGGTACGCTTTCTGAAGCTGCAAATAAAATATTTTTCATGCCGTTAACTCCTGACTGTAATAAATTGCAGAATCAATACAGATCCACATAATATATTATATACCAAAATAAGTTATAAGTCAATAGAAAAATAATAAACTTTGCACAACAAGTTTCTGTCAGCTTGACAAAATTGACAGCTTTGTGCGGTGCTGCTTTAAAGCAATTCAGCTATATCATAGAGCAGCCTTTCAGATTTTTCCCAGCCAAGACATGGATCGGTAATAGACTTACCATAGATATTCTCGCCTATTTTCTGACTTCCATCCTCAATATAGCTCTCTATCATAAGACCTTTTACAAGCTTATTTATTTCCTGACTGTGACGCATACTATGGAGAACTTCCTTGGAAATACGTATCTGCTCCAAATATTTCTTTCCGGAATTCGAGTGGTTGGTATCAACTATCAGTGCAGGATTTTTAAGTTCTTTCTCTGCATAGACTTCGGCAAGACGGTAAAGATCTTCATAATGATAATTAGGAAACGACTGTCCCCTGTCGTTGACATATCCTCTCAGAATAGCGTGAGCGTAAGGATTTCCGTCGCTCCTTGCCTCGCTTGCCCTGTAAATAAATGCATGAGCGTGCTGAGCGGCGGTGATTGAATTCATCATAACAGATATATCGCCGCCCGTAGGATTCTTCATACCTACAGGAATGGTAACTCCACTGGAAACAAGACGATGCTGCTGATTTTCGACAGAACGTGCTCCGACAGCGATGTATGCAAGAAGATCGTCCAGATAACTATAGTTTTCCGGATAAAGCATTTCGTCCGCAGCGCTGAATCCTGTTTCTGCAAGAGCACGCATATGAAGATTTCTTACAGCAATGATACCGCTTTTAAGGTCGGGCATAGCCGTAGGACTTGGCTGGTGAAGCATTCCCTTATAGCCGTCGCCGGTAGTACGGGGCTTTCCGGTATAAATACGGGGAATAATAAGTATCTTATCCTTTATTTTTTCCTGAACTTCACGGAGACGGGTTATATAGTCCAGAACACTGTCCTCATTATCAGCGGAGCAAGGTCCGATGATAATAAGAAACTTTTCTGATTCCCCCCTGAAAATCTTCTTTATCTCTTCGTCACGTCTCGCTTTAACTTCAAGCAGTTCAGATGTAAGGGGATGAGCCGCCTTTATTTCCGAAGGATGGGGCAGCTGTCTGATAATATTCATTGCCATGGATTAATCTTCCTTTCAAATTTATTTCAGCCAGTCGGTGCCGAACCGCAAAGCCAGCTGATCACACAGACAAAGCGCTACAGCGCTGTCGATAACAACTCTTGCTCTATGTATTATCGCAGGATCATGACGTCCATTTATAATAAGGGTTGTGTCCTCCGATGTATTCAGATCTACAGTGTTCTGTTCCTTGTATATAGAAGGCGTGGGCTTGACCGCCGTTCTGATAATTATGGGCATTCCATTGGATATTCCTCCAAGAATACCGCCGCAGTGATTAGTCCCGGTACATATAGTTCCGTTCTCGGAACGGAAAGGATCGTTCGCCTGACTGCCGGTCATATCCGCAAGACTGAATCCGTCGCCGAATTCAACGCCCTTGACTGCCGGAATACTGAAAATAATATGCGAGAGCACGCTTTCGAGGGTATCGAACCACGGCTCTCCTACCCCTGCCGGAACTCCTGTAACTATCGTTTCAAGGCGTCCGCCAACGCTGTCGCCAACGCTCTTTGCAGCTTCTATTTCAGCGATCATCTTGTCCTTAACGCTTTCATCAAGGACAGCGAAAGGAGACGTTTCCAGTTTTTCTATATCAGTTTCCGGATTTTCGGAAAAGCTGCGGTCATAAACTCCGGCACAAGACAGGATATGCGTTCCTATCCTGATATTTTTGCTCTTAAGAGCACTTATGGCAACCGCTCCGGAAGCCACAAGACCGGCAGTTATCCTTCCGGAAAAATGGCCGCCGCCACGGAAGTCCTGATAGCCGTGATACTTCATAAAAGCCGTATAATCTGCGTGACCCGGACGTGCCTTATAAGCAAGCTCACCGTAATCACGGCTTCTCGTATCCTGATTTTCAATAATAAATGTTATAGGAGTTCCCGTGGTTTTTCCGTTGAAAACACCGCTCACTATCCTTACCTTGTCTTCCTCGTGACGTGCAGTGGAGATAGAACCCGAAGCTCTTCTGAGAGACATCTGTGCGGCAATAAATTCTTCATCTACTGTAATACCGGGAGCAATTCCGTCAAGGACAGCGCCTATCATGCTGCCATGACTCTCGCCGAAAATAGTAACTGAAACGCTTGAACCAAAAGTATTTTTCAAATTAGTCAGCTCCTGTTGCAGAAAATTTATTTACATTATATCATATATTCCTGTTTATGTCAATATTGCTACAGCATTTCAATGTCAACGGTACAGCACCGAATAGAAGCGCATTCATTTAAAAATTTAGTATTGCTTTTTCTGCGAAAAAATGTTATAATATTATTAAGTATATTAGAAAAAATCACGATCGGAGAGACGTTTTTAATGAACATTAATCAGAATGATTATTCAAATCAGGATGTACCCATGCTTTTAAAAGAACTCGAAGCTTCAAAAATGATACATGAACAGATCGCAATTCTGAATTCAGCAGCCGATCTTAATGCAGCCATAGAAGAAGTTCTCGTCTGTGTAGGAAGATATATGAATGCAGAAAGAGCATATATATTTGAAGAATCCGGCGGACTTTATTCAAATACCGCCGAATGGTGCGCTCCGGGAGTACGTCCGGAAAAAGATACCCTTCAGAATATCCCGCAGGAAGATATCACCTGGATATCGCCGCTTAGCACAGGAAACTGCGTTATTATCTCTGATATAGAAAATATAAGGTCATCCGATCCGTTTATGTATGACCTGCTTTCAAGACAGAGCATAAAAAGCGTTATTGAAGCGCCCGTCACCATCAACGGCGTTCTGGCCGGCTTTATCGGAGTTGATAACGCTCCGGAAGATATAACAAGACTTATCGCCGATTCTCTTACTCTTCTCGGCTCGTTTATCGGCATTGCAATGTATAACCGCAGCGAACACGAAAAGGTGCTCAGAAGTCATGCCGGTATGAAAGACAGCCGTGATATGCAGAAGGAAATCATCAGCTCAATAAACTGCGGAGTTTTTGCCTATACCCTGCCGGATCACAAACTGCTCGCCATCAACGACGCTGCAAAGGATATAATCGGATGCAGCGACAGCGAGAACGCACTTGAAGCGCTTGTAACTTTTCTCAGAAAAAAAATTATTCCGGAGGATCGTGAGCATGTTATCAGTGCAAAAAATGGTTTGCAGACGGTAGGAGATACGGTTCAATCGGCATACAAGGCAAAAGTCAACGGAAAGATCATAAGCGTTGAATCGACTATCAAGCTCCTGCAATTCGCCAATGGACAGAAGTACATCCTCTGTTCGCTCTTTGATGTGACGGCTCAGAAGCATCTGACCAATTCACTTGCCATGGAGAAAAAAACTTACAGGGACGCCTTGGTCAGCAACAGCGAATTTAACTTTTTCTTCGATGTCACCGAAGGACTAATCCATGACGAATTCGTCACGGCTCACGGAGTAAACATAGTACGTGAGCTTAACTGCACCGTTCCGGTCGGCTTTGACGAACTTCTTAGAAAATATACGGATGTATATCAGCCGGAATTTGCAGACGAATCCATGAAAAAAAATTTTACCTGCAAAGGACTCTTGGAGAACTTTGAAAACGGTATCACCAATTCTGTAACCGAATTCTATTCTCCGCAGTCCGATATTCACATAAGAATACTTTGCCTGACATATCTGGACGACGAAACAGGACATATCTATGCGTCAGTTGTAGCTTCCGATATTTCCGATATCCGAAAAAAAGAACGCAGCCAGAAGGAAGCTCTTCAGGAAGCAAACAAAAAGCTTGCTTCTGTTAATTCCGAGATAAACATAAGAATCAATACCATTCTTAACGGAATTTCCGGCGGACTTAAAATCATTAATGCCGATGACGACTCCAACTACAGTTACGCCTACATCAGCGAAGGCACCGCCGAACTTCAGGGATATACCGCAGACGAATTCATGAATAATTTTGCACATGCAATAACAGGCAACATCTATGCGGATGACGGAGAATCCACTCTTGCCGAAGTAAAGAGACAGATCGGCGAAAACGGCGCATATGCTGTTAAATATCGTGTTCCGCATAAAGACGGAAGCATAAAATGGGTCATCGAGCGTGGAAAGCTTATTATTGACGAAACAAATGATAAAAAATTCTATTATGCCATGATGCAGGACGTCACGGAACTTGAGGACAGAAACAGCCGGCTCAATACAGCACTGTCCATACAGTCAAAAATGGCTGAATCTCTCGGCAGTGGAATTCTTGCATATACCCTGCCGGAACGTGAAATACTGATCCTCAACCATGAAGCGAAAAAACTGTTCACCTCTATCGGAACAGACACAAGCGCTGCGGCAAAACCCGAAGAAAACGGACTTGACATCATGTCGAAAATAGATCCCGACGACATACCTGAAATACGTGACGCCGTTAAAAGTCTGAGAGAAACTGGCGACCAGGTTGAATACATATTTCACTCGCTTTCGCAAAATGGGCGCCTGACATTCAAAACCACTACTAAACTGCTCAGTCTTTCTGACGGAAAGCAGCTGATACTAAGCTCTATAACGGATATAACCCAACAGGAGCTTATGGAAAAAAGACTTGAAGAGGAGCGGCGTCAGTACCGCAACGCTCTTGCGTACAGCAGCGAAGCCATCTTCACCATTGATCTTACCGACGGATGGCTTTATAATCACGTTTTCTTTTCAGACAACACAAATATCACCAAAAAAATAGGTGTGAACATTCCCGCACGATACGAAGATCTTATGAGAAAATGGTTCAATGAGGACAGAATAGTTTCCGGATGTACTTTTCTGAACACGTTAAGATCCAGAGAAAATATGATAACCGCCTATGAAAACGGCAAAACGATCTTTGAGATTGAGTATCACGTGCCGTCGTCCGGAAAGTATTACCGTGTTCTCACGCTGCTTTTCAAGATTTACAGCCATATCCATGTAAGCTTTGCAATTTACGATGTCACATCGAGCCGTCAGGAAAAAAAGGAGTATCAGGCAATAATTGAATCCCTCGGCAAAATATATTCGGAGCTTTATCTTTTATCACTCAAGAATTTCGAATATATTGCTTTCAAGCAGTACGACGACATGGCATTGAAAATTACTGAAAGGGATACATATCAAACATTTTCAGAAATATATGTAAATAACTTTGTTGAACCGGAGGACAGAGAAAGACTGGAAAATTTCTTCGACATCGGCAATATAAGCCGGTGTCTCAAAAACAAAGACTACTGTACCATAGAATTTCGAAGAAAAAAATTCGGCTGGTGCAGCATTACCGTTGTAGTATCCGAACGTGACGAAAACGGAAATGCCGTTACCGCAGTTATCGCCGGAACGGTCATAGAAGAACAGAAGCAGGCAGAACTTGCACAGCAGGAAGCTCTGAGAGCCGCCTACGAATCGGCAAATATCGCTAATTCTGCAAAAACCGATTTCCTTGCCAATATGAGCCATGACATCCGCACGCCTATGAACGCCATTATCGGTCTGACAGCTATTGCCGGCACTCACATTGACGACAGAGAGCGACTGGTTGACTGTCTTTCCAAGATAACGATATCCTCAAAGCATCTGCTGGGAATAATTAACGAGGTACTTGATATGTCAAAGATAGAGTCCGGAAAGATGGAACTTCAGGACGATGAATTCAGTCTTCCCGAACTTATCGACAATCTTCTTACAATGTCAAAACCGGAAGTCTCGGCTAAAAAACACGAACTGAATGTTTCTGTTATAAGTATAGAACACGAGCACGTTATCGGTGACAGCCAGCGCATACAGCAGGTGTTCATGAATCTTATGAGCAACGCTATCAAGTATACTCCGTCAGGCGGAAAGATAAATCTGTATATCACGGAAAAAACCACCAACAAACCGAAAGTCGGCTGCTATGAATTCATCTTTGAAGATAACGGAATAGGTATGAGCCAGGAATACCTCGAGCATATTTTCGAACCATTTACACGCAACAGGAATGACGCCCGTGTTGAGAAAATTCAGGGAACAGGTCTTGGAATGCCGATAACAAGAAATATCATACAAATGATGAATGGTACTATCAACGTAGAAAGCGAACTTGACGCCGGAACAAGGATCACTGTAAACATCTTCCTCAAACTGAGAACGGAGGATGAAAAAACATCCTTTGAAAAATTTATTGACCTTCCCGTTCTTGTTGCAGATGACGATGAAAATTGCTGTATATATACCTGCGAAATACTTGAAGAGATCGGTATGAAGGGAGAATGGGTGCTCACCGGACAGGACGCTGTGAAAAAAACTGTGGAACATCATGAAAACGGCAGCGATTTCTTTGCAGTTATCCTTGACTGGAAAATGCCCGGAATGGACGGGATAGAAACCACCAGGAAAATACGCCGGCTGGTCGGCAGAGACGTGCCTATAATTATCATCTCCGCCTATGACTGGTCTGATATTGAACTTGAAGCCAGGGCGGCAGGAGCGGACGCTTTCATATCAAAGCCTCTGTTCAAGTCAAGAATGATACATCTGTTCCATGAACTTGCAGGCGAAAATGAAAATGAAAAAAGCTCTTCCGATCTCGAGATCTTCTCTAATGAAGATTTCAGCGGCAGACGTGCTCTTTTAGTCGAAGATAATTTCCTGAATGCCGAAATAGCCGGAGAGATCCTTGAAATGACCGGGCTTGCGGTTGAATACGCAAAAGACGGTAAGGAAGCCGTCGATATCATGAGCAATGTGGAAGAAAACTATTTCAGCGTTATCTTCATGGACATTCAGATGCCTGTTATGAACGGATATGAAGCGGCAAGAGCTATCAGAACGCTGCCGGGCAATTATGTAAAATCCGTGCCGATCATCGCAATGACGGCAAACGCATTTGCAGAGGATGTAGCCGCCGCTAAAAACGCAGGTATGAATGAACATATCGCAAAGCCTCTCGACCTCGATCAGCTCCTTAAAGCGCTGAAAAAATGGATAAAGTAAATATTATACGATACCGTACAAAGCGTTTTCAATGCTCTGTACGGTATTTTTCGTAATCTTTTTTAGTTTTTTATTGCTCCTCAAACTGTTATCACTTGACAATCAAGAAAAAACGTGGTACAATATGAAAATGAAAATCAATTTCAAATTTGGAGAAAAATATGAAAAACGATTCGGGATATAATACAAAACAAAAAGAAAAACTTCTGTCCTACCTGATCACAAATAAGGACGAGCATACCAGCGTTAACGGAATAAGCGCATATCTGGCTGCCGAAGGAACTCCGGTAGGAACGGCAACTATTTACCGCCAGCTTGACCGGCTGGTGGAACAGGGGCTTGTCCGCCGGTATACTATTGACGGCAAAACAGGCGCCTGCTATCAGTATGTTGACAGCGACAGAGGATGTCATCAGCATTTTCATCTTAAATGCAAGAGCTGCGGTAAACTGATCCACACTGACTGCGAACGGCTTTCAGATGTAAGCAGTCATATTCTGGAACATCACGGATTTTACGTGGATACTTCAATGACAGTATTCTACGGTGTGTGTGCCGACTGTCGGGGGAATGCCAAATGAAACGTACAATCTGCTTTATTGTGATGACCACTGCACTGATTACCGGACTTCTTTCCGGCTGCACTTCTGAAAAGAAAAAAAATAACGGAAAGATTTCCGTTGTCACCACCTGTTTTCCGCCGTATGATTTCGCAAGAGCAGTGGCAGGAGATACAGCCGATATCACTATGCTTCTCAGCACCGGTTCCGAGGCTCACTCATATGAACCTACTCCAATGGATATAGCAGAGATTCAGAACTGCGACGTTTTTATCTGTATAGGCGGCGAGGACGAAGTCTGGGTAGACAGTGTTCTTGAAGCTGTTGACAATGATTCAATGACTGTAATACGTCTAATACGTCTTGACGACGTAGAGCTTCTTGAAGAAGAAGCAGTTGCCGGAGCTTCACCCGACGGTCACGATCATCATCACCACCACAGTGAAGACGATCATGAACACGGCGGAGAGATAAACGAGAAGAACGCCGACGGTCATATCTGGACATCTCCCGAAAACGCCATACGATGCGTTCAGGCTATCGAGAACGTTTTCTGTGAAAAATATAGTGACAATTCTGAATTCTACCGCAGCAACGGTGAAGAATACATCAAGCGTCTGGAGCAGCTTGACAGCGATTTTAACAAAATAACGGAAAATGCCGGTGAAAAAGTAATCATTGTCGGAGACAGATTTCCTTTCCGCTATCTTGCACATGAATATGATCTTGAATATTTTGCGGCATTCAGCGGATGCAGCTCCGAATCTGAACCGTCAGTATATACTATGGCGTTCCTTATTGACGAAATACTTGAACATAACGCCGATACGGTATTTTATCTTGAATTTTCAACCAGAAAACTTGCGGAAAAACTATGCAGCGCAACGGGCGCAAAAATGCTTCCGCTTAATTCCTGTCACAACGTTTCAAAAGAGGATTTCAGCAGCGGCGTGACCTATATTGATCTTATGTACGAAAATCTGGAAAATCTGAAGGAGGCTCTTTCGTGAAAAAAATACTTGAATGCAACAGACTGACCGTCAGCTATGATGGCTCAGATGTGCTCAGCGGACTGAGCTTTGCCATCAACGAAGGAGACTACCTATGCATACTCGGCGAAAACGGTTCAGGCAAAAGTACGCTTGTGAAATGTCTGCTTGGAATAAAAGCTCCTGACAGCGGCAAAATAATTCTGGGAGCCGGACTTAAAACATCGGATATAGGCTACCTTCCGCAGCATACAAATCTGGCGGCAGGATTTCCGGCAACAGTTGGAGAAGTAGTGATTTCCGGATGCCTTGGAAGAAGAGGACTGCGCCCATTTTATTCTTCAAAAGAAAAAGAAACAGCCCGTAATGCCATGAAACGTCTCGGCGTAGCAGAACTTGCAGACCGGAGCTGCCGTGAACTTTCAGGAGGTCAGCAGCAGCGAATGTTCCTGGCAAGAGCAATGTGTGCCGCAAAAAAGCTTCTGCTGCTGGACGAGCCCGTTACCGGACTTGACCCTACTGCCACATCGGAAATGTATCAGCTTATCGGCGATCTTAACAAAAACGACGGCATGACCATTATCATGGTATCTCATGATGTAGTAAGATCGCTGGAGTGCGCTAACAGAATCCTCTGCCTTTGCAGCAGAGATCACAGCTTTTTCGGTACTCCGGAAGAATATGCAAATTCGCATATAAGCAGCAGATTTTTAGGAGATTAAAACATGACGGAAAATATCAGATTAATGTTTACACCAGAATTTTTCAGGGCAATACTCCTTCCGGCTCTTATCGGAGGACTGGCAGTGACTATATGTTCATCGCTGCTGGGCGTCACTCTTGTTCTGAAAAGATATTCAATGATCGGGGACGGACTGTCTCACATAGGCTACGGCGCTCTTTCAGTAGCCGCCGTAATGAATCTTGCACCGCTGAAAGTTGCGCTGCCGGTTGTAATCATCGCAGCGTTTATACTGCTCCGGCTCAGTGAAAGCAGCAAGATCAGCGGAGATTCCGCAATCGCACTGTTTTCGACAACTGCGCTGTCAATAGGTATCCTTGTATCCTCAAAAGCAGGCATAACAAACGATGTAAGCCATTATATGTTCGGCAGCATTCTCGCTATGAACAAAAGCGACGTTATCCTCAGCGTAATCCTTTCCGCTATAGTTATAACTGCTTTTATCTTTCTGTATAACAGAATATTCTCCGTGACCTTTGACGAAAGCTTTGCACGTGCTACCGGCGTAAACGCAGGAATATACAACATGATATTCGCCGTTCTCACCGCCGTGACCGTAGTTCTGGGCATGATGATGATGGGAGCGCTGCTTATTTCAAGCCTTATAGTTATTCCCACCCTGACGGCAATGCGTATATGCCGCAGCTTCCGTGGTGTAGTACTTACGGCGGGAACTGTCTCTGTCGCCAGCTTTCTTATAGGAATGTTCATGTCTTTGCTGCTCAATACGGCTCCCGGCGCAAGCATAGTAATTGTAAATGTGTTATTTTTCCTGTTTTTCAGCCTTCTGGGGACAGTCTGCCGGAAAAGATCCTGACGTCATCCGTTTCGTTTTCCGGTATGCTCACCGGAACAGGCTCTGCAGGAACATAAATCTTTGTATCGTCACTGCACATTGCAAGATCCCCTTTCTTTAAAATGTAATGCTGTAAAATCACTGTTATGTGAACACGGTTTATTATCTCCGATTATTATAAAATTATTCATAGAATACCTTGTGCTAATAGCTAATTAACGATAATAAAAAAGCCTATTTTATGCAATCTGCTGAATTTGCCATAAATATCGAAAAATATGTCAGATGCATATTGACATTGTGAAAGTTTTGTGATAAAATAATCACGAAATAAAAATATGGAGGTCAATTATTATGGCATTTTGCAAACACTGTGGAACAGAGTATCCCGACGGAGGTTCGTGCCCGAATCCCGCTTGTCCCGGAGCACAGCAGGCACCTGAACAGTCAGGCAATCCTCTTGACGGCGGATTCAACGACGCTATGGAGCACGTAAAGAAAAACATGAGCGTTATTATCGGAGCGGTTATTGCTGTAATTGTTCTGGTTATTGTTATTGTTTTCCTGGGCGGTCATATGGGCGCAAAGGGTGCGGCTAATAAGTATGCTAAGAATCTTTTCAAGAAGAACGGTTTTAAGTCTGTAACAAAAGTAACAATGCTTGACGATGCATACAAAGAATACAAAAGCGATGATGATTTTGACGAAGATAAAGATGCGTATAAGGATGGAATCGAAGCATTAAAAGATAACGATTGTAAATTCAAAGTTAAATCGGTAAAGAAATCTGGAAAACTTAAAAACAAAGAACTTAAAGAAGCTAAAAATATTTTTAAATCACAGGCTAAGTCTTATGACGTTGATGATGATATCACAGTAAAAAAAGGTTACGAGTATAAAGTTAAGGTAAAAATAAACGTTGATGGTGATAAATCAACAGAAACATTTAAAATCTGGGTTGTCAAAGTAAAGGGAAATGGTTGGAAAGTTATTGATAAAAGCGGTATGAGCAGTGCTATTGCAATGCTTGGCGGTCTCAGTAATTTAGATATGGACGATTTTGATTTAGACGATTTTGATTTCTGATTATAACAAATTTATCCGGAGTGTAAAAACTCCGGATTTTTTTCACGACAACATCATTTACTTTTTATTATGTGTATTAAGGGTGTGTTATCACCCTGACTTCTTGTTAAAGTAAATACTTTCTGTTTGGTGATCACTTTAATTCTTAAAAATCCCCAGAAATGGGGATTTTTAAGAATTAATAATGGGTTTCCAAAGGGTGACTCCCCACGGTGTGGGGAGATGTCACGAAGTGACAGAGGGGACGG
>CAMZZN010000011.1 GCA_947345935.1 uncultured Ruminococcus sp.
TCCCCGAAATAGCTTTAGGGCTAGCGTTGTATTAGATTACCGGAGGTAAAGCACTGAATAGGCTAGGGGCCGAGAGGTTACTGAACCTTATCAAACTCTGAATGCCGGATAATTGATGTACAGCAGTCAGACTACGTGAGATAAGTCTCGTGGTCAAAAGGGAAAAAGCCCAGACCCACAGCTAAGGTCCCAAATACACGTTAAGTGGAGAAGGATGTGGAGTTGCGAAGACAACCAGGATGTTGGCTTAGAAGCAGCCACTCATTTAAAGAGTGCGTAATAGCTCACTGGTCGAGTGACTCTGCGCCGAAAATGTAACGGGGCTAAACGTGTAACCGAAGCTTGGGATTCCGCAAGGAATGGTAGGGGAGCGTCGTATATGGGGTGAAGTATGAGCGTAAGCGCATGTGGACTATATACGAGTGAGAATGCCGGAATGAGTAGCGAGAATTATGTGAGAATCATAATGGCCGAAAGTCTAAGGTTTCTGGAGGAAGGTTCGTCCGCTCCAGGTTAGCCGGGAGCTAAGGTGAGGCCGAAAGGCGTAGCCGATGCACATACGGTAGAGATTCCGTAGCTGCCGAAAGATTTAAGCAGGAGGACACTGTAGAAGGGTATGACCCGGGCGTTGGTTGCCCCGGGCGAAAGGGACCGAAACATAGTAGGGAAGCATACTTGGATACAGGCGAGAAAAGCCCTGTGGATATCTCAGGCACCCGTACCGCAAACCGACACAGGTAGACAGGAAGAGGATTCTAAGGCCAACGGGAGAAGGGTTGTTAAGGAACTCGGCAAGTTGACCCCGTAACTTAGGGAAAAGGGGTGCTCACGAGAGTGAGCCGCAGAGAATAGGTCCAGGCGACTGTTTAGCAAAAACACAGCTCTATGCTAAATCGAAAGATGACGTATATGGGGTGACACCTGCCCGGTGCCGGAAGGTTAAGAGGAGGCGTGAGAGCGCTGAATTGAAGCCCCGGTAAACGGCGGCCGTAACTATAACGGTCCTAAGGTAGCGAAATTCCTTGTCAGGTAAGTTCTGACCCGCACGAATGGTGTAACGATTTGGGCACTGTCTCAACAACCTGCCCGGCGAAATTGTAGTACCGGTGAAGATGCCGGTTACCCGCGACTAGACGGAAAGACCCCATGGAGCTTCACTGCAGCTTAATATTGAATTTCGGTATTTCATGTACAGGATAGGTGGGAGACTGGGAACCTTAGGCGTCAGCTTAAGGGGAGTCAACCTTGGGATACCACTCTTGGAGTGCTGGAATTCTAACCTGTGGCTCTGAATCGAGTCAGGGGACATTGTTAGGCGGGCAGTTTGACTGGGGCGGTCGCCTCCAAAAAGGTAACGGAGGCGCTCAAAGGTTCGCTCAGCATGGATGGAAACCATGCTCTTGAGTGTAAACGCAAAAGCGAGCCTAACTGCGAGACTGACGGGTCGAGCAGTAACGAAAGTTGGAGTTAGTGATCCGGCGGTATGTGAGTGGAAATGCCGTCGCTCAACGGATAAAAGCTACCCTGGGGATAACAGGCTGATCTCCCCCAAGAGTCCACATCGACGGGGAGGTTTGGCACCTCGATGTCGGCTCATCGCATCCTGGGGCTGAATTCGGTCCCAAGGGTTTGGCTGTTCGCCAATTAAAGCGGTACGCGAGCTGGGTTCAGAACGTCGTGAGACAGTTCGGTCCCTATCTGTCGTGGGCGTAGGATATTTGAAAGGAGCTGTCCCTAGTACGAGAGGACCGGGATGGACGCACCTCTGGTGCACCAGTTGTCATGCCAATGGCACAGCTGGGCAGCTATGTGCGGAACGGATAAACGCTGAAGGCATCTAAGCGTGAAGCCGACCTTAAGATAAGATATCCCATCGTAAGAGTAAGACCTCTCATAGACTATGAGTTTGATAGGCCTGATGTGTAAGCGTGGCGACACGTTCAGCTTGCAGGTACTAATCGGTCGAGGGCTTTTCCTTTTGTTTCTCTGTGTTTCGTTTCCCTCTTTTCTTGAAATTTGCTTTTTTCGGTTTGAAGTTAATCGGTGCTGATAGCAATGAGGTCACACCCGTTCCCATTCCGAACACGGAAGTTAAGCTCATTTACGTTGATGATACTTGGCTGGAGACGGCCTGGGAAAGTAAATAGGCGCCGGTATCTTTTTAAACGGAAACTGTTCTCAGTTTCCGTTTTTTATTCCCTCTCTTTCGGACCATTAGCTCAGTTGGTCAGAGCTCCCGGCTCATAACCGGTCGGTCCGGGGTTCGAGTCCCTGATGGTCCACCAAGTGTTATTTGGCACAGAAAATTCATTATGAATTTTCTGTGCTTTTTTATTGGAAATAGTTGACATTGAAACACATGTGTGATATAATAACTACATAATCTGGGAATAATAAATTTTAATCTGGTATTATATTATCTTAATGTTAATTTTATAATAGTACCGATTTAAAAGCTTAGATTCCGGATTATAAATGTTTTTATAAAAAGGAGGCATAATTATGCGGCTTAGAAAAAGAATGGCAATTTCTTGTTTGTGCGGTTTTTTGATAGGTGGGAGTTGTTTAGGATTAAACACTAATGCAGCAACATTTACACGATCAACAGACAATGATCCTGTTGCAAGTGGATATAGTGGCTCGGCTCTTAATATGAGTTACTATGGCGGAATATCTGGGTCATACAACAATGATATGCGACTGTCGCCGGTGATTAATAATGATCTGGCAACTTATTCATGGCTCTTTCCTACAATGGCAATTCCCAAAACTTCTTGTACTGTTACATTGCAGGTGTATCTGAATAACGCTAATTTTACTGATCCAAATGCACAGTACATCTTCAAAGTTCGTTCAAGTGACTCTACTGCATCATACGGAACCAACATAGGTTCAATTAATCAAAGATATGCTGTTTCTGGCTGGACTACTATATCATCACCCGTTTATGCTAATTCCGGAAAATATAATATATATTCATCTGAGGTTATGGTTATTTCGTCCACGGGTTCAGCTAAACAAACGGGTGCTGACGGATTGATTGTAACCGCAAATTATTAATGGAGGAACGGTTTATGAATAATATGATAAAAAATGGAGTTATCACCGCTCTTGTTCTTGGAGTAAGTGTTTCCGTTACGGCTGTTGCTTTCGGTAAATCAGATGATAATTCTTCTGCGCCGACTTCGGAAGCAGTGATAGAATCTTCGGCAGAATCCGTGACAGATACTGAATTAATTATAGAACCTTCAGCAGAAATGGCAGATTCTCTTATGGCTGCTGAAAATATCGTGGAAGAAAAAGTTAGCTCTGTGAGAGCGTTGACTTCTGCACCCGATTGCAATTCTGCAACTAAAGACGATGTTTTTCACATGATGATTAATACTATCGATTACTTCAATGAGGCGTCTGGTACTATGATGTTTTCATGCGGCGCTCCGGACAATGTGACAGTCGTTGAGTTTCAGACAAATATGCCCCAAACCGAATCCTATTCAAGAGTAATGACGTACTCCGCTGGAAATACGGCTCAATTAACAATTGATAATTTGGCAGCTCCTGCTGAATATGAGGCTATAATGTACTGTCAGAACGGAGAGCAGATAGCCGTAAATGCTGAAAGCGGATCGGCAAGCAGAAGCAAATTTTCCGGTTTCACTCTGAATGATGCGGTTGAGGTCAAGGATGAAGACCGCATAACTACAGCTCCTGACGGTATGCCTTGTGTCAGATACAGAAGCAACCCCACAAATGTTGAATTTTCGAGTATGTGCCTGTTTCCTCAGGAAATTGCTATAGGTTTCCTCAGAGATCAGGACCTTTGGGAAATTGAGGGAATAAAGGAATTCTCCGGACTGAATTGTTATGTTATTCACGGAAAAGCATCCGAGGATTACGGTGCAAAGCTGAACGTTGCGGAGTTTGAATTTTTAGTTGACGTCAATACTGGAGTGCTTGTACGCTATGAGGGATTTGACGCAAACGGAAATCTCAGCGATTTTATGTATACAGAAAACCTTAGATTCGACGGTTCTGTTGAATCAGTTGAAAAATATTCAGATAAGCTTGTTGAAGGTTATTCAGTAGGTTAAAGATCAAAGTCCCCTATATGGGGACTTTTTATGTTTATTACAGTTTTTTAATATTAGTTGCATTTTGATGTTAATTGTGTTATAATTATAATGTACGGCGTAAAGTCGTTTATTATGCATATTGCGTTATTGGAGGAATTCAGAATAAAATGAAAACAGTCTACACGTGTTTCTGCACAGATGTAATTCATGAGGGGCACATAAATATACTGACAGAATCCGGAAAATATGGAAAAGTCGTCGTGGGAATCCTCAGCGATGCGGCAATGATCCGCTTTAACCGTTTTCCCACTATAGATTTTGAAAAGAGGATCAGTATAGTAAGGGAGCTTAATTTAGCGGACGAGATCGTTATACAGGACGACATTATGTACGATAATATTATCGGGACGCTTCATCCCGATTACGTTATACACGGGGATAACTGGAAAACAGGTCCTATGAAAGCAATACGAGATAACGCCGAAAAGCTTTTATCAAGCTATGGCGGAGAAATAATCGACGTTCCATATACATATAACGAAAATGTAAAGCGTATTGACAGGCGTATCAGAGAAAAGCTTGCAATGCCGGAATATCGCAGAAAACGCCTGAAACAGCTTATCCGCATCTGCCCGATCGTCAAAACGCTTGAAGTTCACAGCGGACTGACCGGTCTTATTGCAGAGAAAACCATTGTAGAGCACGACGGAGGTCTTGATCAGTTTGACGCCATGTGGATAAGTTCATTGTGCGACTCGACGGCAAAGGGAAAACCGGATATTGAACTGGTCGATATGACTTCACGTTTCCGCACCATTGACGATGTTATGGAAGTGACTACAAAGCCGATAATATTTGACGGCGATACCGGCGGACTTATCGAGCATTTTGTTTATACCGTCCGTACGCTTGAAAGAATGGGCGTTTCGGCTATTATAATCGAGGATAAGACGGGGCTTAAAAAAAATTCGCTTTTTGGAAACGAAGTCGTGCAGACGCAGGATTCAGTCGAACATTTCTGTGAGAAGATACGTGCCGGAAAGAAGATACAGCTTACCGATGATTTCATGATAATCGCCCGTATTGAGAGCCTTATTCTTGAACAGGGTATGGGGGATGCACTGAACAGAGCTTCGTCCTATGTTCAGGCAGGCGCTGACGGAATTATGATTCACAGCCGCAGAAAAGACCCGGCTGAAATATTGGAATTCTGCGATAAATTCAGGGAAAAAGATAAGGAAACGCCTATAGTGGTAGTTCCTACTTCGTTCAACGAGATAACCGAGGCTGAACTGGCGCAGCACGGCGTAAATGTTGTGATCTATGCAAACCAGCTGACGAGAAGCGCTTTCCCTGCAATGGAACAGACGGCAAGAGACATTCTGCGGTATCATCGTGCCAAGGAGGTCGACGACCGTCTTATGCCGATCAAAAATATTATCACGCTTATTGATGAATTATAAGATAAGGAGAAATTCTATGGATAAAATTAAAAGAAACATTCTTCTCAATCCCGGTCCGTCAACTACGACAGATACCGTGAAAATGGCGCAGATCGTTCCTGACATATGCCCCAGGGAAAAGGAATTCGGCGATATAATGAGAAAAATGCGTACCGATCTTGTAAAAATAGTTCACGGTGACCCGGAGAAGTATACTTCTGTGCTCTTTTGCGGTTCAGGTACTATAAATCTTGACGTATGCATAAATTCACTGCTTCCTGATAGAAAAAGGATTCTTGTTGTAAACAACGGAGCATACAGCACACGTGCGGCAGAGATCTGTCAGTATTACGGACTTCCTTTTATCGACCTGAAATTTCCTGTTGACCGTCTTCCCAACCTTGAAACTGTGGAAAATACGCTGAAAGAAAATCTGGATATCGCTATGGTCTATACCACGCATAATGAAACGGGAACAGGTATTCTCAATCCAGTTCGTGAGCTTGGCGCTCTTGCCCATAAGTACGGCGCAATTTTCGTTGTTGATACGACTTCTACCCTGGCAATGCGTCCGATCGATATTGAAAAAGATAATATCGACTTCTGTATGGCTTCCGCTCAGAAAGGTCTTATGTCTATGACCGGACTTTCGTTTATTATCGGAAACAGGCGGATCATCGAGGAATCTGCCAATTACCCCAAGCGTTCCTATTATTGCAATCTGTTTTTGCAGTATGATTTTTTTGAGAAAACAGGAGAAATGCACTTTACTCCTCCGGTACAGACGGTTTATTCTGCTAAACAGGCGATCGAGGAGTATTTTGCCGAGGGCGAGGAAAATAAATGGGCACGTCACACCAGAGTTTTCAACGCTATTAACGAGGGTCTTGACAGACTTGGATTCCGTCAGGTCATAAAGCCGGAGTGGCGTGCAGGACTGGTATCGTCGGCGATTTATCCCGACGACCCTAACTGGAGTTTTGAGGCTGTTCATGATTACTGCTATGAGAGGGGATTTACGATTTATCCCGGCAAAATTTCCACGACAAATACTTTTCGTCTATGCGCTCTCGGAGCTATAGACGAAGAGGATATCCACGCTTTTTTCAAAGTCTTTGAGGAAGCCCTCAGATCACGAAATATAGCTGTTCCGGTGATCTATAGGGATTGAGGATAAGTATATGGAAAATGCAATTATAATGGCTTCGGGACTGGGCACGAGAATGCGTCCCCTTACTGAGACGACGCCTAAGCCGCTTATCAGTGTGCACGGAGTTCCGATGATAGAAACGGTCATCGGAGCGCTGAACCGTCGTGGCGTCGGGAAAATATGCGTTGTTGTCGGTTATCTGGGTGAGCAGTTTTACAGCCTGCGTGAGAAATATTCCAATGTTGAAATCATTGAAAATCCCGACTACAAAACTGTAAATAATATTTCGTCGATCTATTATGCCCGTGATATTCTTGGAACGGCTGACTGTTTTATTTGCGAGGCTGATCTTTTTGTGAGGGATCAGGAGATACTTTCCGGCACTCCGGATACGTCCTGCTATTTCGGAAAATATACGGATAGTAAAACAGAGGACTGGGTATTTGATACTGACAACGAGGGCTTTATCACCAGAATCGGCAAGGGCGGCGAAAATCAATATCTTATGACAGGTATCGCTTTTTTCAGACGTGAGGACGGTGAGCTCCTTGCCCGGAGGATTGAGGAAGCATATAAGTCGGAGGGCTATGAATCGCTGTTCTGGGACGATGTTGCCAATAATAGTCTGGATTCTCTCAGGCTCAGGGTACATCCGGTAACTCAGGATAGCATCGTCGAGATCGACACCGTTTCCGAGCTGGAAGAAATAGAAAAATTATACGGAGAAGAATATGAAGGTTGAAAAATTTGTTGAAATTCTGGGAGCCGATTTCTATACCGGCGTTCCGGATTCACAGCTTAAAGCGTTGTGTAATTATCTTATTAATACTTACGGTATAGATAAAAGTCATCATATAATAGCAGCCAACGAGGGAAACTGCACTGCAGCCGCAGCAGGGTATCATCTGGCAACGGGCAGAGTTCCGGTGGTTTATATGCAGAATTCCGGCGAGGGAAATATCATAAATCCGGTGGCTTCGCTGCTTAACGGCAAGGTCTACGGCATACCGATGATCTTTGTCATAGGCTGGCGTGGCGAGCCTGGTGTTCATGACGAGCCGCAGCATATCTATCAGGGCGAAGTGACCGTGAAACTTCTGGAAGATATGGAGATCGCAGCTTTTATTATTAGTCCGGATACATCTGAGGAAGAGCTTTCCGCCGTTATGAAGGATTTCAGAAAACTCCTGGCTGAAGGCAGACAGGTCGGTTTTGTTGTCCGTAAGGGAGCTTTGACCTACAGCGCAAAGACGGTATATGAAAATAAATATCGTCTGGTACGTGAGGATGTTATCCGTCATATTGCCGCCGCAACAGGGGAAGATCCTGTTGTTTCAACTACCGGAAAGGCAAGCCGTGAGCTTTTTGAGATACGTGAATCAACCGGAATGAGCCATAAGTATGACTTTCTGACGGTAGGTTCCATGGGACATGGTTCTTCAATTGCCCTTGGTATCGCCTCAGCAATGCCAAAGCAGAAGATATGGTGCATAGACGGTGACGGAGCGCTGCTCATGCACATGGGAGCAATAGCGGTTATCGGCGAAATATCGCCGGATAATCTGGTTCATATCGTCATCAACAACGAGGCGCATGAGACCGTCGGAGGACAGCCTACGGCGGCAGGAGCAGTTGATATCGCAGCGGCGGCTAAAGCCTGCGGATATCCCTATGCGGTGTGCGTTGATTCTTTTGAAGATCTTGACAGAGAGCTTGATAAGACAAAAACTGCCGGTCATCTTTGCCTTATCGAGGTGAAGTGCGCTATCGGTTCACGTGAAGACCTCGGCAGACCTACTCTGACGGCGATGGAAAATAAGAAAAACTTTATGAATTTTCTTGCAGAGAAGAGATGAGAACTTGTCCATATAGAAGATTAGGAACATAATTTCTACGCATACAGATTCTGAGCCTGCGCATTGTGCCTAAATAAATACCTCGGATTTTTGTACAAAAGTTGCTTTGAAAAATTTTGTCTGAAATGATATAATATAAATATGGAAACGTAAAGTTTTCCGCAATCTCAGCAGGAATGGAGTGTATCATTTTGGTGTACGGCGAGGGAGAACACGTTATTTATAATGGTCTTGAAATCTGTCTCATAGGTGAAACTGTCAGGCGGAATTTTGACGGTATAGGTGAAAAGGAGTATATTACACTTTATCCTGCGGAATTGAAAACGACAGTTTACATCCCGATAGAAAAGTGCGCTGAAATGCTGCGTCCGGTGCTTTCAAGAGAAGATCTGCTCGCTCTTATTGATATGATGCCATCTGTAGGCGATGTGGACATTGATTTTTCAGAGGCAGTAAAAAGCGGCGATCATAAGGCGATTGTATCAGTAATGAGCATGATTTATAACAAAGGCGTTGAACGTGAGAAAAGCGGCAGGCATCTTTTAAAGACGGACAGAAGAAACTTTGAATTGGCAAAAAAACTGATAGACGGCGAGATTGCACTGGCATTCGGAATCAAAGCAGACGAAGCGGAACGATTTATTTCTGATCGTCTTGCTAAAAGATAAGAATATTGTCAGCGTTCAATGTTCCCTAAAAAATAACGCCCGTTAATCGGGCGTCATTTTTTTATTATGATTCTGGCAGTTTGCTGATAAGTTTAAGAAGATATTTCTGGATAGCAAGGGCGTCGGCGTTTGTCAGTCCGTCGCCGACATAAGCAACGTCGCCGTTGATCCTGCCCTGTTCAGTGATATGTGTTTTTTCAGAACCGTTTACTCCGTAAGCGTCGGGGTTTCCTATAGCCTGCATAATTAGAATAGCGTCGTTGAGAAGAACCTGACCGTCGCAGTCAGCGTCTCCGGGAATACCTGCGGTAATAATCGGGGATTCTTCTTCCATATGAAGAACGACCTTCTCGATAGTAACATTGTTGCCGTGAGGCCAGAAGATCATAGCCTTTACGGTAGAACCGACATTTGAAGGAATCTTGTAATCCACGGAAACTTCTCTGTTTGCAGGAACGGAAATATCGGTGAAGTCTACCTGTTCCCACTTGCCCGTCCATGTGCCGAATGCGCCGGATGTGTTTGTATCATTGGAGTTTACCTTGTAGTAAAGTGTAGCGGACTTTGCACCCTGCGGGCTGAATTCTGCGTAATTGTTCATTTCGCCGTCGTCGCCCTCTTCCGTGCCAACGGTCATATCATTGGGAGTAAGGATAACATCCTTTGATATGGGAGCAGCGGTAGTTGTAGTAGTTCTTCTGGTGGTTGTCGATGTTGTTGTCTTTCTTGTAGTAGTAGTGGTCGTTCTCGGTGGAGTTGTAGTAATTACGGATGATCCGCCCATATGAAGAACGACCTTCTCGATAGTAACGTTGTTGCCGTGAGGCCAGAAGATCATAGCCTTTACGGTAGAACCGACGTTTGAAGGAATCTCGTAATCTACGGCAACTTCCTTGTTTGCAGGAACGGAAATATCGCTGAAATCTACCTGTTCCCACTTGCCAGTCCATGTACCGAATGCGCCGGATGTGTTTGTATCATTTGAGTTTACTTTGTAGTAGAGAGTTGCAGATTTTGCACCCTGCGGACTGAATTCTGCGTAATTGTTCATTTCGTCGTCGTCGCCCTTTTCAGTACCGACAGTCATATCGTCAGGAGTAAGAACGATATCTTTGACGGACGGTCCTGGATTGACCGTTGTGGTCGTTACAACAGGCTGACCGTTTTGGGTAGTCGTTGTTGTGACAGGTCCGGGATTGGATGATCCGCTGTAAATCTTTGTAACGCCCTCGATAGAGGAAGCTGTTTTACCAGTCTTGTATATCGAGTAAAGACCGGCTGCCGCACCGACAAGACCTGCGTTGTAGTCGATAGCTACCTCATTTGTCTTGTAGTCGTTCATAACATCGGAATACTGTCCGCCTGCGGTAGGGCCGCCTGCGAGAGCGCCGATAAGAACATGCCCCTTAGTGGGGTGATAAGTAGTAGTATATTCGTTCATGCCGTCAGAGCCTTCGTAGCCCTGATAACCGGACGCTGCACGGTGGTGTGTGTTCTTTGCGGAATTTGAGGAGAATCCTGTTACGAAGCAGGTATTGAACGGATTCTGTCCGAGGATATAGCTCATCTGACCCTTGCACCAGCTTGTGTAGTCGGCGTTCGAGTGCTTGCTTGCGATAAGAGCGGACATCTGAACCGAGCAGTTGTATCTTGCGCTGCCCCAGTCGTCCATGCAGAGATAGTTGCTGCCGCTGCATAATCCTCCGAGGTAGCTGTTTACCTTGCTCCAGTCGCCTGTAATCTCAGCGTAAACGCAGGCAGCGCCGAGACCTCTGTTGTCCCAGCCGTCGCACCAGCCGAGATACTGAGTCTGTTTGCTTGCGCAGTCGCTCTTGTACTTTTCGTTCTTTGTTGCAAGATAGAGCCAGCCGGCAGCGTTAGCCTGTTCGTCCTGCGGGCTTGGACTGTCAGTAACGTAGAAGCCTGTAGGACCGTTTCTTTCGATGCTGTTGTTCTGAGTGGAGAAATTGTAGAGGGCCTCAGCGTATTTCAGATCTTCAGCGTCTCCGAAATTCAGGTAGTTGAGAGCGAGAGCAGCCGCATAGTTTGCAGCCATATCGCTGGCGCTGTTGGATGTCCAGAACATTTTTCTGCTTCCTTGCAGTTCAGGAGCGCCCCAGTAGCTGTGGTCTTCGTTTCCGTCGCCCTTCTGATAGAGGAAGCTTGAAACGCTGTTGCCGTTAAGCTTGGTAGATCTCTTGAAGAAATCGCAGAAATGGTCTGTAATAACTTTAAGGTGATCGCTCTGACCAGAAGCGTCGTAGGCGTCCTTAAATTCGTAATAGCTCCAGCCAAGGACAGACGCTGCATATCCCTGCGGCAGACCAAACATGGCGTGGTCGCCGGCGTCATGGAAACCGCCCTTTACCTCGTCGGATGTATGGCAGTTGCTTCTCCAGGACATAGCAGTTTTTCCATTTACTTCACCGCACATATTGGCGTCGTAGAAATAAAGGGAATACTGAAGGAGTCTGGCGTAATCGTCGGTATCTGCCGCATTTGCTGTAAGAGAGGGGCGCACCGTATTTGCAGATACAGGTGCGGCAAGTGCGGAAACGGCGACGATGCCGCCGAGAACCATTGATTTGATTCTGTTGATAGTTTTGTGCATATTATCACACTTCTTTCTGAATTTGAAGATAATTGCCTATAATATGTCGCACTTCTATTATACAATGTTTCCGGAGATATTTTTTTACATTTTAATTACAAAATGTTAACAATAATATTAAAATTAATGAATTGGAAATAATTTAGTCACATGACATCAGAAAATAATTCATTATAAGGTCAAAAAAGGGATACCGGAAGATTATTTCCGGTATCCTTTTCTTTCTGTTTATTATTACAGTTCATCAGGATTAAGTTTGTCTACAAGATGAATAAGATACTTCTGTATCTGGAGGGCGTCCTGATTCGTCAGATCTGATCCGTATTCAAAGACGTCGGCGTTTATCTTGCCCTCAGCCGTGATATGTGTTTCTTCGCTTCCGTTCACACCG
The DNA here is from genome assembly GCA_947345935.1 of uncultured Ruminococcus sp. Taxonomy (GTDB): domain Bacteria; phylum Bacillota; class Clostridia; order Oscillospirales; family Ruminococcaceae; genus Ruminococcus. Next base: position 12,192 of record CAMZZN010000011.1, read on the forward strand.
TAAGCGTCGGGATTTCCGACAGCCTGCATAACAAGTATTGCATCATTGAGGAGAACCTGTCCGTCGCAGTCGGCGTCTCCCCAGATACGGTCTGCGTTAACTGCCTTTAACTGTACTGTTTTGGTTACCCCGCCTGGGAATGTAACTTTAATATCGTATGTGCCGGCCTTTTCAATTGTTACAGCGAAAGAGATCGGCGTCTCTTGGCTTATCTTGACATTTTCAGAATCAACGGAAACATTCCAGTCTCTTGTCGGTCTGTCCCAGCCGCCGATGCCAACGGTAATAGTTTCTCCAACTTTTACTTCGGTCTTATCGGGCACAAGAGTATATTCAGGCTCGTCTGCTTTGGTCAGTTCAATATTGCAGTTAATCGTGGATTCACCACTGATAAAATCCTTGAATGTCCAGGAAGTTTTATCGCTTGTATATCCGTCCGGCAGGGTTTTCAGGGTAAGGGTATATTCTGACGGACTCTGAATTTCCCACGCACCGTCGGTCACCTGAATGGTCTTGGGATTTTCGTCGGCAGTATTCCATACGATAGTTTCGCCGTAACTCTTTTGACGTTCCATTGAAAGCTCGGCGCCGGGAAGAAGTTCTCCGGTCTCCTTGTCAACTACCTTTACAGCTATTTTATATTCTACCGGGTCAACTATAACTGAACCGCCGCCGAACTTGAAGTTTTCGTTAAGTTCAGATGCGCTTGCTTCAAGAATCTTTATAGCCGATGCGTCGCCGCCGTAAAGATTTGCAGCAGATGCGCAGGCTACCGCAAAACAGCCGTTGTAGTCAAGAGCGCCTTCGGTGAACTGAAATCTGTCGGCATGATCTTCGTAGTTGCCGGAACTGTCCTCGCCGCCTACCAGCATACCGTAGTTAGTGTATTTAGCCTCCGGATTCTGGGCGGATGTAACGCCCTCGCCGCCGGGATTAGCCGCACGGTGGTGGATATGCGTAGGCCACTTGTCGCCGAATCCCAGCAGATAGCTGTAGCCTCTGCTGTTGTTGCCGAGGATAAAGTCCATCTGATACTTAGCTCCCTTGGCAAAGGATGAATTAGGGTCGCCGTCGGCGATCATATAAGCGTTCATCTGTTTTGCGCAGTTGTAACGTGAAGCGCCCCAGCCGTTGGCGTTGTATGTTCCTTCTTTGAGACCGCCCTGGTTGTTAAGTTCAAATTCAAGCTCCTGAGAGAATACTTTATCGCCGGTAGCCTTGTACATCAGGGCTGCGTATCCCTGCCATACCTTATCCCATGAGTAGACATGATAGTCGTAAACTCCGTTATACTGACCGTTATTAGGCGTCAAGGTAGGTTTGCTGCCTGCCTCGTTTATCCAGAGCCATGCTTCCGCCAGAGCAAATTCATCTTCGCACATAGAGTCCGTAGGGTAGAAGTTACTGAGACCGCCGCCCTCGTTTCCTCTGTTTTTCTTTCCGAATTCAAGGAGCGCTTTGGCGTATTCCAGACATTTTTCCGCATACGTCGGATCAGATTTTTTAAGGATATATGCTGCGCCTGCAAGACCTGCCGCCATTTCGCCGCATACGGCGGAGTTGTTTTTTCCGGCGGTGAGCCAGTAAATGGGACGGTCATATGTCTGCACCTCTGGAGCAGTCCAGATAGAGTGGTCTACGTCGCCGTTAGCTACGACATGAGCAATAGCCGCAACATTGCCAGAACTGTCAAGGAAAGTCGTTTTCATAAGATAATCGGCAGCCCAGCGCACCTCATACTCAAGATGATCTCTGCATCCTGCCTTTTCATAAATACCCTCGTTAAGATATTCGGAGAGAGCAAGGCTTGAAGCTCCGAAGCCGATAGTCAGATTGAATTTTATGTGATCTCCGGCGTCGTGCCATCCGCCGGAAACGTCTACCATGCCGTCTCCGTCCGGATCGACAACGGATTTGAGCGAACCGTCAAGGCTTCCAACAGAAGCCTTAGCGTCATAAGTATGGCAGTCGCCCCTCCATGTGAGAGGACCGTCAGTTATGTCTGTTCCGCAGGCGTTGGAATCAAAGAAGTAGAGGGACATTGCCAGAGCCTCGTAGTAGTTCGGGTCGCCTGCTGCCGATGCGGTCATTCCGATTCCTGAAACCGGAATTGACGAAGCTGCAATGAGAGTTCCCATAAGACCTGCTATAGTCTTTCTGAGTTTTGATGAATGTACCATAAATTATTCCCCTTTCAAACGCTGATAGAATTATTGATCTTTATCAAAGGTGATTTGATGCTGTTTATACTTATTATAAATTATACCATATTTTTTCAATATTTTGTTACGAAATTGTGTACATATTGATAAGAGTATCATTTTTGTAGGCTTATGCAAAAATCCAGGAGATATATTGTGCAAAATCACAACTGATCTGCTCACGTTATGTAATGAATGACATATAAATCAGCCATTCCTGTTTTTCCCTTATATATATGACTGCATAATCAAGGAGACTGCTTCCCGCAAGGGAATAAACGTCGCACACGTACTGCACACCGCCGGAATATATAGTCGTTTCGCCGGCTTTGCTGCCAAGCTGCAAATCGGCAGACAGTTCTCCGATGCACCGGTAATTGACAGGAACAGTGGTATTCCCCGAAGGATCGGCAGTTTCAGCCGGCAGTTGAATATCAGGGTAAAGCGGCTGAGTGACAGCAGTTGTCTGGGGGACTGAAGTAGTTGTTGATGATACAGTATATGTAACAAGACTTGTCGTTTTAGTTGACGTGGTTGTAATTGTGGTTGTCGTTTTAGTCGCCCATGATGTAGAGGCCGATGGAGAGAACGTAGTAGAAGTGAGGTATGTTCCATCATGTATAGTGGTGGTGAAAGTACCGCCTGATGTGGTGGTCAATGGATTCTGAGTAGTGACGGTCGTCCTGGTTCCTGTTGTAGAAGTAACATAAATTCTGCTTGTTGTTGCAGTGGTTTTTGTAGACCTCGTAGCAGTTGCGGTGGTATGAGTAGTTTTTGACACAGTCACTGTTGACGTTTTCGTTGATGAGACATAATTCCGGGCAGTTGTGCGTGTTGAAGTGACGCTGATATAAGATGTATTGGCATCTGTTGTTGATACCGGAGAATGGGACGCCGTTGTTTTAGCGGTTGTTGTGGTTTTCGCCGCAGTTGTTGATGCGGCAGGCTTAGCCGTGGTATTGCGAATGCCGTCCGGAGGAGATGTGAACACTTCAGTAGTAATTTCAGGTTCATATGATCCGTGATCGGGGACAGTTGTATTGGTCGGAGGAGCCGTTACGGATGACTCGTCGGTGATAATATTCTGCGCATTAAATTTCTTTTCAAGAGCTTCTCTTACGGTTTCATTTTTGATAACGAAAATACCGGTAAGAATAATGGCGAACATACTTGCAAAGGCGAGCGTATATTGTCTTATAACTGCCGCACGCTTTCTTTTGAGGGCAAGTCGCCGGTCGGCTTCACGGAATACTTCTTCTGCAAAATCGTCATAATTTTTCATAGACAAAGCCCTCCTTTTCAAGTTCTGATCTTAAAGCTTTTTTTGCTCTGTAAATGAGATTTTCGATCTGACGGTTTGTTTTTTTCATTATTGTGGCTGCGCCGGAATTATCGAATCCTTCAAAAAAGGTGAGATAAAGAACCTGACAGTAGTCGTTGTTGATATTTTTCATTGCATTGTGAATAGTTATCCGCTGTTCTTCCTTTATGTATTCACGTTCAAGATCGGTTTCGTCTGACAGGCTGTAAACGGCGTCCATATCGAGTTCTTTTCGCTTTTTAATGCTTTTAAGAAAATCTATAGCGGTATAGCGGCAGATAGAGTACAGCCAGGTTTTAAAAGAACTTTTCCCTGAATATTTCGGTTTTTTTACTACCAGTTTTATAAATACTTCCTGAACTATTTCCTCTGCAAGTCCCATATCTTTTACGATACTGTTGGCAAAAAGGATCATTCCGTCCCGGTAATCACGGATAATTTCTACAAGGGCGTTACGGTCGCCTTCCCGAAAGCGGCGATAGTTTTCCACTCCGTTATCCATAACTCCTCCTTTTCTGTTATATACTTTTTTAAATTAGTCGTTTATGCAGACAAGAACTCTCGTCTGTTTTAAAAAATTTTCATACCTCGTATTCAAATAGGAAAGATATGTAGTTTTTCGTATGAATACAGGTTATTATGTCGCTTTTCTTAATTATACACCCTGATATCAGAATTCGTCAAGTGCAATTTCTGTAACAGTCGGTTCACATTGGTAAATGTGCACATAAGTAAAAGATAAATCCGCACAATTTTCTCTGCTGCAAAAGTAAAATGAAACACGAGATACAGAGAGAATCAGAGAAAAGGGGAGAGAATTCAAAAGAAATAAGGATATATATTAAAAAAAATCCGGATTTTCTATTGACAAGTATCTGCTTTTCATGTATAATAACTAATGTTACTGTGCATGAACTGCACACCGGAGCTTTATTCTCCGGATCACTAAATTCATAGGAGGAATTAAATATGTCAACTACACTGGCAAAACCTGCTGAAGTAACACGTACATGGTATATCCTCGACGCAGAGGGAAAGCCCCTCGGACGTGTTGCAGCCAAGGCAGCTCATATTCTCAGAGGCAAGCATAAGCCTACTTACACTCCCAACGTAGACTGTGGAGATCACGTTATCATTATCAACTGCGATAAGGCTGTTCTTACAGGTAAGAAGCTTGAGCAGAAGAAATATTACTGGCACACAGGCTGGATCGGCGGCCTCAAGTCCATTTCTTACAAGGACATGATGGCAAACGAGGCTGACAGAGCTATGATGATCGCTGTAAACGGTATGCTCCCCAACAACACTCTCGGCAGAGCTCAGCTCAAGAGACTCAGAACTTACAAGGGCGCTGAGCATAATCAGTCTGCTCAGAAACCCGTTGCTTACGAGCTTTAATTAAAGGAGGCGTTTCAGATGTACGAATCAAAAGTTAAATACTACTACGGAACAGGCAGAAGAAAGCATTCCGTTGCAAGAGTAAGAATCTATCCCGGTTCAGGCAATGTTACTATTAATGGAAGAGGCATCGATGACTATTTCGGTCTTGAGACTCTCAAGCTTATCGTTCGTCAGCCTCTTGCTCTTACTGACAATGTTGAAAAGTTCGATATTATCTGTACCGTTACAGGCGGCGGCGTTACGGGTCAGGCTGGCGCTATCAGACACGGTCTTTCAAGAGCTCTTCTTGAATTTGATCCCGAGCTTCGTCCGATCCTTAAGAAAGCCGGATTCCTTACACGTGACCCCAGAATGAAGGAAAGAAAGAAGTACGGTCTCAAAGCTGCACGTCGTGCTCCGCAGTTCTCAAAGAGATAATCAGACTTATCTCAAAAGCCGTATTTTCGGCACTTTTCAGACCTTGCAAATTCGTTGTGGTCTTTGTTTGGTCTTTATCGAAAGATTTTTGATATCCGTCCCGATCAATCGGGGCGGATTTTTTTATGTATTAAAAAATGATCTGAAAACTGTCCGTATAGAAACCTTACAGCCATAATGGACAAGTTATAAACTGCCGGTATAACAGGAAATATGAAAATATACGGCGAAAATGAATGAAAAAAATTTTCCCAATTGAGTTGTTAAAATCTATTGGCTGAACATCGACATTCAACAGACTTTTCCACATTTTCAACATTGCTGATGTTAACATGAATGTTTAAACCTGGAATTCAACAGACTGTTGAAAAAGCTGTTGGTAAAAATAACACGCTGACCGAAAATAAATACAACTTGTCATTTATTGCGAAAATTATACTGCTTGAATTGACTTTATGAATAAAATGTGATATAATATAATTGCAAAATTTTTTTGTTTATGGGAGGAATTTAACAATGAAAGGAAAGAAATCAATCAGAATGATCGCCGCATTGATGAGTGCGTCAATGGGAATCGCAGCGGTGCCGGCGATCGCTCCGTCGGCAGTATCTGCTGAAACTGCTTCCGCTGAGGAGAAAGTTGTATTTTCAACAGACTTTGAGGACGGAGACGTTTCCATGTTCACTAACAGGGGCGATAATGATACTACGGTGCTTTCTGCATCTGATGAGGCGTCCGTAAGCGGAAGCACATCTATGCTTGCAAGCGGAAGATCAAAGGACTGGAACGGTCCGGCATTCCGTCTTGACGATAAGCTTAAGCCCTACACCGAGTATTATATCAGCGCAAAAGTCAAGGGAAGGTATTATACAAACGCTACTTTTAGCTTCCAGTATACAAATTCCGACGGTGAAACCAAATATTCAAATCTGGTTCAGAATCTTAACGGCGGCGACTGGATGTCTGTTGAAAATGTCAAGGTAAGCTTTACTGACGAGATGACAGACGTTTATGTTTACTTTGAGGGCGGTCAGGACGATCTGTTTATTGACGATTTTGTTGTGACTGAGGCTTCGCAGGTTGAGATCGAGCAGGATATTCCCGGTCTGAAAGACGTTTTTGCAAATGATTTTAAGGTAGGAACAGCTCTTACCCCATCCGCTCTCAGTTCAAAACCTACTATGGATCTTGTTGAAAAGCATTTCAGCGGAAGCATTACTGCCGGAAATGAAATGAAGCCGGACGCTGTTCTCAATCAGGCTGCCTGCCAGTCTTACTTTGAAGAGACCGGCGACGATACTGTTCCTCAGATCTCTTTCTCCGCAGCTAAACCGCTTCTTAACTACTGTCAGAAAAACAATATTCCTGTAAGAATCCATACTCTCGTATGGCACAGTCAGACCCCGGACTGGTTTTTCAAGGAAGGGTACGCAAATGACGGCGAATGGGTGTCTAAGGAAAAGATGCTCAAGCGTATGGAGAACTATATCAAGGCGTATTTTGAAACGTTGACAGAACTTTATCCCGATATTGATTTCTATGCCTGCGATGTTGTAAACGAAGCATGGCTGGAGGACGGCAATCCACGTCAGCCCGGCGAACAGGGCAGCGGCGGATCTGCAAAGTCTGCATGGGTACAGGTTTTTGGCGATAATTCGTTTATCGAGCCTGCATTTACTTTTGCAAGAAAATATGCTCCCGATGGATGCAAACTCTATTATAACGACTATAACGAATACATGGACGGCAAGCTGAACGCCATGGTCGCTATGGCAAAGGAACTCAAGGAAAAAGGTCTTATCGACGGTATCGGTATGCAGTCTCATCTTGACGCACGCCAGAGTCTTGACGCTGCATTCCCATCTGTATCAATGTATAATAAGGCTCTTGATAAATATTGCGAGCTTGGTCTTGATATTCAGGTTACAGAGCTTGACGCTACAACTCCTGAGAATCCCACGGAAGCAGACTTCAAAGTTCAGGCTGACTACTACAAAGGTATCTGGGACGCCATTTACGCGCATAAAGACAACATTTCCGCAGTAGTCGTATGGGGCGTTACGGACGACGGAAGCTGGAGAGCAAAAAAGTATCCGCTTCTCTTTGACGCCGATTACAAGGCAAAACCTGCATTCTATTCTATCGTAGACGGCAGGGAAGTTCCGGTTCCCGCAGTAAAATACGGCGACGCTGACTGTGACGGTGAAATTCTTCTGAACGACGCAATTCTTATCATGCAGGCTGTCGGAAATCCCGACGCTTACGGCATAAACGGCTTTGAGAAAACACATATTACTGAACAGGGCAGTATCAATGGTGACGTTGCCAATACCGGCGACGGACTTACAAACGCAGACGCTCTGGCAATTCAGAAGTATCTTCTTAATCTTATTGACAAACTGCCTGAGTAAATAAATCAAAAACCGGAGTTTTTATGCTCCGGTTTTTTAGTATAAATAATGGGCTTACAAAGGGTGACTCCCCATTATTGACTTTTTCTGTCGGATGTTGTATAATAAATTCCGAAAGGAAAGGAGCCTTATCACATGAATAAAATAAAAAGATTTCTTGCAGGAACAGCGGCATTGACTGTTGTTATGTCTGCGGCTGTTTCATGCAGCAAAAAAAAATCAAGCGATACAAAAGAGTCCGAATCCTCATCCCATATTCAGCCGACTGAACCGGCAACGGAAGATCCGGACAAAATGACTATTACCTGGCTCGGCGATTTTGATCTGAATCCGGACCCCGGCGAACCACGTTCAACGGCGCTCGCTCTCTTTGAAGATCAGTACGGCGGAAAGATCAATTATATAAGAAGCACACCCGGCGAAAATCTGTCGATACTTGATTCCATGATCGCTGCCGGAGAGGAAGTCGATATTTTCCCCTATTATCCTGAATATTTTCCTCAGGGCGTTATAAAGGATCGCTTTGAACCTCTTGATCCTTACTTCGATACCCTTGAATTCGACTCTGATCTCTGGAGCGGTATTAGTTCGGTTACGGAGGCTTTTGCTTATAAGGATCAGCACTACGTCGTTCCCTATTCCATGAGTGATCCGCTGGTTCTTACCTACAGCCGGAAGATCATGGCTGACAATGGATTTGAAGATCCGTACAAGCTGTATACCGAGGGAAAATGGGACTGGGATAACTTTATGGCGATGATGGAAAAGTTTGTTTCCGAGCCTGCCCCCGACTGGACGCCGAAGTACGGTATCGGCGGCAGCTTTGGCAAGGGAGTTATTCCCTCCGCCGGAAAAACTGTCGTGAGCTGTGAAAACGGCGGTCTTGTCAATAATATCATGTCTCCGGAAATACAAAAAGCGCAGGAATTCATGAACGACATTTCAGCCAAGAATTTATACAGACGGGATATTATAAGCTGCTATCCGACCAACGGATGTACTCTTTTTCTTGCCGATAACGGCTGGTCGCTCGGACAGTCCAACGCTTCAAATCCTGATAAGGATATAATGATTGTTCCGTTCCCGAAATCAAAGGAAAATCCGTCCTATTATTTCAGCGGCAGCTATAATGCACGTATGCTGGTGAAAAACTCCCGTAAAGGCGAAGCCGTGGCGACTTATATCAAGTGCGAACGTCTGGCGGCGAGCGATCCTAAATGTCTTGAATCTGCAAAAAATCAGGCTCTACAAGAGGTAAAGACGGCGTCCGGAATTGTCAGAAGTTCCATGACTGAAGAACAGTACAACGCTTTGACGAGCTTTTGTGATCCGGCGAAATTTATACCGGAAGTTGAATTTGGCTATGGTCTGGGCGACGGAATGAATACTATGGGCGATTACACTTATGAGACAAGGGGCGTTATGAATAACCTTGAAATGAAGATGCTGGAGGTCAATCCGGAGGACTTTAAGTGGGAGGATATGCGTGACGGCTGCAAAGCGGTCATTGAAAAGGCTCTGGCAGAATATAATAAATAGGAAGCGGTTTAGTGTTTGTAAAAAATCTTGTTTTCAGTCTGAACGCAACAGTTCCGGTATTTTTAATGATGGTTTTTGGTTGGTTTGCAAAGAAAACCGGACTTCTCGACGACCACACGACAGCAAAACTCAATAAATTTGTGTTCAGGACGCTGCTTCCGGCGCTGTTGTTTATGGATCTGTCAACTGCGGATTTCCGGAAGGTCTGGGACGGCAGATTCGTGCTTTTCTGTGTATCCGTCACTCTCCTCAGCGTAGGGATAGCTCTGTGCTATTCGTTTCTGCACAAGGATAAAGCGGAAAGGGGAGAGATAATCCAGGCGTCTTACCGGAGCAGTGCGGCGATACTTGGCATAGCATTTGTAAAGAATATCTACGGTGAAGCAACTATGGCTGCACTTATGATAGTGGGAACTGTGCCGATCTACAATATAATTGCCGTTATCGTTCTGTCTCTAACATCTCCCGGAACAGACAGCGGCAGAAGCGGCAGGGAGCTTGCCGTCAGCACGGTAAAGGGGATAGTGACGAATCCTATCATATTGGGAATATTGGCAGGAATTCTGTGGTCGCTGTCAGGGATCTCGCAGCCGGTCATTATGGCAAAGTCGATATCGTATTTGGGAAATATGGCGACGCCGTTGTCGCTGATCGCACTGGGAGCCTCGTTCAAGGTAAGCGAGACGAAAGGCAAGGCGGCAGTAACGGCAGGTATTGTTTTTATCAAGCTGGCGCTGTTCTGCGGGCTTTTTCTTCCGGCAGCGATATATTTTGGATTCCGGGGAGAGAAGCTTATCGCCATTCTGGTTATGCTTGGAAGCGCAACGACCGGAAGCTGTTTTGTAATGGCGAAGAATTTCGGGCATAGGGGCGCAATAACGGCGTTTGCAGTAATGCTGACGACATTATGCAGCGCATTCACACTGACGACATGGCTGTTCGTTCTGAAAACATTAAAGTTCATATAATAATGCTCCGTCAACTAAAGCATAATAACGCTTTAGTTGACGGAGCAAAAATAATTCAGAGAGAAATTTTACTCAAAAAATATCTTTCTTTCGTTTGATATGCCGTCTTATAAGAACAAACGCCATTATCAGGATGCAGGATATCAGGAAAATCGGTACGAACCACTTATTCGCTGTCTCCGATTTCATTTCAGTCCATAACTGGCTCATTGTCTCGTTTGCGTCGTCGGATAAATTGACAAAAACGTCTGTCTTTTCTGCAACAAATTCGCTGTCCGGATATGAAACGGTATTATTCCGCACCTCATCGTCCAGCATTTCAAATGCGGCGCTGTGAGGCGTTGAATAACAGATATAATCAATGTTTGCATAGGCTATATCCGGTTCGCACATAAAGTTTATGTACATTTCTGCCGCCTCTTTCTGCTTGGCAGACGCTGGTATACACATCGCATCCACAAAAAGATTAGTACCGCTTTTCGGCACTGCAAAATCAAGATCTTCATTGTCCTCCAGTATCGTCAGCGCATCTCCGGCATAATAAGGAGCAAGTAGGGCTTCTCCGGCAGCCATTTTGTCGAAAACCTCGTCCATTACGTACGCCTGAACAATATCTTTTTGTTCCTTGAGCTTGTCAGCCGCCGCCTTTAATTCTGCCGGATCTTCGGTATTCAGAGAATATCCCAGCATAATCTCCGCAATGGCGAAGGCGTCACGGGGATTGTCAAACATGAGGATCTGATCTTTATACTTCTCGTTCCAGAGGATATCCCAGTCGATCTCTTCCTTGGGAGTATCAATTTCCTCCGCATTATAGATTATACCCACAGTCCCCCAGGTATACGGCACGGAATAGGCGTTTTCCGGGTCGTAGGCAAGATCACGGTAATTGTCCATGATATACCTGTAGTTGGGGATATTTTCCATGTCGAGAGGCTGAATGAGCTTTTCTTTTATCATCTTGCTTATCATGTAATCCGACGGGATAACGACGTCGTATGACGCTCCGCCGCCTTTCAGCTTGGCGTAAAGCTCTTCGTTAGTGGCATAGTTGGTATAGTTGACTTTTATGCCCGTAAGCTTCTCGAATTCGGCGTTTACGTCAATGGTGCCCTCGTCTGCGCCATCGGAGATATACTCGCCCCAGTTATAGACGTTTATAGATATGCCGTCGTTCCGGAAGCGTTTATAGTAGCTTTTGTCCTCGATAGTGAGCGTCTGTGCAGAATCATCGCTGCTTTCCTCTGCGTCTTTTCCCGAAGAACAGCCGGCAGTCATGGAAAGCGACATCAGAACGGCTGCAAGCAGTGCAAACTTTTTTTTCATCAGCAGCCACCTCCGCTAAGACGTTTTTTTGCAGCACGGCTTTCAAGGATATTCCTGACCAGAAGCACGACGACCACAACCAGGAAGATGAGTGTGGAAAGTGCGTTGATCTCTGGGGAGACCTTTCTTCTTGTCATGGAATAAATGGTGATCGGCAATGTCTGAGAGGTCGATCCTGTGGTGAAATAGCTGATAACGAAGTCGTCAAGGGAGTATGTGAACGACATGAGGAATCCGCTGACAACACCGGGCATGATCTCCGGCAGTACGACTTTACGGAACGCCCTGAACGGACTGCATCCGAGATCCTGCGCCGCTTCGTAGAGATGCGGATCCATCTGCCGGAACTTCGGCATGACGCTCAGGATAACGTATGGAACGTCAAAAGTTATGTGAGCGATAAGCAGTGTGACAAATCCGAATTCAAGGGTCATTCTTGCGGCGAAAAAGCTGAACAGGAGCATCAGGGAAACGCCGGTAACGATCTCAGGGTTTATAATAGGCATATTTGTGACGTTCATGACGACGGTTCTGGGAACACGTCTCATGCTGTTTATGCCGATAGCCGCCAGAGTTCCGAGAATAGTGGAGATTATACTGGCTGCAACGGCTATTATAATGGTATTCACAAGGGATGAAATGATTATCCGGTTATTAAACAGCCGCTTGTACCAGTCCAGGGTGAAGCCGCTGAAAACAGAACTGCTTTTTGATTCGTTGAAAGAAAATACAATCAGTACAAAAATCGGCACATACAGGAAAAGCAGTACGAGAGCAAGATAGATTTTTCCGAGTTTTTTCAATGCCGCACCTCCTTATATAAGTACCTGATCGTCGGGATCGAACTGATTCATAACGGTCATGATAACGAGGATTATCACCATGAGAACAAGTGAAATGGCAGCTCCAAGATGAGGATTATAGGCGTTTCCGAGGAACTGCATCTCGATAAGGTCGCCTATGAGCAGATTTGATCCGCCGCCGAGCATTCGTGAAATAATAAATGTGGAGATAGCAGGAACAAATACCATGGTTATACCGGACGTTATACCGGGCATAGTCAAGGGAACGACAACACGGAACAGGGTGGAGGCTGAACTGCATCCGAGGTCGGAGGCGGCTTCGAGCAGAGATTTGTCTATCTTCACCATGACTGAGTACAATGGCAGGATCATGAAGGGCAGATAGTTGTATACCATACCGAGCACGACTGCCCCCGATGTATTTATCATTCTTACAGGACCGAGCCCTACGGCTCCCAGCATATTATTGATTATTCCGTTGTTGCCGAGAAGCGTCATCCAGGCGTATGTGCGGAGCAGGAAGTTCATCCACATGGGAAGCATGACGATCATAAGCATGGTTCCCTGCTTGTGTTTGTCCATTCTCGACAGGATAAACGCCACGGGATAAGCAATGACAAGGCAGATAGCCGTTGCGATGAGCGACAGCCAGATCGAGCGTACAAAGATATTTGCGTACTGCCCTACGTCAGAAACATTACGGATAGTAAAATCTCCGCCGTCAGTGGTGAAAGCAAAGTAGGCGATCATAAGCAGGGGAACGAGAATAAAGACGATCATCCACACCAGGTACGGCGCTGAAAAATATTTGAGCTTCATTCCCCCACCTCCGATGTTTTGTTCATTATGTGGATATCGTAGGGGTCGAAAGCCATACCGATCATAGATCCGGCAGGTTCGGCTTTGGTGGAGTGGATTATCCACTTGTGATCCACGCCGTCAACGATCATTTCATAGTGAACGCCCTTGAAAACAACTGATTCCACGATGCCGGTCAGCTTTGCCTTTTCAGCCGGAATGACCTTTACATCTTCGGGACGGATGACCACGTCCACGGTTTTGCCGGGTGTGAAGCCTTTGTCAACGCATTCAAAGCGGCGTCCTGCGAATTCAACGACGCAGTCTTCCGGCATAGAACCGTTTATAATGTTGCTTTCACCGATAAAGTCCGCAACAAATGCGTTTATCGGTTCGTTGTAGATATCTGTGGGAGTTCCGATCTGCTGAATACTTCCGCTGTTCATTACAACAATGCTGTCGCTCATGGTGAGAGCTTCCTCCTGGTCGTGGGTGACGTAGACAAAGGTAAGCTCCAGTTCCTGCTGAATGCGGCGGAGCTCTATCTGCATTTCCTTGCGGAGCTTTAGGTCGAGAGCGCCCAGAGGCTCGTCCAGAAGAAGTACTTTCGGACGGTTCACCAGGGCACGTGCAATTGCGACGCGCTGCTGCTGCCCTCCTGAAAGCCTGTGTATTGACCGCTTTTCAAATCCTTTGAGATTGACAAGCTCCAGCATTTCGCCTACACGGCTGAGTATCTCCTTTTCGGGAACGTTCTTGACACGGAGTCCGAAAGCGATATTTTCGTAAACGTTCAGATGAGGGAAAAGAGCGTAGCGCTGGAAAACGGTATTCACGTTTCTTTTGTGGGGCGGAACTCCGTTGATGCGCTGACCGTCAAATAAAACGTCTCCGGAAGTGGGTTCAAGGAAGCCGGCAATTATACGTAGAGTGGTCGTCTTTCCGCATCCCGATGGGCCGAGAAAGGTCACGAACTCCTTGTCCTTTATGTCAAGGCTGATATTTTTGAGGATCCTGTCGCCGTCCTCAAATTCAACGATTATATTTTTCAGGCTGATAATATTTTCCATAACATCAAATCCTTTACTCTGGATTATCATACGTCAAAAGCATGACGATTTATTATATCACAAAATATCGCAGAATGCAATATATATCGACAAAATTATGAAATTTTTCTGAACGGTTGATTTTTGCGGTATGATGTGGTATAATTGTGAAAAATGTATAGCTTTAAACGGAAACAGAGCTATGAAACTGGATAAGTAAAGAAACGGAGGACATATGCCAAGATTTTTTACAGATGAAATAAACGAGAACAATCTCTGTCTGACCGGAGATAACGCACATCATGTGGGATTTTCGTTGCGGATGAAGCCCGGCGAGAAGCTGACGCTGTGTTCCGGCGGCATCGATTACGACTGTACTGTCAGCGGAATTACCGGAGATTCCGTATATCTTGAACTTGATGAAAAGCATCCTTGTCTGGCTGAACCGGACATTGAAGTCACGCTTTTTCAGGCTGTGCCCAAAATGGATAAACTGGAATTTATTATACAGAAGAGCGTGGAACTGGGGGTATCGAGAGTGGTTCCCGTGCTTACCAGACGCTGCATATCACGTCCGGACAGCCGTGATTTTGAAAAAAAATTGAAAAGATTGCGGAAAATCTCCGAGGAGGCGGCAAAGCAGTCCGGCAGAGGAAAAATTCCGGAAATAACGCCGATCGTTTCATATAAAGATTCTCTTGAAATTATGAGCCGTCTTGATAAAACGATCATGCTCTATGAGGCTGAGGGCGGAAAGCCGTTCGGAGAAGTGGAACTTGCCGGTATAAAAAATGTCGGGGTGGTTGTCGGAAGCGAAGGCGGCTTCGATGCCGAAGAAGTCAGAGAGGCGGTAAGCGCCGGAATAGAGTGCGTCTGGCTCGGAAAAAGGATACTTCGTTGTGAAACTGCACCAATAACCGCCCTCTCAATTTTGATGTTTTTAACAAATAATATGTAAAAGGTTGAAATTTCAAAAAGAGTATGATATAATATATATTGAGCATTATTTATGCTCTGGAAACATTTTTCAGGCATCGCCGCATCATACACGGCAGTCTGAAATTTATCGTGATCCGGTCGCAAGGGGGTTCGGTAAAAAATTATTTCTTGCGGAGAAAAGAGGAAAAACAAATGAATAAATTATTATTTACAGTTTTGGCTGCCGGAGCTGCCGCTGCCGGATATGCTGTTATTAAGTCTCTCAAGGGTAATAACAATGACGCAGACTATGATGATGAGTACGATGATGAGTTCACTATCAGTGACGACGATATTGATCTCGATATTGCTGACGACGCAGAGGACGCTGTTGAAGAGGCAGCAGAAGCTGTTGAGGAAGCAACGGAAGCTGTGGAAGAAGCTGCTGAAGAAGTTTCCGAAGAAATCGAGGACTGATTCTTATATTTTTGGGAGAGCTTGGCTCTCCCTTTTTACATTGTTGTGAATTTTTATAGTGATTTGTGCTGAAAAATGTGAATATATACAAAATGATAAAATCTCTCTTGACAATTTAAAATTGTTCTGGTATAATATAAAAGCTGTCCGATGAGGACTATCGCAAAAGGAAAAGTCCGAGGCGTAGCTCAGTTTGGTAGAGTGCTTGCTTTGGGAGCAAGATGCCGCAGGTTCAAGTCCTGTCGCCTCGACCAAAAAATCTAAAAAAATTTCAAAAAAAGCTTGACAAACTCAAAAAAGTATGATATAATATAAAATGTACTAAGCGCTGGTGTAGCTCAGTTGGTAGAGCAGCTGATTTGTAATCAGCAGGTCGGGGGTTCGAGTCCGTCCACCAGCTCCATTTATCGCTTTGCGGTAAAGCTTTTGAATTTGTTATGGGAGAGTTCCCGAGTGGCCAAAGGGGGCAGACTGTAAATCTGTTGCTTTTCAGCTTCGATGGTCCGAATCCATCCTCTCCCACCACATTTTCACTAAACATCCTTTGTTCCCGCTTCATTAGATAAGCGGTTTTTTTGATTATTCAGCCTTGCGGTTTCCGGCAAGGACTTTTTTATGCCTGAAAAAAAAGAGGAGTTGCATTAAAATTCTGTTTTATTGTGCATAAAAATAGCTTTTTATAACAGAATTATCCGGGAGGCTGAAGTTAACAGGGGAGATTTTCCCCGAAACAGGAGGAATAAAAATGATCAGAGAAGATTTAAGAAACATTGCCATTATCGCCCACGTTGACCACGGCAAGACCACGCTGGTTGACGAAATGCTCAAACAGGGCGGCGTTTTCCGTGAAAATCAGGAGGTTGCGGAACGTGTAATGGATTCCAACGACATAGAGCGTGAAAGAGGAATTACTATCCTTGCGAAGAATACGTCCGTTTGCTACAACGGCATCAAAATAAATATCATCGACACCCCCGGACACGCCGATTTCGGCGGTGAAGTAGAGCGTGTTCTGGAAATGGTAGACGGCGTTCTGCTGCTTGTCGACGCTGCCGAAGGTCCCATGCCGCAGACACGTTTCGTGCTGTCAAAGGCTCTGGAAATGGGACATAAGGTCATTGTCGTTGTCAATAAGATTGACCGTCCGGACGCACGTCTTGACGAGATAGGCGACGAGGTACTGGAGCTTCTTCTCGATCTTGACGCAAGCGATGAGCAGCTTGAATCGCCTATACTTTTCTGCTCCGGAAGAAGCGGAACAGCGTCCCTCAGCCAGTACGAGACAGGAACGGATCTCAAGCCCCTCTTCGATACTATCATTGACTATATCGAACCGCCGAAAGGCGAGGAGGACGAGCCGTTACAGATGCTTATTTCCTCTATCGATTATAACGAATATGTTGGACGTATCGGCGTCGGACGTATCGTGCGTGGAAAGATAAAGGTGAATCAGCAGATAACAGTCTGCGATTATACGGAATCAAAGAAGAATTACAACTCCAAAATCGTTTCATTGCTCCAGATACAGGGACTTAACCGTGTTCCCGTTCAGGAGGCGGTAATGGGCGATATAGTGTGGATCTCAGGTATTGACAGCATAACTATCGGCGATACCATATGCGCCGTTGAAGCTCCCGAACCGCTGCCGTTCGTGAAGATAAGCGAACCTACCGTTGAAATGACTTTCTCGGTAAACGACAGTCCTTTTGCCGGACGTGAGGGAAAATTTGTTACTTCACGTCAGCTTCGTGAAAGACTTTTCCGTGAACTCTTAAAGGATGTTTCGCTTCGTGTTGAGGAGACGGACAGCACGGATGCTTTCCGTGTTTCCGGACGTGGAGAAATGCATCTGTCAATACTCATTGAAAATATGCGCCGTGAGGGCTACGAGCTTTCTGTTTCCACTCCGAGGGTACTCTTCCGGACTGATGAGAACGGAAAGAAACTCGAACCTATCGAGCGCCTTGTTATCGACGTGCCGGAGGACTGCGTCGGTTCCGTTATGGAAAAAATGGGAACACGCAAAGGAGAACTTGTTTCCATGCATCCCCAGGGAAGCCGTATGCGTATTGAATTCCTTGTGCCTGCACGTGGACTTTTCGGATATAAGAGCGAGTTCCTTACCGATACAAAGGGCGAGGGAATCATGAGTCACGTTTTTGAGGGCTATGAGCCGTACAAGGGAGATATCGACCGCAGAAGCACGGGATCTCTTATTTCCCACGAAACTGGCGAGGCTGTTACTTACGGACTTTACAATGCTCAGGAGAGAGGACAGCTGTTTATTCCTGCCGGAACTCCGGTATATGAGGGAATGATCGTTGGTGCGTCGCCAAAGACGGACGATCTGGTAGTAAATGTCTGCAAGAGAAAGCATCTTACAAATACACGTGCAAGCGGAAGCGACGACGCTCTTCGTCTTGTGCCTCCGAGAGTGCTCAGCCTGGAGGACTGCCTTGAGTTTTTAGCCGATGACGAACTTCTGGAAGTAACTCCGGAATCGCTTAGAATCAGAAAGAGAATTCTCAGCAATACCCAGAGAGCCAAGATCAGAGGAAACGCAAAGAAATAATAAGTTTATACCGGAATTTCAAGGGGGCATCCTTTGGAATCCCGGTATTATTTATTTCCGATGTTTTTTTGAATTTTCTCTTGCATTTATCACAAATATGATGTACAATTAACTGTGGAGGCGATTTAATGAAAAAATTTGTGTTGACAGCGCTGATCCTGCCGGCTGTCCTGTGTCTGAGCGGCTGCGGAAAATCAAAGGATAGCTCATCAGAAAAAGAACCCAAAACAACCGAAGCTTCTATATCAGGCATTGACGAAACTTCTGCCGCAGACATCAGTGGTATAATTACACCCGATAAGGATTCCGAGGAGTACGACCTCGGTTCGTACCGTATAAGCGAAAACGGAGTAAAGCTGTATTACGAGGATTCGGAATATCCTGCCGAGCTTGTCTCAGCACTGGAAAAGTATTTTACAAGCTTTGAAACAGGGGATTACGAGTCATACAAGGAATGCATCTTTCCGAGCTATATCGAGACCATGGAAAAGTATTTGCAGGAGAATTATCAGTACGGGCTTGATAAATCGTTTCAGACGCAGTGCGATAATCTTAAGACAAATATGGGCGGAAGCTTTGAGATAACCAGGATCAAGGTGGAAAAGCCTGTAGAAGTTGAGTCGGAAGAAGCAGGGGCTGAGGAGTTTCTGGATAATCTTGACGGATTTTTCGGACAGGCTTACAAAGAGTCCGTTAAAAATGACTGCGACGCTCTTCGTTACATGACGTTCAGCGTTATGGCAAAGGACGCCGAGGATACGGAATCGCTTCTTGTCAGCGGATTCTACATTCTTTTCGCTGAAAAAGACGGTAAATATTATACTTTTGGTTAGGGGTGGTAATAATGAATAAAATGAAGAAACTTTTGGCTTTGGCTTCGGCGGCAGTAATGATGTCCGCTTTTGCAGCCTGCGGAAAGGGCGACAGTTCGGAAGGATCATCGAAAAATGACGGAAATCTTGTCGGATTTGACGGAAATTATTCCCCGGACGATATGCCCGACAACGCTTCAACGATCCTCATGACGCAGGAGGAAAGCGGAACGCCTATCCAGCTTGAATATATCTCCGGTCAGCTTAACAGCGATCAGGGAAAGCTTCTATGCCGCTATTTCAACGCTATCGGTGAAAAAGATGCGGCAACCCTGGAAACGTGCGTTTACGACGGCTATTTGGATCTTCTTCTGGGCAAGGAAACGATCACGGATATTAATGATTATGCTGCAAAGCTTTATGATTCGTATGTTCAGTTTACAGGTGGCAATTTTGTATTCACATATCTCATTCAGGACAGCATGGCAGAAGTGGATTTCGATATGTACGACGAGATCGTGACTGCCTTTGCCCCTGAATCTCAGATAGAGGAGCGGACGTCAGTGTACATTGACGCATATTTCAGTTCCGAAGAGCTTAATCTTAATTCCGTGCCGCTTAAAAATCGCATGAACGGTGAAATGCAGAACGTTGTCATATATAAAATAGACGGGCAGTATTATATAATGGGGTAACATAAAAAAGGACGGAGAAAAATCCGTCCTTTTTTATTCATTTATTCATCGTCAGATGTTGAGGGATTGTCAATCACTTTTTTTGTCATATCGTAAAGTTCATCAAATGTCAGCTTTTCCTCGTCTGTTGTTGCTGGCTTTGATTCAAAGAAAGATCCGTTAAAACTTTTCGGAACAGACTTTATGGGATAAGTTCCAACAAATTTTGAAAAATCTTCATCGTTTGTTTTTTCGCATACAACATACTCGCAGACGCCTCCGTTTACGACAAGAAAATAGTTAAGATCGGATATATCGCTGAAGTAGTTTTTCATGACATTGTTGAAAGTTTCAATATCAAAGTTGCTGTTTGCATTGTGATTCAGATCTCCGTTGCTGTCTGAGCCTATAATGAAAGTTCCGTCTATGTCGAGATCCTGTTCGTCCATTTCAACAAGAGCTGTATTGGCTGCTTTGCTCATGCTGTTTGCGACAGAATTTATGGCTGACTGCTTTGATTTTTTTACATATCCTATCATAGCCGGATATAGTATCATTTCGCAGTGCCAGCCCTCGCCTTTAATCTTATAGAACGGCAGTTCTATCGTCTGTGTCTTGCCGTCGGCTTCGATCGTTACCTCTGCCATGCAGCCGTCTGTTATGCTGTATCTGGTCTCTATCTTGTCGAGGATTCCTGAGGACACTATATCTTCGGGGGAACTCAGATTCAGATCAGTATCTTCAAAGATATCCTTTATGTCCCCGAGAGGAGAATTGAGCATTTCATCTTCGTCCATTTCCTCAAAATCTTCAAAGCTCAGATCGTTTTTCTCCATATAATCGGCAAAAGTTTTTGTGAACGAGAAAACTTTTTCAATCAGCGTAAGATAATTCTTGTCGATATCTTCGGTTCTTTCAACGCTTATCAGCTTTCCCGTATTGGCTGCATCCGAGAGGTCGATATCTTCCATGTCCATTAAGTTGTTTATGTCGTCTGCCGCAATATTAAACAGCGAGTCTGAAAGATCGTCCGGCAGGAATGAATAGGCGATCTTTTTGATATCCTTTTCATTAACGGCGTCGAGAACATTCTGCATGGCGTCTTCCAAATCGTTCTCCAGAGCCTGTTCCGATTGTTTTCCGGAGTCCTTTTTATCGTCCTTGTCGTCTATCTTTCCACATCCTGTAAAGACAGATGCAGCACAGATAAATGCGGTGAGCGAAGCAATTATTTTTTTCATAATAATCTCCTTTGTCTGTAATCAGACCTGAGTAGAGTAGTTCGGCGCTTCCTTAGTGATGTAGATATCGTGGGGGTGGCTTTCCTTAAGTCCTGCGCCTGTAATGCGAATGAATTTCGCATTCTCATGAAGCGTAGGAATATCAACGCAGCCGCAGTAGCCCATGCCGGCACGGATACCGCCTACAAGCTGGAATATAGTATCTGCAACGGCGCCCTTGAACGGCACACGTCCTTCAACGCCCTCGGGAACGAGCTTCTTCGCACCCTCCTGGAAATATCTGTCGGTGGAGCCGTTAGCCATTGCGCCAAGGCTGCCCATGCCTCTGTATACCTTGAACTGACGTCCCTGGTAGATCTCGGTTTCACCGGGAGCTTCTGCGCATCCTGCCAGAAGCGAACCCAGCATAACAACGTTTGCGCCGGCTGCAAGAGCCTTTACAATATCGCCGGAATACTTGATTCCGCCGTCTGCTATAACGGGAATACCGTATTTCTGGGCAACGCAGGCTACGTCATAAACGGCTGTGACCTGCGGAACTCCGATACCTGCAACAACACGTGTAGTGCAGATAGAACCCGGTCCGATACCGACTTTTACGCAGTCGGCTCCGGCTGCGATAAGAGCTTCGGCAGCTTCGGCAGTAGCGATGTTTCCGGCAATAACGGGTGTGTCCGGAAATGCTTCTTTTACCATTTTAACGCACTTGATAATGTTTGCACTGTGACCGTGTGCAGAGTCGAGCACAAGGACGTCTGCCTGAGCGTCGATAAGCGCCTTTGCTCTGTCCAGAACATTTGCCGTTACTCCGATAGCGGCGCCGCAGAGAAGTCTGCCTTTGCTGTCACGTGCGGAATTGGGGTACTGAACAGATTTTTCAATATCCTTGATAGTAATAAGTCCCTTGAGATAACCGCCTTCGTCAACGATAGGCAGCTTTTCGATCTTGTGTCTGCGGAGGATCTCCTGTGCTTGTGAAAGCGTAGTGCCGACAGGAGCGGTAATAAGGTTGTCCTTTGTCATAACTTCGGAGATTTTGGCGCCGAAATCGGTGAGGAAACGCATATCTCTGTTAGTGATGATACCCACAAGCTTGTTACGGGAATCGACAATAGGCACGCCTGATATCTTGTACTTGCCCATAAGCTCGTTGGCGTCTGCAACGATATGATCCTCGGTAAGGGAGAAAGGATTAACGATAACGCCGTTTTCGGAACGCTTTACTTTGTCGACCTCTTCCGCCTGCTGTTCGACAGACATATTCTTGTGGATAATGCCGATTCCGCCTTCACGGGCGATAGCGATAGCCATGCGTGAATCGGTAACAGTATCCATAGCTGCCGTCATCACCGGAGTGTTGAGTTTGATAGTCTTTGTAAGCTGAGTTTCAAGCCTTATCATATTTGGGGTCACGTTTGATTCGGCAGGGATCAGCAGAACGTCGTCAAATGTCAGACCTTCCTTCTGAAATTTACTGTTCATATCTGTCAGCATAAAAATTCCTCCTTGCATTTCAGTACCTGTATTCACAAGATATATCGCACGTTGTTTTGGCAAGTTGTGCCGATGTCTACGTTAAAAGTCCTTGCCATACGGCAAGTACGCCTGCAAATTTTTGCCATGTCCTCGTCAAAATTATGCTCAAAATTCCGCACAATCTATTTGTAAAGGCAGGTTCTCATAAGTTTATTATCTTTAATAATACCATTTTTTTTGTTGTGTGTCAAGCATTGTCTTAAACGGTATGTATAGAATTTATCTGTTGATTTTAGTCGGCTTTTGTAGAATTCCGCTACTCGTTATTTGATGACAGCCATGTATATTCCTGGAGAATCATGGTGGCGTCAGAGCCGGTTATCATATCGTCGCCGTTCCAGTCGGCGGCGGCAGTCTGATAAGCGGTAAATCCTGTGTTTGAATTGCTGGACAGCATGGAGTACATAACGAGAGCCATTGTTGCGTCGCTGCCCTCTATATTTCCGTTTCCGCTGACATCGCCTATCTTGAACGGATCAACCGGTATATTCATGGATTCCGCATATTCTGCTCCGGCGGAATTTTTTTCCGCATGAACGGTAAAGCCGTCCGCTGTTTCTACAGATTCAGTCCGGATGTTGTATGTTCTTCCTATGGCGTCTGTCCCGATTTCTTTTACCGTTGGAGGAATGTATATTCCGGAAAGGGCGCTGCATCCAAGGAATGCCGAATCTCCGATAGTCGTGACGGATGACGGTATGGTTATATTGTAAAGAGCGGTGCATCCATGGAATGTATCATCCTCAATAGCTGTGCAGTTCAGGCTGAAAGAAACTTCTTTCAGTTCGTAGCAGCTTGCGAAGCAGCCTGTTCCCGTGTGGGTGACGGTGACCGGGATGACTGCTCTTTTAAGGGAGGTACAGCCGGAGAATGCATAATCGCCCAGAGTAGTCAGTCCTCTGCTTGGAAAGTCAACGGATACAATATTGGTCTTGCCCATGAAAGCTCCGCTGCGGACGGAAGTGGTTCCCAGAGGAATTTCAGCGTCCTTGCCGCCGGCGTAAGTTACCAGTTCCGTTTTTTCAAAGAGAGAGCCGTTTATGACGGAATATGTCTTGTTGCTGCCGCTTACGTAAAATGACTGCAATGACGGACAAGCGGAAAACGCCAGATTTCCTATGTCAGTGACTCCGCCGCCTATTGTCACGGTGGTAAGTAACGGACAGGCAGAAAAAGCCTTTTCACCGACGGAAGTCACGCTGTCAGGTATCACAACGGCAGTAAGCTCCTCCATGCCCATGAATGCGCCGCCGCTTATGCCGGCAACCTTTTTTCCGTCGATCTCCGAGGGGATCATAACAATGGGATCTGAGCCTGTAAACCCTGTAATACAGGCGTTTCCGTCAACAATTTCGTATTGCAGGCTTAACCCGTCCTCTGTTTTTCCGGACTGTGCGGAGACAGGGGAAAGCGGAACGGCGGCAGCGGACATTGCAAATGCGGAAATCAAAGATAAAGCTTTTTTCATTTTAAATATCCTTTCGGCATATTTCGCCGTTTATCATGACAAGAATCGGTTCGGACATAAGGTCGAGGGGATTTTGTCCACGTGGATAGAGCTGGAGGTCGGCGTCCTTGCCGGCGGCAAGCGTTCCTGCTGCGTCGTCGATGCCGAGGATCTCGGCAGGATATGATGTGAGAGTTTTCAGAGCCTCCGAAAGCTCCAGGCCGCCCTTTACTGCCACCTGAGCTGACAATGGAAGATATTGTATCGGAATTACCGTGTGGTCGGTGCATATGGCGGTCTTTACGCCGTTTTCATGCAGGACGGCGGCATTTTTAAGCTCCAGACCTTTCATTTCAGGCTTGCAGCGGTCGCAGATGACCGGACCGCAGATAACGGGGATCTTTTCTTTGGCAAGAATATCGGCTATTTTATAGCCTTCAGTACCGTGAATAATTACCGGGTCGAGGAAAAATTCGCCGGCAATTCTTATAGCCGTACAGATATCGTCGGCACGATGACAGTGGAAAAAAGCTTTCATCTTGCGGTCAAGGAGGGGCATAAGCGCTTCGCATTTGATATCGTACTCAGGAGGATCGTAGTTTTCGCTGTCGGAATAGTAGCTGTCCATGTCATGAACATAGCGGCGTGCCTTGTAAAGTCCCTCACGGATAATTGCGGCGACCGCCATTCTCGTCATCGGCGCTTCGTCACGTCCGTTATAGACGTTTTTCGGATTTTCTCCCAGCGCAAACTTGATGCCGCACTGCTTTATCACCATATCGTCGATACGGCGGCCGTTTGTCTTTAAAGCGCAGATCTCGCCGCCGCATGGATTGGCGCTTCCGGGACTGGAAGCCACAGCGGTTATCCCCCTCATCCTTGCTTCTTCAAAGCAGCGGTCAAAGGGGTTTATGCCGTCGATAGCCCTCATCTGCGGTGAAAAAGGGTCGGTCGATTCGTTGCAGTCGTCGCCCTCAAAGTCGATGCCGTCCTCGATGATTCCGAGATGAGTATGTGCGTCGATAAAACCGGGGAGCAGCGTTCCGCCACGGGCGTCAATGCCGTCATCGGGGATACTCTCCGGAGTTCCCGTGCCGATTTCGGCTATCTTTCCGTTTTCCGTCCTGACCCAGCCGTTCGGGATGATTCCGGCGGAATCCATAGTGTAAATTTCAGCGTTGTAAATAAGCATGGTTTTACTCCTTATCTGAACACCGATTCTGCGATGTTCTCGGCGATCTCAACGGGACTTTTATTGCCGCAGTCTATCCTTACCGTCGAGTGGCTGAGATAGACATTTCTGCGGCTGTTAAAAAGCTCATGAAGTTCTTCTCTGGTGGAACGTGCGGCGATGGGACGGTTTTTATCGCCGTTTATACGGCCGTAGCAGATATCGAACGGAACATCGAGAAAGATCACCGCAGCGCCTGCGTCACGTGCGGCACGTGCCGTGTCGGGATTAAGCATTGCTCCGCCGCCGCAGGCAGCAACAATAGTTTTGCCGCAGAGCGATTTTACTATTTCAGCTTCGGTTGTGCGGAAAAACGGTTCGCCTTTCTGTTCAAAAATATCCGGAATGGACATATCGAGGGTGCGGACGATCAGATCGTCGGTATCGCAGAAGCCGCAGCCGAGCTTTTTAGCAGCCAGCTTTCCTGATGTCGACTTTCCGCAGCCCATGAATCCGCAAAGAAATACTGTCATATCGTTACTCCTCTTACTTTTTATTCATCAGGTCAACTGCGTTTTCGACTTCAAGGATGATCTTTGAGATATCCTCGGCGGCAAAAGCGCTGCCGTACCAGATCTCATGAGCCTTTACCGCCTGATAAACCAGCATGGAAGCTCCGCCCACGGCAGTTTTTCCGAGAGCACGTGCCTTTTTCATGAGCAGCGTTTCGGTAGGATTGTAAACTGCGTCGAAAAAGCTGAGACAGTTTTCAATGATCTTGTCGCTTACGGCGCAGGCATCGGTCTTGGGATACATTCCGACCGGCGTAGCGTTCACAAGCAGATCGAAATTGCCGTCAAGCGTAGATATATCAGCAATTTTAACGGATGCTCCGCCGCACTTTTCCATGATCTCGGCCATGAGCAGCTGTGCGGCTTTTACGTCCTGCGGAATAACGGCAAGGGTGATCGAACCGCCGTGGAGAGCCGTTTCGATAGCCATCATACGTCCAACGCCGCCGCAGCCGAGAATAACTACGTTTTCGCTTATCGGCAGCAGCTCAACGGAACGCAGAAAGCCGTCGCAGTCCGTATTATAGCCGATAAGTCTGCCGCCGTCGTTTTTTATGCAGTTTACGGAATTATATCTCTTTGCGCTGTCCCCAAGCTCGTCCATGAGTTGAATGACCGACTGTTTGTGTGGGATAGTCACGTTCATTCCGAGATGTTCTTCAAGCAGCGGACGGCTTGAAGCAATATCTTCGGGAGCGATATCTATAAGCCGATAAGGTTCTGCTTCAAAGCCGCTGAGGGCAAAAAGTCTGTCATGGATGAGGGGAGACATGGAGTGTCCCAGCGGATGACCGATAAGGGCGAATTTATTCATATATATCAGCTCCCTCCAGTGTTTCAAGATTTTCAACGTTGAATGCCACAGCGCCGGGAAGAGTCTTTTTTACAAGTCCGGTGAGAGTCTTTCCGGGGCCGAATTCTGCGAATTTATCTGCGCCAGCTTCGCTCATGACGGTAAGTTCCGATGTGAAGCGGACAGGCGATACGATGTGTTTTGCAAGAAGTTCAGCCATATCCGGCAGTTCTGTCAGTTCGCCGCCTGTGACGTTGGAATAATATCTTATCTGCGGAGCTTTGAAAGTCACGGTTTTTGCCGTCTCGTAGAAGCTGTCTGCGGCGGACTGCATCAGCTTTGAATGGAATGCTCCGGCGACTTTCAGCGGAACGACTCTTGCTTTGAGTTCCTTAAATATTTCGGCGACTTCGGCGATGCCCTCCGGAGTTCCGGCAATGACCGTCTGAGCAGGGGAATTGAAGTTTACAGCGGCGACGTATTCTTTTGCGCTGCAGCAGATCTCCTCGACTTTTTCCGGAGCAATTTTCATAACGGCAGCCATTGCGCCCTTATGTTCGGCGGCGGCTGATTCCATTGCTGATGCTCTTGCCTTGATGAGACGGAAAGCGTCCTCCAGGGAGATCATGCCGGATGCGTACATTGCGGCATATTCACCCAGAGAGTGACCTGCCACGCCGTCCGTCTTATATCCCTTTGAGAGGGCGGCTGTCAGGCAGACGATAGATGTGGTCATGATGGCCGGCTGAGCGTTGGCGGTCCGTGAAAGTTCTTCGATGGGGGTATTAAAGCAGAGAGTTTTCAGGTCTGTGCCCATTATCTCCGAGCCGGTATCGTAGATCGCTTCCGTTTCAGGAAATGCTTCCGCAATGTCCTTTCCCATGCCCTCGTACTGTGATCCCTGACCGGAAAATAGTGAAATTGTCATAATATGAAACTTCCTTTCTGTATGCTATATACAAATAATTAGTAAAAGTACCGAAAATTTAATTACCTTTTTGTTTAAAATAACGATATTTTCGCCTGCATTAAATAAAGTTTTGAAATATCATTGCAAAAAATCCGGAAATGATTTACAATATAATGTATGTAGGTTTATTCTTCGGAGAGGTCTGTCTCAGATCTCCCTATCAATAATATAACATAAATTTTCTTGTTTGACAACAGTATTACAATAATTTTTCATTTAAAGGAGCATTTTTAATGGGAATCAACATTTTGGGTATGGGCACGTATGTGCCTGAGCAGAAGCTGGTCAACGATGACTTTAAAAAATTTGTGGATACCAACGACGAGTGGATTCGCACAAGAACAGGCATTGTTGAACGTCATATGGCAGGCTGGGAGCCGGTATGGTATATGGGAAAAACGGCGGCTCTTGCCGCTCTTGAAAAGTCCGGGATAAAGCCTGAGGATATAGGGCTTGTTATCTGTACGACGGTAACTTCGGACTTTCTGACGCCGAGTATGGCAAGCGTTATCCAGTATGAGATCGGCGCAGAAAATGCAGCGGCTTTTGACCAGAATGCAGCTTGCAGCGGCTTTGTTTATGCGCTGGATACGGCACGCCGGTTTCTTGCTACCGATGATTCCCTGAAATATGTTCTTGTAGTATCGAGCGAGGCGACTTCACGCTTCTGCGACTTTACGGACAGGCAGACCTGCATCCTCTTCGGAGACGGGGCGGCAGCTGTTGTTGTAGAGAAAAACGACAAAATGTTCTCGTCGTTCCTTGGTTCTGACGGAAGCGGAGCAAGGGTGCTCTTTGCTAAGAATCTTTATCCGGCGCAGGAAGTAAAGCAGGAAAGCGATTTCAATGACGGATTCCCGGAAAAGGCAATGCATATGCTTTATCAGGACGGAAGAACCGTCTATAAATTTGCTACCCAAGCGCTCCCGAACGCATTTGAGCAGGCTGCCGGAAAGATCGGCGTGACTAAGGACGACATTGACTGGTTCATACCGCATCAGGCAAATGTGCGTATTATAGAAACTGCCGCCAAGAAACTGGGAGCGAGTATGGATAAGTTTATTATTACTCTTGACCGCTTCGGAAATACGTCGAGCGCATCTATTCCGCTGGCGCTTAATGCGGGCATAGAGGACGGACGCATACAGAGAGGGCAGAAACTTGCTCTTATCGGATTCGGCGCAGGTCTTACCTACGGCGGAATCGTAATGGAATACTAAGACTGATCTTTAATCGAACCAATGAAAAGCTTCACCGCTATGCGCTCGCTGATCGTCGTTAAACGAACTTGGAGTGCGACAGCACGCCTGCGTCCGTTTTCCTATATCAGCGAACACCTATCGGCAAATCTTTTCATCGAGCCGATCAAAGATTAGTATAAAAAGGAGTTTTGATATATGAAAACAAGGATCACCGAACTTTTAGGCTGTCAGTATCCCGTTATACAGGGAGGTATGGCATGGATCGCCGAGCATACTCTTGCCGCAGCCGTTTCAAACGCAGGAGGAGTTGGTCTTATCGCAGGCGGCAACGCACCTATTGACTATCTCAGGGAGCAGATACGTCTCTGCAAGGAAAAGACCGATAAGCCTTTCGGCGTTAATATCATGCTTATGAGCCCCAATGCCGACGATCTTGCGCAGCTGTGCATCGACGAGAAAGTTGCGGTCGTCACAACGGGCGCCGGAAATCCCGGAAAGTACATCCCTGCATGGAAGGAAACAGGAATAAAGGTTATTCCCGTTATTCCGTCCGTTGCCCTTGCCAAAAGAATGGAAAGGGCTGGAGCTGACGCCGTAGTTGCTGAGGGTACAGAATCGGGCGGTCATATCGGAGAGATTACCACAATGTGTCTCGTTCCGCAGGTCGTTGACACTCTGGAAATACCGGTCATCGCAGCCGGAGGCATCGCTGACGGAAGAGGCGTTGCGGCTTCCTTTATGCTGGGCGCAGAGGGAGTTCAGATCGGTACACGTTTTCTTGCGTCGGAGGAATGTCAGATACACCAGACGTTCAAGGATCTCGTTGTAAAGGCAAAGGATACCGACAGCGTCGTTACCGGAAGATATACGGGACATCCGTGCCGGAACATAAAGACGAAGTTCTCAAAGATGCTTGCAAGCGGTGAAAGGGACGGAAGTCTTACTCCGGAGCAGTTCGAGGAGGTTACTCTCGGATCGCTGAGGAAAGCTGTTCAGGACGGAAATCTTGAAGAGGGTTCTTTCCTCTGCGGAGCTGTCGCAGGAATGATAAAGGATGTCAGACCGTGTAAGGAAATTATCTGCGGGATCATGGAGCAGGCTGAAAAGCTTCTTAAATATTAACAGGAGGAAATATAATGGCAGTAGCACTGATAACCGGCGCTTCACAGGGAATAGGCGCCTGCATAGCAAAAAGACTGGCAAAGGACGGATTCGATATCGCCGTGAATCACTATCCCAGCGACGCCGACAGGGAAAAGGCTGAGGGAGTTGCAAAGGAATGCGAAGCTCTTGGAGTAAAGGCTCTTTGCTTTGCCGCAGATGTCTCTAAGCTCGCTGACTGCGAGGCAATGGTCAAGGCGGTAAAAGAACAGATGGGCGGAATTGACGCTCTGGTGAACAACGCCGGCATTACAAAGGACAAGCTTCTTGCAAGAATGAGCGAGGACGAATATGACGCCGTTATCGCCGTTAATCAGAAGAGCGTTTTCAATATGCTGAAAAACGTGTGCCCCGTTATGATGAAGCAGAAGCACGGCAGGATCGTTAACGTTTCTTCCGTGGCAGGTCTTTACGGAAATCCGGGACAGATCAACTATTCTGCTTCAAAGGCTGCTTTGATAGGCATGACAAAGACTATAGCCAAGGAGTACGGCAGAAAGAATATCACCTGCAATGCCGTAGCTCCCGGATTTATACACACCCCCATGACCGATATTCTGACTGAGGATTATAAGGCTAAAATGCTTGAGGTCGTGGCTATGAGAAGATACGGTGAGCCGGAGGAAGTAGCGTCGGTTGTTTCTTTCCTTGTTTCCGAGGATTCTTCCTACGTTACAGGACAGGTCATTGAGATCTCCGGCGGACTTTCAATGTGATTTCCGGTCAGAATGGTTTTCCCCTACACATCAATGAATGAAAGGATAAAATATGAGCAGAAGAGTTGTTATTACAGGTCTCGGAGCAGTTACTCCTCTGGGAACAGGCGTTGAAAAGTTCTGGGAAGGTATCGTTGAAAACAAGGTCGGTATCTCCCGTATAGATCATTTTGATACAGACCGCACAGGTATTAGAGTGTCAGGACTGGTAAGAGATTTTAATGAAGAGGATTACTATGACGTTAAGGGGTGCTTTGACAAGAAAGAAGCCAGACGTATGGATACATTCACAAAGTATGCTCTTGCTGCCGCTCACGAGGCGCTGACGGATGCGGGTTCGGATTTCGGGGATATCGATCCTTACAGAGCCGGGGTTCTCATCGGATGCGGTATCGGCGGCATTGACCTTACTCTTTCGGAATACGGCAAGTATCTTGAAAAGGGCCCCGGAAGAATTTCGGTATTTTACGTTCCTATGATGATCGCAAACATGGCGGCAGGAACTATCGCTATGAAAACAGGTTTCAGAGGAGCTAATTATTCTATCGCATCCGCCTGCGCTTCGGGAACTCACGCACTTGGCGAGGCTTTCCGCAAGGTCAAGGACGGATATCTTGACGTGTGCATTGCAGGCGGTACCGAAAGCTCAAAGTCCGAATTTACCTACGGCGGATTTAATAATATGAAGGCGCTTACAAGATCTGAAGATCCCGAACAGGCATCCGTACCCTTTGACAAGGAGAGAAACGGGTTTGTTTTAGGCGAGGGCAGCGGTATGCTTATCCTTGAAGAATACGAGCACGCAAAGGCAAGGGGAGCTAAGATATACTGTGAGCTTGCCGGTTATGGCGCTACAGACGACGGCTACCATATGACTTCTCCTATGCCGTCGGGCGAAGCAGCGGGAATGGGCATGACGCTTGCTATGGAAGAAGCCGGAGTAAAGCCCTCGGATGTTGACTATATCAACGCTCACGGCACATCGACAGGTCTTAACGACAAATATGAGACGGCGGCTATCAAGCTTGCTTTAGGCGATTATGCAAAGAACGTGAAGATCAACTCTACCAAGTCCATGATAGGTCATCTTCTCGGTGCGGCAGGAGCGGTCGAGGCTGTGGTCTGTGCAAAGACTATCGAGGAGGGGCTTATTCACAGGACCTTAGGCTATAAGGTACCCGACGAGGAATGCGATCTTGACTACTGTACTGAAGGAAATATTCGGCAGGATGTAAATGTTGCGCTGTCCAATTCGCTGGGATTCGGCGGTCACAACGGCACGCTCTGCTTCAAGAAAATAAAGGATTAAGGAGACTCTGCAATGGAAAAAATTTACGGTCAGTTTGAACTTGAAACTATAGAAAAGCTGGCAAAGCTTGTTTCTGCAAACGAGCTTTCCGAGATAACTGTCGAGGACGGAGACAGAAAAATCACTGTCAAGGGAAAGAAGTGCGCTCCGCCTCCGGCTGTGATGCCTTTTGCAGCTCCTGTACAGCAGACTGCTGCGGCTGCACCCGTTCAGACGGTTGGCGAAGAAGCTCAGGCAGCCGGAACTGTTTCCGGCAATGCGGTAAAATCGCCTATTGTCGGAACCTTTTATGCCGCTCCCTCGCCTGATAAGCCGCCTTTTGTAAAGGTCGGAGACAGCGTGAAAAAGGGCGATGTTATTATGATAATCGAGTCAATGAAGCTTATGAACGAGATAAAGTCCGAATTCGACGGCACTGTAAAGGAGATACTTGTTTCCGACGGACAGGCTGTAGAATACGATCAGCCTATAATGATAATCGAATAATACGCTGTTTAATGAAAGGGAGGCAGATGAAATGTCAGACGTTTTAATGAATAAAGAACAAATAATGGAGGTAATTCCCCACCGTGACCCGTTTCTGCTTATCGACGAGGTAACTGAAATGGAAGTCGGCGTGAGGATAAAGGCAAGAAAGCATATAAAGGAAGACGAATTCTGGTTCGAGGGTCACTTTCCGGGATATCCTGTGACCCCCGGCGTTCTTATGATAGAAATGCTGGCTCAGGCGGGGGCGGTATGTATGCTTTCAAAGCCTGAATTCAAGGGTAAGATCGGATTGTTCGGCGGTATTGACAAGGCGAAGTTCCGCCGTCAGGTGCTGCCCGGAGACGTTCTTGACCTTGAGGTCGAAATGATCCGTCAGAGAGGACCTGTAGGAACGGGAAAGGCTGTCGCTTCCGTAGGCGGAGAAAAAGCCGTTTCATGCGAGATAACCTTTGTGATAGCAGACGGCGGCAAGGCGGAGTGAGAAGCAGATGTTCAAGAAAATATTGATTGCCAACAGAGGCGAGATCGCCGTTCGTATCATAAGAGCCTGCCGTGAACTCGGAGTGCGCTGCGTAGCAGTTTATTCCACTGCCGACAGCCGTTCTCTTCATGCCCAGATAGCCGATGAAACTGTTTGCATAGGTCCTCCGGCTACCAAGGACAGCTATCTTAACATGAACGCTATAATCCAGGCGGCTTTAAACACAGGAGCGGAAGCTATACATCCCGGATTCGGTTTTCTGTCCGAAAATGCGGAATTTGCACGTCTCTGCGAAAAAAACGGAATAACATTCATCGGACCGTCATATAAGTCTATCGAGATGCTGGGCGACAAGGCTGCCGCAAAGGCGACTATGAAAGCGGCGGGAGTTTCTGTTATCCCCGGCTCGGACGGTGCGGTTTCTTCCTACGAGGAGGCTGCCGCTATTGCGGAAAAAGCAGGATATCCGGTGCTGGTAAAGGCTTCCGCCGGAGGCGGAGGACGAGGCATTCGCCGTGTGGATTCTCCAGACCAGCTTGAGGAACAGATGACGGCGGCACGGCAGGAGGCCAAGAATTTCTTCGGCGACGCCGCCGTTTACATCGAAAAATTCCTTATAAATCCTCATCATGTCGAGATACAGATAATGGCGGACAAACAAGGAAATTATATCTATCTGGGCGAGCGTGATTGCTCTATGCAGCGCCGCAACCAGAAGGTTCTGGAGGAATGCCCCAGCCCTATCGTCAGCGAGGAACTGCGGAAACGAATGGGAGAGGCTGCCGTAACGGCGGCAAAACAGTGCGGTTATTACAACGCCGGAACTATTGAATTTCTGGTGGACGAGAACCGTGATTTCTACTTCATGGAAATGAATACACGTATTCAGGTAGAGCATCCCATTACCGAGGAGGTCACGGGCTATGATCTGGTAAAGGCTCAGATCGAAGTAGCGGCAGGACTTCCCCTCAGCGTGAGCCAGGAGAATATCCGGCTCAGGGGGCACGCTATCGAGTGTCGCATCAATGCGGAAAATCCCGAGCTTGATTTCAGACCGTCTCCGGGAACGATCACCGCTTTATATATGCCCGGAGGCCCCGGAATAAGAATCGACGGCGCCGTTTATCAGGGTTATACCATTACGCCGTATTACGATTCAATGATAAGCAAGCTTATCGCTCACGGTTCTGACAGGGATGACGCTGTCAATAAAATGAAATGGGCGCTGGCAGAGTTTATCGTCGAAGGCGTTGATACCAATATAGACTTCCAGCTTGAACTTATCAGGCACCCGGATTTTAAGAACGGCAATTATGATATCGGTTTCCTTGGAAGATATATGGATGAGCATAAGAAGCAGGGGAAGGTGAAATAACCAGTGTTTGAAGATTTTTTTAAGGTAGTCACAAAGCGTTTCAACGGCGGCGACGACTATAAGCCGCCCATGTTCAAATGTCCCAGATGCCAGGGGCTGTCGCCTCTGTCACGGTACGAGGAGCTTCACCGGGTATGTCCTGCCTGTAATTATCACGGCAGACTGTCGGCTCAGGAGCGTATTGCAATCACCGTTGACAAGGAGAGCTTCAGGGAATTTGACGGCGGAATGAAAAGCAGCAATCCTATTGATTTTCCCGAGTATGAAGAAAAGCAGGAGGAGCTTCGTGAGAGAACGGGTCTGAACGACGCCGTTATTACCGGAACAGCTACGATAAAGGGGTCGCCGTGCGTTGTCGGCGTTATGGATTCACGTTATATGATGGCGAGCATGGGCAGCGTCGTGGGCGAAAAGATCGCCCGTGCTTTTGAATACGCTGCAGCAAACAAGCTCCCGGTCATAATGTTCACAGCTTCCGGAGGAGCACGTATGCAGGAAGGCATCGTTTCGCTTATGCAGATGGCAAAGACGTCCGGCGCAGTGAAACTTCACAGTGATCAGGGCGGACTTTATATAACTGTTCTGACCGATCCTACAACGGGCGGCGTTACCGCAAGTTTCGCTTCCCTTGGAGATATAATCATTGCAGAACCGAAGATACTGATCGGATTTGCCGGCAGACGAGTTATCGAGAATACTATCAGGCAGAGGCTTCCCGACGACTTCCAGCTTGCGGAGTTTATGTTTGAAAAAGGATTTATTGATATGATCGTAGAGCGCAGAAAGATGAGAAGCGTTCTGTCGCATCTGCTGAAGCTTCACGGGTATGATAAAAGGGGGGCTGAGCAATGAGTGAGAATAAAACGGCATGGGAGCGTATACAGCTCGTTCATAATACCGGCAGACCGACTATAAACGACTATCTTCCTCTTGTTTTTACTGATTATTATGAAATGCACGGCGACCGTCTTTACGGTGATGATAAGGCTATAATCGGCGCTGTGGGACGTCTTGACGGCAGACCTGTCACCATAATCGCACAGGTAAAGGGCAGGGATATAAACGAAAACAAAGCCTGCAATTTTGCAATGCCTCATCCGGAGGGCTACAGAAAGGCTCTCAGGCTGGCAAGACAGGCGGAGAAGTTTCACAGACCCGTTATCTGTTTCATCGACACGCCCGGAGCATTCTGCGGCATTGCGGCGGAGGAAAGAGGAATGGGCGAGGCGATCGCAAAGAATATTGCCGAGTTCATGACGCTCAGGACGCCTATAATCTCTATTGTGCTCGGCGAGGCTGGCAGCGGCGGCGCTCTGGCTCTTGGAGTATGCGACGAGCTGGCTATGCTGGAAAACGCACAGTATTCCGTTCTGTCTCCGAGAGGCTTTGCAAGCATTCTCTGGAAGGATGCGTCGAGAGAACAGGAAGCAAGCGAAATTATGCGAATTACTGCGGAAGATATGGTTCGGCTCGGCGTTGCGGAGACTATTATCGAAGAACCGCTCGGCGGCGCACATAACGATTTAGACAAAATTTCAGAGAATATTAAAGAATATTTGTCACAGGTAATTCCAGAAAAATGTCAAAAAGATATTGACGAATTGCTAAAAGAACGTTATACTAAGTTTAGAAAGATCGGAGCGTTCATTGAATGATCCGTTTCTTGATATAATTAATAAGGAGGACATAAGCATGGTTTTTGACAAGCTCAAGGATCTTATCGCTGAACAGCTCGGCGTTGATGAAGGCGAGGTTACAATGGAAGCTAATATTCAGGACGACCTCGGCGCAGATTCTCTGGACGTTGTAGATCTTATCACTACTATTGAAGATGAATTTGACCTCTCAATTCCCGACGAGGCTGTTGAGGAGATCAAGACAGTCGGCGATATCGTAAACTACATTGAGAAAAATACTGAAAGCGACGCAGAATAATAAAAAATCCGGCATAAGCCGGATTTTTTATTATTCTAACGGTAAGATCACTGTACCGATGATTCAGCCGTATTGAGCATTGTAAAGAACTTTTCGGCGTAGGCATGGTATTCGTTGCGGAACGCCTTGTCGTTCTCCTTGACATCCTGGAGATACTCATGGATGCGTGTCTTTTCGTCAGTTTCGATAAGACATCCGGCAATATTGGAGCAGTGGTCGGAAATACGCTCCAGATTAGTGAGAATATCCTGGAAGATATATCCCAGCTCAACGGTACACTCATCGTTCTGCAAACGGCGTATATGACGGTTTTTAAGTTCAGTGCTGAGGTTGTCCACAACTTCTTCAAGTGGTTCTACCTTGTGGGCAATGGCAAGATCATTATTATTATAAGCTTCAATGGCACGGGTAATATTTTCAGCGATAGCTTCACGGATTACAGAGATCTCGTTAAAGCACTCGGAGGAGAAAGTAATGCCTTTTTCGTGCATTTCCTGAGCCGATTCCACAAGATTTACGGCATGGTCGGAAATTCGTTCAAAGTTGCCGACGCAGTGCATCATTTTAGATACGCTGCGGCTGTCGTGTCCGGTAACGCTGGAACGGCTGATCTTAAGCAGGTAGCTGTTTATTTTATCCTCGTAGCCGTCGATTATATCTTCGTGTCTGATTATGTCGTCGGCGCTGTCCTCGCTGTAATTTGTTATGATATCCAGGGCGCTCAGAATAGTTTTTTTGGTAAGATCCGCCATTTCTATGGTTGCGCTTTTGCAGGCTTCAACGGCAACGGCAGGGGTTTTAAGCAGGATTTCATCAAGGGAAAGAATATGCGAGGAAGCCTCTTCCTTTTCTTCCTTGTCCTCTTTGATAATAAAACGTGAAAGTTTTACGAGGAGCGAGGCAAAAGGGATAAGCAGAAAAGTGCTGACCAGATTAAAGACGGTATGCATTACAGCGATTGAAACCTCGTTGGTGACCTTGCTGAAAACGGCAAGATCAAGAACATATTGAAGGAATAGCACTACAGGCAGAAGAATTATGACGCCGATAACATTGAAGGCGATATGGATACAGGCTACACGCTTGGCATTTTTCTTTACGCCTATACTTGAAAGAAGCGAGGTGATGCAGGTTCCGATATTAAGTCCCATAATAATAGGGAATGCCATGCCGTTAGTAAGACCGCCTGTTCTGGAGAATGCCTGGAGAATGCCGGTGGATGCGGCGGAACTCTGAATGATTCCTGTGAAGCCTGCGCCTACAAGAACGCCGAGGAAAGGATTCTTGAACGCAGTGAGTATTTTGCTGAATTCTTCTGATTCTGCAAGAGGAGCGACTGAGTCGGACATAAGGGTCATGCCGGTCATGAGGATTGCAAATCCTACCAGAATGCGTCCCATGTCTTTCTTTTTGTTTTTTTTGCAGCCCATTACCATGATTATTCCGACAAGGGCGATAAGGGGAGAGAAAGATGTTGGCTTCAGCATACGTATGAAAAAGCTGTCGCCGCTAAGACCGGAAAGGCTGAGTATCCATGCGGTAAGAGTAGTACCGATATTTGAACCGAAGCAGACGCCTACGGTCTGCTCAAGGCTCATGATTCCGGAATTTACCAGACCTACGAGCATGACGGTCAGCGCTGACGATGATTGAATGGCAATCGTTATTCCCATGCCGAGAAGTATGCTTTTGAAGATATTGGAGGTCATTTTTTTGAGAGCGACCTCCAGCTTTCCGCCGGTAAGTTTTTCCAGACCGGTAGACATTACGTTCATTCCGTAGAGGAAAAAGGCAAGTCCGCCCAGCATACTGAAAATGTTAAAGATAGAAAATCCTTCCATATAAAATCTCCTTAATTTTTAATGCGATCTTATTATATAACAAACAACGGCAGTATTCAAGAGGATATGCTATTATTTAACATAGATTTAACATTGAATATACCAAAAGATAAGGAGAAAGTTTGTTCATTATGACGATTGACTTTACTGGAAATTTATGGTAATATGTATTTGTGGAAGTATATACTTCTTATAATACACTGTGAAAGGAAATGGATTCAAATGAAAAAGTCGAAAAAATTTATCGTCTCTGTTGTGGCGTGTGCGCTTGCTCTTTGTTCAGTTCTCGCAGTTGAGGCGTCCGCCGCACCGCCGCCAAGTACCGAACCACGTATTTATGTTGAACTTACAGAGGACGATAAGGGAATACGTGCCGATATCATCATGGAGAATGTTCCTGATTTTAGAAATGCTGTTATAGGTTTTAATTTGAGTAATTCGTGGCAATGTGTTACTGAAAAAGAAGATATATCAGTAACATTGCCTTCTAAGGAGGGCAATGCGCTTAGACAGGTTACTATTCCCAAAACCAATAAACGTTATGTTCTTTTAACAGTATCCGATAATCAGTCAACTGAACAGGATTATAACGGTGTAGTTGATTCTTTTTATATTAAAAAAACAGAATCATTTGATTTATCAGATTCTGGCTTGACCTTATATCATGGTACATTTGCTGAGTGGATGGTTATATACAAAGCAGACGGAACAAGTATGTTTGACGATGTATATTATTCATCACCAAGAATGCTTGAAGCAGACGAATTTATGTATGGCGACGTAACGGGCGACGGATATATTTCAGGTTCTGACGCTACATGGGCTTTAACGGCATTCAAACAACATGGAGAACCTATAAAGGTTACAGATCTGTACAACAATTATAAATATGGAATTAAGGACATGAAAGCCGCATATGCAGCAGATGTAAACAATGACGGCTATATTGATGAGACTGACGCAAATATTATTCTTTTTACATATACCGAACTTCTTTCAGGCAAAAACTTCGATGAGATAGACGGTATCGTAGGCGATATTGACGTCTACGAGGTATATTGATAGGGGGTAAATATATGAAAAAATTTTTATCTTTATTATCGGCAGCAGTAATGCTTCTTTCAGCGGCTGTAATGTCGGTAAGCGCAGAATCTACTATAAACTATTATGAAATGGTAAAGGGCAGAGACCTTGATCTTAACAATGATGGATATATAAGCGATGCTGATTTTGCTATATATTATGTTTATGCTTTTAGCTTTGATGATCAGGGACCGGATTATGTGCCTTCTGCTGAATTTGATAAACTCCTTGAAAACGGCGATATAAATAACGATGGCACGATTGACGGAATGGATGCGTCAATTATGTATACCGTTGTTTCAGGTGGATTGAACGACTATCTCCCCGGCGACGTTAACCTTGACGGCGTAGTAAACGGTACGGACGCAACGCTTGCGCTTAACTGCTATACTCAGCTCAGCGCAGGAGTTTCACAGAACGAGATTCCGTATCATGATCTGATAAAGGGCTACGGCGATATGGACGGCAACGGTATGATTACGGGGTCAGACGCCACAATGATACTCAATATGTATACTGAACTTTCAGCAAAGTGATATAAAGACAAAGGCGGTCATCTGACCGTCTTTTTTATATTAGTGTCATGCCATTAAAAAACTCTTGCATTTTCTGGCGAACGGTGTTATAATATAAAAGTACGGATAATTTTTGGGAGATCATACTCCATTTTGAAAGGAACTTATGAAAAAAATTACTGTTATCACGGGTCATTACGGCAGCGGAAAGACTAATCTTTCGGTTAATCTGGCTGTAAAGGCGGCTCAGGAGGGAAAAGAAGTCACCGTTGTGGATCTTGACCTTGTAAACCCTTATTTCAGAACGGCTGATTTCAGGGAAATGTTTTCCGGTATGGGCATAAAGCTTATTGCTCCGGATTTTGCGTGCAGCAATCTTGATGTGCCTTCTATTCAGTTTGACGTTGAACAGCTTGCCGGAAGCGACGGCTGTCTTATAATCGATGTAGGCGGAGACGACGCAGGAGCATTTGCTCTGGGACGTTTTTCAGAGGCGCTGAACCGCTTCGGAGACGAGCTTGATATGTTCTATGTAGTAAATCAGCGGCGCTATCTTACGGAAAATTCCGGCGAGGCAGTCTCGCTTATGTTTGAGATAGAGAAAGCTTCACGTATGAGACATACCGCTGTTGTCAACAATACAAATCTTGGCTGCGAGACTACGCCTGCAATCATCAGCAAATCGGATGATTTTGCAAGGGAGACCGCAGTTGCCGCAGGTCTGCCGCTGGCTTTTACGACCTGCCCGGAAAATCTTTGCGAACTTATGGATATGCCAGATATCTTCCCCGTCAAGGTTTATGTAAAACCTTTGTGGGACTTATGATTTTGGATTCTTCAACGAAAGTGTGGTGTTAATGTTGGCAAAAATGACGGTTATTACCGAGCGGTGCAAGGGCTGCGGACTTTGTGTTACAGCCTGTCCCAAGAAGATCGTTTCACTTCAGAAAGAAAAACGTAATAAAAAGGGATATTTTTACGCTGAGTGTACAGACATGGACTCATGCATCGGCTGTACTATGTGTGCGATGATGTGCCCTGACTGTGCCATCGTTATCGAAAAATAATTTGAAAGGAGCTGTAAAGCTTTGGAAAGAAATCTTATGAAGGGCAACGAGGCTCTGGCAGAGGCCGCTATCCGTGCAGGCTGCAAGTGCTTTTTCGGATACCCTATTACCCCGCAGACAGAACTTGCCGCTTATATGGCAAAGCGTATGCATAAGGCAGGCGGCGTTTTTCTTCAGGCAGAGTCTGAGATCGCCGCTATCAATATGGTTCTTGGAGCCGCATCTACCGGCGTCCGTGCAATGACCTCATCGTCTTCTCCCGGACTTTCACTTAAAAGCGAGGGTATTTCCTACATTGCTGGATCGGATGTACCCGCCGTTATCATAAACGTTCAGAGAGGCGGTCCCGGTCTCGGAGGAATCCAGCCCTCACAGGCAGATTACTGGCAGACAACTAAGGCTCTCGGTCACGGCGATTTTCATCTTCTCGTGTTCGCTCCCGCTTCCGTTCAGGAAATGGTGGACATGGTGGTAAAGGCTTTTGATAAGGCAGACCAGTACAGAATGCCGGCTATGATCCTTGCCGACGGACTTCTCGGTCAGATGATGGAGCCTGTTTCGTTCCCGGAGATCAATCCCGACGCCCACGACAAGAGCGGATGGGCGGCTACTGGTCACAAGGGACAGAGAGAACATCATATAATAAATTCACTTTATCTTAAGCCCGATGAGCTGGAAAAATCGGTTACAGACCGTTTTGCAAGATACGATCAGATCAAGGAAAACGAGACGGACGCAGAGCTTTATCTCACTGAGGACTGCGACATTCTTCTCTGTGCTTTCGGCGCTACCGCAAGAGTTGTAAAATCTGCCGTAAACGATGCAAGAGCTCAGGGCATCAAGGCGGGACTTTTCCGTCCCAAGACGCTGTGGCCGTTCCCTGTAAAGGAAATCAATGAGGCTGCAAAGTCGGCTAAGAAGCTTCTCAGCGTTGAGATGTCAATGGGACAGATGATCGACGATATCAAGCTGGCTATAAACTGCTCAAAGCCTGTGGAATTCTACGGACGTACGGGCGGCGTTATTCCTACTCCTGCCGAGGTTCTGGCAGAGATCAAAAAAGTCGGAGGTGCTGAGTAATGGCTGTTGTATTTGAAAGACCAAAGGCTCTTCTTGACGTGCCTTTCCATTATTGCCCCGGATGTACTCACGGTATAGTTCACAGACTTCTGGCAGAAGTGCTGGACGAAATGGGTATCGAAGGCGAAACTGTCGGCGTATGTCCTGTAGGCTGTTCCGTTATGGCTTACGATTATTTCGGATGCGATATGATCGAAGCTCCTCATGGACGTGCTCCGGCTGTGGCTACGGGCGTTAAGAGAACGAATCCTGATAAGTTTGTATTTACATATCAGGGCGACGGAGATCTTGCCGCTATCGGTACTGCGGAGACGGTTCACTCCGCTACGAGAGGCGAAAATATCGTTGTTATCTTTATTAATAATACGATCTATGGAATGACCGGCGGTCAGATGGCTCCTACAACTATTCCCGGACAGGTTACGCAGACAACTCCTTTCGGACGTGAC
The DNA here is from genome assembly GCA_947345935.1 of uncultured Ruminococcus sp. GTDB lineage: Bacteria > Bacillota > Clostridia > Oscillospirales > Ruminococcaceae > Ruminococcus. The sequence continues at coordinate 54,313 of CAMZZN010000011.1, forward strand.
CCGGAACTTGCCGGTTATCCTGTAAGAGTGTGCGAGATGCTTTCAACTCTTACAGGAACCGCCTATGCGGAGCGTGTCGCCGTTGACAGCGTTCCCCATATCCGTGACGCTAAAAAGGCTATCAGAAAGGCTTTCGAGACTCAGAAGAACAAGAAGGGCTTCTCTATTGTCGAGGTTCTTTCCACTTGTCCTACAAACTGGGGTCTTACTCCCGTAGAGGCTTTAAAGAGACTTCAGGACGAGATGATCCCCTATTATCCCCTTGGAGTATACAAGGATACCACGGCAGAGGAGGGAAATAAGTAATGGCTACAACTGAAATTCTTCTTGCAGGATTCGGCGGACAGGGCGTTCTTTTTGCCGGAAAGATCCTTGCGTACTGCGGTCTTATGGATAATAAGGAGCTTTCATGGCTTCCGTCCTACGGTCCGGAGATGAGAGGCGGTACGGCTAACTGTTCCGTATGTATTTCCGATGATCCTATCGGTTCTCCTCTGGTTCTTAATCCGGATATACTTATCGCTATGAATCAGCCCTCTTTTGATAAGTTCATTACAGAGGTAAAACCCGGCGGAAAGGTATTTTATGACAGTACTCTTATCGAGGCTGAATGCGGCAGAACCGATATAGACATATTCCCCATACCGTCGTCGCAGCTTGCCGATGATAACTCTCTCAAGGGCGGATCAAATATCATTCTTCTTGGAAAGCTTATCAGGGAAACAAATCTTTTCTCTCTGGAAACAATGAAAAAGGGAATTGAAAAGGTCGTTCCTCCCTCAAAGGCACAGCTTATTCCCAATAACTTCAAGGCTATTGAGATAGGTATGAATAACTGATATATAATAAAGCTCCCGGACGGTTATCCGGGAGTTTTTTGATATAAAAACAATGTTCTTTTGTGTACTTGTACAAATATTACGGTTTTGGTTTGATTTTTTTGTGAAAGGCATTGACATATATTTCAAATTGTGCTATGATGTAAGTGTGAAGAAGGTTTAACAAAAATATTTGTTATGAGGTGCATCATTGGTTTCGACTTCACTTTTAGTGAGCACGGTGAGCTTATCGGCATCGCAGAGTGAGAGGGATCCGAACGGCGACGGAAAATTATATTTTAATGATGTGATTTACATCAAACAGGCTCTTTCAGGAAGTTATAAGCCAACAAGCCTTGGTAAGCTAGATTTTGATGGCAATGGAATTGTCAGTGTGGCTGATGCGGATAAGTTACAAAGGTATCTGATTGGATTGTATTACAATGTATTTACGACAAACACAGAGCCTGAAAAACCGAATGTTGCATCGGTTCGTTCATATGTAAAACATGAATGCAACAACAACAACGCATCTTCATATTCGATTTATCAGCTTACAACTGAATCAGATGATAATCGTAATAATAACAGAAATGCTATTAACCTATATGATATGGATCGCAACGATTAGGTATTGTGTGCCAATGAAGCAGTTGTAAAGCTCTCAACTTCAACATATTATAGAGGGACAGGATTTATAATTGGTGACAATATTGTTGCTACTGCGGCACATTGTGTGTACGATAAAAAAAGGGGCACGTTTTATGATTTTAGCGTTGACATAATTGGAGAAGACGGTCAAAAGATAAAAAGTTATCAGCCGACTTCTATCCATGTTCCTTTAGAATATGCAAATAACACGGATGATAGTTTGATGGATTTTGCTTTGATATATCTCGAAGACGTTGATAAAAATGAAAATGGCGTTGTAGACGGAAAAGGTCTTACAAGGCACGGCAAATTCAATCTTGGTTTGTCTATGGATTCATTACCCTCAAAGAATACCAGAGTGACAGTCTGTGGATTTCCGTCAAAAGACGGTTATCCCGATGGCTATCAATATACTGAGGACGATGAGCTTTTGCGTTTTGAAGCTGAAGGCAACCTGGTAGGATATGATACGTATAACAATTGCAGGCTTGTATACAAAGCATACACCCACGGCGGTCATAGTGGTGGGCCGGTGTATGTTACTGAAACGTATACCGATAAGAATGGTGATGAGTATTCATATAAAACAGTCATTGGCATACACCATTCCGGAAGCGGCATTGATAACTTTGGATATAGATTTACGCCGGAGATACTTACATTTCTCCTGAAAAACACACAGCTTAAATGATACAAAAGGAGGATAACTATGAAAAAGAGAATGTTCACAGCGGTTGCTGCAATTACGGTTTCTGTTTCCACCCTTTCATTATCAGCTTTTTCTTCTGAGGCTTTTGGATTAGATAACGCCACTACAGATTTTTATAACGAATTAAAAGAAGATAATTATTTTCAGGTGGATTATTCAACGCTCAGATGTAACCTTACAGATGGCACTTTTCGTGGTATAAAACAGGATGAGTTTTATTTGGCACGATTAGACCGCCGTTATGAAATGATCGGTCTGACAGATCAGCATGACCGTATATATATTGATTACAATGAAGGCTTTACCAAAGAGGAAGCATCGGCTCTTGTACAGGAGTATAATGAAATCAATGAGTCGGCAAATTTTGAAATCAAACCATGGGGAAGCTGGGCAGATGAGAATAAAGGACCTGACAGATATCTGATTAAGTCAGCTGCCGGGGATATAACGTCTGTTGAGGCAAAGGATATATGTAATTTCATGAAAGAAAAGGGGTTCGCCGA
>CAMZZN010000012.1 GCA_947345935.1 uncultured Ruminococcus sp.
TGCTCAAAGTCGCTCATATCCTTAAAGGCAAGACTGTTGACCCCAGCGTTTCACTTGCCATTGCTCCCGGTTCAAAGCAGGTGCTTAATATGCTTACTCAGAACGGCGCTTTGTCCGATCTTATTGAAGCCGGCGCAAGAATTCTGGAAAGCGCCTGCGGTCCGTGTATAGGCATGGGACAATCTCCTAATTCAAAGGGAATTTCCCTGCGTACTTTCAACAGAAATTTTGAAGGACGTTCGGGAACAAAGGACGGTCAGATCTATCTGGTTTCACCTGAAATGGCTGCTGCTTCCGCTCTTACAGGATATCTGACAGATCCGAGAGAACTGGGAAATATGCCTGAATTCAAACTTCCGGAGATCTTTGCAATCAACGATAATATGGTAGTTCCTCCTGTAGACGAGTCTGATATGGACAGCGTTGAGATACTCAGGGGTCCAAATATCAAGCCTTATCCGGCTACTGCTCCTCTTATGGATACGATTGCTGCTCCTGTTTCGCTGAAGGTTGGCGATAACATCACGACAGATCACATTATGCCTGCCGGAGCAAAGATACTTCCTCTCCGTTCCAATGTTCCGAAAATTTCACAGTACTGCTTTGCCGTATGCGACGAAAGCTTCCCTAAGAGAGCAGAGCGCCTTGGAAAGAGCATTATTGTCGGCGGATCGAACTACGGTCAGGGATCTTCAAGAGAGCACGCCGCTCTTGCACCTCTTTATCTCGGCGTCAAGGCTGTTCTTGTAAAGTCGTTTGCAAGAATTCACAGGGCTAATCTTATAAATGCCGGAATCCTTCCGCTTACATTTGTAAATGAAGCCGATTACGACCAGATTAATCAGGATGATGAGATCGTTATTCCTGATGTAAGGAAGCTTGTCGAGGCAGGGGATACTGAATTTACTGTTCTTGATAAAACAAACGGCAAGGAAATAAAGGTAAACTGCGATCTTTCCGGTCGTGCAAAAGATATCATGCTTGCCGGCGGTCTGCTTGATTATACAAGAGAATCAATGAAGTGATAAACAATTTTAAATAAAAGATCTGGAGGTTTTGCAATGTCTAAAATCACAATGAAAACTCCCCTTGTGGAGATGGACGGAGACGAAATGACGAGGATTCTCTGGAAGTGGATAAAAGAAAAGCTTCTGGAACCCTATGTTGAACTTAATACAGAATACTACGATCTGGGACTCGCCCACAGGGAGGAAACCAAGGATCAGGTTACGCTTGATTCAGCAGAGGCTACAAAGAAGTACGGAGTTGCTGTAAAGTGCGCTACTATCACTCCCAATGCGGCAAGAATGCCCGAATATAACCTTACGCAGATGTGGAAATCGCCAAACGGTACTATTAGAGCTGCACTTGACGGAACGGTTTTCCGTACTCCCATTATTGTAAAAGGTATTGAACCGTATATTCCTACATGGACAAAGCCTATCACCATCGCCCGTCACGCATACGGCGATGTTTACAAGAACACTGAAATGCAGGTAAAGAAGGGCTCTAAGGCGGAACTTGTCGTTACAGACGAAAACGGCTGCGAGACACGTGAGCTGATTCATGATTTTGCAAAATCTGACGGTATTATCCAGGGACTGCATAATCTTGACAACTCTATCGCAGGTTTTGCAAGAGCCTGTCTCAATTACGGTCTTGATCTTAAACAGGACGTGTGGTTTGCTTCAAAGGATACTATTTCCAAGAAATACGATCATCGTTTCAAGGATATTTTTGCCGAGATCTACGAGAATGAATACAAGGAAAAGTACGAGTCAGCAGGAATCGAGTATTTCTACACGCTTATCGATGATGCTGTTGCACGTGTTATTCGTTCAAACGGCGGATATATATGGGCATGCAAGAACTATGACGGCGATGTTATGTCCGATATGGTTTCTACGGCATATGGTTCTCTGGCAATGATGACTTCTGTTCTGGTATCTCCGAACGGAATTTACGAGTATGAGGCTGCACACGGTACGGTTCAGCGTCATTATTATAAATATCTTAAAGGCGAAGAGACATCCACCAATTCCGTTGCAACTATTTTTGCATGGAGCGGCGCCCTGAGAAAAAGAGGCGAACTGGACGGAACACCGGAACTTTGCAATTTTGCAGACAAGCTTGAAAAGGCTACTGTCCAGACAATTGAGGACGGTGTGATGACGGGAGATCTCTACCTTATTTCTACGCTTGAATATAAGAAAAAAGTTGATTCAAAAACTTTCTTGGACGAGATCAAAGTAAGGCTTGACGAAATGATGAACGCATAATGCTTCAGTACGGAACGGCAGGGAACTGCCGAATATCTGCCGCACATTTTTTGTGCGGCTCCGCTTTGATATCGTTACTCCCTATGCATTATCAAGAGAAGGGGCACATATTAATGTCAAAAAGCTCAATATCAAATTCGGTTATCAGAAGGCTGCCAAGGTATTACAGATTTTTGGGTGAGTTGGAAAACAGCGGCTATGTCCGTATATCCTCAAGGGAACTGTCAGAAAAAATGGGACTGACAGCTTCTCAGATCAGGCAGGATTTCAACTGTTTCGGAGGATTCGGGCAGCAGGGCTATGGCTATAACGTCAGCGCACTGCGGACTGAGATCGGAAAGATCCTTGGTCTTGATAAGCCTACCCCTATGATCCTTCTGGGCGCTGGCAATTTAGGCAGGGCAATTACAGCGCATATAGATTTCAGAAGCAAAGGCTTTGAGCTGATCGGCGCTTTTGACACTGATCAAAGTAAATTTGGTCAGGAGATCGGTGGAGTCATCGTGCAGGATGCAGCCGTTGTAGAAGACTTCTGTGCTGAAAAAAAGCCCGTTGCCGCTATATTGTGCATTCCGATGAACGCTGCGGAAAAGGCTGTAGAAAGTCTGGTCAACTGCGGTATAAAGGCTTTCTGGAACTTCACACATTATGATCTGCGTGTGATCCACGAGGGTATCGCAGTAGAGAATGTACATCTCGGCGACAGTCTGACTACTCTTTCTTATCGTATAAATTCGTGTGGAAAGTAACTTAAAGATTGTTCATTATTATAAATATTTAAAAATATAAAAGGTGGTAATTTACATGGATTATCGTATAGAACATGATTCTATGGGCGAGGTAAAGGTGCCTGCTGATAAATACTGGGCAGCTCAGACTGAAAGAAGCCATGAGAATTTCCTGATCGGCGTAGGCATCGAGACAATGCCCCGTGAGATCACTCATGCTTTCGGCATACTCAAAAAGGCGGCTGCTATAGCTAATCATGCAGTTAAACCGGAAAAAATGACAGATGAAAAGCTTTCAGCGATCTCACAAGCGTGCGACGAAGTGATAAGCGGTTCTCTCAACGATCATTTTCCTCTTGTTGTATGGCAGACCGGCAGCGGAACGCAGTCAAACATGAACGCTAACGAGGTAATTGCCAACAGAGGCAATGAGATCGCCGGAGCAAAGCTTCTGCATCCCAACGACGATATTAATATGAGTCAGTCATCCAATGATACGTTCCCGACTGCCATGCATATTGCCGCAGTTATTGCCCTGGAAGATAAGGTTATTCCTGCCATTGACAGACTGACAGCTACTTTCAGACGTCTTGAAGCTGAAAACGAGGGGATAGTAAAGAGCGGAAGAACTCATCTCCAGGACGCTACACCAATTAAATTTTCCCAGGAAATCAGCGGTTGGAGAGCTTCTCTTGAAAAGGACAGAAAGATGATACTTTCCTCCTGCGATGAACTTAAAGAACTTGCTCTTGGTGGCACTGCCGTTGGCACGGGTCTTAACGCACCGGCAGGATTTGCAGAGAAGGCAGCAGAGGCGATCAGCAATCTGACCGGCAAAAGCTTTGTGACCGCTCCGAATAAATTTCATTCGCTGACTTCAAAGGATGAGATCGTTTTTGCTCACGGCGCTCTTAAAGCTCTTGCAGCCGATATGATGAAGATTGCCAATGACGTAAGGTGGCTGGCTTCCGGTCCTAGAGACGGACTCGGTGAGATCTTTATCCCAGAGAACGAGCCTGGTTCATCTATCATGCCCGGAAAGGTAAATCCTACTCAATGCGAACAGGTGACAATGGTTGCCGTGCAGGTCATGGGAAACGATGTTGCTGTCGGAATGGCTGCATCACAGGGCAACTTTGAACTGAATGTGTTCATGCCGGTGTGCGCTTATAACTTCCTCCAGTCCGCAAGACTGCTGGCAGAATCTATTATATCTTTTGACAAAAACTGCGCTGCCGGAATAAAAGCAAATAAGGAGAAAATGCACCATAATCTTCACAATTCCCTGATGCTGGTAACGGCTCTGAATCCGTATATAGGCTACGAAAACGCTGCAAAGACCGCTAAGAAGGCTTTTAAGGACAATATTTCCCTGAAAGAGGCGTGCGTGGAGCTTGGATTCCTGACGGCTGAACGCTTTGACGAAGTGTTCCATCCCGAGCAGATGGCGTAACAATGATTTAAAGAGAGGAAATGTAACCTATGGAAACATTCACATATTACCCCGGCTGTACCCTGAGAACAAAGGCTAAGGATCTTGACAAATATGCAAGATCTTCTGCTGCCGTTCTGGGGATAAGCCTTGAAGAGCCTGATGAATGGCAGTGCTGCGGCGGAGCTTATACTACCGCTGCCAACGAGCCGGCAACGAAGCTCTCGGCGGTGAGAACTCTCAATGCCGCCAGAGAACTGGGCAGACCGCTTATTACAGTCTGCTCCGCCTGCCATAATGTCATCAAGCAGACCAATTACGATATTTCCCGGAATGAATCTATGCGGAACAAGGTAAAGAATTATCTCGGTCTTGAAGAAGCATATACGGGAGAAACTCAGATTTATCATTATCTTGAGATGCTGCGTGACGTTGTTGGATTTGATAAGCTGGCTGAAAAGGTCGTTAATCCACTTAAAGGCAAGAAGATTGCCGCTTATTACGGATGTCTGCTGCTGCGTCCGTCAAAGGCAATGGCAATGGACGATCCGGAAAATCCCTCGATCATGGAGGATTTTATACGTGCTATCGGAGGAACTCCGGTTATCTGGTCGCAGAGAAACGAATGCTGCGGCGGATATATAACAATGGAGGATAAGGTGCAGGCGGCTAAAAGAAGCAATATCGTCATGAAAAATGCAGAGGATATGGGCGCTGAAATGGTAATAACAGCTTGTCCGCTGTGTCTTTATAATCTGAAGAAAAATTCGGATTCCAAACTGCCCGTTTTCTATTTCACCGAGCTTTTAGCAGAAGCGCTGGGAGTAAAGGAGGATGCCGTCAATGAATAATTCTCTTAAAGACTGGATAGATATTACCTCCGGAGTGAACGTCCGCAAATGCATGAGATGCGGAAAATGCTCGGCGGTCTGTCCGTCCTACGATGAAATGGAATATCATCCGCATCAGTTCGTATACATGGTGGAAAAGGGCAATATAGAGCCGCTTATGGCGTCGGAATCATTGTACAGATGCCTTACCTGCTTTGCCTGCGTGGAGCGCTGTCCACGTAGTGTTGAGCCGGCTAAGGTCGTTGAAGCCGTACGCCTTGCCTCTGTCAGAAAGCAGGGAAATAATCACCTTATCCCGGATCAGATCCCGGAGATGCTTGACGACGATATGCCTCAGCAGGCTATCGTTACAGCATTCAGGAAATATACCAAGTAAGGAGGAGATAATATGCAGAGAATAGGAGTTTTTGTCTGTCACTGCGGTACGAACATCGCTGCAACAGTAGATGTAAAGGCAGTTGCGGAAGCTCTCAGTCACGAGCCGGGAGTAGTTATCTCCCAGGACTATCAGTATATGTGTTCGGAATCCGGTCAGAACCTCATAAAGGATGCGATCAAAGAGCATTCGCTTACCGGAGTAGTCGTATGTTCCTGTTCGCCCAGAATGCATGAAAATACATTCAGAAAGGCTGCTGCGGCAGCAGGACTTAATCCGTATCTCGTGGAGATAGCAAACATCCGTGAGCAGTGCTCGTGGATACACAAGGATATTGCCACAGCAACTGAAAAGGCAGTTATCCTTGGAAGAGCCGCCGTTGCAAAGGTGCATCTTAACGCTCCGCTGACCGCCGGTGAAAGTCCTGTCGTAAAGCGTGCGCTTGTTATCGGAGGAGGTATTGCCGGAATTCAGACTGCTCTGGATATAGCAGAAGCAGGATTTGACGTAGATATTGTTGAAAAAGAACCTACTATCGGCGGAAAAATGGCTCAGATAGACAAGACGTTCCCAACGCTGGACTGTGCCGCTTGTATTCTTACTCCGAAAATGGTAGAATGTTCGCAGAATGAGAGGATACATATTCATTCGTTCAGTGAAATTACCGATGTAAAAGGATTCGTAGGCAATTTTACCGTGACCATAAAGAAAAAGGCAAGGTTTGTTGACGAAACTAAATGTACCGGATGCGGACTCTGTACGGAAAAGTGCCCGATGAAGAAAGTGCCGAACGAATTCAATATGGGTCTTGATAACAGAACGGCGGTATATATCCCATTTGCGCAGGCAGTTCCGAAAGTTGCGACTATCGACCCGAATTACTGTCTGATGCTTAAAACCGGCAAGTGCGGCGTCTGCTCAAAGGTATGCTCAGTCGGAGCTATCGACTACAAGCAGACTGATAAGCTGGTAGAGGAAAAGTACGGCGCTATCGTTGTAGCGACCGGCTTTAACCCGATCAAAATAGACAAGTATGAAGAATTCGCCTATTCCCAGAGTCCGGATGTCGTGACTTCGCTGGAGCTTGAACGTCTTATGAATGCCGCCGGTCCTAATGGAGGCACTCTCCTTCGTCCATCCGATAAAACTCATCCGCATACAATTGTGTTCGTTCAGTGCGTGGGATCACGTTGCGACGACGAAAAAGGCAAACCATACTGCTCAAAGATCTGCTGTATGTACACAGCCAAGCATGCAATGCTTATACGTGAAAAATATCCTGATACTGACGTTTATGTGTTCTACATCGACGTAAGAACTCCCGGAAAAAATTTCGATGAATTTTACCGTCGTGCCGTTGAGCAGTACGGAGTACACTATATCAAGGGAATGGTCGGCAAGGTTACGCCACGTTCGGACGGAAAACTTGAAGTTCAGGCTTCTGATCTGCTTGCAAACGAGCAGCTCCACATAGATGCGGATATGGTCGTTCTTGCCGCTGCGATCGAGCCTGACAAGAGCGCACGTCCTCTTGCAACTATGCTTACAACACAGATGGATACCAATGATTTCTTTACGGAAGCGCATCCAAAGTTGCGTCCTGTAGAGTCGGCGACTGCCGGAATCTTCCTTTCAGGAGCTTGTCAGGGGCCAAAAGATATTCCCGAGACCGTAGCTCAGGCAAGCGCCGCCGCTGCAAAGGCTATAGGATTGTTGTGCAAGAACAGTATCACCTGCAATCCCTGCGTTGCTCATTCAGACGAGCTTATGTGCAACGGCTGTTCATCATGTGAAAAGGTATGTCCTTACGGAGCTATAACATATATCGACAAGGAATTCAGAATGCCCGACAGAACGACACGCATCCGTCGTGTGGCAAGCGTCAATCCTGCTGTATGCCAGGGCTGCGGAGCCTGTACGGTTGCCTGTCCTTCGGGCGCTATGGATCTTAACGGATTCTCAAACAGTCAGATCATGGCGGAGGTAGACGCAATATGCAAGTAAATGAAAATAAAGAATTCCAGCCCCTTATCGTTGCTTTCTGCTGTAACTGGTGTTCGTATGCAGGAGCCGATCTTTCGGGTACAAACAGACTTAATTATCCCACCAATGTTAAAATAATACGTGTTCCGTGTTCGTGCAGAGTAAATCCGATGTTCATACTCCGTGCTTTCCAGAGAGGAGCCGACGGCGTTATTCTGTGTGGCTGTCATCCCGGAGACTGTCATTACACTTCCGGCAACTATTTTACACGAAGAAGAATGACGTTGCTTTTCGGTATGCTTGATTTTCTGGGCATCGAGCGTGACAGAACAAGGGTCGAGTGGGTCTCCGCTGCTGAGGGAGCAAAATTTGCAGCAACAATGAACGAATTTACCGAGGCCGTGAAAAAGCTTGGACCTAATCGGAGATTGGAGGATCTGAGATGCAGGAAGCAATGATAAAAAGAGCTAAGGAACTGCTTGCCGACGGTACTGTAGACCGTGTCATAGGCTGGAAAAAAGGAGAATTTGTTTACGATCATACTCCGGCAGTATTTACTTCTGCCCAGGATATAGAGGAGAACTTTGTCTGTGACGAGCTTACTTCGGCAAACCTTTCAAAATATCTGGTAAAAGAAACCGTCAGAGAGGGGAAAGTGCTCGCTTTTCTCAAGCCGTGCGATACTTACAGCTTTAATCAACTTGTAAAGGAGCACCGCATTGACCGGGAAAAGGTATATGTTATCGGTATTCCCGGTGGTCCTAAGCTGGATATAGAGAAGATAAAAGCAAAAGGTATCACGGGTATCCTCAGTGTGAAGAATGAGAACTATACGCTTAAAATAGATACGCTGTACGGAGCATCAGAGATGCCGTTCTATGAGGCGGTAAGCGAAAAATGTGCAAACTGCAAGAGCAAGAAGCACGTTGTTTACGACGAACTTATCGGCGAGGACGGAGATGTTCTTGACTCCGGACGGTTTGAAACAGTTGAAAAGCTGGAGAATATGACTGCTCAGGAGCGATATGACTTCTGGCGCAGCGAGCTTTCAAAGTGTATCCGCTGCAATGCCTGTCGGAATGTCTGTCCTGCCTGTACCTGTGAGAAGTGTGTTTTCGACAATCCGTCCTCCGGCGTAGAAAATAAGGCGGCTGCCGACAGCTTTGAAGAGAATATGTTCCATATCATACGTGCTTTTCATGTTGCCGGACGCTGCACAGACTGCGGCGAATGTTCGAGGGTGTGCCCGCAGAATATTCCACTGCATTTGCTTAACCGCAAGTTCATTAAGGATATAAACGAGCTTTACGGTACATATCAGGCAGGGGAGAACACTACCGACAAGGCGCCCCTTAATGACTACAAAATGGATGATTGTGAAGCAAATGTCGTGCATGAAAGGGGTGTCGAATAATGTTCAGAAAAATTACATCTGAAAAACTGGATCAATTTTTTCAGTCGATCTCAGCTAAACAGAGTCTCTACATCCCTGTTGATCGTGAGGACGGAGCTGCGGAATTCAGAAAGTATACAAACGGCATGAAACTAAGCAATGCGCTTAATACCGTACGGAGCGCCAAGGATTTTTTCTTTCCTCAGACAGAGAATCTTGCGGCTTTTAAAATGGAAGGCAAAAAAATTGAGGTAAAGGATATAAGAGAAGAATGCGAAGATTTTGTTATCTTCGGAGTCAGAGGCTGCGATGCAAGAAGCTTTGACATTCTTGACAAGGTATATCTTGTTGATCCTGTAGACAGCTTTTACAAGAATCGCCGTGAGCACGGAACTGTCGTGACAATGGCGTGCACACATCCTTCCGAGACTTGCTTCTGCACTGCGTTCGGCATAGATCCTACCATGCCCGGCGGCGATGTTACGGCATTTCCCGACGGCGACGGTTTCTTCCTTATGGCTAATACGGAAAAAGGAGAAAAACTGATCGCTGATATTAATGATCTTCTTGAAGACGGAGACACGGAAAAACTCAACGCAGTTCAGGAAAATACAAGAAACGTTCTGAAAAAGCTTCCGCTTGCAGATCTTTCTACTGAATCCTTTGGCGGAGAGCGTCTTAACGAGCTTTTCAATTCTGATAAATGGGCAGGACTTTCCGAGAGCTGTCTTGGCTGCGGAACTTGTACGTTTGTCTGCCCGACCTGTCAGTGCTACGATATAAAGGATTTTAATACCGGCGACGGCATCGTTCGTTTCCGCTGCTGGGATTCTTGTATGTATTCTGATTTTACAAAAATGGCTCACGGCAACCCCAGAGTATCTCAGCTTGAACGCTTCCGTCAGAGATTTATGCACAAACTGGTATATTTTCCGGCTAATAATAACGGAGAATTCGGTTGCGTAGGTTGCGGACGCTGTCTCCAGAAGTGTCCTATATCCATGAATATCGTTAAAGTCATGAAAGCATTGGAGGTCAAGTGATGAATACAAATGATACTCTGATACCGCTGCTTGGTATCGTTACCGATATACGTCAGGACACTCCCGATGTCAAGACTTTCCGGGTAGTTGCTCCGGACGGTGGAAAGGTCTTTGAGCATATGCCCGGTCAGTGTGCGATGCTGTCTATTCCGGGAGTAGGCGAGGGAATGTTTTCCATTACTTCGTCGCCAACAAATAAGGAATTTATGGAATTCAGCATTAAAAAATGCGGTTGTCTCACTACATGGTTACATCAGATGGACGTAGGACAGATGATAACTATAAGAGGTCCATACGGCAACGCTTTTCCGGTGGAAACAGAACTCAAAGGAAAAAACCTGCTTTTTGTTGCAGGAGGAATCGGTCTTGCACCGCTCCGTTCCGTTATAAATTATGTCCGTGACAACCGGAGCAATTACGGCAGCGTCAGGATAGTTTACGGTTCACGTTCAAAAGATGATCTGGTCGACTATAAGGAGATCATTGATGAATGGATGAACGACGAAGGGATTGAAGTTAATCTTACAATAGATAATCCCCAGGATGGCTGGGACGGTCACGTAGGATTTGTTCCGAACTATGTCAAGGAGCTGAACCCGTCTACAGACAGTACAGTCCTTGTCTGCGGTCCGCCTGTCATGATAAAGTTTACTCTTGCCGGACTTAAAGAACTCGGATTTGAGGAAACCCAGGTCTATACTACAATGGAGCTGCGTATGAAATGCGGCGTAGGCAAGTGCGGACGATGTAATATAGGCAATAAATATGTCTGCAAGGACGGTCCGGTGTTTAGGTTTGATGAACTCGGAGAACTTCCGGATGAATATTGATGCAATTCGTATGAATCAGATATAAGGAGTAATGTCATGGAAAATAAAATAAACGTTTTCCTGTTCGGTAAAAAGTATCAGGTACCGGCAGGTCTTACGATAATGACAGCTATGGAATATGCCGGCTATGAGCTGGTAAGAGGCTGCGGATGCAGAAACGGTTTCTGCGGAGCCTGTGCCACTATCTACAGGATAAAAGACAAGCAGGAGCTTCACGCCTGTCTTGCCTGTCAGACTGAAGTCCAGGAAGGAATGTACGTTGCAACGCTGCCGTTTTTCCCACTTGTAAAACAGGTCTACAACATTAATGAGATCAAGCCAACCGAGCAGATCATGATGCAGCTTTATCCTGAGATCTACTGCTGCATCGGATGCAATGCTTGCACCAAGGCGTGTACTCAGGAACTCAGTGTAATGCAGTATATCGCTCATGCCCAGAGAGGGGAGTACGACAAGTGCGCCGAACTCAGCTTCGACTGCGTTATGTGCGGAGTGTGCTCGTCAAGATGTCCGGCAGGTATTTCGCATCCCCAGGTCGCAATGCTGGCAAGACGTCTCAACGGAAAATATATTGCTCCGGACTGCGATCATCTTGAAGAACGTGTAAAGGAGATCAGCGACGGAATGTATAACGATCTGATCGAAAATCTCATGCAGAAGCCTGTTGAAGAGATCAAGGAACTTTACAATAATCGTGAGATCGAGAAGTAAGGAGGAGCAGAGCTATGTACAAAATTGAAAAGCTGAACGAGCTGGCAAAAATCGTTGCCGAAAAGAGAGAAAAAAACGCTTCTCTTGAGCCAAGAAGAATGACGGCAGAGGAAAAGGATTCTCTGCTTGCCGAGTTTCACCCCGATTACAAGCAGAATGAATTTACTGTGCTTTCTGCCGGCGTAAACAAAGGAGAAAAAGTCCCCACACAGCTTGCAGAGCTGCTTCAGGGCAGAAGCCGTATAAGCGCAGCCGACGTTGATCTTTCAGCTCCAGACTATGATACAGACGTTCTTATCATTGGCGGCGGCGGCGCAGGAGCTTCCGCAGCGATTGAAGCTGATCAGGCAGGAGTAAAGGCAATGATCGTAACAAAGCTTCGTATTGGCGATGCTAATACCATGATGGCAGAGGGAGGCATTCAGGCAGCCGACAAGCCTAACGATTCTCCGGCTGTTCACTATCTGGACGCTTTCGGCGGCGGTCATTTTGCCGCAAAGCCTGAGCTTGTAAAAACTCTTGTAACAAAAGCTCCTGAAGCAATAAAGTGGCTTAATGAACTGGGAGTAGAGTTTGACAAGGAAGCTGACGGAACAATGATAACTACTCACGGCGGAGGTACGTCGAGAAAGAGAATGCATGCTGCCAAGGACTATACCGGAGCAGAGATAATGAGAACCCTCCGTGACGAAGTGCTTAACAGAGGTATCCCGGTCGTTGACTTTACAGCAGCTGTTGAGATCATTCTTGATAATAAGGGAAATGCTGCCGGAGCCGTTCTTATGAACATGGAAACAAAAGAACTTCTTGTTGCAAAGGCAAAAACCGTTATCATTGCGACTGGAGGTGCGGGCCGTCTCCATTATCAGGGATTCCCGACATCAAATCATTACGGAGCTACAGCTGATGGTCTTATTCTTGGCTATAGAGTCGGAGCAAAGCTTCTTTATGCTGATACGCTTCAGTATCATCCGACCGGAACTGGTTATCCTGAACAGATCTTTGGCGCTCTTGTTACAGAAAAAGTGCGTTCACTGGGAGCAAAACTGGTAAATATTGATGGTGAAGTATTCATGCATCCCCTTGAAACAAGAGACGTAACAGCTGCTTCTATTATCCGTGAATGTACTGCGAGAGGCAAGGGTGTGGAGACTAATCTCGGCAGCGCCGTATGGCTCGATACACCTATGATAGAGTATAAAAACGGCGAGGGAACTATTGAGAAGCGCATTCCTGCAATGATGAGGATGTTCGGCAAATACGGCATAGATATCCGCAAAGAACCGATCCTCGTATACCCGACGCTTCATTATCAGAACGGAGGTCTGGAGATTGCTCCGGATTGCGCTACAGGCGTTGAGAATCTTTACGCTGCTGGAGAAGTGGCAGGCGGAATCCACGGAAGAAACCGCCTTATGGGAAATTCGCTTCTTGACGTTATTGTATTCGGAAGGAACGCAGGTATCCATGCTGCCGCAAAGGCAAAGGAAACGGACGCTCCGCAGGGTCTGACTCTTGAGCATATCAGCCGCTTCAACAGTGAACTTGCTGCTTCCGGACTTGATTCAAAGGTTCAGTCACCCATGCTTCTTCCGAAGTATGCACGTAAAAAATAACTAATACACCGTGCAAAGCGGTTTAAGCTTTGTACGGTGTTATCATTGATTTAATTTAAAAAAGAGGTAATGATCGCATGGAACTTTTTAATGGAATCCTTTCCATTCATGGTGTTTCCTTCCTGATGGTCTCAGTCATTGCAATTGCTGCATTGGGTTATATACTCGGAAGGATCACTATTAAAGGAGTGTCGCTTGGCACAGCTGGGGTTTTTATAATCGCTCTTATTTACGGCTGCGTTTTCTATAAAGAGCTGTCAAATGAAATAAATACAGATTTTGTCTCCAATGCACTTAAAATTGTTGATAATCTCGGACTCATTCTTTTTGTCACCGCAGTCGGCTTTATTGCCGGTCCGAATTTCTTTGGAAATTTCAAGAAAAATTTCAAATCATACGTCGTACTTGCTCTGATAATTATACTGAGCGGAGGACTTGCTTGTGCCGGATGTATTGCAGTGGGAAGTCATTTCAGCGATGTAAGCTCCAAGGAATTTACAGCTATTATGGTAGGTATCCTGTCAGGAGCTTTGACGAGTACTCCCGGTTTTTCAGCATCAAAAGACGCTGTCGGCGCTGATCTTGAGGGAGCAGTTTCCGTTGGATACGGAATAGCCTATATCTTCGGGGTTGTAGGCGTTGTACTTTTTGTGCAGATAATCCCCAAACTGCTCAGGGCAGATATGTCTGCCGAACGTGAAAAGCTTTTGGTTTCAGATGAAAAGAAAGATAAAAATGATAAGAAAAGCAGTTTCATTGAAATGGATAGCTTCGGCATTATGCCCTTTGCTCTTGCTGCCGTTATAGGAATCGTGCTTGGTTCCTTCAAATATAATAACTTCTCACTTTCAACCACGGGAGGATGTCTTTTGACTGCTCTCATTTTTGGACATTTCGGTCATATCGGCCCTGTTTCCTTAATGCCGAAGGATTCAACTCTCAAGGTTTTCCGTGAACTCGGACTGATGTTTTTCCTTATCGGAGCCGGAGTATCGGGAGGAGCAAGATTTGCAGAATATTTCAAACCGATCTATTTTGTTTACGGTATGATAATGACGCTCCTGCCAATGATAATCGGATTCCTGTTTGCAAAGTATGTATTGAAACTCAACCTGCTTAATAACCTTGGTTCATTAACCGGAGGCATGACATCGACTCCGGCTTTGGGAACGCTTATCAGTACTGCTGGAACAGAGAATGTGGCTTCGGCATATGCGGCAACATATCCGGTAGCGTTGATATCAGTTGTACTTGTTTCACAGTTTATAGTAATGATCTTCTGACAATGAGGTGATAGAAATGGCATATGCATTTGATGCTAAAAAAACAGCTAATGATTTGACGGAGTGGATAAGAGACTACTTCAAGAGTACGGCTTCTCCTGAAACAAAGGCGGTTATTGGAATTTCCGGCGGAAAGGACAGTTCTGTTGCAGCGGCAATCTGCGTACAGGCTCTCGGAAAAGAACGTGTGATCGGAATAATGATGCCTCAGGGAGTGCAGACGGACATTGATTATAGCAGAAGGGTCTGTGATTTTCTTGATATCAAGGCTTATACAATAAATATCGGCGCCACCGTTGCTTCCTTTATGGACGAGCTTAAAAAGCATATGGAGATGACGTCACAGGCAATAATAAATACTCCTGCCAGAATCCGGATGACTACCCTTTATGCAGCTGCGGCAGCCCTGGGTGGACGTGTGGTGAATACCTGCAATCTTTCAGAGGACTGGGTCGGATATTCTACCAAATACGGCGACGCAGCCGGTGACTTTTCACCGCTGTCCGATCTTACTGTAACGGAAGTTCTGGCTGTCGGGGACGAACTCGGACTGCCTTATGATATCGTTCATAAAGTACCCACTGATGGTCTTTGCGGAAAAACAGACGAAGAAAACCTTGGCTTCACATACGCTATGCTTGACCGCTACATTAGAGGAGAGGACGATCTGAGCAGTGTTCCGGATATCAAGGAGAAGATTGACGGGCTTCATGCTGCAAATCTGCACAAACTGATGCTGATGCCTAAATTTACACTGAAATATTAAGCGCTCTGTAATATGTATATTAATATTTGACAAATCCGTTATTATATAGTATAATAGAAATATAATTATTTTTACGGAGGAATTTACCATGTCTATGTATATAACCTGCCTTGATCTTGAAGGCGTACTCGTACCGGAAATCTGGATCGCTTTTGCAGAAGCCAGCGGAATCCCTGAACTGAAACGTACCACCCGTGATGAGCCTGATTATAACAAGCTTATGAACTGGCGTCTTGAGGTTCTCAAAGAACATGGTCTCGGATTGAAAGAAATTCAGGAGACTATTGCTAAAATTGATCCAATGCCCGGCGCAAAAGAGTTTCTTGATGAACTCCGTTCACTTTGCCAGGTAATTATTATCAGCGATACCTTTACACAGTTTGCCGCTCCTCTAATGAAGAAACTGGGTATGCCAACTATTTTCTGCAATACTCTTGAAGTTGCTGAAAACGGGGAGATCACCGGGTTTAGAATGCGCTGTGAGCAGTCAAAACTGACTACGGTTAAAGCTCTCCAGTCTATTGGATACGAGACGATTGCCAGCGGTGACAGTTTTAATGATCTGGGAATGATAAAGGCAAGTAAAGCCGGATTCCTGTTCAGGAGCACTGATGCGATCAAAGCTGATTATCCCGAATTGCCAGCATTTGAGTCATATGACGAATTGCTTGCTGCAATAAAAAAGGAACTTGTTTGATCTATATAAAAGATTATGAATCGGAAACGGCATCCCGTAAAGAGATGCCGTTTTTTCATGTTTTCAGAATTCCTACAATAACCTGACGCTGAGTTCCGTCATCGGTACAGGTGATAATAGTGATCCTGTCATCACCAAAGTCGTTCAGTATCCATGTTTCGTCCGGTTCAACAATAAATTTATCCGTGACGGTATATTTATAACGATTTTTTTTCTTATCATAGAGAATGATCTCCATGCCGTTGTCTGCTTTTTTCAGATTATTGAAATATTCTTTGTAAATAACGCTGCTATGACCTGCGATACAGTAATTGCCGGAACCAGGAATGCCCGTTCCCTCAAAATGGCCGGCAGCTCTGGATAATGTTGCTTTGTCTGTTCCTTCAAGAACAGGAGCTTTGATTTTAAGGTCTTGAATTTCTACTACAGCGTTTTCCTTAAAGAGCTTTTGTCTCTCGATATATCTTCTGATTTTTCTAACACCAAAAAATCCCAGGATAACTATGCCTGTTATTATTGCAATGAGCCCTGTTATAAACAGAGCCCATTGCTTTTTTGTTCGTTCTTTTCTGGTATCAGCATCAATCTGATTATTCATCATGTTTTTTGCTTCGGCAGATGCCGGAGATGATTACAGCACTGCTGCCAAGTCCGATAAGAATGAATGCACCAATAATGCTCATAATTTTAGTTATTGAATTATTTCCGGTCTGTGGGAGATCAGAATTAGTTGTCGTTGTTGCAGCAGTAGTGGTAGTTGCCGACGTTGTTGTTACAGTTGTAGTAGTGGTGGTGGTAGTTGCCGACGTTGTTGTTACAGTTGTAGTAGTGGTGGTGGTCGTTGACGACGTTGTTGTCGCAGTTGTGGTAGTGGTAGTAGTTGCCGACGTTGTTGTCACAGTTGTAGTAGTGGTAGTAGTTGCTGACGTTGTTGTCGTAGTCGTTGTTGCAGTTGTCTTTATCGGTGCTGTTTCAAGTTCAATATTATTTTTCACAAGTTTATTATTATAAACATATTTCAGTGATTCGTCTGCTGCGCTTGCTTTGAAAGCAACGGCGTTTCCGGATTTATCAGATACTGTGATATATCCTATATTCAGCGACTCTTCATTTAAAAATGATTCTGTTCCTGACATATAGATATTAAGACGGCCTGAATCTGCATTGTAACGATATTCTGAAATTTTAACGTTATTATCATCGCTGAATCTGAAAGATACATCAGCTTCAGACTCTGTTTCGATATTAAGACTTAATTGAAGAGTGTTAATTTCATCCTTATCCTCATTATCGCATATCAGTGTCACATATCCTGAATCATCAATTTTAACCTGGTTGCCGGTTTCAGCGGCTGCTGTATCTGTCGGGCGGATAACGCATAAAATCAATGCTAAAAATGCGCCTGTTAAAATCTGTTTAATCATAATTTACTCCTTTGCAGTTTTTTTATTGCTGTCAAGTGTGATAAGCGGGAGTTTTTCCGGTACTGCTTCAAACAGCGAATCGCTGACCAGTCGCTGTCCTTCGTTTGTGAGAGCATTATTTACTCTGTAAAGTTCAGCACGTACCATTTCAGGATTTCTCATGCTGCTCATCTGATCCGGTTCTATCCAGTAGATCCATGTACCGTCGGATACGTTTGCAATATTTCCCTCATCCGGAACATCTGCAAGAATGATCTGTTGAGCCTTTATATTATTTTCTTCGTCAGTACCGCCTACGATATTACCGTCAGCATCATAAAGCAAAACAACATTGTAAGCCGGATTACCCTTGTATGAACCTGTAAATATGAGAGAGTTCTTTGGAATAACATCATCGGAATTTTCTCCATATTTGAAATCCTTGCTCAAAATGCCGATAACTGTCGATGAATCCTTGTCAGTTCTGCGGAAATCAACATTATCTCCTGTTACTCCAAGAACGTCCAGTTCAGCTATAGAAACGGATTTTCCCTTCTGATCTTTCAGAACAAGTTTCACTGACGATGTGGAATAAGTGCTGATATATTTGTCGTCATCGTTTGCAAAATAGACGATATCGCTTCCTTTAAACGATCCTTCAGCTGTCATGATCCATTCGTTGTTTTCCATTACATAAATTTCATATGCACCAATGTTCTGACCGCCGCCAGATGTGTATTTAAAACCTGTAACGGTAAGCATCTGATTGAAGTCGATAATTATTTCAGCATTTTCATTGTCAATAATCGGCGCATAAATAGTGCTGCTGTCATTGTCAATCGCCTGTTCTGCCGGATCGTTCTTAGTCTGCTCACAAGGCATTTCATCTGTAGCGTCGCTAATTGTAGAATCTGCGGTTAAACCGGAAGTTCTGATATTCCAGTTAGTTTTGTCTATGCTTCCATTGTGCTCGATCTTAACCATTTTAGTTGTATATACAGACGAGCGGTTAAGATATTTGTCGATAAGCGTTACTTTATAGAACACGGCACGGTTATTCATTGTTGTAACTATATCTGTAAATTCTGAATCTGTGGAGAATCCTACAGGAATTTCTTCTGTTTTTCCGCCAGATATCGTACAGCGAATAACTTCGTAACCAAGTATATCATTTTCAGGAATATCTGTGGGAGTAAATGTCAATTCAACATGATTTGCTTCATTACCGATATTAACTGAAACATTCTTTACAGCACTGACAGAACAATCTGTACCAAGAACGCTGCCTTTGCCTTCCAGAGAATAGATACGTGAATCGTCATTGGCGTAAAAGATCGCACGTGTTTCCTTTTCAAACTGACGGGCATACGCTATCGTTTCTTCGTCCGGAGTTTTTCCCCAGCGTTCAAAGAATTCAAGTATGTCTTTTTCTGCTGCTGCGCAGGACAGACGCATAAGATTCTGATCTGTATTATTGCCGAGCGTCAGAGCAGTACCTCCGGGCGCAGGGGCAGATTTAGGATTTCTTGAATAGGTATCGACTCTCGCATAGAACAGATTATTTAACTGTTCAGTATAATCTGAATAAGTCTTGTAATTCAGTCCCTTGTCGTATGCAAGGTGAAGCTGCCAGTATAAACCAAGCTGAGTTGCTCCGTTCGATGAATTTCCCTTTGTGCCGGATGTTACTTTGCTGAAAATATTGCTGTATTTGAATCGCATTCCTGTATTTGTATCCTTCGCCTGAGCCAGCTGTGCATAATAGTTATTGGTGATTTCTGCTACAGAATGAGTGCGCTGGTCAAGACAGTGACCAATTTCGTGAGCGATTCCCCATCCGAAATAACGACCGCTTATATATTTGCCGTTTTCATCTGAAATGACAGGAACAGAATTCATCATTCCTTTGGTTTCGTTCCATTCAATACCGATATGATTTCCTGCCGCATACATAAATGCCCCCGAGAACATCCGCTGATAACGAATATTCAGATGACTTTTAGGGATCTGATTAAGTTCGGATGGTGCGGATGCGTTAAGTCCCTTATGCTGATAGAAGAGATGCATCATATCTTCCATAGCTTTCATAGAATCAAGAATAGTTTTTGCACGTTCTTCAGCGCTGCCGCTTCCCGAACCGGCAAGTATCTGATGAGCGGGGAGAGAAAGCATCATTGTGTCAAGCATAATATCGGATGCGCCCAGGATGCAATTTCTGCTGTCATAGTCATAATCTACATTTTTATTGCCCGAACCGCTGTGGAGTTCGTTGTGAAGCGATTCCATTTCAGCAGTATGTTTTTCAAGCTTCTTTACAAAAGCAACTGTTCTTTCCATACGTTCATTTTCATCGGTTACTTTGTACAGATCAAGAACGGGAACCTCAGAACCTCCGCTTACACGAACTGAGTATCTGTCGTTTGGATTGTTTGACTGGTACTGTATATACAGAGCTCCGCCAGATTCAAAGCCTACGTTCATGCCCTTTGAAAGCGTGAATTCATTTGCGCCTATTTTAAGATTTGCTCCGTCCAGGACAACTCTGTCGGATTCTGTGTGATACTGCGTGATAACAAGACGAAGATTCGTCATTTCGCCGGTTCGTTTTGTATTGTGTCCTACGTAAACAGTTATTTTATCTCCTGTAGCGGCGGTCACTCCAAGAGGCTGCCATGCGTTTAATCCGGAGAATCCACGTCCGGTATCTTTTGTTGTGATACCATTGTGTATTTCAACTGCACTGCTGATTTTTTCATCGTTCAGGATCTTTTCCGCAGTTTCAAGTTCACGAAGAAGTGCGTCTTTATTTGGATTTTCCTCACCGAATTCATCCGGTGTATTAACTTTTTCACGAAGAGCATCAATGTCAGCCTGAGTTACATCATCTTTTAAAACCGTATGCAGATCGTCGATATATAATGCCATGATCTCGTCTCTCAGATCGTCATATCTATAGAAATAAGCTTCTGAGACGGTAATGAGCCCGTAAGCGGGTCCTGCCAGATAACGTGCAAGACCAAATTGGATCTTATTGGCATTTATTGCATATGGAAGTTTGATAACATAATAGATTCTGTTTTCAGCGTCTTTCTGCTGCTGAACAGAAGCGGCAATAGATGCTGTGTTTCCGTTTTCTTCCCACCATCTTACCTTTACATATGAGAACTGCATTCCGTCGGTGGCAAGCAGAGCTATCGTATCTATTTTATATTCATCATCGAAAGTATAAATAAGTCCATTGTTACCGAGGTTGTTGAAACCACCATCGTCCCATGTGCTTTTTGAATAATAGGAAGCAGCGTTGTTGTCAACTGTTCCCCATGCGGTGTTAGTCAGGTTTTCATCGGCTTCGCTTTCGATCATCGAACCGCCGTTTCTTGAAGCAGAAACGATATGAGCGTTGCCGGGAATTCCATATTCATTACGGTTAATCAGATTATATTTTGGCATTTCGGCAGGATTAAGATCTGTTGTTGATGCCGCACAGTGAAGCGATTCAGGACTTTCGCCAAATTCATTGACTCCGGTGACATAAATTTCATATTCCACAAGTTCATCCAGATTCTGGATAGTATATTTATTTTCGGTAATGCCGGCAATCTTAGTATACTCATCGCTGCTGTTTCTCACTTTGTAGTAAAGATTATACGACAGCGTATCGTCCATATTTTTCCAGCTTACATTGATACCTTTGTAGCATCCAGAGGCCTTAACGTTATCTGGTTTATCAGGGCGTTTTGTCGGCAGCGGAGTAACCTCAGCCGAATCGCAGAAACCGCTTTTCCATGTTCCGTTTACAGACTGCACGCTAACTTTGTAAGTAGTATAATTTTTAAGTTCCTTTCCGTTAAAGGAAGCAACATTGACAGAATTTGATACGGAAATAAATGTTTCTGTATTTCCGCCCTGTTCAATTTTTACTTCATAGCCTGTTACGTTGACACACGGATCCCAGCTGAGAGTGAATTTTTTACTTCCTGCTGATGCGTTAAAGTTTTCGGGAATATCCAGTTCAGGTTCAGGAATGCGGCTTTCCATTCCGTTTACAAATTCAACTTTGCTGATCTCGGCAAGATTATTATCGTTCTGCATCTCTGTAATAGTCAGGACAACTTTTTTAACCGCTATCTGATTTCCAAGATGAACCCTTATATTTCCATTTTCATCAAGCTCTGCATACACGTCGCTTTCTTTAAGAAGAAAATCCACGCCGGATTTTACCGGAACTGTAATTGTATGATCTTCGTCGTTTTCAGTGTATGTGATGTCAATAAATCCTTCAGATACAGGATTTTCACTGCTTGTTTCAAAGGTAATGCCGTCAAGAACAGCAGCATCTCCGCTTTCAGCCATATCGAACGCCAGAGAAACCGGATTTGATTCGGAAATTTCTCCTGAATCCGATGGTGTAAGAGCAACTTTGCCGCTTCCGTTAATTATTTCTGCCGGATCACCCTCCAGATCAGTTCCCTTACTTGCTTCTGTTTTAATAACAGCCGGTGAAATAAATTCTTCAATGTATGCGACAGTATTTCTGTCATCCTTGTAGCTTTTTGTGAAAAACATCAGATCAACCAGATCAGTTGTGCCGTCACGGTTAAGATCGGTCATATGATCTTCTGCGCTTTTTATTCCGTCAATAGCGTCTATAATAATATCTTTATCATTGTCGTCAACAGCTCCATCACCGTTGGTGTCTCCTATCATAAGAACCCCCGGATGCAAACCTCCGTCCGTATAGGAATATCCTCCGCAGAATCCTGTAGTCAGTTTAATTGAATACATTTTCTGGACTACCGATATATTCTGTGAATAATCAACGAATCCAGGTGCGCTTACTGTAAGGGTGTATTCGCCGTCCGCCAGATTATCAAAGCTGATATTGGTTTCACCGGAATATTCCAAAGCAACGGTGTTTTCCTGAGAGTATCCATTGCTGCTGGTCAGCGTTACAGTAAATTCAACACTGTTGTCGATAAATAAAGCTGATCCTATCGAAACATCTACCCTGCCTGCATAAGAGGGGGGGATGTCATTTTCCTGTTCGCTACCGATAATATTTTCCTGTATATCGGCTGATACTTCCGGCAGTTCGTCATCACTGCTTTCTGTGATAACAGCAGTCTGACTGCTGTTTGATTCACCGATATCAGAAAGAGCTGCTTCAGCGCCTATTGCGCACGGAAAACTGCATACCATAGATAACGCCAACAAGAAAGCTATTCTTTTTTTCAAGCTGCGTCTTCTCATCATATCTTTCATAATGATTGATCCTTTCTGAATCCGGCAACTTATTACGTTAAGAGCTGTTTGTACGTCTCTTATTGAAAAAAATTCTATAAAAGAAAACAACTGTCATCTTACAAAAAGACACAGCTGCGCACAAAAAGTGATCGTTTAAACAATCATCTGCAACTGGCTGTCATACTGTTTCCAGGTTAGACCCTCAAGCTTTGCGTCCTTACTTTTCAATAAGTTTGCCAAATATTAATTTGTATACAAGCGAACATTCATGACACTCTCTTGTATCTGTAAATTATTATAAACTGTTTTTATTACTATGTCAATACATATTCTGACATTTTTCTGTTTTAAATAAATATTCGAGTTGGAATTTGGCGATAATTGTGCGAAATTAACTATAAAATTTTATGATTAATTAAAAAAAAACTATTGAAAAGTAAAGAAAAAAATAGTATAATAAATAATAACTACATTATAAGGAGTAATTTAATGAAAAATAAATTATCAGCAGTAAAAAAATTAATTGTTATTATTATTGTTTTTTTGTTTCTTATTATTTTTGTAAACAGAATTTTTGTATATATGAACAAATATACTAAAAGTCTTAATGAAAAGGCAGTCAGGGATATCAGTACGACGTATCTTTCAGGTTTGACAATGGAGACAATTAATCATTCAAAATCATATTTTTCCGGAAGATATGATATACTCAATCAGGTAATAGAAAAGTCCCTGGAGATAAATGATAAGAATGTCATAGATCAGGAGCTTTCGTCCGGAGTTTTATCGGTTGTGTTACTTAAAGAAAACGGTGAAAGAGAAGTTATACGTGGCGATGAGAGCATACATCCTTTGGATGAAGAAGCTTTTGAAAAATATCGTATTGAAAAAATTAATAAAAATATTCTGTCAGTTGACAAGGATGGCAAAAAAACAATTGAAATGGTGTTTTTCCGTGATTTTGAGCTTGAAGGAGAAAAGTATACCGGACTTATTTGTGGAATATCTCCTGAAACGCTAAATACGGTATTTAATCTGTCTTATGATAATGATAGTATGGTATACTCGTTTATAATAAGACGAAAAGACGGTAGTTTTGTAGTTCGGAATGAAGGCGCTGAAAGAAATACTTATTTTGATAGAGTAAGAGCGTTGTACGAAGAATATGAAGGCAACGATCCGGAGGAGTACATTACCGAACTTCAGAATGCAATGCTCGAAGGTGAAACTTACAGTTCGTTTTTTTATATAGATAAAAAAGCAAAAGGGCTATTTGCACGCCCGCTTTACTATTCAGACTGGTATCTGATAACTTTTATAGAATATGAAGAAATGGAAAAAATACTTGAAAAAAACAATAACGAAAGACAAGATTTGTTTAATTACACTTTCATGCTCCTTGTTGCCGTATTTGCTGTTGCATTTATCGTATATGCAGTTTTTTCATACAGACAGTTGAAAAAGCAGCAGGAACTTAAACGAAATGCTGAAAAAGCGAATAAATCAAAAAGCGAATTTTTGTCCAATATGAGCCATGATATACGAACCCCGATGAATGTTATTGTCGGCATGACCGATATAGCTCTTTCAAATATTGACGATAAGGCAAGGACGGAAAACTGCCTTAATAAAATAGCAAAATCAAGCAGACATCTTTTGTCACTTATCAACGATGTTCTGGATATGTCTAAAATTGAGAGCGGCAAAATGACGCTTTCCGATGCCCAGATCTCCCTGCGTGAAACAATGGAGAATATTGTAGCCATTGCTCAGCCAAGCCTGAGAAGCAAAATGCAGCAATTCGATATATACATCCAGAATATTATTTCCGAAAACGTTTTCTGCGATAGTCTGCGTCTTAATCAGGTACTTCTGAATCTTGTTTCAAATGCGGTAAAATATACTCATGATGGCGGAATTATTTCAGTTTCGCTTTCACAAGAAAAATCTCCAAAGGGTGACAAGTATGTCAGAACGCATTTTTATGTCAAGGATAATGGAATTGGTATGACAGAAGAATTCACGAAGGTGATGTTTAATGACTTCGTTCGTGAAGATAAGGAGCGTGTACGAAAAGAAGAGGGAACAGGTCTTGGATTATCAATAACAAAGCATATCATTGACGCTATGGAAGGAACTATAGAAGTAAGCAGCAAGCTCAAAGAGGGCAGTGAATTTCATGTTATACTTGATTTTGAAAGAGGTCTGCTTGAAAACGAAAAGATGGATCTTAACGGTATCAGGGTACTTGTTGTGGACGACGATGTTGAACTGTGTGAAAGTACGGTCAATTCTTTGATGGAGATTGGTACGTCAGCGGAATACGTAACAAACGGTATAGACGCAATTGAGAAATTCATTTCTGATCCGATTGGCTTTGACGTTATACTCATTGACTGGCATATGGAAGCTATGGACGGTATCGAAACTACCAAAAAGCTTCGTGAATATACAGGAAAAAATATACCGATAATCCTTATTTCTGCTTACGACTGGAGCGATATTGAAGAAAAGGCAAAGCAGGCAGGAATAAATGGATTCATTTCAAAACCGCTGTTTAAATCCACTCTTTTCCATGGTATAAATCGTCACATCAACCGTGAAAATTCTCACGATAAACCGGAAGAAAGCACAGTTCAATTCTGCGGCGAAAAAATTCTGCTTGCAGAGGATAATGAACTTAACAGTGAGATTGCCATTGCTATTCTGACAGAAGCCGGTCTTGAAGTAGAATGGGCTGAAAATGGACAGATTTGTACGGATATGTTTAAAAATTCGGAGGAGAATTATTATAAGGCGATTCTTATGGATATACGTATGCCTGTTATGAATGGTTACGAAGCCGCCAAAGTAATACGCAGAATGGACAGGAAAGATTCTGATATTCCGATAATTGCAATGACTGCCGACGCTTTTGCAGAGGATGTTGCAAAGGCAAAGGCTGCAGGCATGAACGGACACGTATCAAAACCACTGGACGTCAATTCACTGTTTTATATACTGAAAAGAGAATTGAAAAAATAACGGCCGTGATTCACCTATAACTATTTTCATGAATATAATAGAGCGTGTTTACTGTTTATACTTTATACCTGATAGTTTGCATCAGCGGCAAGTATATCATAAACACGCTCTGATTTTAAGTACGAGGTGATAAAAATGATAATGTGTGCAGAAGTAACCGGCGTTGATAACGGCAGACTTATTGTTACGGATAGTTCCTCTCAGCAGGAAGTTGTCGTCAATACACGCTGTCTTGATTTCAATAAAGGCGAAAAGGTGAAAATATGCTATAACGGAATAATGACCATGAGTCTTCCTCCTCAGATAAGCGCCTACAGTATTATAAGAATGCCCGGAAATCATGCCGGAACCTACTTAAAAAGATATGAAGAGATCCTGAAAACGATGATAAAAGATATGTGCTGCGCCGGGTTGACGGACAGTATTTCCCATAACTTTATTGTTCAGATGATACCGCATCACAGAGCGGCTATTGAAATGTCAGAAAATATTCTTGAATATACAAACAATAGTGAACTAATAGAAATTGCAGACGGTATTATCGAAGAACAGACAAAAAGCATTCAGAATATGCAGGATGTCCTAAGTTCCTGCAGCGAAGCTGTCAATTGCTCATTTGACGTAAGATCGTATCAAACCGGTGTAAAAAATATAACTTCTGCTATGTTTTCACAAATGCAGAATGCATATTCCGACTGTCGCATAAACTGCGATTTTATCCGTGAGATGATACCGCACCACAGAGGAGCGGTAATGATGTCGAAAAACGCTTTTAAATATGATATATGTCCTGATTTAAAACCAATCCTTGATGCTATTATTGAATCGCAGGAAAAGGGAATCAGACAAATGAGGTGTCTGTCTGATAAATTAAAGTGCAGATAAATTTTAAGGGTATGTTTCACTATCTTCGTGCAGTTCTGGCTCAGTTACCTGTCAAAGCGGAGAAATCCCGCTTTGACAGGTAAAAAGCGAGCAGTTTGATTTAAATGAAATGATTATTGATTTGTACGGATAAATATGTTATAATGGAAATAAAGTGGACAAGTTCTAAAATACAGGAGGAATGAAAATGAGGAATAATTTATTAAAGAGATTGATAAGTTTTGTTTTGTCCCTGTGTATGACAATGGGAATAATGCCGTTTGCAGCAAATGCGGAAAATATGACGGAAACAAAGCTAATCGCACTTACTTTCGATGACGGTCCTAATGCCACAACAACAAATGAAATACTGGATATCCTTGAGGAATACAATGCGAAAGCGTCTTTTTTCCTTATCGGAAACAATATAGACGATAAAAGCTCGGCATCAGTTAAACGTGCTTACGAGATGGGCTGTGAGATAGGAAATCACTCAAAGACTCATCCGAATATGGGGTCTATGTCTGCGGAAGAGATCAAAACCGAGGTCGAATTCGTCAATGAAAAGGTCTATGATATAACCGGAGAATATCCTAGGTATTTTCGTCCTCCGTATATTGATACGAGCCAGACAATGTATGAAAACATTGATATGCCGTTTATCTGCGGAATCGACTGTCAGGACTACATGGAAAATGTTACGGCAGAGCAGCGTGCAGATCATATCCTGAATGGCGCAAAGGACGGAGTCATCGTTCTCCTGCACGATGCAGCAGGCAACAGTCAGACGGTCGAGGCTCTCAGGATCGCAGTGCCAAAGCTTATCGAACAAGGATATGAGTTCGTAACGCTGACCGAACTTTTCAGGCGTCAGAACGAGACTCCGAAAAAGAACATGATATATACATATGTAACTAAATATCCATGTTCCGGCTACACGAAGCACAAGAATATTTTCATAGGTGAAGCTAAAGGCGAACCAAGTTGGAGCGGATGGTCAAAGACAGCTGTTCTGGACGTAAATTTCCTGGAGGAACTGGGGGATTCGTATGCCGTTGAAGTAGAATATTCATGCGAATACGAACCGGTTATAGCGCTTCAGAAATGGTCTGGCGAAGCTATATGGCATCCGGTAAAACCAAGCTATTTCAATGGCAGCAAGGCGTGTTTCCTTGCGTCAGACATACAGGACAGCCTTGAATCTCTGGGAGTTTCCTACACCGATCTTGATCGTATTTCCGTAACTCCATACGGCGGAAATATGACGATCACAAATGTGGACATACTCATGAAAAACTCTGTTTCAGAAAATGTCATGGGAGATGTGAATTCCGATGGTAAATTTGATATTGCCGATCTTATTGTCCTGCAGAACTGGCTTCTTGGACGTGAAAATAAGCTCGCAGACTGGGAATCAGGCGATCTTTGCGCAGATAATAAACTGGATGCTTTTGATGTAGCCGCAATGCGCAGAAAACTTCTGACAGTCTGAAACAGATTGAGATACTATGAAAGGTAAGTTCATATATGAAATTTGATAAAAATAATATGCTTCTCTACGGAGTTACGGACAGAAAGTGGACAGGAAAAATGTCATTGACCGAGCAGGTAGAGATCGCTTTAAAAAATGGTCTGACCTGTTTGCAGCTTCGTGAAAAAGATCTTGATTACCGTTCTTTTCTGGAAGAAGCAAAGGCGTTGAAAAAACTGTGCGCTGCCTATAACGTTCCGCTTATTATTAATGACAATGTAGATATCGCTGTGGCGTGCAAAGCTGACGGTGTTCATGTGGGACAGGATGATATGCAAACTTCTGACGTGCGCCGTCATGTTGGCAGTGATATGATAATAGGCGTGTCTGCCCATACAGTCGGCGAAGCGTCAGCTGCTATGCGGAACGGCGC
The DNA here is from genome assembly GCA_947345935.1 of uncultured Ruminococcus sp. Classification (GTDB taxonomy): domain Bacteria; phylum Bacillota; class Clostridia; order Oscillospirales; family Ruminococcaceae; genus Ruminococcus. Next base: position 28,428 of record CAMZZN010000012.1, read on the forward strand.
TGATTACCTGGGTATCGGAGCTGTATTTCCGACTTCCACTAAGTCAAATGTAACCCGAATGACGGCAGATACGTTGAAAGCTATAACTACGGCGGTCAATATTCCTACGGCAGCTATCGGCGGTATCACAGAAGATAATATGCAGCAGCTTTCCGGAACAGGAGTGAACGGCATCGCAGTGATTTCGGCAATATTTGGCGCAGAAGATATTGGAAAAGCGACTTCCAATTTGAGACGGCTCGCAGAAAAATATTTTGGCTGAGAACTTATTCTCATTTTCAGAACCTGTTCACATGATCTAAGTGCGGACAGGTTCTTATAATATTAATTAACTGAAATGATTAAGGAGAAATATATTAATGATTTATACAATTACTTTTAATCCGGCAGTGGACTATATTATTTATGCGGATAAAATAAATACCGGCTCAGTCAATCGTGCTGTCAAAGAGGAAATTTATTTTGGCGGCAAAGGGATAAACGTTTCCCTTGTACTTGCCGAACTTGGGATTCCCTCAAAGGCTCTCGGATTTGTTGCAGGTTTTACGGGAGATGCAATTGAAAAAGGCGTCACCTGTGACAACGTCACTACAGATTTTGTACATCTTGACAAAGGATTCTCACGCATTAACGTAAAGATCAAATCTGACATTGAAACTGAACTGAACGGTCGTGGTCCTGAGATACCGCAGGAAAAAACAGAAGAATTTTTCAGAAAGCTCAACAAAATCAGAGATAACGATACGGTAGTGCTTGCCGGAAGCGTTCCCTCATCGCTGCCGTCTGATATTTATGAGAAAATTCTTGACCGTATCGGTGACAAGAAAATAAAGGTTGTCGTAGATGCGGAAAAAGAGCTTATGCTTAATGTTTTGAAATACAAACCTTTTCTCGTCAAGCCAAATAATTTCGAGCTGGGGGAAATGTTTGGCGTAAAGTTAAGATCAACGGATGATGTCGTAAAATATGCCTCCAAATTGAAAAAAATGGGAGCAATGAATGTTCTTGTATCAATGGCTGCCGACGGTTCGGTGCTTCTTGACGAGAACGGCAGAACACATATTTTTGGAGCATACCAAGGAGATGTTAAAAATTCTGTCGGAGCAGGCGATTCAATGGTCGCTGGTTTCATTGCAGGCTGTGAGTGCGGTGATTTTGAATACGCATTAAAGCTCGGCACTGCTGCCGGAGCTGCAACGGCATTTTCAGAGGGTCTTGCTAAAAGGAATGATATTTTCAGACTTTTCGAACAATTATAATATAATTAAGGAACATTATTGCGAATTTGATTTTTATGTAAATTAGCAAATTTTACTTGACCAAATTAAATAAATATGGTAAAATATTATGTATATTTTATTTTTAAGGTCTGTGCCGAATTGCATGAGCACAGATATTTATGAAAAGTCAATTCGCTTTCATGATATATATGATCTTGAAAATGACTATACAGACGTTTATAGTACTGTTTCAATCGTCTGGGATTTTATCGACAATCTTCTCAGAAAACTGACTTTGAAACGAAACAAATTATTGTAGAAGAGGAATACCGAAGTGTACAGAATATATATTATAGAGGATGATTTCACTATCGCCGCTCTCATGAAAAGACATCTTGAAAAATGGGGGTACGATATAAAATGCTCGGAAAATTTCAATGAGATAATCGAAGAATTTACAGAATTTGATCCTCACATCGTTCTTGTGGACATAATGCTGCCGTTTTTCAACGGATTTCATTGGTGCAGCGAGATACGCAGGATATCTGAAGTCCCCGTCGTGTTTATTTCTTCGGCGTCTGATAACATGAATATTGTCATGGCAATGAATATGGGCGGCGATGATTTTATCGTCAAACCAGTTGATCTTAACGTCATGACGGCAAAAGTGCAGGCAATGCTGCGTCGTACCTACGATATGGGCGGAAGGATACCTGTACTTGAACATAACGGCGCAGTGCTCAATCTCAATAATACCACGCTCGTTTATAACGGACAGACTATTGAACTGACAAAGAATGATTTCCGTATACTCCAGACGCTTATGGAGAACAAGGGGAAAGTCGTCAGCCGTGAAACGCTGATGAACAGGCTTTGGCAGACTGACTGCTACGTGGAGGAAAACACTCTTACCGTAAATGTTACAAGACTGCGCAAAAAGCTGGAATTTGCCGGACTGAAAAATTTTATTAAAACTATAACGGGAACGGGGTATATTATTGAATGAAGCTTTTTCTGAAATATATTTTCCAGTATCGAAAAAATGTATTGCTCTTTCTGTTATTTTCAGTAGTTTTTACCGCTGTTTTACTCATATACGATTCCAACATTGAAGCGGTTTTCTATGCTTTCGTCATTTGTTCGCTGAGCAGCGTAGCAATTGCTGTATGTGGATTTCTGAGATTTAGAAAAAAACACATACTGCTTCGTGAAATATATATTAATCTGCCCCTTATGACAGATCAGCTGCCGGAAGCAGAAAATATTACTGAGGAGGAAATGAATAATATAATTGCAAAACTTGTATCTCTCAACATTGAAAACGTCACCAGACTTAAAAACATACAGCAGAATAACTGCGATTATTTCACTGTATGGGTGCATCAGATAAAAACGCCGATCTCGGCAATACAGATGATATTACAGTCGGATGACAGCAGCGTGAACCATGAGTTGTCAGCAGAGCTTTTTCGCATTGAACAGTATGCGGAAATGGCTCTTCATTATATTCGGCTTGATAGTGATTCCAGTGATTTTGTAATAAAGAGCTATGATCTTGACATGATTATTCGTCAGGCAGTACGGAGATATGCGCCGCTTTTTATACGCAGAAAGCTCAGACTTGATTATCGTCCAGTGGAAGCAGAGGTACTCACAGACGAAAAGTGGCTTGTTTTTGTATTAGAGCAGCTTTTGTCAAATGCAGTGAAATATACGGCAAAAGGCTGCGTCACGATAAAATTCAGAGATAATAAACTTTCGGTCAGCGATACGGGAATAGGGATCGCTCCTGATGATCTGCCAAGAATATTTGAAAAGGGTTATACTGGAATGAGCGGACGTACAGATAAAAAATCGACAGGTCTTGGTCTTTATCTCTGTAAAACGGTCTGCGATAAACTGGGTCATGATCTTTCAGTGCGCTCAGAAGTGGGGAAAGGCAGTGAGTTTTTAGTTGATCTAAGTTCGAGAAATCTGCAAATAGAATGAACCTGCCTTTCAAAAATGTCACATAAACCAGTCGGAATGTCACACGATTCGATGTTGTGCTTCCGGCTTTTGTGTTATAATAATCACAGTACCGCACAAGAGGCTGTTAATTGATGCAGTCAACGCTGCGGTGCCAGAACGAAAGGAGGCATTATTATGTCAATATTAGAGGTAAAGAGCCTTGAAAAAATTTATACAACACGATTTGGAGGGAATCAGGTCAAGGCTCTGAAAAACGTTAATTTTTCTGTTGAAGTCGGAGAATATGTCGCTATTATGGGGGAATCCGGTTCGGGAAAATCAACGTTGCTGAACATTCTTGCATCATTGGACAGTCCGACGGCAGGGGAGGTTTATCTTGCAGGAAAACCGATGTCAAAAATAACTGAAAACGAGCTTTCGGCGTTCCGGCGTGATAATCTGGGATTTGTATTTCAGGATTTCAACCTTCTTGATACATTCAACCTGAAGGACAATATTTTTCTTCCGCTTGTTTTATCAGGCAAAAGCCATACGGAAATGCAGAACAGACTCACTCCTATCGCTAAACGGCTTGGAATAACCGAGTTGCTTAACAAGTTCCCATATGAGGTTTCCGGAGGTCAGAAACAGCGTGCGGCAGTTGCGAGAGCTATCATTACAAATCCGAAGCTCATTCTTGCCGACGAACCTACCGGAGCGCTCGATTCCAGATCGGCAGACAGTCTTTTGAGAGTATTCAGCGATCTGAACAGCGTCGGACAAACTATCCTCATGGTAACTCATTCGGCAAGGGCGGCAAGCCGGGCAGGCAGAGTAATGTTCATTAAGGACGGCGAAGTTTTCCACCAGATATACAGAGGTAACAGCAGCAGTGAAGAGATGTTCCGGAAGATCTCGGACACACTCACGCTTCTTTCATCAGGCGGTGATGCACGATGAACGGTATATTTTATCAGAAGCTTGCAGCGAGTAATATCCGCAAAAACGGAAAAACGTATTTTCCGTATATTCTGACGTGTATTTTCACAATAGCCATGTACTACATCATGAAGTCGCTGTCACTGAACAAAGGACTCGAAAATGTGCTGGGTGCTGATACGGTCGCTTATGTTCTTAAACTTGGAAGCAATGTAATAGCGGTATTCTCATTTATTTTTCTGTTTTATACCAACAGCTTTCTTACCAGAAAACGCAAAAAGGAATTCGGTTTGCTGAATATCCTTGGAATGGAAAAAAAGCACATCGCCAGAATGATCGGATTTGAAAGCATTTATGTTATGGCAATCAGCTTTGCCGGCGGAATCGGTCTGGGCGTGTTGCTTGATAAGCTGATGTACGCTGCTATATCAAGACTTATAAAAACCGATATCCCTCTTGGATTTTACTTTTCACAAAAAGCAGCGGCAAGTACGCTTGTTTTATTCGGCATTCTCTTCTTCCTGATTTTTATCAATTCACTGAGAATGATACACATTTCAAAGCCTATCGAACTTCTTAAAGGCGGAAATACAGCGGAGAAAGAGCCTAAATCAAAATGGCTGACAGCGCTTCTCGGAGTCATTTTCCTTGGTACCGGATATTATATAGCAGTTACAATAAAAAATCCTATGATGGCGCTTCTTTTGTTTTTTGTTGCGGTAATTCTTGTAATTGCAGGCACTTATCTCATTTTTACCGCCGGAAGTATCGCTTTTCTGAAGATATTGAAAAAAAATAAGCGATACTATTACAAAACAAATCATTTTATAAGCGTCTCCGGAATGATGTATCGAATGAAGCAGAATGCCGTGGGTCTTGCAAATATCTGCGTATTGTCAACCATGGTGCTTGTTATGATATCGTCTACGGCGTCGCTGATAATCGGAACCAATGAAATTATCCGTGAACGTTATCCATATCAGTTTGAGATCAGTCAGCGTATGGGGGAAATAGAAGATTTTGAAAGACTCAAGAATGCCGTCCGTGATATCGCCGATAAGGAGAACATAAGAATAGAGAACGAAATTTCCTTTTCAGACATTCAGTTTCAGATGATTCAGGACGGCAACAGATTCAGGGGAGCAGACGATACTGACGATTTTACGTCAATTGAAAATGTCTGCAATATATTTGCAGTGACGGCTGAGGACTATTCGGAATATACAGGCAATGACGCCGTATTGTCCGACAATGAGATAATTCTCTGGCAGAACAGCAAAAAATACAAAGAAGATGACTTCTGTATCTTTGATAAAAATTACAGGGTAACAGAAATCACAAATGATTTTATTGACAACGTGGCGGTCAATGAGGAAATATGCCCGACATTCGGAATAGTAGTAAAAGATCATTCGGTTCTTCAGGAACTGTACAATGGTCAGAAAGCGATATACGGCAAAAATGCCAGTGAAATAGAGCATATATATGTGATTGATACAGACAGGGATGCCGACGGGCAGATCAGCTTTTCAGATACAGTTTTAAAAGATATAGATAATTATGAGGGATGTGATATCTATAGGTTCAACTGCCGTGAAAAACAGAAAAAGGATGTCTATTCACTGTACGGAAGTCTGTTTTTCCTCGGTATATTCTTAGGTCTGCTGTTCACAATGGCGACCGTGCTTATTATCTATTACAAGCAAATCTCGGAGGGATATGACGACAAGGAACGCTTTGAGATCATGCAAAAGGTAGGCATGAATGAAAGAGAAGTAAAAAGTTCTATACATTCGCAGGTTCTCACAGTATTTTTCATGCCGCTGATACTGGCGGGAGTACACACTGTGTTTGCATTTCCTATAGTAAGAAAAATTCTTGCAATGCTTCAGCTTACAAACACTAAGCTTTTCGCAGTTTGCACTTTATGCGTATTCCTTGCGTTTGCCATGATCTATGCGGTAATCTATCTCATGACTGCACGAGTATATTATAAAATAGTAAAAACGTCAAGAAAATAAATAAATTACGGTCATCGCTAAATTAAGTGATGACCGTATTTTTGATATAGGTTGTTATTTTATTAATTTTACTGCAATGATAACGAGACCAAGTACTGACAGAACGATGCCCGTAGCACGATTCAGCGTTGCGGGAGATGCTTTATTTGCAAATTTTGAGGCGATCCTTGCCCACAGCAGCGTTGACAATACACAGAAAATCAGAACAGATATATCAGGCATCCCGTCTATTGCAAAATGAGAAACGGAACCGGTCAGAGCAGTAAACGCCATAATGAACACGCTTGTGCCTACTGCCGTTTTAAGTTCATATCCGAGCACAGAAGTAAGGATAAGCAGCATCATCATACCGCCGCCTGCGCCTATAAATCCGCATATCAGACCTATTATCGTACCGCAGACAACAGACTGAACGATCTGTTTTCCGGGAGATTTAGCCTGCATACTCTCCTTTGTCGTCATAACAGGTCGCACGATAAATTTGATTCCAAGCAAAAAAGTCATGACAACCGAAAAGCTTCCCATTGTCGCATTCGGAACCATACTTGCAAGAAAGCTGCCGATAAATGTAAATATCAGAACGGTTATCATCATGATAAGTCCGTTTTTAATATCGATGTTTTTATTCTTTCCGTAGGTATATGCGCTTGCCGCACTTGCGAGTACGTCGCTTGCGAGCGCAATACCGACCGCTTTATATGCCGGCATATTGAGAAAGGTTATCAGCATCGGACTTATTACCGCAGCGGCGCTCATTCCGGCAAATCCGGTGCCAAGACCAGCGCCTGTGCCAGCTATGAAACAAATAATAAATTCAAGTAACATTTTATATCTCCTTGTCAGAATTTTGTGATAAATCCCATAATATAATTTACCATTTCTTCCGGTGTTTCTTCCATGCCATAGTTCGCCCACTTCTTGGCGATATCTGAAATAAGAGCCATTTTGCCTACTGCACAGTATTTATCATGGATAGAAGAAGATGTTTTTTCCTTTTGTTCACGTTCCATTTTTTCATTTGTTTTTAGGAAAAAGATCGACATATTTTGCATACTATAAATATTATTTCTATTTTTGCTGAATAATTTTTTGTAGTCTCTGGAGACCTGATAAAAGTAATGAAACAGAAATTCACGCCATACCCTTTCGTTGTCAGAATACATCACCGGCAGTATTTCCTGTTTAAAAAATTGCATTCGTTCATCAACAATAGAATTGACGACATTTTCGATAGATCTGTAATTACGGTAAAAAGACGTTCTGGAGACATTTGCTTTTTTTACTATATCCGTAACCGTAATATCCATATATGGCTTTTCTAACAGTAATTCCATAAGTGCTTCTTTGATTTCAGATTTTACGGAAAAACGATTTTTTTCATCCCGCACCATCATGTTACATTTTCACTCCTTTTTGTACCATTTTAAAAAAAGCAGTTGACTTTGCTTTTTTATTGAGCTATACTGTATATCAAATGTTACATTGTGTAACATTCAATAGCTGTATTGTATCACAGAAAATTCAATTTGTCAAGAGAGGTTGAGAGAATGATCCGATTATTAAAATATTTGAAAAAAAGAGAGTGTCTGTTTGCTCTCTGTTCCGTCGTATTCATTGTGGCTCAAGTATGGCTTGATCTGAAAATGCCGGATTATATGAACATTATAACGCAGGCGTCGCAGGGAGGGATCGATCCTGACACCGGAGCAAAATATGTTATGGGCGATATCTGGACAAACGGCGGATTTATGCTGATGTGTGCTCTGGGAAGTATGGCGTGTTCAGTTATAACCAGTTTTTTTGTTGTAAGGATATCGGCAGATTTTTCTGCAAGACTTCGTGAAATACTTTACACAAAAGTTCAGCGTTTTTCGATGTCTGAAATAAACAAATTCAGTACAGCTTCATTGATAACACGATCCACTAATGATGTTCAGCAGATCCAGATGCTTATAGCCATGGGTTTACAGATGATAATAAAAGCTCCTATTACCGCAGTCTGGGCGATAACCAAGATAGCCGGAAAGCAGTGGCAGTGGTCGGCGGCAGTCGCTGTGGCAGTTGCGGTACTGCTTGGAGGAATAACCATTATAATGTCGCTTGTAGTCAAAAAGTTTAAAAAGCTTCAGCGCCTTACAGATAATCTTAATCAGGTAACACGAGAAAATTTAAGCGGACTTCGTGTTATACGTGCATACAATGCAGAAAAGTTTCAGGAAAACAAATTTGAACAGGTAAACGGCGAGTTCATAAAAACAAACCTGTTTGTCGGCAGGGTGATGGCGTTTATGAATCCGCTTATGTCCCTCGTAATGAACGGAATTTCACTGGCAATATACTGGATAGGAGCATATGTTATCAATTCCGCCGATCTTATGTCCGTGCAGGGACTGTTCGGTGATATGGTAGTATTTATGTCTTATGGAATGCAGATAATTGCTTCATTCATGATGCTTGCCATGATGTTTATGATCGCCCCACGTGCATTTGTTTCGGCAAACCGTATCAATGAAGTGCTCGATACGCATGAGCTTATCAGCGAGGGCGGAGGCGTCGGAGAAACGGAAGAAAAAGGCACCGTCGAATTCAGAAACGTATCATTCCGCTATCCAGACGCCGGAGAGGATGTTCTCAGTGATATTTCCTTCAAGGCTGGAAAAGGCGATACCGTAGCGTTTATAGGCTCTACAGGCTGCGGAAAATCGACGGTCGTAAACTTGGTATCACGTTTCTATGACGTGACCGGAGGAGAGGTGCTGGTAGACGGTCATAATGTCCGAGAGTATCGTAAAAATGAACTTGCAGATAAGATCGGATATGTTTCTCAGAAAGCAGTTCTTTTCAGCGGAGATATACGTTCAAATATAGACTTCGGAAACAATGATGCAGACGACGGCGTTGTTAAAAAATCCATTGACATTGCACACTGCACTGAGTTTGTAGAAGGAGAAAAGGGCGGAATTACGGGGCGTGTAGCGCAGAACGGATCCAATTTCTCCGGCGGTCAGAAACAAAGACTTTCCATTGCACGTGCTGTTGCCAGAGAAGCGGAAATATACATTTTTGACGATACGTTTTCTGCTCTGGACTATAAGACTGATCGTGAACTGCGTGCCGAACTGAAAAAGGAAATGAAAGATGCAACTTGCCTGATAGTGGCACAGCGTATTGGTACGATAATTGATGCAGACCTGATAATTGTTCTCGAAAACGGCAGGGTTGTCGGTCAGGGAACGCATAAGGAATTGCTTAAAACTTGTTCCGCTTATCAGGAAATTGCATACAGCCAGTTAAGTGAGGAGGAATTGAAGAATGCCTAATCATAGAATGAGAGGTCCGATGCCATCTGTCGGACGAGTGGAGATGAAAAAATCGCTGGGTGCATTGATTCAGTATTGCAGAAAATATCTTGGAATTATAGCTGCCGCTCTCATATGTGCCGCAGTCAGCGCTGTACTTGCGGTAATAGGACCTGATTATATTTCACAGCTTACCGAAATTATTACAGAGGGAATAGATTTCAACGGTGTTGATATCGACATGGATGACATAAAACACATTGCCTTTATACTTATCGGTATCTACGGTGCAAGTATGATTCTTAGCTATGTACAATCGTTTGTTATGAATTATGTTTCATGTAATGTCGGAAGAAAGATGCGCACTGATATAAGCCAAAAAATTAATCGTATTCCGCTGAAATATTTTGATTCGCACAATTATGGCGATACGCTTTCATGCGTTACAAATGACGTTGATACTATTGCACAGTCTCTGAATATGAGCATAGGAGCTCTTGTTACAGCCGCAGCAACAATTATCAGCTGTACTATTATGATGTTCGTTACAGAATGGCGCATGGCCCTTACGGCAATTGCAGCTTCGTTAGTCGGATTTATCGCTATGGGTACTATAATGGGAAAATCCCAGAAATACTTCAATTCAAGACAAATGAGTCTTGCAAAAGTAAACGGTCATGTAGAGGAATATTACGCCGGACAGAATATTGTCCGTGCATATAATTCAGAGGAAAAGGGACTGAAAGCGTTTCAGGAGGCAAACGAAGAACTGCGTAAAAATACATTCAAAGCAGAAATTTTTTCAAGCCTGATGATGCCGCTTATGTCTTTTGTAGGAAATTTCGGATATGTTGCAGTGTGTATCGTAGGTGCGGCACTTGCATTTAACAACACGATAAATTTTTCTGTAGTTGTTGCATTTATGATATACATACGTCTGTTTACATCTCCGCTCGGTCAGATAGGTCAGGGATTTTCAGGTTTGCAGTCGGCAGCGGCCGCAAGCAGCCGTGTATCTAAATTTTTATCGGAAGAAGAACTTTCGGATGAATCCTCAAAAAAATTCTTCCTTACCGATGTAAAAGGAGATGTTGCATTTGAACATATCAACTTCGGTTACGATCCAGACAAAACGATTATTCATGATTTCTCTGCAAAAATAAAAGCAGGTCAGAAAACTGCTATTGTAGGTCCGACAGGAGCAGGAAAAACTACTATAGTAAATTTGCTCATGCGTTTCTACGAACTGAATAATGGAGCTATTACTGTTGACGGAACGCCGCTTTCAGATATCACACGTGAGAATGTTCATGATATATTTGGCATGGTTTTACAGGATACGTGGCTGTTCGAGGGAACAGTCCGAGAAAACCTGACATACGGAAAAAACGGAATATCTGATGAGAAACTTATGGATATCTGCTGTCAGTGCGGTCTCAAGCATTTTATAACGACACTGCCGCATGGACTCGATACGGTTCTAAATGATAATGTGACAATTTCTGCCGGTCAGAAGCAGCTTCTTACCATTGCACGTGCTATGGCCGAAGACGCTCCTATGCTTATACTTGATGAAGCTACATCTTCGGTTGATACAAGAACAGAGATAAAGATACAGAAAGCAATGGACGCTATTACAAAAGGCAGAACCAGCTTTGTTATCGCACATCGTCTGTCAACTATCAAAAATGCTGATATGATTCTTTATATGCGTGACGGCGATATCAAGGAAAGCGGAACGCATGACGAACTTATTGCCAGAGGCGGATATTATGCCGAACTATACAATAGTCAATTTGTTCATGCATAATTAATTTCAATAATCTGTATTGTCCGGCGGACTGCTGTGTCTGATTGCAGTCCACCGGATTTTTATGACCGTTTATGTATAACATGGATATAAATATTTTTTTTCATACTGCCACATAAGTTACCTCCTTTCCCACGGCCATGGATCGTCGATCCAGGACCAGCGCTGATCGTTATTGCTCTGATCGGGAGTTATCGGACCAAATTTGGAGATATATTCCTCAACAGATTTTTTTCTCAGGTCACTGTATTTTCTGAACATGGCAAGAGCTCTCCGGCAGTTCGGATGAGTATCAAGATAAAGATTGAGTTCTTTAAGAGCAAAATCATACTCCTTAATTTTCTTCATAAGACGTTCTTTTTCGCTCATCTTGGATCACCTCCCGTAAACGGCAGATCAAGTTCAGGGAAAAGAGTTCCTTTACAGAGGGCTTCAGAATCGTCATAAACCTGACCCCACTGCTGAAATGGAACATATGCCATTGCCAGGGGAGTATTTTTTGGAAAGCGTGACATATCACCGGTGTTTCCCGGACGAAGATTAGCACTGCTGTTCAGCGACGCTTCACGTTCTCTCAGGACAAGACCGTCTATATCGTCAAAAAGATTGAGATTCATATAAGATGTTCCTCCTTTCTGTAGTTGCAGAGAACATCGTGCAGATATCTCTGCACATTAATATATTATTCCGCATAAGTAAATACGGTTACACAAAAAATCTCCGGAAGCAGCGTATTAACCGCTTCCGGAGAACTTATCATATCGTATATCAGTGATGATTAAAAGAGGTCGAATTCGCCGAGAACATCGCCGTTGATAACGTAGTATACCTTGTTGATCTCAGGTCTTACATAAACGTCAACCCTCTTTACAGTTTTAACGTCAGCAGCTTCAACAGCTTTTTTTACGAGATCTTCAGCAGTTGCCTCAGAACCGTTAGCCTGGATAACTACTTTGCTTTCAATATCAGCCTTCTTGGATACAGCTTCTTTCTTTGCAGTTTCCTTTTTTACAGAAGATTTTCTGGCAGCCGGTTTCTTTTCTGCTGCAGTAGTATCTTCAGCTACAGTTTCAGAAACAACGTCAGCAACGATTTCCTTTTCAGCAGGTGCAACAGCCTTTGCGGCAGTTTTCTTAGGTCTTGGCATAATAAATTCCTCCTTAAATTACTTGTTGACTGCGCTCTTGAGAGCCTGACCTGCCTTGAATGCAGGAGCCTTTGAAGCCGGAGCAGTCATCATTTGTTTTGTCTGGGGATTGAGTACCTTCTTTTCCTTGCGGTCACGAACTTCAAAAGTTCCAAAACCAACGATAGATACCTTTTCACCGCTTACAAGGGCTTCTGTAATTGCAGTAACAACAGCATTTACAGCAGCTTCAGCATTCTTCTTTGTGAATTCTGTTTTCTCAGCAACGGCGCTGATTAATTCGGTCTTTGTCATTTTTTATCCTCCATTAGTTTTATTTACAATTGAATTATATACCCTTTACGGCGATTTGTCAAGAACTTAACGAAAAATTGACAAAATGACCTGTATTTGGCTATTTATCGCAGAAATTTTATTCATAAAAGCAATAGAATGCCGATATTCAGCCATTTAAACTGCATTCAGAAGAACGTACAAATTAAAATGCTTCAGCTGTAAGTCTGCCGTTTTCGTCCAAATCAATATTAATAACATCGCCAGCTGAAAGATTATCCGATATAAGCTTTTTAGCAGCAAGAGTTTCCACCTTGCTCTGAATAAATCTTCTTAGCGGACGAGCTCCGAAGTTGGGATCGTATCCGCAGTCTATAATATAATTCTTGGCATTTTCAGTAACGTTTATACGTATATGCTTGTTATCCAAACGCTTTTGCAAATCTGACAGCATAAGTTCAATGATATTCATGATGTTATTCTTTGTCAGCGGCTTATAGAAAATAATTTCATCGAGACGGTTAAGGAATTCCGGTCGGAACTGCGTTTTAAGCAGCTCGTCCACTCTGGAACGTGCTTCGGCCATTATTTCTCCATTGCTGTCAATACCATCAAGAATAAATGGAGAGCCGAGATTTGATGTGAGAATTATAACCGTATTCTTGAAATCTACAGTTCTGCCCTGAGAGTCGGTTATCCTGCCGTCGTCAAGGACCTGGAGAAGTATATTGAATACATCAGGATGAGCCTTTTCAATCTCGTCAAAAAGTATAACTGAATATGGCTTTCTTCTGACAGCTTCAGTGAGCTGACCGCCTTCGTCATATCCAACATATCCGGGAGGCGCTCCGATAAGACGGCTGACACTAAATTTTTCCATGTACTCACTCATGTCAATACGTATCATGCTGCGTTCGCTGTCGAAAAGTATCTCAGACAGAGCCTTTGCCAACTCGGTTTTACCTACGCCTGTCGGACCGAGAAACAGGAAAGAACCGATAGGTCTGTCCGGATCCTGAATTCCTGCACGTGATCGTAGAATGGCCTCGCTGACCTTTTCCACAGCCTCATCCTGACCGATAACACGCTTGTGCAAAAGGTCTCCGAGACTAAGTATCTTTTCCTTTTCGCCCTCCATAAGCTTTGAAACAGGAATCCCCGTCCAGCGGCAGACGATCGCAGCTATTTCATCTTCTGTCACCTTATCACGGAGCAGCCTGCCTTTTTCCATATCTGCTTCTGCCTGTTTTTCAAGTTGTTCCAGTTCTTTCTGGAGCTTAGGCAGACGGCCGTATTTTAGTTCAGCTGCTTTATTTGTATCGCAGTTTACGCCTCTTTCGGCACGTTCTATTTCGATATTTACCGTTTCGATCTCTTCACGGAGCTTTTGTACAGCAGTAATATCATTCTTTTCGTTTTCCCACCGTGCTTTCATTGCACTGAATTTTTCACGCAGCTCAGAAAGTTCTTTTTGTATCTCTTCGAGATGTTCTTTGGATATGCTGTCGTTTTCTTTTCTGAGGGCGGTTTCTTCGATTTCCAGCTGAATGATTTTCCGTGAAATAACATCAAGTTCTGTAGGCATTGAATCCATTTCAGTACGAATTGTAGCGCAAGCTTCATCAATAAGGTCAATAGCTTTGTCTGGTAGAAAACGATCGGTGATATATCTGTTTGAAAGGACTGCTGCAGAGATAAGTGCATTGTCATTGATCTTCACGCCGTGGAATACCTCGTAGCGTTCTTTAAGTCCACGAAGTATTGAAATAGTATCCTCTACTGTAGGTTCGTCCACCATAACCGTCTGGAAACGTCTTTCAAGAGCCGGATCTTTTTCTATATAGGTGCGGTACTCGTTGAGTGTAGTAGCGCCTATACAGTGGAGTTCGCCCCTTGCAAGCATTGGTTTAAGGAGGTTTCCGGCATCCATTGCACCGTCTGTTTTGCCTGCTCCGACTATCGTATGAAGTTCGTCTATAAAGAGAATTATCTGACCGTTACTGTTTTTTATTTCTCCCAGAACGGCTTTAAGTCGTTCTTCAAATTCACCCCTATATTTAGCTCCTGCCACTAATGCGCCCATATCAAGTGAAAAAACTTTGCGGTTTTTCAGACTGTCCGGAACATCGCCGGCAACTATTCTCAATGCAAGTCCCTCAGCAATAGCAGTCTTTCCGACGCCTGGCTCTCCGATAAGCACGGGATTGTTTTTCGTTTTACGGCTGAGTATTCTTATTACGTTTCTGATTTCGCTGTCACGTCCGATAACGGGATCAAGCTTGTTCTGACGTGCAAGCTCCACAAGTTCCTGACCGTATTTTGAAAGTACATCGTAGGTATCCTCAGGATTTTCGCTTGTAACACGAGAACTGCCCCTCACTGTCATAAGAGCGCTGAGGAAACTTTCACGTGTAATTCCGAAAGTTTTGAATAGTTGACTTGTATCCCTGTCTTTGCATTCAATAAGAGCAAGCATAAGATGTTCAACGGAAATATATTCGTCTTTCATGTTATCGGCAATCTGCCCGGCTGAGGTTATCATGCGGTCCGTCTCTGCTGAAAGACCAATATTACTGCTTCTGCCGCTTCCTGTTACCTTTGGAAGCATACTGATTCGCTTATCTGTCTCTGATTCAAAAATGTCGGAGTCGATATTCATTTTCTTCAGCAACTGCGGTATAAGTCCGTTGTCCTGATTTATAAGTCCTGCCAGTATATGAATAGGCTCAATAACTGTATTGGACTGCATAACAGCTATATTCTGAGCTTTTCTTACGGCATCCATGGACATCTGAGTTAATTTTTCTGCATTCATGATTTTTCCTCCTATATTATATATTTTTCAAGCATTGATTTATATTGTTCCTCCAGCCACGGAGAGTAACCTCTGAGACAGGAAGGATCTGCGAAATAAGTTTGAAGTGCACGGTTGAGCGTATCAAGATAGCTGCCTATCGCACAGGCGGTATTTTGGTCGTCAAGCCCGGTATTCAGAAGTTTTCTTACAAATGTCACAGGTGTAATCTCACTCAGCTGCTCTTCGTATTTAAGCTTACCGAGGCATTCCGATTCCATAGCTGACCAGTAAAGAAAAAAATTCATAAACATCTCCATAAGCTTTTCGTTCATGGTTCTTACGCTGATACGGAGCGTTCCGATAAAAATATCCGGAGAGCGGTCAAGCTCCACACGATAGCTTATTGTTGGACGATATTTAAACTCCAGAGCTGTTTTCATTGTCATCAGCGATGCCGAACGCCGCTGTTGTATCTGGAAGCTTCTGCCGATATGTTCAGTAAGTGAGTCAAATATATCACGCATTCTCATTTCAGGAGTAATGCATGAAAGTTCTGCGGCAAGGATCTGATTTATAAGATTTGATCTGCTTGTACCGAGCCGGGCGGCTTCCCGATCAACGGCTTTTATGATGTCGTCTGCAAGAACAAGACTATATATGCTTCGTTTCAATAGATTCACCTCTTTGTAATTAATATATCACAAATTATAGAACTTGTCAAGCGTGTTATATAATTTATCACACAAATTTCACAATATAAAAAAATCCTTCCTTTTCAGGAAGGCGGCGATCTGTTCTGCGGAAAACCGCTTAAGCACTGTGAACGGATCATCACAATAAATTAAAAAAATTATTGAGAATAGAAAACATGAAAAATTACAAATGAAAATGAAATTTGTATTATGTGTTTACCATAAAGAATTTATGATAAGCAAAAGAATTTAAATTTAGCTTAGAGTACATGAGAGGGGAGGGTACTTTCCACTAAATACCTCAAATATTCATTTGCCATATGTATTATATCGCATATTGCAATTTATTACAATATACATTTAAATACAAAACTACACTATAGTATATTTTTTGAAGATTTTGTCATTTTATAATCTTGATTTTTTATTAATAAGTTTTTTAAAAATACGTATTAATGCTATATTTAATTAATTTCAAAGATATTATCTTTTCCGCTTACAGAAAAGACATCAGATGGACTGTCGTCAACCAAAGTATAAAAATCGCTGTTTTCTGTAATCTCAGGGGCAAGCATGAGCAGACACCTGAAGCTGTAATGAGGAGTAAAGCTTATCATCTGGGTTCCGTCAAGAACCATTTCAGCCGTTGTTCCGCCTGGAACAGAAGTCCCGAATGCTGCAATGATATACGGATTACCCGATTCCGACGGAGCACTGACCTGATTTCCGGCAGCAAAAAGATATCCTCCGGTGTACACGTATTCACCGGCTGCATAAACGGAGCATTTTTCTTCTTTGTTACCACCCGAAACAACGGAATGACCGCCGGAAATATGGACGCTGCCTTTGGATTTTATGCCGTTCGTACCGCCTATTATCGTCATATCGCCTCCGCTGATCGTGATGTCGTCATTTGCAATCAGTCCGGATTTTTTTGATTCAATATTCAATATGCCGTTTTCTATGATGATATCGTCATCACTGCATATTCCATGTGCATTTCCGGCATTGATATTGAGTGTACCGCTGCCTTTTATACGAAGGGTATCATTGGAATATATAACACCGTCAAGTTTTTTATTTTTTCCGGCGTCACTGAGTGTATTTTCCGAGCCCTCAATCACTTTGACCGTACATTTTTTCGCCTCATCTATAAAAATTGCCGAACCGGAAGAATTATGAATATCAACGCCGTCAAGAATAATTGTCACTTTCTCTTCAGCAATTGTATTTACGCATATCTGACCATCTGAAAGTGAACCGGTAAAGCGATAGTCGCTTCCTGCGGTGACAGTTACTACAGAGCCGTCGATTATAACGTTAGACCCTGTGAATGTCGATGTATTTCCTAGTTTGATCTCTGCGGTGTACTTCTTTTCTTCTGATGCTGCTTCTGTAGGAGCTTGCGTGGGCGGCTGCGGTGCTCCACTCTCGGAACTCTGAATACTTCCGTTATTATTTCCGGATTGACTTACAGAATTCTGTGAACTGCTTGACTGCTGTGTTTCACTGGAAGATGATTGACTGCCGCCTGAAGAATTACTGGAGGATGCACCGCCTCCGACAGAAGAAGACGGCTTTGCCGTTGTAACGTCAGGCTTGCTTCCTCCGGCAGAATGACCCTTTAATGATGTCGTGACGATAACTGTCTTTTTGTCGGAAGAAGCAGCTGTTGTTGATTCTGATTGCTGCCGGAACTGATTTCAGTGATGATCTTGCTGCCGTCGGCTATGACGACTTCCGAAGTATCTGTGCCTTTTGGTTCGGAATTATTTTCTGATTTCTCGTTTTTTCCACATGATGACGCTCCGGCAAGACATAACAGAGCGGTCAGAAATGATATTATTCTGCTGTATTTCATATTTTTCTCCTGTAATACAAAAAAGCCGCAAGTGCAGCCGTTATTGAGAGAGGCGGGGGAAAGCGGGAAAACAAAAGCTTTCCCCCTGATGTTGTTAATTTTCGTAAATTTTGTCATCGTATTTAAAAAAGACAAGATTAATGGTCATATTGCCGTTTAGCGCACGAAGTTCATCAATAAACTTTTTCTGGTCTATGTCTTCATTGACATCTACGCTGTAAATAAGTTCGAAAAGAGTACCAAAATTAGTTGTTTTAACCCGTCTAAGCTTATAGAACTGTGTGTACTTTCTGAGAACGGGATCAAACGCTCCCTGATAGTCGAGATTCTCGGGAATAGTTATTTTAAGCGTCATATGACGTCTTTTCGTACCGCCGAAATCAAATTCCGAAAGAATGAACATAACAATTCCGAGAAATGCGAAGAATACGATTCCGAATCCTACATATCCGATTCCGCAGGCAACGCCGGACGCCATTGCAAAGAAGATATAAGCTATATCTTTCGGGTCTCCCGGCACGCTTCTGAAACGGACAAGAGTAAACGCACCGGCAAGACTAAGGGCGCCTGCAGTTGTATTTATAAGAAGAAGAATGAGAGCGACTATTGTCGGCAGCATTATCATGGTAAGAACATAGCTTTGGGAATACCCTTCTTTTCTGTGTGTGGCTATGTAAATAAGACTTATGAGAAATCCGATAACAAGAGCTGCACCTACGCAGAGAAAAAATTCTTTGGGCTTAATCTGTGCCAGTACAGAAGCAGCGGTATTGTTTATCACCGGACTGGATGAAACCTCTTCGCTGTATCTTGAAAGAACATTGCCGAAAAAACCGTTTGGAAACATTATAAAACACTCCTGTTCATTACTGTATTATTTCTTGTAACAGATATTTCGGGAACAAATATCCGTTTTCTGCTGTTTATCTGCTCTTCGATAAAATTGGTGTATGCTTTTCCGTATTTTGAAAAGCTTGTCTTGAAGATTCTCAGTTCTGAAAGCTCATTTACAAGCCAGTCGGGAACGGAATCTGAAACCTTTACCTCCATGAGCCGCTGATCTGCGCCTATAATAAAATTGCCGTAGCTTTCGTATTCAAGTCCGAGATCGTATCGGCGCTCAGTAAGTTTTCTGTCGAAAGTTAGACGAAAATCTTGGTTATCCTTGCCAAAAAAAGCTTCACGACGATAGCTTATGTACTGTTTGGGGAAAACAGGATAATGGTCAAGGAATGCGTCAAGCTCTCTGAAAACCTGTTCGGTAATGTATTTTGAAGTCTGTGGCTTGATTCGATTATTGATATAAAGACCGGCTTCTGCAAGTGTCATTGATACACGACGCTTGGCTACAACACCACCGATCTTCTTTTTTATTTCCAGAAACACCATATCGTCAGGGGCAGCAGGCGAATAGTAACTGCGAAGCCGTACCTTTTCCTTATAATATGGTTTAGAAAGCGATTCCCTTATCAGAAAATCATCGGAAGTATCATAATAGATGTTGAAAATACCGTATTCCTTGCCGCCTACACAGTATTTGTCGGGATTCATATATTCCGGAATTACTTTCATCAGACGCTCGTATTGATCCATATTTAACAAAAATTTTATTTCCTTACGTGCAAACGAATTGATTGCCATTTTGTTTCACTCCTTTCTTCTGACTCTGACATCATTAAAGCAAAGAGCATGATTTATTTTTCATGAGTTTATTATATCAGTCCATTCTTAAAATTATCTTAAAGCTTTTTTATAATTCCGAGAAATTTGTGAAAATATGATGAAAAAGAGAGCAGTTTTTTCTGCTCTCTTTTTCGGTTTGCGATATTATCTCAGGCGTTTGAATCTACTCTGCTTGAAATTTCTGAAAATTCACCGGTAGGCTGCACGCCATTTTTCTTAACTGTCATGGCGTTCGAGTCATAGTAGAACCATAAAAGAGTACCGGCAAGACCGGGATTATTCTTTAGGTTGATGTAAAAATCAACAGTTTCGCCCTGCTTACAGCTTACATTGTCTCCATAGAGAACACAGTCTGTTACACCGGATAGATCCTCGTCCTTTTTGGCTTCTCCGCCGACTGTAATAGATCCGGAATAGACCTTGGGCTCTATGTGTTTTCCCTTTACAGATGAGAAGTCTGTCGCAAAAGTGATCGGATACGTGCCGTCAGGAATATTTTCCTTTACTTCAAACGTTACCTTTATAAATTCGTCGTTGAAAACATAATCCTCGTTCTTTGAACAATCAATCCAAAGAATGTAGTTTCCGTTAGTTAAACTCTTGTAGTCGGAATTGCCGCCGTTTTCAGTAACATACTCTGTAACGGGCTGTCCGGAGCTGTCCGTTACTTTTTCGCCTTGAGCATCGGTAACGTCAACAGGCTTTGTTGACGACTGACCGCCTGAATTTGTAGACGGTGAAACATCTACAGATTCAGGATCCTGTCCGCCAAGATTTAAGCCGTTGCCATTGCTTTCGCCGCCTGCTGAACCGATTTCACCAGATTGTATAGGAATTTTGATAAGCTCTCCCTTTTCACCGGTTACCAACTCCAACGGAAAGTCTTTGAAAATATCAATAGTTGTATTTTCCGCATCAGTGCTATCTTTCGTTTCCGAACCAGCGGTTGTCTGTTCCTCTTGAGAACTACCGCTTACGGAAGAATCCTTCTTGCTGCTTTTATTATTATTAGAGCATCCTGCAAATGACGAAAGCGCCACACTGGTCAGAAGAAGAAGAGAAATAAGTCTTTTCTTTAAGCTGTTCATTTGAATCGTCCTTTCATATTTTCGGGAAATGGATATATCTTTGAACCTGAAACAGGCTGTTTATATTCTTATTATACACAATTGAATTGATTTTGTCAAGGGAAGCGACAAAAAGTAAACTGTTTTACGCAAAAAATCATTATCTTATCATGCAGATTTCATAAAACTGTCACTTAGCGTTTTTTCATTATTAACTTATTTTAACCAGAAATGAGTACTTTGCCGTCGATCTATTCCCTATGAAATTTTAATAATTTATTATAACATCATACAAATATAATATCAATAAAAATTAATCGGATAGAAAATAATATGCAAATTTTGTGCATTGTCACAATTTTTGTTATAAACTATTGACTTAGAGTAAGATTCAAGTATTATAATATTATTATGATTACTAAAATGCGTCCGAGGTGAATATAATGACCATAAAAGAAGTCAGTGATAAATTTGATATTTCACAGGATACGCTCCGTTATTATGAGCGTGTAGGAATGATACCTCCCGTAAACAGAACGTCAGGCGGAATTCGTGACTATCAGGAAAATGATCTTGCATGGGTTGAACTGGCAGTATGTATGCGCAGTGCCGGACTTCCGGTTGAAACTATAATTGAATACGTCAGACTGACTCAGGAGGGAAATTCTACATTTTCCGCAAGACTTCGGCTGCTTGAAAATCAAAAGGAGGTACTTTAAAGCAAAAAGAAAAAATCGAAGACGCCATGAAACGCCTTAACTATAAAATAAGACGTTATGAAAAAGCTGTCGAAACAGGCGTATTATCCTGGGACGACGAAAAATGTAAATATTGTAATTAATCAAAGCGAGGTTTTAACGTATGAAAGTATTAATGGTAAACGGCAGTCCCCGTGCAGACGGCAATACATATACCGCACTGCGTGAAATGGAAAAAATTTTTAAAGAAAATGATATCGAAACAGAAATTATTCATGTCGGAAATAAGGCTATCAGAGGTTGTATAGCCTGCCGAAGCTGTATTGAAAAAGGAAAGTGCGCATTTGATGATATTGTCAATGAAGTCTCACCGAAATTTGAAGCCTGCGACGGTCTTGTAATCGGCAGTCCTGTTTATTATGCTTCGGCAAACGCAACGCTGATCGCATTTCTGGATCGACTTTTCTACAGCAGTCACTTCGATAAAACCATGAAGGTAGGAGCAAGCATAGTTGCGGCAAGACGAGGCGGTCTCTCGGCTACGTTTGACGAATTGAATAAATATTTCACTATCTGCGGAATGCCAGTTGCTTCCAGTCAGTATTGGAACAGCATTCACGGAGGAGCGCAGGGTGAAGCGTCACAGGATGCGGAAGGACTGCAGACAATGAGAACCCTTGCAAAGAATATGACTTTTTTAATGCGAAGCATCGAACTTGGCAGAAATGCCTATGGTTTGCCCGAAAAAGAACCTTCACAGCGTACAAACTTCATAAGATAAAAAACAAGACGTGCTTTTAGCGATGAAAGCACGTCTTTTTCAGGAGGAGGAGTATACGATTAATTTAGAATTTTGACCAGTCTTTTTCTGAGCAAAACAAGATCAAAAGCATTTACCAGACCGTCATTGTCCATATCGGCACGTGCGAACTGATCTTTAGTAAAATCTTCCGTACCAAGGATATAACGCTGCATAAGTACGAGATCAGCAGTGGATACTATTCCGTCATCGTTTATATCTCCTGCAATAGACCCCTTTACTTCAAGGAGATTACAGAGCACAATTTCCTTTTCCACTCCCGAGACGGAAGTTATCCTTACGGAATACCTGCCTTCATCTGAACTTCCGGAAGCTGTAAACGTGTATTCTTCACCATTTGCTCCTGAGATCGGCTCGCCGTCATGATACCACTGATACGTCGGAGATTCAAGAAGATTGATTGCTCTGAGAGTATATTCTTCGCCTTTGTTCAGACGTATATCCGTGCCTGATGAATAGGAAATAAATTCGGACGGAACAGAGCATTCGCCGCTCTTTGCTTCTCCAGTCATCTTCCAGTCGTTTGCGCTGTCCTGAAGGAATATCCGGACGGATTTCAGAGATGTTCCAGGAGCGAGATCCATTGTACTGCCCAGAGGAATGCGGAATTCAACAATATCGCCGTTCCACTTGCAGAGGCAGCCATCGTAAGAACCGTTGTTAAAATAAACATAGCCGTTGCTTGCAAAGTATATCCAGTAGGCACGGTTAGTTTCGGCGTTTTCCACACGCAGATTATATACAGGTGCGTCTGCACCTCCCGGAAGTATTCCTCTGATGTAGAAATATTCGCTGTCGGCTGTCATGTACAGCTTGTCGCTGCCGTTTTCGGCAATAAGCATATCTTCTGTCCATTCACCGCTGAAAGAATCCAGACCGTCGGTGAACATCTGACCGTTTATAGAGTACATTCTGTCAGAGGGGGCGCTGCCTGAGCGCAGGAAATTATCCGTACCGTGATCGTCTGCCTCCGTAACATTGAAAGAGCCTATATAGTTAGCTCCGAGGGCGGCGTGCCATACGCCGTCGTTAGCAAACCGCACAGAACGCAGACTTGTCTGGTATATTGAGTTTTTACCCATAGTAAGCTTAATGTAGGCGTTCCATCTGCCAGCCGGAAGACAGTCCGGCAGTTTGGCGGAAACTGTTTCGTCGGCGACTGTGCATGAGCGCCACTGATTCGGATTTATATCGATTCC
Source organism: uncultured Ruminococcus sp. (assembly GCA_947345935.1). Taxonomy (GTDB): domain Bacteria; phylum Bacillota; class Clostridia; order Oscillospirales; family Ruminococcaceae; genus Ruminococcus. Next base: position 51,904 of record CAMZZN010000012.1, read on the forward strand.
TGTTCTCATGAAGTTTCCGTCACGTTCAAGAAGAAGTTCCGCCTTTACGTCCGGAATCGGATTGGCAAATCCGGTGTTTTCAACTTTGAAATGCATATCCAGCCGATCGCCCTGTTCCACGTTTTCCGAAAGTTCTGACTTTCTCAGAACAAAACGGTATCCTATGTGGTCACGGACAAACTGAAAGACAGTCTGACCATAATAGGCGGAGTGGTCAAAGGTCTTTTCAAGATTCACGCTGCCGTCAAAGGGCTGATAGAGCGGTTGAGAAATGTCGTTTTCTTTGCTGAACGTATAATTTTTATACAACTGATAGATGTTTGCGTTTATATAGCTCAAATGGGTATTATACATTTCAGTTATTGCATTTTCGGGCAGATATGTATCGTATTTCTGCGCCCAGTCAAGATTTCCGGAAAATTCGCCTCCGAAATATGAGTTTATAGTCTGATTACCGAGCCATGCCGTCTCTATAGTACGATTGGCGTATGTTCCAAGGTCGGAATCGCTGCCCATATATCCGTCGTCATAAAGACCTACTCTTGCAGCGTCGCTGCCTGGTTCAGCCTTATAATCGGCAAGTTCATTCCGTTCTATACCAGCCCATTTGGCAAAGATATCCGGTGTTCTCACAGTAACCGGAACAGGAGAAGGAACACATTCCAGCATGGTATCGAGAACCTGAGCTTTATAATCAACAGAAGTATACTTGCCACCGTGCTGTTCGCCCCACTTGCCGACCAGTCCGCTTTCCACAAAGGCGAGGATATCTTTGTATTCTTCAAGCAGACCGCTGTCCCTGAGCTGACGGACGTGATTAAGAGTCTGCTCGAAAGTTGCAGGTTCCGGGTTGTCAGCGCCCTCTGCGTCGTATCTTAAACGCAGGGCTATCATACAACCGTTATTGCGGGCATTTTCAAAGGTGGTACGCCAGGAATTGAAGAAAGCGCTGTCAAGGTCGTAATCAACTTTTTCTTCATTCATGCCGCTGGAGAATGCGCCTATATCAATAAAGAAAAGCACAATATTTCCTGTAGGGCTGTAGACTGGCGTGTTTCCGGGCTTGCAGACAGCCCATATAGTCTGCGTATATCCTGCGCCGGGATTATTTATTGTCCCTACGGATTCCGTATAAGAAATACCGCTGTCTTTAAGAACCCGGCTTTCCGGAGCTGATGGAAGCGGAGGGATAAAAGCACAGCACAGAGCTGAAGCAATCATTCCGGATATTAGTTGTGATTTCATACTCAAACACCTCTTTAACAATTTGTTTATATTATATCATAAATCGTATATAATTTCAATAGTTTTTATTAAAATTTTCCCGACATTGAAAATTAACAAAAAAATCTTATTTTTTCACAAAATTATTCTTGATTTTTTATGTAATATGATGTATAATAAAATAAATTTATTTTTAGGATGATGAAAAATGGATAAAATAAGTATTGGATTTATCGGCGCCGGAAATATGGGAGCCGCTATAATGAAAGGGATCGCAGGCAGCAGCGCAGCGGAGAATATTCATCTTTATGCCTATGATCCGGACAAATCGAAAACTGCCGCTCTCAGAGAATACGGCGTTGAGGAAGTTTACAGCGAAGCAGAGCTTACAGAAAAGTGCGGCTATATATTTCTTGCCGTAAAGCCACAGATAATAGAATCTGCTCTTGAAGCGGCTGCTCCCTCGGCAGGCGCAGAAAAGGTTTTTGTATCTATTGCCGCAGGAATAACGGCTGAATTCATAGCTTCCAAAACTATTCCGGAAGCAAAGGTCATTCTTGTTATGCCAAATACTCCGCTTCTTTTAGGTGAAGGAGCAACGGCACTTTCACGCAATGAACGAGTTACTGACGAAGAATTCGGAACGATTCTTGATATTTTTAAGCTCTGCGGAAAGGCAGTCGTTATACCTAATGATAAAATGAAAGAAATAATAGCTGTAAACAGCAGCAGTCCTGCATTTATCTATCTTTTTGCGAAAGGCTTTATTGAATATGCCGAAAGCGCTGGAATCGGCGCCGGAGCAGTAAAAGAACTTTTCACCCAGGCGCTTATAGGTTCTGCAAAGATGATAACGGATTCCGGATATACCATTGACGAGCTTATAAAAATGGTTTCTTCACCGGGTGGAACGACTCTTGCCGGACTTGACTGCCTCTATGAGGGAAAGCTTATCGAAACGGTAAAAAATGCATGCGATAGCTGCACAAGAAGAGCATACGAACTATCAAAGTAAAGAAAAGTTCTAAAAGTACAAGCTTCCGCATATCCTTGAAGAAGAAAGGATTGATGCGGAATGAAGCACATAGGTTATATAAAAACTAAGGATGTCAGACCTCTTTTTACAAAACTGCTTGCTCTGGCAGCAGTCGGAATCGCTGCTGGTTCGGTGTATCAGGCGGTACGCAGCCCGGGATCTTCGGCATGGATACATCAGTATTTTGCTCCCATATACAAAGGAACAAATTTATTTGAATATATGTGCCGGGGATTTGGAATATCGTCGCTGTTTTTGATCACAGCTTTTTTTATGGGATTCTTCGCTCTCGGACAACCTGTATGTTATTTTCTGATGGCAGTGAGAGGTTTCGGGATTGGTGCGTCCGGAGCAATGATGTATACCCTTCACGGGACAAAAGCAGTGATGGGAATGCTGTTTTTTGTTATGCCTAAAGCGTTTTTTTCTATACTGGTATGTGCTCTTGCGATGAGAGAAGCGATGAAAGCCTCGTCTTATACTCTCAGCGGCTGGATGCCGGAAGGCTTTTCCGAGCAAAGAAAAACAGACTTTAAGCTTTATTGTATAAAATTTTTTGTGCTTATTATACTATTATTAATCATATCAGCCGTGGATGCAGCGATAAATTTTGTGTTTGCCGGCTGAATGGAACGGAGGAATGTTAAAATTGGCTCTATTTGATTATCAAAGCGCCGGAGTCGGAATTTCTAAAAATGCGCCGAGAAAGAAAGGTATAAAACTGTTCGGAGATATTTTTTTCAGGAAATTCTGGAAGCTGATTGAAGTGAATATGCTCTATAGCTTGTTTTTTGTACCGCTTATATTAGGATTTGCGTCAATAATATATTTATACGATGTAAATTTAACGTTTTCACTTGCAGCCGCTGTAGTTTGTCTTCTTGCTTTTATGATAACCATAGGTCCTGCGACTGCCGGCGTAATGAAGATAATGCGATGCTATATTATTGAAAAGCACACCTTTATAATCCGTGATTTTTTCAGAACGTTCAGGAGAAGTTTCAAAAAAGCTGCAATTATCGGATTTATAGACTGCGTAGTAGCAATGTCTGTGTTTGCTTCACTGAAAGTCTATCCTATGATGGCTGTGACCTATAACGCAAAAATACTCTATGTGCCTATGACCATAACGCTGAGTCTTGCTATTGTAGTCATGATGATGAATTATTTTATTTTTTTAATGATTGCTGCAACCAATCTTTCGCTAAAAAATCTGGTAAAGAACTCGTTTGCACTTGCGTTTATATCCTTGAAAGGCAATCTCATAATTGTATTGACAACTATCGTAACAGCGTTTGTCATGCTTCTGACGTTTATTTATCTGAATCCGGTTTTCTGGATTCTGCTGCCGTTTTTTCCTGCTGCATTTATTATGTTCGTGACAGCCTTCAATAGCTATCCGGTGATACAAAAATACGTTATAAATCCCTATTATACGAGCATAGGCGAAATAAATCCCGAACTTATGAACGGTTCGGGCGAGGAAACAGTTTTTGAGGATATGGGCGGAAA
>CAMZZN010000013.1 GCA_947345935.1 uncultured Ruminococcus sp.
CACATTATTGGATGCAGCTTATAAACGGTAGCAGTGTGGACGATAGCAATCTTCCTGCTCCGGTTAGTGCTGATACACAGGCTGTTGCGACGACAAGAACATATATGAGACATTACTGAAACAGCAATAATCCTGCTTCATGCAGTGAGTATACACTGACTGTTGATCCGCTCGACAACACATCTAGATCAAGTAATTATGCAACTCCAAGAGCATTAGTAAGCGACAACGATATGATCAGAGATTATGATACAGCTGTTGTTCACCTAATGAAAGACGATGCTCTTTATGGTTCTGGCTTTATAATTGATGATCATATAATCGCAACCGCTGCACATTGTGTTTATAGCTGTGAAGACCAAGAATTCTTTAACACTAAAATAAAATTAGTTGATAAAGATAATAATGAAACAGTGGTCACACCAATATTCACCGACATTAATAAAACATACCACAATACAACCGATTATGACAAATGTAAAAAATATGATTATGCATTAATTTACGTTGAAGAAGATTTGAGTGAATATGGTGTATTTCAACTTGGTGTTGCAACAAGTGAATATATAGATAATCATGGTCAAGTAATCGTTTCTGGTTTTCCATCTAACAAAGATTATCCCGACAATTATCAAGGATTACCATTTGGCATAAGATTTAAAGCCAAAGGCAAAATTGACTCTTTAAAGGACGGAAGAATATATTATGATGCAGATACGGCTGGCGGAGACAGTGGAGGTCCTGTTTACGCTGAAGAGGCATTTATCACCAAAAACGGAACAGTATATGATTATAAAACAGTTGTTGCAATAAACACTGCACATACTAATGAACAAAATTTAAATGTTGGTATTAGGATAACTCCTGATATCCTCAAATTTTACAACAGCAACCCAAATATTGAATATTAAATAAACATGAAAAAGCATAAAAATTTTTTAATCTCATTTATCACTTCCATAGCTGCATTAGGAACAATTTCTTCTATGTCTGCTCATGCGGTAATTTATTTTTATGATAAAGAATCCATGGACAGCATATTGGAAAATTCATATATGATTCCTCCCAATGACGGTTTTTTATGCAGAAACGATAACGAGATATATCAGAACCAGAGAATGTACATCACAGCAACCGGTTACGATGATGAACATATAGGATATGTCATTTGTACTATACCCAGTCAACAAGCTGACAGCATCAGAGCAAACATATACGGTAATATTGACAGCGATGCTCTTGAAAAGTCTCTTTCCGAAATATGTCCCGATGCGGAAAAAATCCGTCTTAATTCCTTTACAGAAGCAAATGATCACTGGGATTTATATATAGCAGGTTTTGACGGTCATACCTCCTACGATGAAGCAAGAAAGAAAGATTTAACATACAAACAGGTGCGCAGGGTCAAGGACTTGCTTGACAGCGTCGGCGAAGTGCAGGAATTTACCTACACTATGTTACCTGTTGAGTGTGAAAAATCAATATCGAACTTTATTACCGCATATGACAAAAAAGAAAACGGCGTCGATTATCTGAAATTAATTACAAATTATATCACTGATAACAATCTGCCGTGTCATATTGATGAAAATTCAAAATGCAGAACTTTCTATGTTGTTCCGAATGAAGAAATTACAATTGCCGAGCGTTATAATCTTGCAAAAATGATTTACAGTGATCTGGATATCTATCCAAATTTCGAGTATCTTGATACGGTTGAGGTATTATCTGAAGACATAACGATCGACCTCCACAACAACATTGACGGCGACACCGACTGTGACGGCAATATACTTTTAAATGACGCCGTGCTTATCATGCAGGCAGTCGGAAATCCCGACGAATATACGCTGACGCCGCAGGGAAAATTCAACGCCGATATCGCCGGAAATTATGACGGTGTAACCAATATGGACACTCTTGCAGTTCTAAAAAAACTTCTTAATCTTAAATAAGATCCACACGGCAAACGGCGCTTTTTCAGGCGCCGTTTTATTTTCCTTGACATAATTCCGCAAATTGTATATAATATAAGTATCTACTATTAGACCTCCCCGGAAACTAAGGCGCAGCCATATGTCTGAAAATTTTGTCATACTGCAAGGCTGACGACAAAATCGGGCTGACGCCCTATAAGGAGGATAACGCTGCCACATGGCAAAAGATTTGACAGATGGCGTGCGTTAGTTTACGAGGATGTCTGTTTTTTAAGGAGTACCGTATGCTTTTCAGAAATATACGCCGTGATATAAGACTGATAAAAGAAAGAGATCCTGCGGCAAGAAATGCCTTTGAAATTCTCATGACATACCCCAGTCTTGTCGCTATCAGGGATTACCGCATAGCTCACTGGTTCTACCGCCATGGAATGTTCACCGCAGCCCGTATCATCTCCCAGAGCGCACGCAGACGGACAGGGATCGAGATACATCCCGGAGCCTCTATCGGCAAGGGGCTTTTTATAGACCACGGAATGGGCGTGGTCATAGGCGAAACTACCGTTATCGGCGACAACTGCCTTATCTACCAGGGCGCTACTTTAGGCGGCACCGGAAAAGACAAGGGTAAGCGTCACCCTACCCTGGGGAATAATGTTCTCGTAGGTGCGGGAGCTAAAGTTCTTGGTCCGTTTAAAGTCGGGAACAATGTGAAAATAGCCGCCAATGCGGTGGTACTAAACGAGATCCCCGACAACTGCACCGCCGTAGGCGTTCCTGCCAGGGTGGTAAAGAAAAACGGCGCAAGAGTAAAAGGGCACACGGTCACTCAGGATATAGACCAGATCCATATTCCCGACCCGGTTTCTCTCGAACTCTGCCGTATGCAGGCGGAAATTGACCGTATAAAAAAACAGCTCGGCACCGGGCAGAATTCATGACACGGCGCACGAAAGGAAAGGTTAAATATGCAGCTTTATAATTCGCTTTCACATAAAAAAGAAGAATTCATTCCACGCTTCGAGGGAAAGGTGAGTATGTACACTTGTGGTCCCACTGTATATCATTACGCACATATCGGCAATCTGAGAAGCTATATCATGGAGGATATTCTTGAAAAGTACCTCCGTTTCAGCGGCTACGACGTCAAGCGTGTTATGAATATAACGGATGTGGGACATCTCACCTCGGACGGCGATACCGGCGACGACAAAATGCTCAAAGGCGCAAAGCGTGAACATAAAACGGTTATGGAGATAGCAGAATTCTACACCAACGCTTTCTTCAACGACTGCAAAAAACTCAATATAAAAACTCCCGACGCTGTTGTTCCGGCTACGAGCTATATTGACGAATTTATCCGTGTGATCTCCGTTCTCCTTGAAAAGGGCTATGCCTACCAGTCAGGCGGAAACATATACTTCGACACCTCGAAGCTTGACAAATACTATGTTTTCAATGACTTTAAGGAGGAAGATCTTGCGGTAGGCGTCCGTGAAGGCGTTGAAAACGACGAATACAAGCGCAGCAATGCCGACTTCGTCCTCTGGTTCACACGCTCCAAATTCGATGACCAGGAACTTAAATGGGATTCTCCCTGGGGCGTGGGATATCCCGGATGGCACATCGAGTGTTCCTGCATAAGCATGAAGAATCTTGGCGAATATCTGGACATCCACTGCGGAGGAATCGACAACGCTTTTCCACACCACACCAATGAGATCGCACAGAGCGAGGCATATCTCGGACATGAGTGGTGCAACTATTGGTTCCACGTACATCACCTTAATACAAACAGCGGAAAAATGAGCAAATCAAGCGGCGAATTCCTGACAGTCTCACTCCTGGAGGAAAAAGGCTATCTCCCGGTAGTTTACCGTTTCTTCTGTCTCCTGTCCCACTATAGAAAATCCCTTGTATTCTCATGGGAAAATCTCGACAACGCCGCTGCGTCCTACAATAAGCTTATCGCCAAAATCGCTCCTCTGACAAAAGAACAGGGCGGCGATACCGATCAGACTGAATACGACAGCCTGATGAAGAACTTTACCGACGCTCTCGACAATGACCTGAATACATCCCTTGCCGTCACAGCTCTTTACGATGTGCTAAAGTCCGCAGCAAATGCGGCGACAAAGCTTGCTCTTATAAGAGAGTTTGACAAGGTTCTTGGTCTTGATCTTATCGAAAACGCTGAAAAGTCCGCCGAAGAAGATAAGCACGACGATATACCGCAAGAGGTCATGGAACTTCTGGAAAAGAGAAAGGCCGCCCGCAAGGAAAAGAATTTTGCCCTTGCCGACGAGCTTCGCAGCAGTATCGAGGCTTTTGGCTATGAGGTCAGGGAAACACGTCAGGGTACCGTATTAACAAAAAAATAAAGCGAGAATCAAAAACATGGCACGAATTTATCCGCTTTTCAGCTCCAGTAAAGGGAATTCCACATTTATCGGCACGGAAAAAGAAGGGATACTCATCGACTGCGGAGTTAGTTTCAAGCGTCTTTCCGAGGCTCTTGCCGTCAACAACATCCCTCTTTCCGCCGTCCGTGCAGTATTTATCACACACGAGCACAGCGACCACGTATCAGGATTGCTCATGCTGACAAAAAAGACCGGATTACCCGTATATGGTCAGAAGCGTACGCTTCAGAGACTTTATGAATCCGGTAAGATAGCCCCTGCTTCAAGAATTATCGATATGAGCGGAATATCGATATCATGCGGCGGCTCGGAGCTTTCCTGTTTCGATACCCCGCACGATACTATCCAGAGCTGCGGTTACAGAATACATACATCCGACGATAAATACTGCGCCGTCTGCACTGATCTGGGACACGTCACCCCGGAGGTCGACCGGGCGCTGACCGGCTGCCGTCTGGTACTTCTGGAAGCAAATTACGATGAAAATATGCTCCGGACGGGACCTTATCCGCTTTATCTCAAGGAACGCATACTTTCTCAAAACGGTCACCTGTCCAACGGCGACTGCGCCTTTCAGATAGGAAAGCTTATCGAAAGCGGAACTACGCATTTTCTGCTGGGGCACCTCAGCCAGGACAACAATCGCCCTGATATAGCCGAATATACCGTAAAAAACAGCCTGTCCCGGTACAAATTCTTCAAGGACTATCTCCTTGGCGTTGCTCCGGTGGAGACAAAGGGAGGAGCAGTGGTTTTCTGATGACGATAAACCTTATTGCCGTAGGAAAGCTGAAAGAGGATTATCTCAGAAGCGCCTGCGCAGAATACATAAAGAGGCTCTCACGGTACTGTACATTTGAGCTGCACGAACTTGACGAATGCCGCCTGGGCGATTCTCCATCTGAAAAAGAAATACTCTCCGCTCTGAAAAAGGAGGGAGAACAGATAAGACGCTTTGCAAAGGGATTCGTTATCCCTCTTTGTATCGAGGGAAAGCAGCTTACAAGCCCGGAGCTTTCGTCTGAGATCTCCGACGCCGCCGTCAGCGGACACAGTACGATAACTTTCATAATAGGCAGCTCCTTCGGTCTTGACGACGGGATCAAAGCTATAGGCGACCTCCGGCTGTCCATGTCGCCTATGACGTTTCCGCATCAGCTTGCAAGGGTCATGCTTTTAGAACAGATCTACCGCTCCTTCCAGATCGCCGCAGGAGGAAAATATCATAAATAACCGAGGTGTCAAAATGAATGTCAAGGATGAACTTATAAAAGAACTTGCCGAAGCCGGCGGAGAATACGTTTCCGGAGCGGCTCTTGCGGATAAACTCGGAGTCAGCAGAAACGCCGTCTGGAAAGCCGTCAACGCCATAAAGGAAGAGGGCTATGGGATCGAATCTTCCCCCAAAGGCTATAAACTGAGCAAAGACAACAACCGCCTTTCAGCGGAGGTTATCCGTTCCGCTCTCACCGGCAAAAATACGGACAGAAAAATCGTTGTACTGGAAGAAACAGATTCCACCAATATAGCAGCCAAGGAACTTGCGGCGTCAGGAGCGCCCCACGGTACCGTCGTAGCTGCCGACAGGCAGACTGCCGGACGTGGCAGAATGAACCGCAGTTTTGTGTCGCCGTCCGGAAAGGGACTTTATATGAGCGTAGTTATCCGTCCGGAACTCGATATGAAATTCGTTCCGATGATAACGTCCGCTGCCGCCGTAGCCGCTTCTTTCGCCGTAGAAAAACTCTGCGGTCACGAAGTGCAGATAAAATGGGTCAACGACCTGTATATGAACGGAAAAAAGATCTGCGGCATCCTCACCGAAGCTTCTCTTGATCTGGAAATAAAATCCCTTGACTATGCCGTTGTGGGCATCGGGATAAACGTCCGATCCATGAAAGACGACTTTGATGATGAGCTGAATCTCCGTGCCGCTTCTGTGGAAGATGAAACAGGTATCGTTATTGACAGAAATCTGCTCTGCGCCGAAATACTGAACAATCTTGACATATGGCTCGGCAAGATCGAAGACCGCAGCTATATCCTCGAATACAGACGGCGTGAATATCTTACCGGTAAATATATCTCAGCCGAGTACGGCGGAAAAACCATCTCCGGAACTGCCGTGGGCATCGACAGAAACGCCAATCTTATGGTGGAACTGCCGAACGGCGAGATCATCAATCTTAATTCCGGAGAGGCAACTCTGCACCGCAAATAAAAGGGGGTCTACCATGCCAACAGCACATAACAACGCCGAAAAAGGCGATATTGCAAAAACAGTTCTCATGCCGGGAGATCCGCTGAGAGCAAAATACATTGCCGAAAATTATCTTGAAGATCCGGTCTGTTACAATCAGGTAAGGGGAATGCTCGGCTACACGGGTACATACAAGGGGATCTCTGTCTCCGTTCAGGGCAGCGGCATGGGTATGCCGTCTATCGGCATTTACTCGTGGGAGCTTTTCAATGAATACGGCGTTGAAAATATTATCCGTGTTGGAACTGCCGGGGCTGTCGCCGATAGCGCAGAGCTCCGGGACATTATAATCGGAGTAAGCGCAAGCACAAACTCCAATTATGCCGCTCAGTATCGTCTGCCCGGAACTTACGCTCCTACCGCTTCATGGAAACTTGTTTCCGCCGCCGTTAACGCCGCAAAGGATAAGGGATGCAGATTCCACGCAGGAAATATCCTCAGCAGCGACACTTTCTACGATGACGCCGACAGCCTTTCTCAATGGCGTAAAATGGGGGTTCTCGCCATCGAAATGGAAGCCGCAGCTCTTTACATGAACGCCGCAAGAGCCGGAAAAAACGCACTATGCATCCTTACTGTCTCGGACTGTCCTCTCAGGGGACTTTCAACCACAGCCGAGGAGCGTCAGACAGGATTCCGTAATATGATGGAAATCGCTCTTGAAACGGCGCTGACGATAAGTTGACGGCATCATCCTATTCTGCTGACTATGGAGCACAACAGCACACCAACGACAAGAGGAACTATCACACTCACGGCAGTCCATTTCAGGCTGCCGGTTTCTTTTTTTATCGTCATGCAGGTGGTGGCGCACGGGAAATGGAACAGGGTGAAAATTATCATGCATACCGCCGTCGTCAGATCCCAGCCGTTGTCTGTAAGTATATGGCGCAGCTCCGACGTATCGGCAATTTCGGTCAGACTTCCCTGTGCAAGATATGCCATAAGGATTATAGGCACAACGATCTCATTTGCAGGAAACCCAAGTATAAATCCGAGAATAATTACGCCGTCCAGCCCGATAAATCTGCCGAAAGGATCGAGAAACTCAGAAGCGTGTGCAAGCAGTGATTTGTCTCCGGCGTCCACGTTGGCAAGTATCCATATAATAAGTCCGCATGGAGCAGCGGCGGCGCAAGCCCTTATCAGTACAAAGATAGTTCTGTCGAAAATAGAACGAATGAGTACCTTTCCTATCTGTGGACGGCGGTAAGGCGGCAGTTCAAGAGTAAAGGAGGAGGGAATTCCTTTAAGAACAGTAACCGACAGCAGTTTTGATACCAGAAATGTCATAAGTACGCCAAGAAGAATGACCGCAAGGAGAACGACCGCCGACAGCACCGAGGAAAATTTGCCGGTAGCAGTAACGAAGAACATAGTGATAATGGCTATTATCGTGGGAAAACGTCCATTGCATGGAACAAGACTGTTGGTTATCACGGCTATAAGACGCTCACGCTTCGAGTCGATTATCCGGCATCCAGTAACGCCGCAGGCATTGCAGCCGAACCCCATCGCCATAGTTATAGCCTGTTTTCCGCAGGCGCCCGAACACCGAAAGCATCGGTCAAGATTAAAGGCTATACGGGGCAGATATCCGGCGTCCTCCAAAAGCGTAAACATGGGGAAAAATATAGCCATAGGCGGCAGCATTACCGAAACCACCCACGCCAGAACCTTATACACGCCCTGAATGAGAACTCCCTCAAGCCATCCGGGAGCTCCGGCAGAAACAAGTCCCTCTGACATTTTGTCTCCCAGAGCAAAAAGACAGTTTCCAAGAATCTCCGAAGGGTAATTCGCACCGGCGACCGTGATCCACATAACGAGAGCCAGAAGAAGCAGCATGGCCGGAACTCCAAAACGTCGGCTGAGAAATATCCTGTCCAGTTTTCTGTCACGTCTGTACGGAGAACCTTTTGTGCTTCTCACGGCAAGCCTGGCTATCTCACGGCTGCGCTCAACGTCGGCAGTGATTATGCAGTCGGCTATCTTCTCCTTTGTATAGCCTTTTTCGGAAAGTTCCGCCAGAATTCCATTTATTTCATCACCGACAACGATCTCCGTTCCCTCGTACTCTGACGCTTTACGGAGAAATTCCTCATCTCCGGTCAGGATACGCAGCGAAACGGTTCTCTTTGAGAGCTTCCTGATATAATCGAGCTTTGCGTCGATCATGGCGGCTGCGGATTCAATATTCTCCGGAAGCGCTGTATGTACGCTGATCTTTTTTACCGGTTCTCCGACAAGAGTACAAAGACGGCTGCACATTTCACGTATTCCCTTGCCGCTGCGTGCGGTAACGCCGGAAACGGGAACGCCAAGCAGCTGTTCCAGAAGTTCAAGATCAATGCGCAGTCCCTTTGCCTTTGCCTCGTCGAGAAGATTGACGCATACCATTGTTCTGGGCGCCGACTCAATGATTTGCAGTACAAGATTGAGATTGCGTTCCAGACACGTAGCGTCGCACACTACAACGACCGCTTCCGCACCGCCGAAGCATATAAAATCTCTTGCCGCCGCCTCTTCTGCCGAATTGGCACGAAGAGAATAAGCGCCCGGAATATCTGCAAGTATAAAATTTACCCCATCGTGCTCAAAGTGTCCCTCGGCTGCCGACACTGTTTTGCCCGCCCAGTTTCCGGTATGCTGTTTCATTCCTGTCAGTTCATTGAAAACTGTTGATTTACCCACGTTAGGATTTCCTGCCAAGGCTACCAGATGTTCCACCATTGCGACCTCCATAAGATTTTTTAGGGAATCAATGCTGTCAAATTAAGTGGGGACGCCGTCCCCACACCCCTGCCAAAGGGTGAATCCACCCTTTGGAAACCCGTTATTAATTATTTTTATTACCTCGTAAAGAGGTAATAAAAATAATTAGAGCGAATGCTCATAGAGTAACGCCCTCTTGATAAGGGCATGAAGAACAGGATTCCTTAAATTAACAGCATTGTTCAAAAAATTACTAATCAGATCAATGATCCCTTAGCATTATATGCCGCAAATCAGACTTTCGACACAATTAAAACGGGTTCCCAAAGGCTGGTTTTATCCTTTGGAAACCCGTTTTAAAAAATTTTACATATCATTTCTGTTTTCAAGCGCTTTATATAACGTTATCTCGTCGGCATATTCAAGAATGCCGCCGACGGGAAGCCCGAACGCAAGCCTGGTGACCTTTATTCCCATAGGCTTGAGAAGTCCTGCGATATACATTGCCGTCGCATCCCCCTCTACCGTGGGATTGGTCGCCATAATGACCTCCTCCACACCGCCTGCCGATATTCGCCCCAGCAGTTCTCTTATCCTGAGCCTGTCCGGCGTGATGCCATCCATAGGCGACAACAGTCCGTGCAGCACGTGATACACTCCATTATATTCCCTTGTCCTCTCAAAAGCCGTAACATCCTTTGGACTTTCCACAACGCATATCACTCTGTGGTCACGCTCATCGTCGCTGCATATGGGACATATCTCCCTCTCCGTCAGATTCTGACAGCACTTGCAGCTGCGAACGTTTTTCTTTGCGTCTATAAGAGCCTGTGCGAAATCCTCCACAGACTCCTCGTCCATTGACATAACGTGATAGGCAAGCCTCTGCGCCGATTTCATGCCGATACCGGGAAGAGACGCAAACTTTTCCGCTAAGATAACAAGGGGAAGCGCATTATGATCCGCCATTCCTATCAGAACAGACCCGGAAGAGAAACGCCTCCGGTGATCTTGCTCATTTCGCTCTCCGTCGTAGTTTCAACATTATTGACAGCCTCGTTTACAGCGCTGATTATAAGATCCTGGAGCATGTCTATATCCTCCGGGTCAACGACCTCCGGCTTTATAGTAAGAGACTTGACAGTCTTTTTTCCGGTAACAGTCACTTCAACCGCTCCGCCGCCGGCTGTTGCAGAAAACTCTCTCTCCTCGATATCTTCCTGAAGCTCGGTGATCTGATCCTGCATCTTCTGAGCCTGCTTTATCATCTGGTTCATGTTCTGAGCGCCGCCGCCCATATTCTTTGGAATTCTTGCTTTCATTTTAATTTCTCCTTATTGATGATTTTACCGTTTTTCCGGTATTTACGAATTATCAACAGCAGTTTCAATATTGCTGTCAATTGCCTTTTTTATAAGCTGTTCCGCCATGCTCTTCTGCTGATCTACCGTTGTGGCGCATCTGGCACGGATAAGGTATTTCTGTCCGAGAACACGGCTGATAGTTTCGCCGAGCGCAAGAGCGTTTTCTTTTACCTTAAACAGCGTGATGAAAAATCGGTTCTGGGAAGTGATAAATATCACGTTTCCTGCCGTTGCCGCCACAGAACCGTCAAGACTGCCTGCCACGGCTGGGCTTACCTTTCTGAATTCCTCCAGCACCTCTTCCCAGCGTGCGCACGGACGCAGATCCTCCGGACGGAGCTTTTTCAGATCGACATTAGGCGCAGGATCAGCCTCCGAAACAGGATTTGAAGCCGTAAGAACTTCACGTTCCTTTCCTGCCGCAGCAGCCGGAACAGTCCGTGGAACAGAATTCAGTCTGTCCTCCAACTTTTTTATTTTATCATAAATTTCAGAATTGTCAATAGTATCCGCATGATTTTTCCTGCCGGAGCACATGATTATCAGCGTCATTTCAAATTCCACACGTTTATTCATTGCTCTCTGCATACGCTCACGGCACTCCTGAAGCATAGTCAGGCGATCCATTACGGTTTCAAGCTCCATTTTACCGGAAAGTGATCTGAGTCTTTCCAGTTCGTCCGGCATACATACGATAAGACTTTCCGCCGTTTCCGGCGAAACCTTCAGAAGCATTATATTACGGAGCTGAGAGGTAAGTTCCTCGCACAGCCTTGTAAGATCTTTCGACATATCGTACAGTTCCCCGGTTATGGAAAGAGCCTTTGAAGCGTCGGAATCTGCCACGGCTTCAAGTATGCTGTAAAGGTAATCCCTGCCGGCTATCCCGGCAGATGAAGAAACCGCCTCTGCGTCTATTACGTCGGCACAGGCTGAGCACTGATCCAGAAGTGAAACGGCGTCTCTCATGCCTCCGTCCGCCAGACGTGCGATAAGTCCTGCTCCGTCAGCGGTAAGGGCGATCCCCTCCTGCTGTGCGATATAGTTCAGCCGTGAGGCTATATCTTCCGGTCTTATTCGCCTGAAATCATAGCGCTGACAGCGTGAAGCAATGGTCGCCGGCACTTTATGGATTTCCGTGGTGGCAAGAATGAACTTGACATATGCCGGCGGTTCTTCCATGATTTTAAGCAGTGCGTTGAATGCACTGGACGACAGCATATGCACCTCGTCGATGATATAAATCTTGTACCGCCCACGCTCCGGCATATATACTGCGCCGTCACGTAGGTCACGGATATCGTCAACACCATTGTTTGAGGCGGCGTCGATCTCGATTATATCCGTCAGTGCGCCGCTGTCGGCGTCACGGCAGATATCGCATTCAAGGCAGGGGTTTCCGTCTTTCATATGACGGCAATTGACGGCTTTGGCAAGTATTCTGGCGCAGGTGGTCTTTCCTGTGCCCCTTGAACCTGTAAACAGATAGGCATGAGCTGTTTTTCCGCTTATTATCTGATTTTTCAGCGTTTCGGTCGTTTGCTGCTGAGATATTACGTCGTCAAACGTCATCGGACGCCATTTGCGATATAAAGCCTTATACAAGTTCAAGCCTCCTTTATTAACAAAAAATTCCGGAACATAGATGTGCAGGCTTGCTGCGGCACACAACACGCACCGCTTAATGCTGCTCGGTCTCCCGCCTGACATGGTTCACGGGGTCTTGTTGCACAGGGCCCACACATCTATATTTCGGAATTTACTTGCTGTAATCTCCAGATCGAGCCGATAATTATGCTCTGTAGTTTATTATATCATACAATTTTCCGTTTGTCAAGAATTTTTTTATCTGACTGGCACGGCATCTGCATTTATTTCTATTCACGTTTATAAAGGGGGACGCCGCTCCTAACAGTCGCCCGTAGTCTCACCTGTCGGTTCGGTCGGTGCTTCTCGCTTTGCGAGAGGTCTCCACCGGAGACCCGCACCCCTCTGTCACTGCGTGACATCTTCCCACACTGTGGGGAGTCACCCTTTGGAAACCCATTATTGATTCTTTACAATCCCCACAAGGGGGATTGTCAAACAGAAAATATTTCCTTTAACAGAAATTTAAAGAAACAAAATCCCTTTTATAATCATAATAAAAAATAAATACTGCTGCCCTATACCTGACTGAAAACTAAAAAAGTTTGCATATAATAAAAAAGTGTGATATAATGTAAATTAATATATTGAACTCCGATGCAAGCTGCAGCGGCGTTCACGGGTAAAGAGAGGAGCATACATATGAATAAGGAAACAATTCTTGAATACAACGCCCCGGCAGAGGACTTCAACAGTGCGCTTCCCGTCGGAAACGGCAGGATAGGCGGAATGATCTTCGGCGGTGCTGTCGACGAACTCATCAGGCTCAACGAGGATTCATTCTGGTCGGGCGGTCTCCGGCACAGGGTAAATCCGGATGCAAGGGAAGGTCTTGAAGAGGTTCGTGCTCTGCTGAAAGACGGAAATATCCCGGACGCCGAAAAGATAGCCTTTGAAAAGATGCAGGGCGTTACCCCTGAAATGCGCCGATATCTGCCCCTCGGTGATCTCAGGCTGCACATGGATCTCGGCGGCAAGGCAAAGGAATACCGCCGCAGCCTTGATCTTGAAAACGCCTGCGCCGAAGTCGGTTTCAGCGTAAACGGACTCAATATCGTCCGCTCGGTTTTCGTCTCCGCCCCCGACAACGTTATGGTCGTAAAGATATCCGCCGATTCTCCGGCTTCATTAAATCTTGAATGCTCTATCGGTGGACGTGACGACAATTACGACGACAACCGCCCATGCGGCAAAAATATGATTCTGTATACCGGCGGAAACAGCGGAATATCGTTTGCCGCAGTTCTCGGAGCAACTGCACATGGTGGAACTCTCAGAACGCTCGGCGGAAAGATATCCGTTAAAAATGCCGACGAAGTAATGCTGATACTCTCCGTAAGAACCAACTTTTACGGCGAAAATTATATAGAATCGGCTGAGGTGGACGCCGAAATGGCTTTACAATGTCAGTGGGATGAGCTTTACTACCGTCATGTCTGCGACTACCGTGAGCTTTTTGACCGTGTGGAACTTGAACTCAACGACAACAGTGAAGCTCAAATCGGAGATATGACTACGGACGAGCGTCTGGAACGCCTCAGGGGAGACGAAATGGATAGCAGGGAATGTCTGCGGCTTATCCATGACAATAAACTCATACAGCTTTACTTCAATTACGGAAGATATCTGATGATCTCCGCCAGCCGTCCCGGAACGCAGCCTATGAATCTTCAGGGTATCTGGAACGAGGATATGCAGCCTATCTGGGGCAGCCGCTACACGGTGAACGTAAATATGCAGATGAACTACTGGTGCGCCGAAAGCTGCAATCTTCCGGAATGTCACCTGCCCCTTTTCGATCTGGCAGAACGCATCTGCGAAAACGGCAGGATAACGGCAAAGGAAATGTACGGCGCAACAAAGGGCTTCGTCTGTCATCACAATACGGATATATGGGGAGACTCCGCTCCTGCCGATCTCTGGATGCCGGCTACGGTCTGGCCTATGGGCGGCGCATGGCTTGCTCTGCATATCTTTGAGCACTACGAGTATACCCTTGACAGGGAGTTTCTTGAAGAAAAATATCATATACTGAAAGAAGCAGCCGAATTCTTCGTTCAGTACCTCACCGAGGACGGCAAAGGACGTCTGGTGACCTGCCCGTCGGTCTCACCGGAAAACACATATCTCACAGACAAGGGAGTCAAGGGCAGTCTCTGCATCGGTCCTTCAATGGATTCCCAGATAATTACCGTTCTTTTCGGCAGCGTCATTAAAGCCGCCGGCATACTTGACAGAGACAAGACGCTGGTGAAAAAACTGAAAAGTATACTTAAAAAGATACCCCAGCCGGAGATCGGAAAATACGGTCAGATCCAAGAATGGGCTGAGGATTACGACGAGGCTGAACCCGGTCACAGACACGTTTCACAGCTTTTTGCGCTGCATCCGGCAGATATCATCACGCCGCACAGCACGCCGAGACTTGCCGACGCCGCAAGAGCTACCCTGGTGCGCCGGCTTATACACGGCGGCGGAAATATGGGCTGGAGCTGCGCATGGATAGCCAATATGTGGGCAAGACTATATGACGGAAGAATGGTCTACGAAAACATCAAGCAGATACTGGTCAACTTCACTAACCCCAATCTTCTCAACACACATCCGCCGTTCCAGATAGACGGAAACTTCGGCGGCGTTTCTGCAATCACAGAAGCTCTGCTCCAGAGCTGCAGCGGCGAGATAAATCTTCTGCCCGCCCTCCCGGATGAGTGGAGCTGCGGCAGCGTTAAGGGGCTCCGGGCAAAGGGAGGCTTCTCCGTGTCGATAGAGTGGAAGAACGGAAAGCTTAGTTCTGCTGAGATAACCTCCGGTCTCGGCGGTCAGTGCCGTCTCCGTGCCAATTGTGTTGTAAGCGTTCTTTGCCGGGGAGAAAGCGTAGATTCAAAAATCGAAAACGATGTGATCGTATTCGGTACCGCCGCCGGAAATACGTACACGGTCAAAGCTTAAAGGAGCAGTAAAATGAAGATCAGACAATGTGCCGCATTTGCGGCGGCAATGCTGACAGCGGCGACTGCCGTTTCCGGCTGCAGCAAAAAAAATAAGACGTCGGGCGGCGAACCTCCGGTTATCGTAGCTGATGAGGAAAATGTCCCGGATACTTCCGTGACCGAAACGGAAAGCGTTACCACGTATTCGGAATATCCTGTTGCCGTGCCGGAAGTAAAAAAACAGAATACGGGCGATTTCTACGAAGCTGAGGATACCGGATTTTCCAAGGCGCTCAGGGTCGAAAAGAAAAAGGACAACTTCAGCGGCGGCGGATATCTTACGGGATTTCCCTCTGAAGGAAGCGTGTCTGTCACGTTTGACGTCAGCGCCCCCAGCAATCAGCATTACGATCTTTCCTTTAATATTGCCTCGGAGAACGAAACGGAATGCCGTATTCTCCTTAACGGAAAACAACTGACCACATTCAGAACCGTTAAAGGCGGAAAATTCAATCAGATAACCGTTCACGGCGTATTTCTGGTAAAAGGCGATTCAGAGATCACTATAAGCCCCGTCAAAGGAAATATATGCCTGGACTATCTCAAGCTGACGGACAGCGCCTCTCTTGGCAGCATAAGCTATGATGCCAACGGAATTCCCTCCAATGAAAACGCCGGAAAGGCAGCCAGGGAAGTTATGAACTTCATTTCCGGATGCTACGGAAAATATATCATCACCGGTCAGTATGCTGCGGACGAGGATAACTCCGAACTTGACCTGATCTACAGAACCACCGGAAAATATCCGGTTATCCGCTTCTCCAATCTCACCGTACCGAGAGGGTCGTACGACGACAGCTACAAGGACGTAGAGGCGTGCGCAGACTGGTACAGAAACGGCGGAATCCCGTGCGTAAGCTGGTTCTGGAACGCTTCCTCTGAAAAAAGCTCGTTCAGGACGTCGGAGACGGATTTCAGGCTGTCGGATGCCATAACCGATATTGATATCGCCATGCTATCCCAGGAAGAAATAAGAGGACTGTACGGCGAGGGAAAGATCTCCGCCGGATGCTACAGCCTCATACTGGACATAGACAGCATGGCGGGGCAGCTCACCTCGCTTAAAAACAAGGGAGTTCCGGTGCTGTGGCGTCCTCTTCCGGAAGGCAGCGGCGACTGGTACTGGTGGGGCGCAGACGGTCCGGAAGCTTATAAATGGCTATGGAAACTGCTCTACGACCGCCTTTCCGTTTACTTTGAACTCGATAACCTTATCTGGATCTGGAACGGCCAGAGCGAAAGCACCCTGGTTGACCCTTCAACTTACGATATTGCCGCCGTTGACATCTACCGCAGCGGCGAAAAGGATTACGGCAGCAGCTACTATGAAAACTTTGCCGCCGTACAGAAATTTGCCGGCAGCAAAAAGCCGATAGCTCTCGCCGAATGCGGAAGCGTTCCCGATGTGGACAGTGCCTACAGAGATAACGCTCTCTGGTCGTTCTTCGGACTGTGGTTCGGAGAATACGTGGAAAATGAAAACGGAGAATACTCCGAAAAATACACAAGCCTTGACAGACTTATAAAGACATACAATTCCGAGGGCGCTCTGACACTTGACGAATACAGGAAACTGAGCAGTCGTGGCGATATTCCGGAAATAACCGTGCAGACGGAAAAAACGCCGGAATCATCCGCAGCAGCGACGGACGTCCCCACGCAGACAAAAACA
Organism: uncultured Ruminococcus sp.; assembly: GCA_947345935.1. Classification (GTDB taxonomy): domain Bacteria; phylum Bacillota; class Clostridia; order Oscillospirales; family Ruminococcaceae; genus Ruminococcus. The sequence continues at coordinate 17,012 of CAMZZN010000013.1, forward strand.
GAAACGGAGGAGTGAATATGTACGACGGAAACGGATTTAAACGGCGGCTTTCCCCGGAGCAAACTGACGTTCTGGAAAAAATGGCGGCTGAAGTCCGCAGCCCGAAGCACAAGGCGGTCAGCTTCAAAATGCAGGACGCCCTTGTGATAACTCCATTTTCCGAAGAATGCGACCTGTTTCTTTTTATGGAAGATGAATATTCTTTTTTTAAAACGGGAAAAAAGTCTTTTACTGAGCTGCGCCTGGCAGCTCAGGAGGCTGCGCTGAAAAAGTGCGAGGTCTACCCCAGGGTGACGCTGGAACTGATTTACGGCATATTTGCAAAGTTGAGCGGAATAAGCCCTGAGGGAAGAGAACGGCTGATGCGGCGTGAATGCGAGCTTATTTCATATTTTTCCTTTCCAAGGGAATGCGGCAAGGCTCTGTTCCGTGAAGCAAAAGCAAACAAAAAGCGGACGGTAATTATTTCCGAATCTGTTTACCCTCGTGACGTCGTTGAAAATATCCTCGAAAACTGCGGCTACGGCTCATATGACGAGCTTGTCATGGTTTCGGAAATAAAAAACTGCACCGCCGAAAGCTGGTACGGCGCCGCTGTTTCATGCTCCGGAACAGAAGCCGGAAAGCTCCTTCATATCGGCAGCAGCGTCGCATTCGACATAGAACTTCCTATTGTTAAAGGTTCGAAAGCGCTTCTTCTCGCTCCGGTATGTCAGCTTATGGAAAAATCCGGCAGAATTCTCGGATATATTCGCAAAAAGCATCTTTACGACTATGACAGCACAAAATACCTGACTCTTCACTGCGCTTTAGGTCTTTATGCGGCGTATGGCTTTGATTATCCGCAGAACAGAAAAGCTCTCAGCGACTTCTGCGGCGACGGCTGTATGCTGGGATTCCTTGCCGCCGGAGCTGCCGGACTTGACATGAGATCAGCCGTAAACGGCAGAAAAATACGTCCGCTCATTATTCAGGCGCTGAAATCTGACGAAAGGTTTCTTGACGGACTGGACGATTTCAGAAAAATGCTGGACGATCATTTCGGCGAAAACCTTGAAAAATACTGCGGAGAGGGATGCGGAGAATTTCTTGATTTTCTTGAAGAATGCTGCGCTTCCGGCGACAGAGAACTTTTCAGACCTTATTTTTCGACCGACGCTCTGAAAAAATGGGCTTCTTCCGTAAAAGAACCGGAGGTTGTTCCTTTTTCCGGCAAAAAACAAAAAAAATCTGCTCTTGACAGACTTGCTGACAAAATGTTTCCGCCTGGAACAAAAGTCCGCAATATAACCGACGGTATTATTGCAAAACTGCATAAACACACAGATAACTGATAAATAAGCATTTTTATACGGCTATCTGCTTTCTCCGGAACAGGTTTTGTTTTTCACCAATAAAACTTATAACATCAGACGTTTAGATAAAATAATTCATTGCACCGCCATTGTTACATATGATATGATATTAACAGGACAGAAAAATGCAATTCTGGCACAATATTTGTATAACATGGAGGTCTAAAAATAATGAATGGTAAAGTAAAGGTACTTATAGGCGACGATTCTGCCGAAACAGGAGTAAGCATTGCAAACAAGCTGCGTGAGCGTGGAATGTACGCATATACAAGAAGAAAGGACTGCGGCGTGATACTCGAATCTATCAGAAAAGAGCCGCCAGATGTCGCTGTTCTCGATATCAGCGCCCAGAACGGAGACGTTGTTACTATTATGAAAAGAGTGCGTGAACTGGGAGTAAAATTCCCGGTATTCATCGTTACTTCGTCATTCGACAACGAATTCATAGAGCGTCAGGTAATGGACAACGGAGCTTCAAAGTTCCTGCTTAAGCCCTACGACGTCGATGATCTCTGCGCCGCCATAAATTCGGCTCTCGGAGACAAAGTCAACAGTCTCAGCGACGATATGGAAATAGTAGTTACCGATATAATCCATCAGCTTGGCGTACCTGCGCACATAAAGGGATATCACTATCTGAGAACGGCTATCCTCTATTCTATCAGCGACAAGGCTCTCCTTGACAGTGTGACTAAGCTTCTCTACCCTACCGTCGCAGAAATTTACGATACCACATCCTCACGTGTAGAACGTGCCATCCGCCACGCTATCGAAATCGCCTGGGACAGAGGAAATGTAGATACCCTCAACGCATTTTTCGGATATACCGTCGATACCGGCAAGGGTAAGCCGACTAATTCTGAATTTATTGCTCTTATCACCGACAAGCTCCGCCTGAGATATAAGTCGGCTCTGAGAAAAAATTCCGAATTCAAGGTAAAAAATTAAGGTAACACCGCTGCGAACCTGTCTTACGGACAGGTTCTGTTTGTTTATGATATCGTGCTTTTTGTGTAAAATGCCTGAAAAATGCAAAAAAACTTGTAAATTTCACCGGAATCTATTGACAGAATATCGGCAATTTGCTATAATACATTTGAGCGCATTAATTTACTTTGCGTTATAAAAACAATGTAAAAACTTAATCGGGGACTCTGCTCCTGACAGTCGCCCGTGGTCTCACCTGTCGGTTCGGTCGGTGCTTCTCGCCTTGCGAGAGGTCTCCACCGGAGACCCGCACCCCTCTGTCACTGCGTGACATCCCCTAACCGGGGCGTGTCCCCTTTGTCAGCTTAGCTGACATTTCCCCATACAATGGGGAATCACCCCACACCGTGGGGAGTCACCCTTTGGAAACCCGTTATTGATTCTTTTCATCACCCCTTTATGGGGTGATGAAAAGAATCAAGGTGAATATCCATAAAGAATATTCTCTTTTGACATGGGTATAAGCAGGATTAATTAAGTTTCTGACATTGTTTATAAACAAATACAAAAAGGAGATAACACTCTGCCAATGTGTTGTCAGGAATAAAAATGATAACTAAGAACAGTAAAAGAGACAGATACAAACGTTTCATCTCTTTCGGCGCTGCGCTGGTGCTTATGGCTCTGCTTACCGGAGTTTTCGCATTTGTCTGGTACAGTTACTACAGCGACACCATTATTCTGCCTTATTACAGACGTGGAAACTGGGTGCTCATAGGAATATACAGCCTGCTTGTCATCTTGTTTTTCAAGGCGTACGGCGGTCTCAAACTGGGATATCTCAAAAAAACGGATATGCTCTTTTCGCAGCTTATATCAATGATCTGTGTCAATACGGTGACATATTTCCTTATAAGCCTTATCGGACGTCATTTCATGTACGGCGTTCCTATCGTACTGATGACCTTTACGGACTTCGGCATAATATCCCTTTGGACGATCCTTACGGGAAAGCTGTACTTCATCATGTATCCTCCCAGACGGCTGATAATCCTCTACGGCAGCAGTCAGGCGGCCGCTCTCGTTATGAAAATGAGCCAGCGTGTAGACAAATATATGATATGCGAATCTGTAAGTGCAGAGGATGACCCTCAAAGGATCAGGGAACTGCTTCTGAAGTACGAAGGCGTTATTATCTGCGACATTCCTGCCGAACAAAGAAACGACTATATTAAATTCTGTTTTGAAAATTCTATCAGAGCGTATATTGCCCCAAAAATTTCCGATATTATCATAAGAGGAGCAGACGATATCCGGCTGTTTGACACGCCGCTGCTGCTTTGCCGCAATTACGGTCTTGATTTTGAACAGCGCTTTGTCAAGAGAATATTCGATATCGTTTTCTCACTTGCAGCGATTATTCCGGCTTTGCCTTTCATGATGATCTCGGCAGCAGCCGTGAAACTTTATGACGGAGGTCCTGTGCTTTACAAGCAGAAAAGACTGACCACGGACGGAAAGGAATTTTTCGTCTACAAATTCCGCAGCATGATAGTTGACGCCGAAAAGGACGGCAGACCGCAGCTTGCTTCAGAAGAGGACGACAGAATAACTCCTGTCGGAAAGATACTGAGGAAGTTCCGGATAGATGAATTCCCGCAGCTTTTCAATATCCTGAAAGGCGATATGTCAGTTGTAGGTCCCCGCCCCGAACGCCCGGAACTTACCGAGGAATACAGAAATCAGATGCCGGAATTCGAATTCCGTCTTAAAGTCAAGGCGGGGCTTACAGGATATGCACAGGTAACGGGCGTATATGATACCACACCCTACGACAAGCTGAAAATGGATCTTATGTATATTGAAAACTACTCTATACGGCTGGATCTTCAAATAATACTCATGACCCTTAAAACCATGCTTTTCCCCGGCAAGACAAACGCCGAAACTGAGGAAAGCATACTGGGTACAAGAAAAGAGGATAATGATAAATGAAAATAACAGCAGTCATTATGGCCGGCGGCAGAGGCGAACGCTTCTGGCCGAAAAGCAGAAATTCCTGTCCGAAACAGTTTCTTTCGCTTACCTCGGACGGCGAGACCATGATCCAGAAAACCGTAAACCGGCTTAGCCCCCTTGTTAACGCCGAAGATATCTTTATCGTCACCAATGCGGCTTACACCGGTCTTGTGAAAGATCAGCTTGCGGATGTCCCCGCAGAAAATATCCTTGCAGAGCCGTGCGCCAGAAACACAGCGCCGTGCATCGCCTTTGCGGCAGCCGTTATCGGCAGAAAATATGACGACGCAATAATGCTGGTTCTCCCCTCGGATCATCTTATCGGCTATGAAAATATCTATATCAAAACCCTTAAAAAAGCCGTTGCCGTCGCCGAACAGGAAAAAAATCTCGTTACTGTCGGCATTACTCCGACATATCCCGAAACAGGCTATGGGTATATAAATTTCGGTGAAGAAAAAGGCGACGCCTACCAGGTTGAACGCTTTGTTGAAAAGCCCGACCTGCCCACGGCGAAGAAATATCTCTCGTCCGGAAAGTACCTCTGGAACAGCGGTATGTTCGTCTGGAAGATATCGTCGATAATGGCGAATATGAAAGATTTCATGCCTGATGTTGCCGAAGGTGCGGAAAGAATCGCCGCAAGTTTTGGCGCTCCTGATTTTGAAGAAGTTCTTGTAAGAGAATTTACCGCATTTCCCAGCGAATCGGTTGACTTCGGCATTATGGAAAAGGCTTCGGATATCTACACCATTCCCGGCAGTTTCGGCTGGGACGACGTAGGAAGCTGGCTTGCCGTTGAGCGCATCAACGAGACCGATGAGAACAAGAACTTCATCAGCGGCGACGTTATTGCCGTTGACGCAGAAAGAACGACCGTCTGCGGCGGAAAACGCCTTATTGCCGCTATCGGCACAGAAGATCTCATTATCGTGGACACCGACGACGTTCTTCTTGTCTGCTCCAAGAACAATACGCAGGATGTTAAAAAGGTCATTGCAAAGCTCAAGGAAAACGGAAGAACAGAGCTTGTATAATATTAAGAAGGAGAATATATATGAAAAACGCACTTATTACAGGTATTACAGGTCAGGACGGCTCTTATCTTGCAGAACTGCTCCTCGAAAAGGGATATAACGTATACGGAATCTGGAGAAGAAAAGCTACTGTTGACTACGGCAACATTGCTCATCTCAAGGATAAGGTACACCTTATATACGCCGATATGACCGATCCCGTATCTCTCATTTCCGCTATGAAGATCTCGCAGGCTGACGAGGTATACAACCTTGCCGCTCAGTCTTTCGTTGCCACAAGCTGGGACACCCCTCTCGGCACTGCCGATATTGACGCCCTCGGCGTTACAAATATGTTGGAGGCTATCAGAATAGTAAAGCCTGAATGCCGCTTCTATCAGGCTTCCACATCCGAGATGTTTGGTCTTGTACAGGCTATTCCGCAGTGTGAGACTACGCCTTTCTATCCGAGAAGCCCCTATGGAGTCGCAAAGCTCTACGGTCACTGGATCACAAAAAACTACCGTGAAAGCTACGGAATGTACGCCTGCTCCGGTATTCTCTTCAACCATGAATCCGAGAGACGCGGCATTGAATTTGTAACAAGAAAGATCACTGACGCCGCCGCACGCATCAAACTCGGCGTACAGGAGTATATGGAGCTTGGCAACATGGATTCAAAGCGTGACTGGGGTCACTCAAAGGACTACGTTCGTGCAATGTGGCTCATGCTCCAGCAGGATAAGCCCGACGACTACGTTATCGCTACCAACGAGACAAGAACCGTCCGTGAATTTGTCGAAACCGCTTTCATGCACGTAGGTATCGAAGTTCAGTGGCAGGGCGAGGGGGTTGACGAGATCGGCGTAAACAAGGCTAACGGCAAGACGATCGTAAAGGTGAACAAGAAATTCTTCCGTCCTGCCGAGGTTGATATCCTCCTTGGAAATCCCGCAAAGGCAGAGGAAAAGCTTGGCTGGAAACGTGAGATCTCATTCTCGGAACTTGTTGAAAGAATGGTAAAGAACGATCTGGCGCTTGTTGAAAACGAGATAAAGGTCAAGGAAATTCTTGGTGAATAATTTTGGGGGCGGTCATTGACCGCCCGTTGCGCTATACTAAGAGTAAAGGAACGTATAAATGAACATTACTTTTGACGCTATCCCTCTTATTGCCGACAAGATAACCGGCATCGGTTGGTGCGAGGCAGGTCAGACCATAAAACTGGCAGAGCTTTACCCGGAGCACCGTTTTGAATACAGCTTTTTCGCCGACCGCAAAGGAAATGCTGCAAGACAGATAAGACAATTTTCCGGCAGAAATATCAGGCTGAACATATCGTATTTCCCGAAAAAGCTCTATCGCCTGCTTTCAGTTACGCTGCCCGTGCCGTACTCTGCATTTTTCGGGAAAAAGTCGGATATCACCCATTTTTTCAATTATATTATCCCGCCCGGCGTAAAAGGAAAAACCGTCGTTACCGTTCACGATATGGTATGCAAAGCATTTCCGGAAACAGTCAGGGGACGCACCCGTTTCATGCTTGAAACCGGACTGAAAAAATCCCTTGAACGTGCGGATATTGTCGTCACCGACTCGGAATTTTCACGATCTGAGATCGTGAAATATTATCCGTGGTGTGAAAAAAAACTCCGTGTCGTGCCCTGCGGAGTCGATACCGACCGTTTCCGCCCCTGCAAAGACGCAAAAAAGATATCCGGAGTAAAATCATCCCTGGGAATAGACGGCGATTACTTCCTTTATCTCGGAACTATCGAGCCGAGAAAGAATCTTGAACGTCTTATAATGGCTTACAGCGCTTTTTCAAAAAAAATAAACGATCCCCCGAAGCTTGTTCTGGCAGGCGGAAAGGGCTGGCTCTGCGACGGAATATACGCACGTGTGAAGTCTCTCGGTCTGGAGGATCGTGTAATATTTACAAAATACGTTCCCTCGGAGGACATGAACGCCCTTATGTGCGGCGCTGTGGCTTTTGTTTTTCCGTCGCTTTACGAAGGGTTCGGTATGCCCCCTCTTGAGGCGATGGCGTGCGGAGTTCCGGTACTGGTTTCCGGAGAAGCTTCGCTGCCGGAAGTCACCGGAGACTGCGCCGTTATCGTCGATCCCTATGACATAAAAAGCATTGCCAGAGGATTATACAGACTGTATTCTGATGAGGAACTCCGCCGTGACCTCAGCAGGCGAGGTCCGGAACGTGCAGGGGAATTCACCTGGGAAAATTCCGCCCGTAAGCTTTACAACATCTACAAGGAGCTGTTACCATGACGAAAAAACTGCGTATCTTAGAGGTAAATAAGGCATACTATCCTCACGTGGGCGGAATAGAGACCCTTGTCCGGATGTATTCCGAAAGGCTCGTCAGCAGCTATAATGCCGACGTAAAAGTCCTTGTATGCCGTGACGAACGTGGAAAAACTGTCCGACAGAAGATAAACGGCATTGACGTCACACGTGCCGCCAGCCTGGGAACACTTTGCAAGTGTCCCGTCTCCTTTACTTTTATAAAACTCTTTCGTAAAATGTCAAAAAATGCCGATGTAATACACATCCATATGCCGTTTCCGCTGGCGGATGCCGCAGCGCTTCTGTCCGGATTTAAGGGCAGAGTGGTTCTGTCCTGGCACAGCGACATCGTAAAACAGAAAAAGCTCATGCTGTTCTATAAGCCTTTCATGAAATGGCTGCTCAACCGTGCCGACGCCATATCTATCGCTACGTGGGGACATTATTTCGGCTCGGATTATCTTACGGATTATTTCGGCAAATGCAGGCTCGTTCCCTACGGCGTCGCACCGGAAAAATACCTGAATATCCGGCGGAATCCGGTTCTGACGGAAAAATGCAGCGATCCCGGCAGCGTAAAGATATTTTTCACCGGACGTCTCGTCTATTATAAGGGCGTGGACGTACTGCTGAAAGCGTTCCGTATGGTTAAGGGCTGCGAGCTTTTTATCGCAGGAACGGGAGTTCTTGAACCTGATCTGAAAAAATATGTCCACGAAAAAGGTCTGGAAAGCAAGGTGCATTTTCTGGGATTTCTCTCCGATCACGAACTTAAACAGGCATATGCGGACTGCGATATCTTCGTGCTGCCGTCGGTAGAAAAAAGCGAGGCTTTCGGGATAGTTCAGCTTGAAGCAATGATATACGGCAAACCGGTGATAAATACTCGTCTGCCGTCAGGAGTCCCCCATGTGAGCCTCGGCGGAGTTACAGGGCTGACCGTGAAAAAATCAGACCCCGGAGCGCTTGCCGACGCTATCGAAACGCTTGCCGGAAACAGTGATCTCCGTGAAATAATGGGAAAGGCTGCCGCCGAAAGGGTACGCAGCGAATTCAGCGAAGATATCGCCGTTGAAAGTCTTTATCGTGTATTATCCGGAAAGGAGAACGATCTTATATGAAAGCTCTTATAATAGGCGGCGCAGGCTTTGTGGGGGGATATCTCATCCGTGAGCTGAAAGCCGCAGGTCAGGGGGTTTTTGCGACCTGCCTTGAAAACGAAACCATTGCGGAGAGTTGCATCGTCCGCACCCTCGATATACTTGACAGAAACGCCCTGCCGCCGCTTATAGAAGAAACCCAGCCGGATGTGATATATCATCTGGCGGCGCAGAGCTCCGTTGCCGTTTCATGGAAAAAACCGCAGCTTACGGCGGATATTAATGTGATCGGTACGATAAACGTTCTGGAAGCGGTAAGAAACTCCGGCAAAAAGGATATCCGTCTCTTGCTTATCGGTTCAGGCGAGGAATACGGCTTTATCAGACCTGACGCCTGTCCTCTTTCCGAAGACGAACCTCTGAACCCCGGAAATATCTACGCCGCAACAAAGGCGTGTCAGGGGATGCTGGGAGAGATATACGCCCGTGCTTACAATATGGATATCGTAATGGCGAGGGCTTTCAATCATTCCGGACCGCAGCAGCTGCCTGCATTCGTTATTTCCGACTTCTGCCGTCAGATCGCAGTTATCGAAAAGGGCGATGCTCCGGCAGTAATTAGCGTGGGAAATCTTTCTGCACGCAGGGACTTTACAGACGTCAGAGATGTAGTAAGGGCATATCGTCTCCTCGGTGAAAAGGGAATCAGCGGCAGAACGTACAATGTAGGGCGTGGAAAAGCTGTTGAAATACAGTATATCCTCGATACAGCCCTTGATTTTTCCGCCGCCGATATCGAAGTAAAACAGGATCCCGCAAGAATGAGAGCTTCGGATATTCCTGTAATAGAGCCGGACGTTTCAAGGATATATGAAGATACAGGCTGGAAAGCAGAGATCTCAATGGAGAAAACCATTGAAGATACCTTGAATTACTGGAGGAACATCGTATAAATAATATTTTTTATTAAAGCAGGTGATCGAGATGTCAGAAATAAAGCTTACAAATGAATTTATCAGAGCCTTTGACGGTCATGAGAAGGTGAAAATGACGAAATCTGCCGAAAAGCTTACTGAATTCGGCGAAAGACAGAACGATGTCAACGAGGCTCTTGCGTCAAATATCAACAGTCTTATCAAACGTGTGTGCGCTCTGGAGGATCAGCAGGAGAAAAATACGGCGGTATTTAAAAAGATCGCCGGAGAGCTATCTTCTTTCAAACGTGAACTGGACAGATTAAGACTGACGGAAAAACTCAACTCCGGAGCTATCGAAAGGCTCACAAACGCAATGTCGCTTGCGGAAAACGTGGATAATGAAAATAACGAAAATTAATTGAAAATTCTCGTTAATCTCTTGACAATTTACGGCATTTGTTATATTATTATTAGTGGGAACTGCTCTGAGCCGGGAATCAGAGTTTCCGCAATTCTGCATGAATCAACGGAGAGTTTTCAATTCTCCGTTTTATTATTTAATGAAAGAAGGTGCTGCATTATGAGTATAGCCGATAAGCTCCTGGAAGAGCTTGAATGCCGTGTAGCCTTCACTATACCTATATTCGGAGGTATCCCCGTGCCTGAGTCCTGCGTTATGACCTGGGGCATCATGGCAGTGGTCGTACTTATTTCAATACTGATAGTGAGAAAGCTGAAAACTGTTCCCACAGGCGCACAGTGTCTGTTGGAAACAGGCATAAACTGGATGAATAACTTTTTCCTCGGTATTCTCGGACCTAAAGGTAAAAAGTATCTCCCCATCCTTGAAACGCTGCTTATTTACATCGGTATTTCAAATATCATCGGCATAGTGGGCCTAAGACCGCCTACAAAGGATCTGGGCGTTACCGCAACGCTGGCGATATTTGCCATACTGCTGATACAGTACAGCGGTATCAGGGAACGTGGCGGAAAGGGCTGGGCGCACAGCTTTGTGGAACCTATGCCTCTGCTTCTGCCTATCAACATTCTTGAGCTTTTTATCAAGCCCCTCTCGCTCTGTATGCGTCTTTTCGGAAACGTTCTCGGCGCATTCGTGGTAATGGAGCTTGTAAAGCTGGTGGTTCCGGTGGGAATACCGCTGGTTCTCAGCTTCTATTTTGATATTTTTGACGGATGCATACAGGCATACGTATTCGTTTTCCTTACCTCCCTGTTCATGGCAGAGGCAATGGAAGCGGAAGAATAATTTTCAGGAGGATTTATTATGGGATCAATCGCACTGGGCGCCGCTATCGCCGTTCTTACGGGCGCAGGCGCAGGAATCGGAATCGGACTCGCTACCTCAAAGGCTGCCGAAGCTATCGCACGTCAGCCCGAAGCTAAGGGCGATATAAACAAGGCACTTCTTCTGGGATGCGCCCTTGCCGAAGCTACCGCTATTTACGGCTTTGTTATCGCTATTCTTATCATCTTTTTCCTTAAATAAAAACAGGAGGAAAGCACTATTATGCTGGATATAAATATCTGGAACTTTATATGGTCGGCAGTAAACCTTATACTGCTGTTCATACTGCTGAAAATTTTCCTTTTCAAGCCTATCGCAAAGATCATGGACGAACGTACACGTGCCATTCAGAACGACATAGATTCCGCTAAGAAATCAAAGGAAGAAGCCGAGGCTCTGAAAAAAGAGTACAGCGAAAGCATCAGCGAGGCAAAAGAAAAAGCTCAGGAGATCATCATGAAGGCGCATGAGGACGCAGAATCTGAGAAATCGGTTATTCTGAAAAAATCGCAGGAAGAAGCAGATCAGCTTATCATCGACGCCAACAAGACCATTGAAAACGAGCGCCGGAGAGTATTGTCACAGGCTCAGACGCAGATCGCCGACCTTGCTATCGAAGCCGCCTCGAAAATCATCGGCGAAAACCTCGACGATGAGAAAAACCGCCGCCTTGTGGATAAATTCTTATCCGAAGAGGAGGGTGACGTCAAATGAATACCTTTGATAAAGAGCTGCTGAAAGAACTGCTGCGCCTTGACGTTCCGCAGAACGACGCCGAAGAAACAAAGCGCATCCTTACCGAGTGTACGGACGCTGCCGAGACTCTTTCAAATCCGCTTGTCACACAAGAAGAAAAACGTGGGATAGTTTCCCGGCTTTTCCCCGAAAGTATGCATAAATTCATTCTCAGCGCCGTAAAAAACAGAACTGTCGGACTTCTGCCGGACGTAATTGACGAATACGGCGACGCTCTTCTTGAAAAACAGGGCAGCATAAAGGCTGTCGTCCGCTATGTTACGCCCCTTACGGAGGCTCAGCAGGCTGATCTCCGCAAATACATCATGGACAGATTCGTCAAAGAGGACGTATCTATAGAATACCGGAAAGATCCGGATATTATCGGCGGATTTATTCTCACTGCCGGCGACGCAGAATACGATAAAAGCTACCGCACGGCTCTGAAACGCATGAAAGAAAATCTTCACAACAAAGCCGCAGAATATTCCGAACTGAACGAAAACGCCGCGGAAAAAGGTTCTGTAAGCGATATTATTTCCGTGCTCAAAACAGAAGTCAAGGATTTTGAAGTCAAGTCCGGAGCGACCGAGACAGGCTTTGTCACACGTCTCGGCGACGGCATCGCACAGGTACACGGAATGAATTCCGTTATGTACGGAGAACTGGTAGAATTTGAAACGGGCATACGTGGAATCGTCCAGAACCTTGAGGAAAAGACAGTCGGAGTAGTGCTTCTCGGCGACGACCATGGTCTTACCGAAGGCTCTTCCGTCGTCAGAACGTGCAAACGTGCCGGAATTGGCGTAAGCGACGAGCTGCTCGGACGTGTCGTGGACGCTCTCGGCGCTCCTATCGACGGTCTTGGTGCAATAAACGCCGAGGATTACTTTCCTATCGAGCGTGAAGCTCCGGGCGTTATTGAAAGAAAACCGGTAAGCGTTCCTCTCCAGACAGGAATAATGGCTATCGACTCGATGTTCCCTATCGGCCGTGGTCAGCGTGAGCTTATCATCGGCGACAGGCAGACAGGAAAAACTTCTATCGCCGTGGATACAATCATAAACCAGAAAGACAAAGACGTTGTCTGCGTCTACGTAGCTATCGGTCAGAAATCGTCCACTGTCGCACAGGTGGTCGGAACGCTGAAAAAGTACGGCGCTATGGATTATTCCGTGGTAGTCTGCGCTTCCGCAAGCGATCCGGCTCCGTTCCAGTATATATCTCCCTATTCGGGTACTGCTATTGCGGAATATTTCATGTCAAAAGGCAGAGACGTCCTCATTGTGTACGACGACCTGTCAAAGCACGCCGTCGCTTACCGTGCAATGTCTCTGCTGCTTCACAGACCTCCGGGACGTGAAGCCTACCCCGGCGATGTTTTTTATCTCCATTCAAGGCTTTTAGAGCGTTCCAGCCGTCTTGACGACGAACACGGCGGCGGATCTCTCACCGCTCTGCCGGTCATTGAAACGCTGGCAGGAGACATTTCGGCTTATATTCCCACAAACGTAATTTCAATTACCGACGGACAGATCTTTCTTGAAAGCGAACTTTTCAACGCCGGTCAGCGCCCTGCGGTAAACTTCGGACTTTCCGTATCACGTGTAGGCGGCGCCGCACAAACAAAAGCCATGAAAAAAGCAGCAGGAAATCTCCGTATAGATCTGGCGCAGTTCAAGGAAATGGAGATCTTCACACAGTTTTCCTCCGAGCTTGACCAGTCCACCACGGAGCTGCTTGAACACGGAAGAATGCTTACCGAGCTGCTTAAACAGCCTCTGTATAATCCGCTGCCTCAATATGAACAGGTCATACTGCTCTATGCGGCTCAGAACGGTCTTTTCAAGGGCATTCCGCTGAATGAACTCAAAGAATACTGCTCCGAACTGATGAACTACATCCGTACCTACGGTCAGGACATAATCGTTGAGATCGAGCAGAACAAAATCCTCAGCGACGACCTTGCAGAAAGGATCGAGCGCATAGTTACGGCGTTTGAAGAATAAGAGGTGACGGCTTATGGCGAATATGAGAGAGATACGTGAACGTATCGACAGCATAAAACAGATACTTAAAATAACCAATGCCATGTATCTTATATCATCATCGAAGCTGAAAAAAGCGAGAAAGGCTCTCGATTCTACCGAACCTTACTATTATAAATTGCAGGAGACTATAAGCAGCGTTCTTGAACATACTCCCCATACACGTCAGATGTATTTCGACCGCAGAACGGATATACCTCCGGAGAAGAGGAAAAAGGGATATATCGTCATTACGGCGGACAAGGGTCTGTGCGGAAGCTACAATCATAATATCCTGAAATTTACCGAACAGGAACTCGCAAAGTCTCCGGATATAAACAATTGCTATCTGTTTGTCCTTGGTCACGTGGGAAGAATGTACTTCACAAGCCGTCTCAAAAACAGCAGCAAGCCGTTTGTGGACGGAGAATTCCTCTATACCACGCAGAATCCCACGCTTTACAGAGCAATGGAGATAGCTCGGCTGGTTCTGGAAAAATTTGAGAACAGGGAACTTGACGAGGTCTACGTTATTTATACGGATATGATAAATTCCAACGTGCAGGAGGAAAGAATGATACAGCTCCTGCCGTTCAGCCGGAAACACTTTGGAAAAGCCCCCGACGGAACGATGAAAAAGCTGCCGAAGGCTTCGTTCCTGCCGTCTCCGGAAGAAGTCATGGCGCATCTCATCCCAAATTATGCAAAAGGAATCATCTACGGCGCAATGGTAGAAGCTTTCTGCTGCGAACAGCAGTCAAGAATGACCGCTATGGATGCGGCTACTACCAGCGCAAAGGATATTATAAAGGAACTGTCGCTGCTCTACAACAGGGCAAGGCAGAGCGCTATAACACAGGAGATCACCGAAGTGGTAAGCGGTGCAGGCAGCCTGGAATCTCCATAAAGGAGTTGAAACACATATGGAAAAAGGAAAAATCACACAGGTAATAGGACCTGTTATCGACGTTGTTTTCAGCAGCGGAAAGCTCCCTATGATCCGGGACGCTCTCACTGTTGAAATTGACGGATACAAACGATACATGGAAGTCGCTCAGCATATGGGAAACCGTACGGTAAGGTGCATCATGCTCGCCGCAAGCGAGGGTCTGAGCAAAAATATGGAAGTTACGGCTACCGGAAGCTGCATAAAAGTTCCCGTGGGTGAAAAGACGCTCGGACGTATGTTTAATGTTCTTGGTCAGCCGATCGACAAAAAAGGCGACGCAGAAGCGGACGAATACTGGGAGATACACCGCAAAGCTCCGACTTTTCAGGATCAGAGCCCAGTAGTTGAGGTTCTTGAAACCGGAATAAAGGTCATAGATCTTATCGCTCCTTACGCAAAGGGCGGAAAGATCGGTCTTTTCGGCGGCGCAGGAGTCGGCAAGACCGTGCTTATACAGGAGCTTATCCGGAATATCGCTACGGAACACGGCGGATATTCCATATTTACCGGCGTCGGAGAACGTTCCCGTGAGGGAAACGACCTCTGGAACGAAATGCAGGAATCAGGCGTTATCAGCAAGACCGCCCTTGTTTTCGGACAGATGAACGAGCCGCCCGGATCACGTATGCGTGTAGCTCAGACCGGTCTTACTATGGCTGAATACTTCCGTGACCGTGAACACAAAGACGTGCTGCTGTTCATTGACAACATCTTCCGTTACGTTCAGGCCGGTTCGGAAGTTTCTGCCCTGCTGGGACGTATGCCCTCCGCCGTTGGCTACCAGCCGACTCTTGCAACGGAGGTCGGAGAACTCCAGGAACGTATTACATCTACAAAAAACGGCTCTATCACGTCGGTTCAGGCAGTTTATGTTCCTGCCGATGACCTCACCGATCCTGCTCCTGCCGTTACTTTTGCACATCTTGACGCCACGACGGTTCTCTCCAGAAAGATAGTGGAACAGGGCATTTATCCCGCTGTTGATCCTCTGGAATCAAACTCACGCATCCTCGAACCTGAAATAGTCGGCGAGGAACATTACCAGGTAGCACGGCGCACCCAGGAACTTCTCCAGAAATACAAGGAACTTCAGGACATCATCGGCATCCTCGGTATGGAGGAACTTGACGAACAGGATAAACTTGCGGTCTACCGTGCAAGAAAGATCCAGAAATTTCTGTCGCAGCCCTTTAACGTTGCGGAGAATTTCACCGGTCTTAAAGGAAAATATGTCCCCGTCAAAGAGACGATCAAAGGATTCGGCGCTATTATCGACGGTGAAATGGATAAATATCCGGAAGCCGCATTCCTTATGGCAGGAACTATCGACGATGTTATCCAGAAGGCAAATCAGATCGGGGATGATTAAACATGGCTAAAACGTTTCATCTGGAGATCATTGCTGCAAACCGTATTTTCTATCAGGGAGAATGCGAACACCTGGTCATCACCGCCATTGACGGTCTGCTGGGAATAATGGCAGGTCATGAACCGCTTGTAACGGTTCTTCCTACCGGAGAACTGAAGTATATGGTGAACGGACAGTGGCATTACGCCGCTATTTCAGAGGGATTTATACAGGTAATGCCCGAAAGCTCTGTCATTCTTGCAGATACCTGCGAACTTCCGGAAGAAATAGATATAAAGCGTGCCGAGGAGGCAAAGGAAAGGGCTCAGGAGCAGCTGCGGCAAAAGCAGAGCATCCATGAATACTACCAGACCCAGGCTGCGCTGAACCGTGCCATGAACCGGCTGAAAATTTCACAAAAACATTTTAAATAAGCGGTACGTATTTGAAATATGTAAATAATGGCAAAAAACTTCGTCAGTAATTGTGCAATTTCTTGAAATATTTGCATTTAATGGCTATAGGCTTGACTTTTTTTTAAAAATATAGTACAATATTAACAATTGTCATAGTGACAGATTATAAAGGCAACACCGCATAAAGCTTGTCAAGGCTTTTTGTGAAATGTGACGAAAAATTGACAAATAGATTTCGTGCAAAGTCCAAAGGCGGGCTTTGTGCAGTGTTGCCTAAAAACTGTTCTCCGTTATCAGAGCATACGGAGTAACCAGAAATTTAGGAGGCATGACCGTGAAAAGGATTGGAAAACCTACTTTCTTCATTGTCGTTGCTTTGATCGCACTGTTTTCATTTTCGGCTGTAGTCGGTCTGGATTCCAGAAACGGCGACAATATCAAGACGCTGATAAAGGGCGTTGACGACGTTCGCCTCGGCATTGATATTCAGGGAGGCGTTGACGCCACCTTTGAACCGGCTGACGGATTTGACGCCAGCGGCAGCGAACTTGAAGCTGCAACAGTTGTTATCAAAACAAGACTTTCATCGCTGGGAATCACCGACAGTGAAGTATACAGCGACACAAAAAGCGACAGAATAATCGTCCGTTTCCCCTGGGAAGCAGGAACGACCGACTTCGACCCGGATAAAGCAGTTCAGGAACTTGGTACAATGGCTGAACTTACATTCCGCATGGGCACGGAGCAAACGACTGATTCTACAGGAAAATCTGCTTATACAAGCTCAGGCGCTCCCATTCTTACAGGTGCGGACGTTGAATCGGCAGAGGTAAAACAAAGACAGACCGATACCAGCGCTACAGGACAGGAGATAGTTGTCACTCTTGACCTCAAAGAATCAGGCAAGGAGAAGTTCAGAGTCGCCACACAGCAGGCTATGTCTGCCAACGTTCCTATCGCTATCTGGATGGACGATACGCAGATCTCCGCACCTATGGTAAACGAAGTTATTACCGACGGAAGCGCAGTTATCACCGGAAGCTTTACATACGAGGAAGCAAAAGAGCTTGCCGACAAGATTAACGGCGGCGCACTTCCTTTTAAAATGGAAGTAACAAACAAAAGAACAATTACTCCTACAATGGGTTCAGGCTCTCTTGACGCAATTCTTCTGGCAGCAGCCATTGCTTTCGGATTTATTGCCGTTTACATGATATTCCTTTACAGACTTCCCGGCTTTGTCGCCGTTATAGCTCTTATGGGACAGATAACGGGAAGCATCGCCTTTGTTACAGGCTGGTTCGGATTTATGCCCGGTTCTACGCTCACCATTCCCGGTATCGCAGGTATCATCCTTGCCGTTGGTATGGGCGTTGACGCAAATATTATCACAGGCGAGCGTATCAAGGAAGAGCTCAGATCAGGCAAATCGCTTGATTCCGCCATCAAGATCGCTTACAAGAAGGCCTTTTCAGCCATTCTGGACGGCAACGTGACAAACGTGCTTATAGCCGTTATTCTTATGGGCGCATTCGGCGTTCCCTCAAGCTTTTTCTCAAAGTTCCTTAACAAAACGGTATTCGCTGCGTTTGGAGCAACGGCTGAAGGCTTTGTTTACTCTTTCGGATTCACTCTCCTCGCCGGCGTTATCCTCAACTTTGTAATGGGAGTTTTTGCAGCAAGACTTATGGTTACATCGCTTTCAAAGTTCAACTGCTTGAAAAACAGAAAGCTTTACGGAGGTGATGAGAAATGACGAAAAAAATCAAAAAAGAAGTTTCTGCCGTTATGCCTGAAAAGGTCTATAATTTCTGCGGAAAGAAAAAACTGATCCTCGCTATCGTCATCGGCGTTGTCGCCGCACTGATCGTCGGACTCATCGTAAGAGGTGTAAACCTTTCAATTGAATTCAAGGGCGGCACTGAAATCTCCTACAACTATACAGGTGAAATTAACGCCAACGACGTAAAAAAAGCCGTGGACGACCTTACTGATGCTCCCGTCAGCGTAAAGCTGGGAAAGGCTATCGGAACAGATGACAAGAGCCAGGTTATAATCGCCTACACTTCATCTGAAAACTTTGACGTTTCCACTGACTACGGTCTGAATTTCAAATATTCAGGAGAGATCGACGAAAGTTCACTTAAAGCTTCCGTTACAGAATACTTCGGAAACAGCATAGAGAACGCAGAAGTTGAGATCCGTGAGCTTTCCGACGGAATAACGGGCTTTACAGTACGATTCACAAAAGAATCCTTTACGACAAGTGATCGTGAAGAACTGACGGCTGCTTTTACCGAAAAGCTCCCCGACAATGAAATCGAATACGTTGATTCCGATAACACGGTTCATCCCAACGCACTGACAGAACGTCTCACAAGCACTTTCCCTGACAATAATTTTGAAAACCCAAGCGTAAACAACGTAAGTTCCACAACAGCCCGTGAAGCGCTTTTCAAGTGCATCGTTGCTGTTATATTCGCAGCTGTCGTTATTATCATTTACATTGCTATCCGTTTCAGAAAGATAGGCGGCTGGTCTGCCGGCGTGTGCTCGGTATTCGCCCTCTGCCACGATCTTCTTACTGCAATTGCAGTTTCAATTCTCTTCGGATTTGAATTTGACAAGAATACCGTTGCCGTACTTCTTACGATTCTCGGTTATTCTATTAACAATACTATCGTTATTTACGACAGAATCAGAGAAAACCGCACGATTTTCCCCAAGGCTTCGCTTAACGAGCGTATCAACATCAGCTGTACGCAGTCGATGACACGTTCGATAAGAACTTCGATAACAACTATCAGTACAATGCTTATTATCTCGATAGTCGTATTCGTAACGGGTTATCATTCACTTCTCAGCTTCTCTGTTCCGCTGATGTTCGGTCTTATCTCCGGTACATACTCCTCGATTTTTGTTGCTCCGGTAACCTGGTCGTGGATGAAAAACAGAAAAAAGTCAAAGAAAGACACTAAATAATGAGCAATAAAAAGGAGCTGTACATGAATTTGTACAGCTCCTTTTCAGTTTATCACGCTATATGTGGGCTTTGCCACAAGGTAACAGCATTTACTTTTATTCATGTTTATTAAGGGAGACTCTGCTCCTGACAGTCGCCTGTGGTCTCACCTGTCGGTTCGGTCGGTGCTTCTCGCTTTGCGAGAGGTCTCCACCGGAGACCCGCACCCCTCTGTCACTGCGTGACATCTCCCTACACTGTGGGGAGTCACCCTTTGGAATCCCGGTATTAATAGAATGTCGCTACTTCTTTTTCCGGAGGGGCGGAAGGTGATATTTCCCTGACTCTCAGAACAGGTCCTTTGCCCTTATAAAATTTATGCTTTCTCACTTCTATATCAGCCTTGATTATAAACCAGCCACGTTCCTTCATCTTATCAGCGGCATCGGTTTCGCAGACAAACCAGCAGTATCTAATATCCTCGATACAGCAGGTCATGACATTTCTGCCAAGCGCAAAAACATTTTCAGGAAATTTTGGATTCCTTGCCGCCACACCCTTGAATGTAACGGTCTTGCCGTCGTATTTTTTGGGTTCTTCCATTATATCACGGTAGAAAAGCGCATAATCATTATCCTCGATGACAATATTGTCGGCTTCAACGTCAAAGGGCAGCGGATCTTCAATATCGTCATACGCCACAGTACCGTCGGTATACTCGTAAGCGATCTCCGTACGTCGGCTTATACCACGTACTATCTTATGGAATTCCTGCGGATCGAGCGTTTTCTCCATTCTGTTGAAAACCACCAGCTCGCATATATTGAGCTTATCCACAACCAGACTTCTCATATTAGCATTGTAATTCAGAAATGTTGAAGCATCCGCAAAAAACATGACCTGATAAATCGCCCAGCCCTCCGGCATAGCCTCAAAAAGATCGTTTACAAGCCACATTCCGTTGAATTCAATAACAACACGTTCGGCTCTGCATTCATCGACCAGACGCTGCAAATTTGCTTCTGTAAGTTCGTTTTTGTCTTCTATTGTGCGGATAAATACGTTTTTTGAGGGATATTTTTCAGGTTCATACTCCTCCTCGCCCTCCTCGCAGACGAGCATAAGCGTTCTTTCGCCGTTATTGAAACGCTTGTCCTCAAGCGTTTCCTGAATAAATTTTGTTTTGCCCGATTCCAGAAATCCAAGAAAGAGATATACGGGCATTTCGTCCATATTATTAGGCATTTTCAGATCTCCCTCCGATTAATTTCCGGCACGAAACAGTCTGGCGATAGCATCTTCGCTGATCTTTGAACCTATAACGCAAAGTCTGCCTATCGTGCCTGCACAGCCTGTACGAACGTCCGGAACACCGGGAACATAGTCAAAATGAATCCAGTTTCCATCTGTTCCTGCTACGATTCCCTTTGCACGAAGAATCATGCCATAGGTTTCCTCATCTCCGAGAGCGTTGAGAGCATTAGTTATCTCCTCAACGGTATATGCTGCCGGAGTTTCAATGCCCCAGCTCGTAAATACCTCGTCGGCATGGTGGTGATGGTGATGATCGTGGCATCCGCAGGTACAGTCCGGACCATGGTCATGATGATGCTCATGTTCTTCCTCGTCATGATCGTGGTCGTGATGGCAGCAGTGATGCTCATGTTCTTCCTCGTCATGGTCGTGGTCGTGATGACAGCAGTGATGCTCGTGCTCTTCCTCGTCATGGTGATGATGATGATTAGCCTCCTCCAGAAGTGCGCTGAGTTCATCGTCAAGAGTATTCTTCTGGGTCATTGCGTCAACAAGCTGCTGACTGGTAAGCTTATCCCAGTCTGTCGTGACAATCGGAGCGGCAGGATTTAACTCTTTAAGGCGGCGGACGCAGTCCTCAAGTTTTTCCTCGGAAAGTCCGCCGGTATGGCTGAGAATAAGACAGCTTGCGTAAGTTATCTGGTTATTGAAAAATTCGCCGAAATTCTTCTGGTACATTTTGCATTTCTTGGCGTCAACAACGGTAGTGAATCCGTCAAGCTGAACGTCGTGTGCGTCAATATTCTGAACGGCACGGATAACGTCGCTGAGCTTTCCTACGCCGGACGGTTCGATAAGAATGCGGTCGGGAGCATAATCGGCAAGAACTTTTTCAAGAGCTTTTCCAAAATCTCCTACCAGACTACAGCAAATGCATCCGGAATTCATTTCGGTTATTTCAATGCCGGCGTCCTGTAAAAATCCGCCGTCAATGCCTATGTCGCCGAACTCGTTTTCAATGAGCACAAGTTTTTCGCCCTTGTAGCCCTCAGATATGAGCTTTTTAATAAGGGTAGTCTTTCCGGCGCCGAGGAATCCGGAAAAAATCGTAATTTTAGTCATTCAAGAACACTTCTTTCATTTTATTTTAATGGCATTGCCTAATATTTATTATACCACTTTTTATATATAAATGTAAAGACCAAATTTTATTAATATCACGGGACGGCATTTAATTCTATTATGATTATAAAAGAGATTTTGTTTCTTTAAATTCCTGTTAAAGGAAATACTATCCGTTTGGATTTCATCCTGATTCTTTACACTTCCCCTTGTGGGGAGTGTAAAGAATCAATAATGGGTTTCCAAAGGGAATGTACTTCCCTTTGGCAGGGGGTTAGGGGGACGGCGTCCCCCTTTATAAACATGAATAGAAGTAAATCCCGTTGCCGTACTTGATTTTATTTCCTTTTTATGTTATAATAAAGTTATTAATATGGAAGGAACAAAAACTATGCTTAATGCGGATAAAAAGGAATTTGAATTTCCCTCTGAATTCGACGAGCTTCTTATTTCGGCGGTAATAGCCATACCTCCGGGAGAGGTAAACGGAGCGGTGCAGATAATCCACGGCATGAACGAGCACAAGGAGCGGTATTTTCCCTTCATGGACTATCTTGCCGGACAAGGCTTTATCACCGTTATCCATGACTGCCGGGGACATGGAAAAAGCGTATGCACCGAGGACGACCTTGGCTTTATGTTCAAAAACGGCAGCGACGGATATATCAGCGATATAGTTCAGCTTAACGGCATGATACGCAGAAACTACGCCTCCATGCCGTTATTTATGATAGGTTTCGGTATGGGATCTGTCGGAGCACGCTGTTTTATAAAAGAACACGACAGTGAAATAAACGGACTGATACTTGCGGGAACGCCGGTTCTGGCACGCTTTTCCCCGATTCTCAGAAGCATAAACGCCGTTTCTCTGAAGAATCCTGGAAGCCGTTTCCGCAGTGACAAAATTTATGACACTATCGACAAAACACTCGGACGTTTCTTTGAACAGCCGTACAACTCCTGGCGGTGCAGCGATCCCGAAGTAGTGACGGCTTTCAACGACGACCCACTGTGTAATTTCAGATTTACGCTTAACGGCTATGAGGAAATGCAGAGCCTGATGCGCCGTGCGGATTCCGGCGGCGGCTGGGAAGTCAAAAATCCCTCCCTGCCTGTACGGCTGATCTCGGGAAAGAACGACCCCTGCATGATCTCGGAGAAGAAATTTTTCAAGGTGATAAAACAGCTTGAAAGAAAAGGCTATGAGAGCATCTCACACCGTCTTTTCGACGGTATGCGCCATGAGATAATCAATGAAAAAAACAACGCCAGCGTATACAAGGACATAGCCAAAACCCTGTTTTCATGGATAGACCGCTTCAACGACGCCGCACAGCCGTCTGAAACATGATCGGAAAAAAGAAAGGATAAATAAAAATGGATATAAACAAAACTCTCGCAAAAGAATTCAGTCTCAGACAGGAACAGGTAGACAACACCGTGGAACTTATCGACGACGGAAAAACTATCCCCTTTATCGCCCGTTACCGAAAAGAGCTTACAGGTTCTCTTGACGACCAGATCCTCCGTGAGCTTTTCGACAGACTTACATATCTTCGTAATCTGGAAAAGCGAAAGGAAGAGATCACCGCTTCTATTACGGAACAGGAAAAAATGACCCCTGAGATAGATGCTGCTATCAGCGCAGCTTCAACGCTGGTCGAAGTTGAAGATATCTACCGTCCGTTCAAGCCAAAGAGAAAAACACGTGCCAGCGCCGCCCGTGAAAAGGGTCTTGAACCCCTTGCAGTGCTGATAATGGAACAGAACGGCGGTACCGAACCGGAAAAAGAAGCCGAGGCTTTCGTAGACGAGGAAAAAGGCGTTACGGACTCTCAGGCTGCTTTGCAGGGAGCTATGGACATTATCGCCGAGGACATATCCGACGACGCCGATATCAGAAAAAAACTCAGAAATCTTGCCGGAGAAAAGGGCGAGATCATCTCAAAAGCGTCCGATCCCGACGCCGAAAGCGTCTACACAAATTACTACGAATTCTCCGAGCCGGTATCAAAGATCGCCAATCACCGTGTGCTTGCCCTTGACAGAGGAGAAAAGGAGGGCTTCCTGAAAGTTTCGGTAAACATTGACGAAACTGACGCTACGGATATTATCCTGAGAAAGTACATCAAAAACAACAACGTCTGCGGCGAGCTTGTCCGTGCAGCAGCAGAGGACGGATACAAACGTCTTATTTTCCCGTCTATAGAACGTGAGATACGCTCTGAAATGACTGCAAAAGCCGCAGAGGAATCTATCAAGGTTTTCGCTTCAAACCTCCGTCAGCTTCTTCTTCAGCCGCCGCTTAAAAACAGCGTTATCCTGGGACTTGATCCCGGCTACAGAACAGGCTGCAAGGTCGCCGTTATCGACGCAACAGGAAAAGTCCTGGATACAGGCATAGTTTACTGCACGCCCGGTCCCAAAACCAATATCGAGGCTTCAAAGCGCACTATCAAAAATCTGATACAGAAGCATAACGTAACCACTATCTCTATCGGAAACGGCACTGCTTCCCGTGAAACGGAGGCTTTTACCGCCGAGCTTCTGAAGGAGATCCCGCAGAAAGTAAGCTATATGGTCGTAAGCGAGGCAGGAGCTTCGGTTTATTCCGCATCGAAGCTGGCTGCCGAGGAATTCCCGGAATATGACGTTTCGTTAAGAAGCGCCGTTTCTATCGCACGCCGTTTGCAGGATCCTCTGGCAGAACTTGTAAAAATTGAGCCGAAAGCCATCGGCGTGGGACAGTATCAGCACGATATGCCCCAGGCACGGATGAGCGAGGCGCTTTCGGGAGTTGTAGAGGACTGCGTAAACTCCGTAGGCGTCGATCTGAATACTGCGTCGTACTCGCTGCTTTCATATATTGCAGGAGTTAATTCCGCCGTTGCAAAAAATATCGTTGCGTACCGTGAGGAAAACGGCAGATTTACCGATCGTAAGGAGCTTCTAAAAGTTCCGAAGCTGGGCAAAAAAGCCTTTGAACAGTGTGCGGGATTTCTGAGAGTACGTGACGGAAAGAATCCTCTGGACAACACTGCCGTACATCCTGAAAGTTACGCTGCCGCCTCTTCGCTTCTCAGCGAATGCGGATTCACCCTTGCAGATATATCAGACGGCGGAACGCAGAGCATAAATGAAAAAGCCGACGCTCTCGGCATCGAGAACATCAGCAGATCGCTGGAAATAGGCGTTCCTACGCTTACGGACATTATCGGAGAACTTCAGAAGCCCGGACGTGACCTTCGTGACGAGCTTCCTCCTCCGCTGCTCAGGAGCGGCGACGTTATGGAGATCAAGGATCTCAAGCCCGGCATGGAACTTGTCGGAACGGTGCGCAATATCATAGATTTCGGAGTATTTGTGGATATCGGCGTGCATGAGGACGGACTCGTGCATATTTCGCAGATCACGAGTCGTTTTATAAAGCATCCCCTTGAAGCTGTAAAAGTAGGGGAAATAGTCAAGGTTCGTGTGCTGGACGTAGACGTAAAGCGCAGCAGGATCTCCCTCACGATGCGGCTGAACGACGAGGAAGAGAAAAAACAGAAGCCCAGAAAAAAAGAAAACAAACGCCCGAAAGACTTCGACCCCAGACAAATCAGAAACAGCGCATTCAGAATAAAGAACAAATAAAGTAATAGCTCCGCAGCAGGAACTATGCTTGCAACTTAAGTGGGGACTCTGTCCCCACACCCCTGCCAAAGGGGAATACATCCCCTTTGGAAACCCATTATTAATTATAGCCATTACCCCCTTGGGGGAATGGCTATAATTATAGTGAATGCTCAGAGAAATATTCACTTTGATAAGAATTTGGGTACGGATTCTCTTTAATTGCAAACATGGTTCTCACTGTGGAGCTATTATTTTATTCTGCTGTACTTTTCTGCCGATTCTCCTATTACTTCTTCCAGACTGTTTTTGTTTTCTATCAGCCGGAGCTTACGCTCACGGCTCAGTTTTTTTATCCTGTACTCCAGCTTTGACGCAGAACTGCGGTTTTCCGCACTCCACAGCGCCTCGAGCTTTTCGGCTCTGTGAGAACGTGTATATTTTGCGCATTTTTCCGTTCTGCCGAAATGCTCCGACATCCGTCTGTCTATATCGGCAGTTATCCCGGTATAAAGCGTATCTCCGGCGCATCTCAGAATATACACATAATACATTACCTTGCAGATATTCCGGGGACTTCATCCGCCCGGTGCGCCTCATCGTCTCCCTGCGCCGCAAGCTGTACTTCAAAAAACGCAATAGCCGTCATTATCTGTGACCTGAAAGCTTCGCCCTCATATTCCCGGATAACACGTTCAAATTCTCCCGACCGTCTCAGCAGATCAGCCATAAGTATCTTAAAGTTATTATCTCCCTTGAACGCTGCCGGATGATCGTCCATCAATCTGACCGCACTGCGCCGGCAGATCACCGCATTCGGTCTGTCGCAGTCGTCGTCAAATAGCCATGCTGCCGAAAGCCAGCTCTTTACGGCGTCCTTATAGCTATGATTGCCGGCAAGAACCAGAGCTTTTTTTATAAGCCGCTGTGCGTCGGCATTCGCTGTAAGAATACCAGTACATTCTTTGTACTCCTCGCTGTCAAGATACTCCTTGTCAGGATAAAACGGAATATTCAGGGCGGAATTGCAGTAGCCGCAATGCGGACATTCCATGACCTGATATTTCATGTATTTCCGTGAAGCTCCTGCCGGACGCAGGTCAAGGTCGGGCACGCCGGCTGGCGGATCTGTTTCTGTTATCACCGTATGCGGCGATCCTTTTCCACATACGCTGCATATAAAATTCTTTTCTTCTGTTGAAAACGACATTTTATTTTCCTTTCCTTTCCTTTCGAGTTTTAACACCGGATATCCGTCGTCATACGGCTTCACTATCTCCGGATGTTCGTCTGCATAGCGGAAAATATTCTCTGCCAGTCCCTTGTCCAGAAAATCCACAAGCTGAGAAAGCGGACGGCTGTACATTTCACTGCACAGCGAGGCAATTGTTACCGCACGTATACCGCCGACGTTCATTATACGGAACGGCCATATACGGCAATCGAAAGGTTTTTCGTCTCCGAGCATACATCCGTTTTCCGTCAGCGCCGGACAAGTAAAAAGTTCTCCTTCACAAAGCTTTCCCGGATCGGCGATACATCCGTTTCCGCAAGGGACAAATTTTGTTTCCGGCTTTGCGCATCGTATCCTTTCCGCCGTTTCAAGCGTAAATACAGGCGTTTCCCATATATCTGAGCTGTCAAATACGCAGCAGATGCGGCACTTTGCGCAGCTGCACGGATCAAGGATTTCTTTAAGCATATTAATCTCCTTTATTGTTTGCCGAAAAAATATCGGCGACCTCTGTAAGCGTAACATAAGCAAGAGGATCGGCTTTCTGCACGATGTCTTTCATCTTCATGATCTGAAAACGGTTGACCACAAAATACAGAACGCTCCTGTCAGCGCCGGAAAATCCTCCTTTCGCCTTGATAAGCGTAACTCCGCAGCCGAATTCTTTCATAAGACGGCCGCTTATTTTTTCAGGTTCTGAAGTAATTATCATAGCCGCTTTGGAACGCTGTAAACCGTCCACAATAAAATCCACGGTTTTCAGGGCGGCGTAGTAAGTCACTATGGAATAAAGCGGAAGAATCCAGCTTTTTATGGTAAATCCGCATATTATGTACAGTATGACGTTGTAGATCATTACAAAAGATCCCACAGAAAGACCGAGCTTTTTTGCGAAGATAACAGCCATGACCTCTATTCCGTCCATTGCTCCGCCGTATCTTATGGCAAGACCGCTGCCCATTCCGGAAATAACGCCGCCGAACAGAGCGCACAGGAGCAGATCAGTTCCGGCAAGCGGAGAAGCAAGACTGACATCAACCGGAAGAACATCGGTTATCAGCCATGAGGTGACAGAATAAACGAATACGGTGTACACGGCGCTTATCGTAAACGCAGCGCCCTGCCGTTTCATGCCGTATATGAACAGCGGAACGTTAAGTACTATAAGAAAAACAGACAGTGAAAGCCATTCCGGGGTTTGCTGAGCCAACAGTATGGACGTTCCGGAAATACCGCTGTCATAGAGCTTTACAGGCATCAGAAACAAGCTTATGCCAAATGCGTTTATGATACCGGCAGCGGTAAGCATAATGAAATTCAAGAGCTTTATTTCAAGCAGCGCTTCTTTTATTTTTTTCAATTTAATTCCTTTCATATCAACCGGTTCGGCGTGGACTTGCCCGGAAGATCCAGGACAAGTCCACATTTATCAGAACCTGTATTCACTTTTTAATCTTATTGAAAACGTCGCCGAGCTTATCTTTTGCTGCGTCCACAACCTTGTCTACCTTATCCTCAGGAATGTCGATTCCGGTAAGACCCTCGACAGCCTTAATAGGATCTTTTTTAAGATTCTTCTGAAACTCCTTGTCGTTCTTTACCTTGTCGGTCAGATCGCCGAGCTTTTCCTTGATATCCATAAATAAATCCTCCTTTCATGATTTCAGTGATGACGACTCATCTTTTTTATTATATCATAGTACCTGATAGAAATCAAGCACGGCAACAGCATTTTATTTCTATTCACGTTTATAAAGGGGGGGACGCTGTCCCCCTAACCCCCTGCCAAAGGGAAGTACATTCCCTTTGGAAACCCATCATTGATTCATTACATTCCCCACAAGGGGGATTGTAATGAATCAGAGTGAAATCCAGACAGAAAGTATTTCCTTTAACAAAAATTTAAAGAAACAAAATCTCTTTTATAATCATAATAAAAAAATAAATGCTGTTGCTATGTCAATTTTCAAAAATCAACATAATACCCTTAATCTGTAAGGACACGGCGTGCCGTGTCCTTACGCATACAAAATATATCTAAATATAATTTCAAAATTGATTTGCGTTAAAATCAAGTACAAATCATTGACATTGAATCTCTGTCGTGATATAATAAATGTGTATGTAATGGCGTATAAGCTGCATAAAATATACATATGGCATACGCACTGCCATAAATAAACATATGGAGATAATGAAATTGAACAAAACGGTAAACGGTATAAAAATAAACTACGAGGACAAAGGCTCCGGCGATCTTATCGTGCTTCTTCACGGCTGGGGAAGCAACATAAAGCTTTTTGCTAATCTTATAGAGCTTCTGTCGCAGAAATATCATGTAGTGGCTATGGATATGCCCGGATTCGGTGAAAGTCATGAACCGCCATCGGCATGGTGCGTGGACGACTACGCAGATTTCGTCATCGATTTTCTGAAAGACTACAATGCCGGCGAAGTAATACTTCTGGGACATTCATTCGGCGGACGTGTCACTATCAAGCTGAACAGCCGCAAAGAACTGCCATTTAAAATATCAAAGGTGATACTGGTTGACAGCGCAGGAATAATGCCGCCGAAAACCAATAAAAAAAGCTGGAGAACAAAAAAGTACAAAATAGGCAAGGCTGTTCTTTCCACCAGGATTGCGCAGAAAATCGCCCCCAATGCTCTCGAAAAGCTTCGTGTGAAATACGGGAGCGCCGACTACGCCGCCGCCTCTCCGCTTATGAGACAGGTTCTTGTCAAGACAGTAAACGAGGACTTAGAGCCGCTTCTTCCAAATATCAAGTGCCCGACTCTCCTTGTGTGGGGCGTAAACGATACGGCAACTCCACTGTCAGACGGAGAAAAAATGGAGAAGCTTATCCCCGACGCCGGACTTGTAAAGCTTGAAAACGCCGGACATTATTCATTCTTAGAGCAGCAGTACACCTTCAACCGTGTAATGTGCTCCTTTTTGAAGATTGGAGACTGATTTATGAATATCGCTATATTCTGCATTTATACGGCAGCCGCCCTTGCCGGAATACTTTTCTTTTCACTCAGGGAATTCCATATGCTCCAGCTCAACGGCTACAAAACTCCGGAGCATTCATGGTGGATGAAGAAAAATTATAAGCGGTATATTTTCCCTGCCATTCTGCTTATATTGCAGTTCGTCATGCTTGAAACGGGCGCAACTCTGCCTGTTCTTATAGGATTCATGGCTTTTAACCTTTGTTTTTCTGTTGCCAACAAGCCGGGAAAAAAATTCAAAAAGCCCCTTAAATATACGGCAAGAGTCAAAAGAATGATGATAACTTTCTGGGTGCTTGAAGCGTTGATAATCGGCGGCAGTTCATTTATATGGCGAAGCGGATTCTGCTCCCCGTGGCTGTATATATTAATAAACTCAGGAATTTATCTTACGCCGCTTCTCGTTCCGCTGTCAAATATTATCAACAAGCCGATAGAAAAATCCGTCCAGAAGTGGTATATCAACGACGCAAAAAGAATTCTGAGCGAAATGCCCTCGCTTCACAAGGTCGGAATAACTGGAAGCTACGGCAAAACATCCATGAAATTCTATCTCAGCGAGCTTCTCGGTTCTCAGTACGAGACATTGAAAACTCCCGAAAGCTTCAATACTCCTATGGGCGTTACCATTACCATAAGACAGCACCTCAGACCCACTCATGAATATTTCATCTGCGAAATGGGCGCACGGCGTGTGCATGAGATCAGGGAACTCTGCGAAATAGCTCATCCCCATGACGGCATTATCACTTCTGTCGGTCCTCAGCATCTGGAAACGTTCAACACTATCGAGAATGTCGTCGATACTAAATTTGAGCTTGCGGACAGCGTTCAGGCGGCTGGCGGAAAGATATTTCTCAACGGCGACAACGAGCTTATACGCAGCCGTGCTCCGAAGTACAAGGGTGCGATCCTTTACGGAACAACAGAGGGCTGCGATTACCGTGCCGCAGACATTTTAGTTTCCGACAAGGGCACGGAATTTACGCTGACAGCTCCCGGCGGCGAAAGCTGCCGCTTCTCCATGAAGCTCCTCGGCGAACACAGCGTACAGAACGTGGTCGGAGCGATCGCCTACGCTCATGGTACGGGTATACCGCTTGAAAAGCTGGTTCTGCCTGTAAAGAGGATAGCCGCCGTTCCGCACAGATTGCAGCTTCTTGACAAGGGCGGCGACCTGACATTCATCGACGACGCATATAATTCAAATCCCAGCGGCTGCCGTGCTGCGCTTAATGTCCTGGGACTTTTCGACGCCTGCAAGATCCTTGTCACTCCGGGAATGGTAGAACTCGGAGCAAAGCAGGAAGAACTCAACTTTGAGTTCGGGCAGGAGGCTGCCGCAGTCTGCGATTATATCGTTCTGGTCGGAAAACATCAGACAGAACCTATTTACAAGGGAATAAAAGCTGCCGGCTACGATATGAATAAGGTATATGCCGCCGATTCGCTGGGCGAGGCTCTTGACAAGGCGAGGGCATATCAGACCGATAAAAAGAAGATCGTTCTGCTTGAAAACGATCTTCCTGACAATTATTGATAAAAGGAGAGACTACATATGAAGATCAATCTTGCAGTTTTATTCGGCGGAAAGAGCGTCGAACATGAAGTATCCGTAATTTCGGCGGTTCAGGCTATGGCGAGCATGAACAAGGAAAAATACAATATTATTCCCGTTTACATGACAAAGGACAGCGAGTTCTACACCGGCGAAAAGCTTATGGACATCAACTTGTTCAAAGATATACCTTCCCTTCTTAAAGAGTGTACGGAATGCGTTTTCGTAAGAAGCGAGGGAAAAGTACAGCTTATACGTCAGAAAATGAAGAAATTCGGCTCAAATGTCATCTCCGAAGTTGACGTGGCTTTCCCCATAGTTCATGGAACGAACGTTGAGGACGGCGCTTTACAGGGATATTTGCAGACGCTCGGTTTCCCGTATGTGGGATGCGACGTTCTTTCCTCGGCAGTGGGAATGGATAAATTCGTTATGAAAATACTCCTTAAAGACGCAGGATTTCCCGTCCTCGACTGCTGCCGCTTCTCCTCGTTTGATATGGACAAAATGGACGATATCATATCGCAGGTGGAAGAAAAATTCAGCTATCCCGTTATTGTCAAGCCTATAAATCTGGGTTCGAGCGTGGGCATCTCAAAGGCTTCAGACCGCAGGGGACTTGAAAAGTCCGTTGAAGAGGCGTTTGAATTTGCAGACAGAATTCTCATTGAACCGGCAGTTGTGCAGCTCAAGGAGATCAACTGCGCCGTCTGCGGCGACAGCGAATCGGCAGAAGCGTCGGTCTGTGAAGAACCCGTGCAGCAGGATGAGATCCTCAGCTACAATGATAAATACGTAGGCGGCGGAAAATCAGGCGGCAGCAAGGGAATGGCAACGCTTAAAAGAAAAATTCCAGCCGACATTACTCCGGAACAGGAAGAAACAGTGCGCAGAACGGCTGTTGAAGCTTTCCGTTATCTCGGATGCTGCGGCGTGGCAAGAATCGACTTCATGCTTGACAAGGAAACGCAGAAAATCTATATAAACGAAATAAATACGATACCCGGATCTCTGGCGTTCTATCTCTGGGAACCAAAGGGCGTTAAATATCCCGAACTGCTCGAACGCATGATACAGCTTGCTCTCAAGCGTCACAGGCAGGGCGCAAAGATCAGCTATGCATTTGAAACGAATATCCTTTCAATGGGCGGCAGCTTCGGAGCAAAGGGCAGCAAGGGCAGCAAAATGTAAGGAGTGTTGAAAATGACCGAAAAGGAAAAACAGCAGGCAGGGGAGCTGTACAACGGCGGCGATAAGGAGCTTACCGCTGACAGGACAAACGTAAAGAAACTCTGCATGGAGTACAACAGTACGATCTACAACGACTTTCAGAAAAGAGACAGACTTCTGACCAGGATAATCGCTCTTAAAGGCGAAAATACCGTTATCGAGCCAAATTTTTTCTGTGACTACGGATACAACATCATAATAGGCGACAATTTTTATGCCAACCACAACTGCGTCATTCTCGACTGTGCGGAAGTCATATTTGGCGACAACGTATTTATCGGTCCGAACTGCGGTTTCTATACCGCCGGTCATCCCCTTGACGCCGAAACCAGAAATTCGGGGCTTGAATACGCAAAACCAATTAAGGTGGGCAGCAACGTCTGGATAGGCGGCGGAGTTTCTGTAATGCCCGGCGTTACTATCGGCGACGGCGCTGTTATCGGCGGAGGAAGCGTGGTAGTCAGCGATATCCCTGCCGGTTATGTTGCAGTAGGCAATCCTTGCAAACCTGTTCATCCGGTTGTGAAGTAAGGGGGGACTCTGTCCCCCCTTACCCCCCTGCCAAAGGGTGAATCCACCCTTTGGAAACCCGGTATTAATTATTTTAAGTACCTCATAAAGAGGTACTTAAAATAATTAAAGCAGAAGCCCATAGAATGAACACACATTTGAAAAGAGTGTAAGGAAACAAAATCCACCAATATCATACCACTGACAAAAAGCGGATTTCTCCTTTTGAAACCCATTATTTTTCTTACTTGACATAAACAGCAGTATTATGCTATAATGATAGATAAACAACGTGTATATCCGGAATACGGTCAAAGGCGATCTGATATTCCCGACGGATGTGCAAATTTAATTTAGGAAGGTATGGACAATGTTTGAAATACTTGAAAAAAACAGTCTTAATCCGACTGTAACTCTTATGAAGATCCACGCCCCCAGAGTTGCCGCAAAGGCAGAACCGGGACAGTTCATTATTCTCAGAACCGACAGCGAGGGAGAAAGAATTCCCCTTACCATAGCAGATTACGACCGTGAAGCCGGAACCGTCACTATTATTTTCCAGATAGTCGGCGCTACTACGGAAAAACTTAACAGACTTGAAGAAGGTCAGTGTCTCCACGATTTTGTCGGACCTCTCGGACGTGCCACAGAGACTGACGGTCTTAAAAAAGTCGCTGTTGTCGGCGGCGGCGTAGGATGCGCTATCGCTTATCCCGTGGCAAAAAAACTTCACGAACTCGGCGTCGAGGTACACTCAATCGTCGGTTTCAGAAACCGTGACCTTGTGATTCTGGAGGACGAATTCAAGGCGGCTTCTTCAAAGTTCGTGCTCATGTCCGACGACGGAACGGCAGGAGAAAAGGGACTTGTTACCGACGCCCTCAAAAAGCTTATTGACAACGGTGAAAAGTACGACCGTGTCATCACTATCGGACCTCTTATCATGATGAAATTCGTGTGCAGACTTACCAAAGAATACGAGATCCCTACCGTTGCTTCCATGAATCCGATCATGATAGACGGCACGGGAATGTGCGGCGGATGCCGTCTTACGGTCGGTGGTCAGACAAAATTTGCCTGCGTTGACGGCCCGGAATTTGACGGTCATCTTATTGATTTCGACGAGGCTATGGCACGTGGAGCAATGTACAAGCAGTTTGAACGCAAGGCTCATGAAGATACCTGCAATCTTTTCCGTCAGGAGGTAAAGTAAAATGCCTAATATGTCATTAAAAAAGAACGAAATGCCGGTTCAGCAGCCGGACGTAAGAAATAAAAACTTCTCAGAAGTTGCCCTCGGCTACACTGAGGAACAGGCTATTGACGAGGCAAAACGCTGCCTTAACTGCAAAAACAGACCCTGCACAAACGGATGTCCCGTGCAGATAGATATTCCCGAATTTATTGCCCAGGTGGCAGAAGGAAATTTCGCTGAGGCTTATAAAATAATTACAAAGTCAAGCTCCCTTCCAGCTGTCTGCGGCAGAGTATGTCCCCAGGAGACGCAGTGTGAAAGCAAGTGCGTAAGAGGCATCAAGGGCGAGCCGGTAGCCATCGGACGTCTGGAGCGTTTCGTTGCCGACTGGCACAACGCTCAGCCTGAAACTTCGATAGAAAAGCCTGAGAGCAACGGTCATAAGGCAGCCGTTATCGGTTCGGGGCCTTCCGGTCTTGCCTGTGCCGGAGATCTGGCAAAAAAGGGCTATGACGTCACTGTTTTTGAAGCTCTCCACGTTGCAGGAGGAGTTCTTTCATACGGAATCCCTGAATTCAGACTGCCTAAGTCGATCGTTCAGAAAGAGATCGACGGACTTAAAGCGCTGGGCGTTGATATCGAGACCAATACCGTTGTCGGAAAGACAGTTTCCGTGGACGAGCTTATGCAGAACGAGGGTTACGAAACGGTATTTATCGGATCTGGCGCTGGTCTGCCAAGATTTATGAACATTCCCGGTGAAAATCTCAACGGAGTTTACTCTGCAAATGAATTCCTTACAAGAATTAATCTCATGAAAGCATACAAGGAGAACAGCTCTACGCCTATCAAGGCAGGAACTAAGGCTGTTATCGTAGGCGGCGGAAACGTTGCAATGGACGCCGCAAGATGCGCAAAGAGACTTGGAGCTGATGTACATATCGTGTACAGACGTACCGAAAACGAACTTCCCGCAAGAGCCGAGGAGGTTGAGCACGCAAAGGAAGAGGGAATTATTTTCAAGTTCCTGACGAATCCTGTGGAGATAAAGGCAGACGAAAACGGCTGGGCAAAGAGCGTTGTATGCCAGCAGATGGAGCTTTCCGAGCCTGACGCATCCGGCAGAGCAAAGCCTGTGCCGATAGAGGGAGCGTTTATCGAGATCGAAGCCGACTGCGTTATCATGTCGATCGGAACATCGCCGAATCCGCTTATCAAGTCCACTACCGAAGGACTTGACACTCAGAGGTGGGGCGGAATAATTGCCGATGACGACGGACTTACATCCAAAGAGGGCGTATATGCAGGCGGCGACGCCGTTACGGGCGCTGCAACGGTAATCCTTGCAATGGGCGCAGGCAAAAAAGCCGCAGCCGCTATGGACGAATATATGCAGAATAAGTAATAAAAAGGTTCAATACCATTAACTTAAGTGGGGACTCTGCTCCTGACAGTCGCCCGTACCCTCTGTCACTGCGTGACATCTCCCTACACTGTAGGGAGTCACCCACACCCCTGCCAAAGGGG